>OZ253448.1:0-986356 GCA_965261505.1 Mycoplasmatales bacterium | reverse complement strand
TTTATGTTCAGCATTGGTTATCGTATCAGCTCCTATTATTTATTTAGGAGATTTATATGATATAAACATTAAAAATGGGGAGACAGATAGTAAAACATATACAGTTAGTACCAAAAACCTATCCTCAGCTCAAAATGTTGGTTGAAATAGCCTTTTAAACAGTAGTTCTCAAACTGCTGAAAATTACAGTCAAATTATTCAGAATAATTATAATTTAATTAAAGGTCAAGATTATAGCTTTAGAGCAGTAAATCATGGATGCATTAACGAAATTAAACCGAAATGAAATATTGGAGGCGGATTATTTTTAAAAAAAGATACTGAAACTTATACAAACACCCCTTCTGTTAACGCAAAAAACGGGTTATTTGGTAGTTTTAATTATATTCATTACTATAAACCAAATTTGCAATATCATCCTAGTTATATTAATAAAATTGGATCTTTTTATCATTCAGAGCTTTTAAATCCAAGATATCATTATTATTCAAGAGGGTATATTAATAAAACAAGTTATAATTTACAAAATTTTAGTTATCATAATTATTCTTCAGCAACTACTTTTCAATCATCTTCAGATTTAAATTTAACACCAGGTTTTATTGGACCTGATGATTTTAGTTATTCACAAAAGGCAGGCATCGTCCAATCTCAGTCTAAAATTTTTATAAATCAAATTCTTAATGATTTTCTAAATATTTGATATTTTGAAAATTGAGCAAGGCAATATTATAATTACTTTACTTCTGATGAATACTACGATTTAAGCCTTTATGGTAAATTATTAAATGATATTGACAATGATATTACTCATTATGGATGACTTCAAGATTTATATTTTAATGTTTCTATTCGTTACAATTACATTGTTAATAAAGAGATTGTACAAAATTATAATATTCCTGAATGAGCAGGAACCGTAACTAATATAGCGGGGGGATTACTTGATACAACCTTAGCTTCAACTGAAGCTAGTACCCCACCTCTCGGATGAATACTAGGAGCTATTGTAGACCTTTTATTAAACGGTTTACAAGGTATGCATGTTAAGCCTGTTGAAAAAACTCAATCAATTAATTACTATAGCAATTTTTGAACTTATCCTCGTATGGCACTAATTTTTGATAATTTGCTTGGAACTCCTGCAGAATTACGAAAAGGTGATTATTCTAAACCAATTGCTAATTTTTATCATACTTATAATAATTTTCCAGCTCAAATACATTTACAAAATTTTAATATCTTTTTATATTTAAAAAACTTTTTTGAAAGATTTAAAAGTAATTTTATGCATTATACAGCGGCTAAAACTAAAGATCGACCTCTTATGTGAAACCATTATTTACAAAAGCTTAATTACATTTTTAATCCTAAGAGTTTATACCCATATTTACAGCTAAAAGTGCTATTATCTAAACCTTTAGGGGATATTCAAAAATTGTTTGATTTGATAACAAAAAGTTATAATTCCGGCTTTGTATTATGATATGACTGAGAAAATCCACATGCTAGTAAGATTCCTTCGCATGAAATTTTACAACAATTAGAAGAAGGAGTACCAGGACTAGATGATTTAGAAAATTATGCCAATCAAATTACTTTTAAAGGGACTCTACCTACTAATGATGCACCAGGAATTAAAACAATTCAAATTATTTACAATCATAAAATTTTTGCAAATATAAAAACTGGTTATCTTTAAATGAAATATTAAAAAACAGAAGGGATATGAAAATGAAGAAAATATTAAGCTTATTAAGCACTTTAACTGTAGTTATAAATACAGGAACAAGTGTGATTGCTTGCAATTCATCAAAAAATAATAATAATGGTAGTAATATGTCTTTAAATAAATTAAGTTCTGAATTTAAAAATAATAACCTTACTATTAGTAATGATTGAAATAATTTTTGAGGCAATTTAAAAGATAAATTCCAAAATAAAACCTACTATCAATTATTGATGGATCAAATTTTTGATCAAAACAAGATTCAGTATAAATATGAGCAAGACATTCAATTACTACAAAAAGTTCCTGATGGGAATTATGTAAAAGCAAAAAATTTATCAAAAATAAATTTAAAAAATGATAAAAGTGAAACGGTTTTAGGAATCCAAGTTTCATGAAACGGAGTACAGCTTTCTAATCTAATTCCATTACATGTTAAATGAAGCTTAACACCTGACCAAAGCGAAATCTACACCTTAATTAACGAATTGCAGATGAAAAATCAATTAAATATTTATGATAATTGAGGGGGATTCTATATAAATAATCAAGTTCAAATTAAGAGTTATAATCAAAGTTTAAAAAATGCCTTTAATAAGCAATACAATCTAGGCAATAATAATTATCAATATACTAATTTTACAGATAGTCCTTTAAAAAATAATTATCTTCATACTGATGGAACTGCAAATTATATCAATCTTATTATTACAAATAAAAAGGCATCTTATAAGGTTCCAGATTTTACAATTTATTTTAACAGCATTGGATCATTGTTTAATTTAATAACAAAAAGTTATGATTCCGGTTTTGTATTATGATATGACTGAGAAAAGCCAGATGCTAGTAAGATTCCTTCGCATGAAATTTTACAACAATTAGAAGAAGGAGTACCAGGACTAGATGATTTAGAAAATTATGCAAATCAAATTACTTTTAAAGGGACTCTACCTACTAGTGATGCACCAGGAATTAAAACAATTCAAATTATTTACAATCATGAAATTTTTGCAAATATAAAAACTGGTTATCTTTAAATGGTATATTAAAAACAGAAGAAATATACAAATGAAAAAACAAATAATTATTTTAACATCAATTTCGCTATTAAGTGGATCACTAACAAATTTAGGCTACCTTCATTTTTATGATAATTTTCACGCAACAAAAAAATCTACATTTAATAGTATTAGTAATGTTAATTTTGATAATTTTAACCATGGTTATTATGCTAATATTGTAGGAAATAAAGTAGGAAATAAAGCTCAGGACCCAGAAAATGTAGATATAAATGTTAATTATTCTGAGTATAATGGGCAAGATGATAGGCTAAAAGATGTTATTTTATCAAAGCTTAATAGTAGATATTGAAATTATTTTAATGCATTTGCTAGGCTTAAGTTTTTTACTCAAATTGAAAGTGAGGAGCAAATTCAGTTTTGTGACCCACAAAATCACAATAATGCAGTATTTAATAATTTTAATATTGTTAATTTAAATTCATTAGGTGCTAATCCTGAAGTAGGCGACTGAAGAACATTTAATTTAAAATTAGTTTATTTACCTAATAATTCTAGTTTTGAATTTTCTTTAAATTTATGTGATTTTGATTTAGCAGAATATTCTGGACCAACTGGTATTATTTTAGATAATACTCAAAATCTTCCAACTATGCAGACCTGAAAAGATATTTATCATGAAGGCTCTCCTTGATATTTCTTTTCAAATGTGCCTGATGATGGAAAACATAGAGATGTTGTTTTTGATTTAAGTAAGATGCTTTATTATGATGGTTATTATGTTGGAAGCTTTCAAACAGCTCTTCAAGCAGGATTCTTTTTATATCCTTTATCATATACTTATGCACTTTATATTCATCAAGAAATGTTTGGTCATATAACTGATACATTAAGTTTGCCTAAAATAACAGTTCAATTTGATCTTTCTAAATTGCAAACAACTTCATGAACAGATTTAACTTCTAATCCAGATGTAAATACCGACCATACTGATACAACTGTAGCACCTGCTGATATGCCTTATGATTCTTTGAATAATCCACCATATGGTCATTATTTCCAATTAACTAATATTCATGATTCAGATCATGCTTCAGGTTCTTATTTTTCTATGGCTTCTCAATGGTATAGAGGTAGTATTCAACAAGGAGAAACCAGTGATGCTACTGAGGTTGTGGCTTATACAGAAGCAGATAATCCATCTAATGTTGAAATTATTAATGTTGCCATTTCAGGGGGCGATAATTTTATTGATGGCTATCGTGATTATTTAGAATTTTCGTTTTACACTTATGGAATGAATTTAACTACAGGTTTTAATGATAATGTCTTCAATAATTCTCCAGCATCTTATCAATTAATTCCTAACTCTATTGTTGATTATAGTAATTTTATATACTTTACAAATCAAGATGGATCTCAAATTAATATGTATGGTTACAAAAATGATGTATTAAATAATTATTACACTTATGCGATAGAAAATACTGATAAATATTATGATACTGAAATAATTTTTAACAATCAAACAACTAATAATGTTAGAATTAACGGTAAATTTTTTAGACCAAATTATGTCATTAATTTACAAACTTTAATAATTAATAATAAACCAACTTTATTGAGAATTAAAATTAATCCTTCAGTAGTTAGCACTATAGCCAATAGCTTATATTATGGTTATGATGCTCAGGATAATACTATTAATTTTAACATTATTGATTATCCAGCTCATTATCCTACCTTTCATAATTATATTGATTTTGATAATGTGGATAATCGAACATCTTATAATAGGGATTTAAAAATACATATTGATGGATCATTAATTACATCAGCAAAAAATAAATATTTAAAAAAAAATGAGCGTGGATTTTTAGACATACTAGATTGAAATTTAGCATATAATTGAAAAAATTATAAAGGGGCAAACATTATTGATATATTAGCTTGACCTTGTTTTAATTTTATAAATTGCTTTGTTACAAATCCAAGTAGTAAAAGTTCCAAACCTGATAAGGCTTCATCATATACTGACGGTTTTTTTAATTTATTACAAAGTTCATTATATTTAAATCATAATATTGTAATTAATGTTAAATTTAATTATGCTCCATATAGTCAAGCTAGTATTTATAATGATTTTAGTCCAGAATACCCAAATGTATTATTTTATCAAGAAATTGTTTTCCCTGATTAGGTTAAAATTTTAAAATTTGGCATGATTGTTTTTGTATTTTTAACTAAATCTTTTCATAAGTTTTGATTTTTCTTATTTGTTCCACCATTACCTTTAAGTTTAGAAGTTAAAAAATTTTTATATAATTAATATTATCAAGTCATAATATAAAAACTAAAACATTTAAAGATGAAAAAATTATTAAGCTTGCTTAGCACTATAACAATAGTGGGAAGTGCAGGAACTACTGGGGTTGCATGTAGTTTGAATAATGACCAAAATACCTTTGACAAAGATGTAGAAGATACAGCTAAGGAAATTGTTAATAAAATTAAAAATAAAACAATAGCTCTTACTGCAGCCTCTAATCCAGACACATCTAATAAAACTACTAATGATGAATTAAAAGATCAGCTTAAAAAAGCTGATCCTACTTTAAATAGTGATGATTTAAAAGCTATTAGTTTTAAAAAAGTTAATTTAAAAGATGATGATCAAGCTAATCCTCTTCTAACAACTATTAATTCGGGAGGCACTAAAGCTACCATAAATTTAACTGTTAGTATTCATGCTAAAGCAACTCAAATTGCTACCAAAATTAAAGACCCTAACGCTATTATTGGAATTCAAGCAGGTACTAATACCAATCTTAGCAATTCTGCTACTCAAACAGCTTTTAAAAAAGCCCTAAAAGCAGCCTTCCCCACTATTACTGATTATGACTTAACTACTATTACTTTTGATAACCCATCTGCAACTCTTAGCACTGATCAAAGCCCTAATAATGTCCCTATCACTATTACAGATGATGCTGCTACTACCTCAAAAGTTAAAGTTAGTTTAACTAATGTACGGATCAATTCTACTTCAAAAGAAATTGTTGCTAAATTTGCAAATAAAGCTGCTCTCATAGGTCTTAAAGCAGGTTCTAATCTTAGTTTAGCTAATCCTTCTACTCAAACAGCTTTAAAAAAAGCTATTCAAACTCAGTATAGTTTAACTGATTATGACATGGCTAACCTTAGTTTCGCTAATCCAAAACAAACATTAGTTGATAATGAAAGAGCTAATTCAGTTAAATTAAACATTTCAGATGATGCCACTACTCCAGGAGTTAGTTCAGTAGCCTTAACTGATGTACAAATTTATGCTACAGCAGCTCAAATTAAAGCAAAAATTACTAATCCTAGTGTTACTACCATTGCTATTGCTGCAGGTTCTAACCCTAGTTTAGCTAATCCTACTACTCAAATAGCTATTAAAGAAACTTTGCAAGCGAAATATCATTTAACAAATTATGACTTAAGTTATATTTCCTTCTCTAATCCTAGTGCTAACTTAAAAACCCAAGAACAAGATAATGCGGTTGCTTTAAAAATTACTGATGATTCAGCAGCAAAAGCAACTGTAAGTATTACTTTAGCTAAAGTACAAATTCATCGCAGTGCTTCTGATATTGCCAAACTGATTACTAATCGTGCTCAATTGCTTGCGATTAAAGCTGGTTCTGATCCTAAGCTTAGCACTCCTGCTACACAAACAGCTATTAAAAATTCCCTACAAGCAACATTTTCTAAAATTACTAATTATGACTTAACTACTATTACTTTTGATAACCCATCTGCAACTCTGAATGTTAACCAAAGCCCTAATACAGTGCCCATCACAATTAAAGATGATGCTACTAGTGCTTCCAAAGTTAATGTTAGTTTAACTGATGTACAAATTGATTCTACAGCTAATCAAATTGCTAATAAATTTAAAGATAAAACTGCTCTTATAAGTCTTCAAGCAGGTACTAACCCTAGTTTAGCTAATGCTCTTACAATATCAGCTCTTAAAAAAGCGATGCAAACTAAATATACTTTAAGTACTTATGATTTGGCTCATCTTAGTTTTGCTAATCCAAAACAAACTTTAGCAGATAATGAACAAGCTAATTCAGTTACATTAAACATTACAGATGATGCAACTCCACAAGGTGAGGCATCAGTAACTTTAACGAATGTGCAAATTCACTCTACAGCAGCTCAAATTCAAGCAAAAATTACTAATCCTAGTACTACTATCATTGCTATTGCTGCAGGTTCTAACCCAAGTCTTAGTAACACCGCTACTCAAACAGCTCTTAAAAAAGCGATGCAAACTCAATATAGTTTAAGTGCTTATGATATAGCACATCTTAGTTTTGCTAATCCAAAACAAACATTAGCAGATAATGAAAGAGCTAATTCAGTTAAATTAAACATTACAGATGATGCTACTACTCCAGGAGCTAGTTCAGTAACCTTAGCTAAAGTACAAATTCACCCTACAGCAGCTCAAATTCAAGCAAAAATTACTAATCCTAGTACTAATATTATTGGGATTGCAGCAGGTTCTAACCCAAACCTTAGCACTCCTGCTACACAAACTGCTATTAAAGATGTTTTGCAAACTAAATATAATTTAACAAATTATGACTTAAGTACTATGGCTTTTTCTAATCCTAGCCTTACTTTAAAAACCCAAGAACAAGATAATGCGGTTGCTTTAAAAATTACTGATGATTCAGCAGCAAAAACAACTGTCAGTATTACTTTAGCTAAAGTACAAATTCATCGTAGTGCTGATGATATTGCCAAACTGATTGCTAATCCTGCTCAATTGCTTGCGATTAGAGCAGGTTCTAACCCAAACCTTAGCACTCCTGCTACGCAAGCAGCGATTAAAAATGCTTTGAAAGCAGCCTTTCCTACAATTAGTGATTATGATTTAAGCACTATTTCTTTTGATAATCCATCTGCAACTCTTAATGTTAACCAAAGCCCTAATACAGTTCCTATTACTATTACAGATGATGCTGCTGGTGGGGCTACCAAAGTTAAAGTTAGTTTAACTAATGTACAAATTGACTCCACTGCAAAAGAAATTGCTGCTAAATTTGTTAATAAAGCTGCTCTCATCAGTCTTCAAGCAGGTTCTAATCTTAGTATAGCTAATGCTAATACTCAAGCAGCACTTAAAAAAGCGATGCAAACTCAGTATCATTTAACTGCTTATGATCTAGCTCACCTTAGTTTTGCTAATCTAAAACAAATCTTAGCTGATAATGAAAAAGCTAATTCAGTTACCTTAAACATTAAGGATGATGCTGTTCCTGCAGGGACTAGTTCAGTGACCTTAACTAATGTGCAAGTGCACTCTACAGCAGTTCAAATTAAAAATAAAATCCCCTATAATACAGCTATTGCTATTACAGGACCTCCAGGAAAAACTGGCACTGGTACCATAGATGCTAAAATTAAAGCTGCTTTACAAAAAGCAGAACCTGCATTAACAGCATGAGATTTAGACCAAATTACTATTCCAGATGGGGTATATATTAGTGATGGTATTCTTGGCAAATTGATCCTTATCATTAAAGATGATCAAGCTCCAACTCCAGGATCTGCAACCCAAGTCATTAGAGTTGAAACTGTTAATCCAGGGTCTTAATTTTATCAAATGCTTGTTTATGATAAAAAACTCATTTATGAGTTTTTTATTTGCATATTAGATAGATTGTTAGTCAAATCAAAGAAGCCTTAAAGTTTTAACGATCAATGATCATTAAAGTTAAAATTTAAAGCAATCAGGTTCTTGTTAATTTAAAGTCACAGCTTGATAAGCAATATCATCAGTTTTTATGTTAGTTCCAAAAACATACAACACATGATTCCGTACAATCATTTGTTGGGCACTAATATTACTTAAGGCTTGGTTAAATAAAGTAGCATGCATTGTTTTTAAATTAAGAGTATAAACACTCCCATGGTTAATGATGTACATTAAGTTATGAGCTGCGTCATAATAAGTATAATTATGTTTAATGTTATCAGCATCCACTGTTTTAGTAGTTTTAGCTATCCCAATCACTGGTTTAATTGTAGTACTGCTGGGATCTGCATAAAAGATTCCATTATTAAAGGTATTAATAATAACTTGGTCAGTACCAGGAACACTTGTTAAATTAGTAATATGAGCATTATAAGGCAGTCCTTTTAATGGTATGTTTTTGTGAGTTTCTAAATTATAATCAAACAACCCTTCTTGGTCATTTTTGCAAATAGGACAACTGGTACGATCATAGAAGATGTTGTGGTTAGTAGCTTGAGTTAAAACAAGGTCATTAGTAAATTCATACATTGCTTTAGTGTAAGGAGGTTTTAGTACTGGTAGTAAGTTAATCGCTTGGGTAGGATTACTTTTTTTAATTTCTTTAATTTGAGGATTAAAAATTTCTATGTTGCCATGTAAACTATTATCACTAAAATAAGCATTCCCTTGTTTGTCATAAATCATGTTATTGTTAGCATTATCCCCTGAAAAAGCAAAAGTAGTATTTGCTACAGAAACAGGATGTTTAGCAGAGGCTGCTAAATAACCAATTGCTCCATAAGCACTATAAACAAAAGCATTTCCTACTTTATCAGTACTGATATAATGTTGGTCTGCTCCCTCTGCAATACTAGTGTTGTTATAAGTAGTAATGGCTTGGTTATCACTATTTAAACGATAAAATGGATCATATAAATACCCTACATACAAACTATGGGTAACATGATCAAAGTGTAAACCAGTAACTGATGCTTGATAGCCACTTCTAGTATAAGTAGGGAAACGATTATCTACTACAGGGGTGTGGCTGTTAGGATTCATATTTCATAATCCGTTGAAAAAAGTTCCAAAATAAGTTTTTCCTGTTTGGTCATAGCTGACTAAATATGGAGCAATACTATTTTGATCCATTGCTTGATAACTTTGTAAGGCTTTGTTAGTACTATTTAAGTAATACACTGACTCATTTCCGCTTCTTCCAGAAGCAGCGTCATATTCATACACTGAAACATTAATATCTTTAGAAACAGGGTTAATACTGACGCTACTAATCGTATTCCCTGGTTCTAAACCAAGCTTTTGTTTTTCTATAAGAGCGTTTTTAGTATATAAAGGTTTGGTTTGTTGTACACTTCATGCTGTAGTGATAGTACTAAAATTAGCTACCATACCAAACAACAATAAAGCTTGCATTAATTTTTTCATGAGTTATTTGATTAATTTTTATTTATTGTTTTTAATTATATCTTAAAAACAGCCATCTAAAAATTAAGCCTTACTTTTGCTTTTTAATTATTTTTTTCTAATCACGCTTCTTGTTGTTCTAAATTTTTTTGATACTCAAGCGTAGTTTGGGTGTTTTGTTCTTGGGTAATTTCTGTAATTAAATTATTAGTACACCAGCCTACTTTATAGTATAAAAAGATTGCTAAACAATATTGAATGATGACAGTAAAGGCTACTGTAAACATGACTAAATAAGGAGCCATGACATGAAAAGCTAAAAGTACATATAGTAAAGGTAAATAAACTAAAAAATAAGGAGATTGGTCGGCACAAGACACAATTGCTTGGTATCCTCCTGCTCTTACTACAGTAAAAGTAGCATAAGCGTTACAGTATAAGAAGAAACCAAAGCTATTACCAATGAGCATTCATTCCACAATTTTAAACCCTTGCGGAGGAAGAGAGTGAGTACTAAACAAATAAGGTCACCAAAAAGCACTAGAAAACAAAATAGTAGCAAAAAACATCGCTAAAAGACAAATCACTGCTAAAATTTTTTGAGAATTAATTTTAGCTTGTTTGTGATCATTAACTCCAATAAAACTAGAAATATAACGAGGAACTACTGAATACAAAGCTGTAAGCAAAGAATAATAAATTTCTAAAGATAAGTTCACCACATTAACCCCTGCGAGGGTAACTTGGTTTTCTGTATGAGCTACAATTACCTGCATTGACAATAAAAAAATAATGTACAAAATTTCAGAAGGTAGTAATAAAAAAGCAGTAATAGTACCTTTTTTTAACATTCACCGCCCTATTTTTCAAAACCTTCATCCTGGCAGTCACATCGGTTTTGTTTTATACAAATACATACTAATAAAAAGCGTTTCTAAAACCCTTGCAATAAGAGTTCCAATTGGAGCAGCTAAAATCCCCATATCTCCAATTTTAGGCTCAATTAATAAAAGAGTTACTCCTAAGTTAGTAGCAACACTCATAATATTATTAAACATTGGAATAATCGATTTACCAGAAGCGTTTAAAGTAGAATAACTTGAGTACAAAAAAGGAATAAAAATAAGGGTCAGCAATAAATAGCGTAAATAAACATCACCATAATGAGTCGCTTCTGGGTTATGGTTTACCATAAAACCTACTAAGCGGTCAGTTCCAATGCTAAAAAATAAAATTAAAAAGAAAACAACTACTACATAACTCCCCATAATCCGAAAACGGGTAGTTTGTTTAATCATTTCAATGCTTACTTTTTTTTGCCGAAGCATTTGACCGTAATAAATACTGCCAGAACCAGTAGCAGCAAAAATAGTAAAAATAATTAAGTTAACTCCAACCACGCCAATCGCTGCCCCGTTAACAGCTGTAATGGGTAAAAAGTGAGAAATAATAAAAACATCCACCACACTTACTAAAGCTGTTATGAGCCCATAAATCAAGGTGGGAAGCAGGTGTTTAAAGATTTTTTGACATGAGCTAAAATCTTTTTTTCATCAACTTAAATACCAAAACATAAAATTGCTTTCTGTGAATTGTTAAATATAAAAAGATCAGAAGAATTTAAATAACGGGGAAACTGTCATTCACTTTTATATTTTTAGCTTCTTCTTTTACAGCAGTAGCTTTTTTTTCAAAAGGAAAGATGTTTTTTTCTGTTACATTTTTAGCTTCTTCTTTTGAAAGGGTAACTTTTTTGACTAGGTTTTTATTATACCAAGGGAGTGTATAGTATAAGACAATGCTAATCACATATTGGAAAATAGTAGAAAACGGCACGATTAGGAAAACATATTGTACAGGCAAATCACTATAACGCAATAACACAAAAGTTAAAGGTAAATAAACTGCATAATAAGGCAGTTGGTCTACCATGGATAGAATTAATTGGTACCCTCCTTTTCTCATTGTGTAAATAACTGCGTTAGAAGTTTTATAAAAGAAATAAGAAAAAGCACATCCAATTAACATGTATTTTGCTACATTTTTAGATAAATCAGAAGTAAGGGAACCACTATATGCTAGAGGATACCATCAAGCAGAGGATAAAATAATTAAACTAAAAAGAATGTTAATTCATGTCACCATTCCTAAAACTTTTTGTGCGTTAAGTTTAGTTTGCTTGACATCATCTAAACCCATATAACTTGCCACATAGCGAGGTAGTACGGATCGCAGCCCTGTCGCTAGCGTGTAATAAAACAAACCAAGAAAAGAACCTAAAATCGGAATTACGGCAGCTCCAATATCAGAAGCCTGGGTTGGTGTGGATGCCGCATGAGCAATAATGGTACTAAGCAATAAAATAAAAATAGTGTATAGTACTTCAGAAGGTCAAATAAAAAAACCTGTTTTCAGTCCATTGACTCACATTCATTTTCTAATTTTTCAAAATTTTAGTTTTGGTGTTCAAAGTGGTTTAACCTTAATTAAATAAGCTATGATAATTATTAATTGAATAAACTTACTTAAAGCCTCTCCAATTGCTGCTCCCCTGATGCCTAGTTTTGGTGTAATACTAGGATCTACAAGTAATCAAGTAAATAACAAATTAAAAAGAATCCCAATTAAAGAAATACTCATAGAAATATGAGCTTTTCCTGAGGCATTTAAAGTGTAATTAATAGCATAAAGGACAGGTGTCATAGTTCAAATAATTAAAATATAATTTAAATAAGGTCCTCCGTAACTCATAGTTTTTGCGTTATTATTACTAGCTACTCCTACTAGTCTACTTGCCCCTATAGAAAGGACTAAAATAGCTGCTAGAATTACAATACAATAAGCAGTCACTATTTTAAAGGTAGTTGTTTCTTGCATTGCTTCAACATTTGGTTTTTTCTGCCTTGTGAGCTGACCATAATAAACATTACTAGCTCTATGAAATGCTAAAGTAGAAATTCCTACTACTTCTGAAATCATAGCTGCAATTCCTGAAGCGTATAAAGCACTAGAATTTTTTAAAATAGTAGATATGATAATAGATGAAATGATGCCATTAATCATAATCATAAGCCCCTGAGTCATACCAGGAGACATATGCCATAAAACTTTTCATGATCCTTTTGGATCTTTAAAAAACCATTTTAAATATCAAAACATAATTTGAGTTTAAATTATAAATAATAAAGATATTATATAGCAATTAAACTAATAATAACCTTAGCTTATCTTTTATTTTATAAAATATTCCATTCTGTTTTGTATGAATTATCTTTGAATGCCCATACTCATAATATGTTAAAATGAAATGTATATTAGTAAAATAATTGAAGGAAAATAAGAATGATTTTAAATAAAGTAATAATGGTTTTAGCTCTTGGTGGTGTAGTAACTCCATTAGCTTCCAGTACCATTAATTTAAATAACTACCCTATTAGTGTTAACAATAAAGAGATATCTAGTATTAAAAAAACTAATGTTAATGATGTAAACCCTTTTAATCCTAATTCTCTTAAATTTGCAATTAAAGGAACCGATGGTAACTATTATGCCTATTATGAACATCATGCCTTCCCGAGTGCTCATGAATCAGGAAGATATACTTATGGATATGAATTAAACATAGGATCTTCATCCATGCCTGATTTAATTACTTCTTACAATGCAGCTAAAAAAATAGGAATTAATGCTAAGGGAGGGATGTTATCATACCTTACTAATTCTAATTTCTTCCAAACAGCTTATTCAGGAGAGTGAGAGTTATATCCCTATTTAAATGCTAATGCATCATACGGAGAAAAAAATGTTTTTACCTTTAGTTTTGCTCAATCCAATTATGATTTTTATAGTTTTGTACAAGAGGCCATTAACAACCATCAAACTGTAAATTTTTACTTCTTTTCTGACATTCGTTATTGGGGAAAAGTAATGATTGCTAATGCAGAAACCCAACAAACTTTAACTACTAATTGATATGCATAAAAAATTTAATTTGAAGTAATTATCTTCATAATTATTCTTTTTAAAGTTAGCTTTTATGGAAAAAATTTTATTTTTAAAAGACAAAAAATAAAAAAGGTTAGGATCAACTAGGCTAATCTAAAAACAAAAAAAGTCAAATAGCCTTAATGCTACTATTAGCAATATAAAAACAGAACCTTTTCTGTTTTTTTAAAAATTTATGCCTTGCTTTAAATTATGAAGCCATTAAGATCTGAAAAGAGGGTGCTTCTGTTGTGTAATAATCATATTTATAAGTAAACTCAAAATTAAAATTTATACCAATAAGGGGTTTTGAAGCTGCCCGATCAGCGTTCCATTTGTTATCAACAGTTTGTCCAAATGTTCCTCATTGACCTCAAGAAGTAGACATGTGAAAAGCGGTGTCAGATTTATCATCAAAAAAACTACCAAAATGACCCATGTGTTCTTCTAATCTGTTTGAAAATACAACAGGGTAATGGAAGAATCCATGCTTTGTGTGATCATTTAATCCAGGAAAAATATTATCAAAATCATCATCGTCTAACCATTGAAACAAATAGATTGGTCAGGCATGATAGTTGTATTCAGAAAGACTAAAACTAATCTGATCTAAAAATCCAGAAAACCCGTTATATGCACCGTTGGTTAAATGAACTGAAAATTTAAATTCTGATCTATTATCAATACCAACTGAGATATTGTTATCCTCCCAGTTACTTTTTGAGGGTAAAATGTTGTTTAAATTTTGTGTTTTATGTGGAATAATGTTTTTTAAAGCTATGCTTGGAGAACTTGCTACAGTTAATGCTCCCAGGATAGTTATTATTTTTTTCATGTTAGTAAATTTTAAAGTATGCTACTTAAAAGCTATTCTAGCATATTATTAGATAAAACAAAAGTAGCCAAATAACTTAATACTATTATTATTTATATAAAAAACAGAATTAATTTTATATTTTAGTGTGCTAATTCAAATTATAACCCAGGATCAGAAGTAAAAATGTTTTTGGTAAAAGCTTTTTTTTGTGCTGTAGCTTCAAGTGTTACTGGTTTCACTAAGTTTTTAGTAGTTCAATCTAGCTTATAATACAAAACCACACAAAGGATAAAGTGAAGAAAAGTGGTAATTAAAACTATCATAAACATATAAGAAACAGTAAAAACATGATAATACAGTAAAACATAAATTAATGGTAAATAAATAGCAAAATAGGGGAATTGATCTATAATAGATCATAATAATTGGTACCCTCCTGTTCTTACTGTATACATAATAGCTTTAGCAGTGTTATGCAGAAAATAATAAAAAGCTCCGCCTATCAGCATGTATTTAGCAACTTCTTTAGATAAATCCGTTTTTAAAGCTCCACTATAGGCTAAAGGATATCATCAAGCAGCCGATAAAATAATTAAACTAAAGACAATGTTAATTCCAGTGACCACACCTAACACTTTTTGTGCATTTAACTTAGTTTGTTCTGCTTGATCAATCCCCATGTAACTCGAGACATAGCGAGGTAAAACAGTTCTGATTCCTGTGGCTAGCGTATAGTGAAACAAACCAAAAAATGAGCCTAAAATAGGAATAACAGCAGCCGTAATAGCCGGCGCTTCATTAGGCATAGTGTTATAAATAATAGTGTTAAGAATTAACATAAAAATAACATATAAAACTTCAGCAGGTCAAATTAGTATTCCTGCTTTCAAGCTATTAAATCAAACTCACTTTCTAATTTGTCAAAATTTAAGTTTTGGCCTTCAAAGGGGTTTAGTATAAAAAATATAAGCAAAAATCAAACTAAGTTGGATGAACTTACTCATAGCTTCCCCAATAGGGGCTCCGATAATGCCTAGTTCCCCAATATCAGGACTAACAAGTAAAAAAGCAAATAATAAATTACATAAAATCCCAATAAAAGAAGTAGTCATCGCAACATGAGCTTTTCCAGAAGGATTTAAAGTGTAATTAAAAGAATAAATGAAAGGATTAAGAGCTCAGCTAAGCAGTACAAAATTTAAATAAGGAGCTCCGTAATTAACAACATCTTGGTTTTTGTTAGTAGAAGCTCCGATAATATTATGAGCTCCTATTGAAAGTACTAACACTCCAGCTAAAATTACAATCCCATAAGCTGAAACAATTTTAAAAGTAGTAGTTTCACGCATAGCTTCTACATTAGGATTTTTTTGGCGAGTCAATTGCCCATAATAAATATTAGTAGCACGATGAAAAGCTAAAGTAGAAAGACCTACTACTTCAGAAATTGTAATAGCAATCGATCCTCCAGCTAGGGCTTCTGTGTTTTTTAAAACTGCAGAAATAATAATAGTTTGAATAATCCCATGCACCATAATTAAAAGTCCTTGAGTCATTCCTGGAGACATATGTCATAAAATTTTACCAGACCCTTTCGGGTCTTTTCAAAATCATTTCAGATATCAAAGCATAATTTCATTAACTATTATTTATAGTAATAAGACTATTATACAATTAGCTATTTATAATATCTTAATTATTAATGGTTCTAAATTAATAAAAAGCCTTTTTATAAAATATCTTAAATTTTGACTTAAAATTAACAATCAGCTATTTTTTACGATGTTTTAATTGAGGATTATATTGATCCCCTCTCATAATAACAGGATGTCCATACTGATAATTAATACTATTGAGCAAAGGTTGTAAAGGGTTTTTGACAGGCTTTTGATTCTGTTTTAAATTAGTTAAATAAAGTTGTTGAGCTGTTTGTTCATATTTTTTAGCAAAAGAGCTTAAACTAACTCCTACTAAAATTAAACTATCCCCGTTTCATTTTTTTTCCAATAAAGTTAAAAGGGTGTTAAATAAAAAATTAAAGTTATCAGTATAATGCTTTAATTGGTGACGAATAATTTTTTTCTGGCTATATTTTAAAATAAGCCCTATGTTTTTACACTTTAATTGTTTAAACACTAAAGTGTTAACACAATTCATAGTTAATTCAAATAATTTAGCTTTAAGTTCTGGAAAACATTGAGTAGGAGCTTCAAAAGTATACTCCTTACCAATACTTTTAACATGATGATAATTAGCATCTACTACATCACTATCAATCCCTTGTGCTCTTTTGATTAAAGTAAGCATATTTTTATCAATTGGCTCATCAGATTGAGTTAACATTTTAGTTCCATAATTAGCTAAATCTTCAATAGTGTGAATCTTTAATTTTTCAAATTCTTTAGCTTTTGCCCTACCTACTCCATGCATATCCTTAACAGGTAATGGTCATAAAATAGTAGGTACTTTAGACAAAGGTAGTGCCATTACTCCATAAGGTTTTTTTAAGTTACAAGCCATTTTTGCTAAAAATTTATTAGTACTAATTCCAATGGTACATTTTAAATTAAACTGAGCTTTAATTTGATTTCTAATGGTATAGCCAAAATGGACAGCACTATTATATTTAGCAACCATATGGGTTGCGTCAATATAACATTCATCAATGCTTGCTATTTCTACTGGAACTTTAAAATGTTCATGAATGTATTTAAAGATATTAAGAGAATAAAAGTTATATAAGTTAAAATCAGGTTTAAATACAATTAAGTTAGGATAAAGCTGTAAGGCGTTTTGAATATGGGTAGTAGTGCTAATTCCCAGTTTTTTTGCTTCATATGAAGCAGCCACAATAATACTATTATAGGTGTTGCGGGAAACCACAACTGGTTTGTTAAAGGTACTAGGATTTCCTGCTTGATGACAAGAAGCAAAAAAAGCGTCCATGTCTAAAAGCATAATGACACGCTCCATTAAATTGCTCCAAAAGGTCCTAAATAACGATAGTTTCTTTTAAAAGCTCATTCAATTCCTAAGCGATAAACCATGTTAATTCTGCTTGAATGTTTACGGGCAATAACAAAATCATTATAAATATCTCAATAGTATTTTTTAACATATTGCAGTACATCATGGGTATAGTCATATTCTAATTTTTGTTTAAAACTTCCACTAATAAAAATAACTATTCAATAAAGTCCTCAGTTGATTAAAAGAATAATAGTAACAATTCTGTACTCCATGACTACATAAAAGCTGTGGTTAATGTCTTTTAAAGAGGGTTTAAAAATAACAGCAATGTTTATCCCGATATCACAGCCTAAAATAATTAAATAAACATAAAACAAAATAACTGGAAGGGTATACAAAAGAAAGCTATATCAATAGTAATCGCTTTTTTTAGAATATTGTTGATATGCTAAAAAAACTCTTCCTAACAGAAAATCTAATTTAAGTCCTGTCATAGTATTAGTTTTATCTGGTAAAGGATAACGACCGATAGTTATAACATTTTTATGATAGTTTTTAAAAGGCAGAATAGAATCTTTGCTAAATTCTACTGCTAAATCTTTTACTCCTTTAAAATTTAAGTAATGTTGAATCACTTCAATTTCATTGTACTGAGTGCTTGCAGTTTTATGATGAAATTGTTGGGGAATAAGAATTCGACGGTATGTAAGATATAATAGGCATCAAAACATAATCATGACAAGAGAAATTATGACAATTAAAGCTATTGTCACATAATTACTCCCTATGCCAAACTCTTGACTTGCAAGCAGATTAGATGTCATGGCTAATGATCATTAGCCCTCTTGGTGGGTTTCGTCTACAATGTTAATTTTAGAAATTTCTTCACGGAAGGCGTTTAGTTTATTTCTAACATTTTTAATTAATTTTGCTCCTGTTTTAAATAAAGCAACTGCTTCTTCTAGCGGGATATTTTCATCATTCAATTTTGTAGTAATATCATCTAATTCTGTAAAAATGTCTTTAATAGTTTTATTGCTATTTGATGATGAACTTTCTTCTTCTTGTGAAGAATATTGTTGGTTATTTTGGTGATTGTATGGGTTTGAATTGTTATTGTTGTTGTAATTATTGTAATTATCCATAATATTTGCTTTTAATTTTATTTCTTTAAATTTTAGTTTGTTATTTTTTTTATGTTAGAAACTATTTTACCATCAATTAAAATAGTTGTTAGCTCTTGAAAGGGCCCTACATCATTGATACTGTTGACAATTTTGTTATCCACTTGGGTAATGCTAAATCCTCTTTTTAATACACTTAATGGGTTCAGAGTTTGCAGTTTACTATCTAAGATTCTTAATCTTTCTCATGCTTTAGCTTCATAATTTTTAATCTTAACATTTAAATCCTCTCACAATGAAGTCATTTTTTGGTTTTTGTTATCTAATTGCTTAAAGCGGTTAATGTTTAAAAAATTATTAAGGTAGGTTTTTTGGCTTTTAATATTAATACGATAAATTTGATTTAATCTTTGTAAATGGTTTTCTTCTATCACTTGAAGGCGATCAAATTTTAATTGAGCTATTTGATAAAAATTATCATGTAATGTATGATAACGCCTTATGTTGCTTGACCAATGATTTTTTAAATAACTAAATCATAAGGAATAGTTTTGTTCTAATTGACTAAATTTAGCGATTAAAACATCTTTCATATTATCTAAAGCTTGTGTTTTCTGAGTTAGTTTCGCTTTTTTAAGGCTAAAAATGTTTTTGACATTATTTAAGGTTAATGCCTTTTGATTTAATTGAGCATCTTTAGCATTAATTAAATTTTTAACATGATCGATAGCTAAACATTTTTGACTTAACTTTTCTGCTTGAATATTAATCAGACGCTTCATAAAAGCAAAGGAACTATAAAATTCTTCCTTATGTTTAAATTGATTCCTGCTCTTAATTCAACAAGCATTTAAGCTTTTTTTAATGTCGCTCACATAATATTGAACTTTTTCTAATAATTCTAAGCGATCAGGCACAGCTAAACTAGCTGCTTCAGTAGGAGTAGAAGCACTTTTATCTGCTATAAAATCAGCTAAATGAGTGTCTCCTTTGTGTCCTAGTCCAGTAATGATGGGTATGCTACAGTCATGCATTGCTTTTAAAAGCTTTTCATCATTAAAACATCATAAATCAGTAATACTACCTCCTCCTCTTACTATCATTAAAAGATCTAAAGGTAAATAAAAATGTAAAGCTTTTTGAATATTATGTACTACTGAAGATGCTGCTTCATTCCCCTGCATTAAAGTAGGGAATAAATATTTTTCTACTAATGGGTATCTATTATTTAAAGTGTTTTCTACATCTTGACGTGCTTGACTGTTTTCTGAAGTAATAATACCAATGCGAAGCGGATAGGTTGGAATAGGTTTTTTTAGTTCATCATTAAATCAGCCTTGATAATCTAATTTTTTTCTTAAATGTTCTTTTTGCATAAACAAGACTCCTAGTCCTGTTTCTTCTCATTTAGAAACAATAATAGAATAAGAGCCACTAGGTTGATGAATTTGTACTCTTCCATAAACAATAATAGTATTGTTGTCTAAAATTTCAGATTTATACAAACTACTCCAGATAATGCACTTAATTTTAGAATTTTCATCTTTTAAATCAAAATAGACATGTCCAGTTTTTGATTTAAAAACTCGGTCTACTTCTCCCTTAATGATGACTTGTCTTAAAAGCTGATCTTCATCAAAAACACGAGCAATATAGCGTGAAATTTCACTTACAGAAAGAACTTTTTTATCCATCATGACGGTGGTCATAAATAGTCTTAAGTATTAATAAAACTTCTTTTAAATGACTAAATACTTTTACCCGACGCATTTCGTTTAAAATATTTCAATTACGGTCTACAATAAAAGTGTTTCTTTCATAAACTATTCTTTTTTTTGAAAAAGTAGTTTTAGTGTAACAAGAGTTAAAATGCTTGGCTAAAAAATTATTCGTATCACAGATTAGATCATACTCAAGAGCTTGGTTAGAACAAAATCGAGCTTGCTGTTCTTGGTTATTATGCGATACTCCAATAACATTAAAGCCATAACTAATAATCTTGCTTAATGCTTGATTAAATTGCTGTGCCTCTACTGAACACATGGGAGTAGAAGCACTTGGATAAAAAAAGATTACTAGCCCATTTTTATGTAAATAGTTATATAAAAGTTTTTTTTCTCCTTTCTGGTTAACAACAGTAACAGTATCTAATGCCATTATTTCTCCTTTGTGTCCTTATTATTTTCTAAAACAGCTTCGTGTAATAAAGCTGGTTTTAATTGGTCAAGCACAGAATTAATATAAAAGTAATTATCATCTGTACTGAATAATTTAGCTATGTTCATAGCTTCATTAATACTAATAGCTTTTTCTAATTTCATCACCATAATTTCATAAGCTGAAACAATTAAAATGGCTTTATGAATGTTATCTAAACGATCAAAAGTTCATTTGGCTTTTAAAAACTTGTTAATGACAGTTTTTAAAAGCGGAATATAAGAGAAAACCAGACAATAGTTTTCTAAAAAAGAATCACTATGTTTAATATCTTTATTGCTTTGAAATTCTTTTAAGGCTATTTTTTCATTAATGTTGGTTACAAAAACTTTATAAATTAAATTTACTAGTTCTATTCTTTGTTTATGTAGGTTTAAAGGCATAAAATTATTTTTATTTTAATTATTATCTTTGGTTACGTTTCATAGCAAGCATAACTTTTTTAACATCTTTTTCTGATGGTTTGCGACCCATTTGACGATACATTGCTCTGATTTGGTTTTCTGTAATGGGTGGATTATCACGTAGTTGTTTTTGAACTACTTTTTTAGTAATAACAAAGCCTAAAATTCCTCCAGCCACTAATGTTGCAATAGCAATTAACAATGCTCCTCATCATACGATCATATTATTTATTGATTCCTTATTTTATTAATTTAATTAATTTTAATTATAAATATTTATTAGATAATTAGCATAAAAAATTTTGTTCTCTAATTGATTTTATTATCTATTTTCCTACTAGTGCTATTACTAATATAATGCCAAAACAAGCAACCACAATTTGTATTCCAAATAATCATCGAAGCGTTATGATTTTATTTTCTTGTATTTTGTTATGTTTTTTTAAATGATCGGCACAAACATATCTAAAGCCAGACAGAAAAGGATATCAAATATTGATATTGACCATTTTAAATGTTTTTGTTTTTTGGCAGTCATCATATCAACAAGGATTATTTGCATTAACATTATCATCATATTCATACAAAGGTTGAGGTTTTTCAACTATATTAATCTTTTCTTTTACTTTCTCATTTTGATTGTTAACTACTTTATCATCTGCCATCTCTTAAATTCCTTTATTAATTTATTAATAATTTGTGTTTTATGATTTATTGATGTTTTTTAGCAAAAGTAAGAATTTTTTGTACTACTTGGCTGGGAGTAAAACCAACTTCTTGAGCAATATCTGCTGCTTTGGCAGAATAACCAAACCGATTAATTCCAATGTGGTAATCAGCATAACTAGCTCATCCTAAAGTAGCAGCTAATTCTAAAGAAACTGTAATGGCTGGGTTTTTTGTTTGATAAAGTTTAGCAATATGATATTGATCTTGTTGTTCTAATAGTTCACGACAAACCATAGAAATTACCTTAGTTTTTAAAGCGTGTTCTTTTTCTAAAAGCTGAGCTGCACCAACTGCTAAGGCTACTTCAGTTCCTGTAGCAGTAATGACGACATCTGCCTCATCAGACCCATAAACCACATATGCTCCTTTTTGAACCTGAGTAATACTAGTTGCTTCTAATTGAGGTGTATTTTGACGACTTACCACAAACACACAAGGACTATGTTTAATTTTTAAAGCGGCTAAATAAGCTCCAATCGTTTCTTTCATATCTGCTGGTCGAAACACATAAGTGTTAGGTTGAGCTCTTAACATAGCTAATTGCTCTATTGGTTCATGGGTAGGCCCATCTTCTCCTAGCAGTACTGAATCATGACTCATAATATATCAAGTAGGAATGTGCATTAAAGCACTTAACCTTAAGGCAGGTTTTAAGTAATCAGTAAAAATAAAAAAAGTACTTACAAAAGGATAAAGTCCTCCATGGAGCATCAGTCCATTTCCAATCGCAGCCATCCCAAATTCTCTTACTCCAAAGCAAACATTACGCCCAAGACGATGGTCATCTTGAAAATTACCATCTGCTCCTTGAGCTTTAGTAGAACATGCTAAATCAGCAGAACCTCCAAATAAAGTCTTAATATGCGAAGATAAAGCATTAAGCACTTTACCAGAAGACACTCTAGTAGCTTCCGAGTTTTGGGTGAGTAAATTTGCAAACAAAGTTTGGTCAAAATCGTCATAACCTCTTTGAATGCATATGGATAAGTCCTTTCATAAAGATGGTTCTTGTGCTTGATAATTTTTTGCTAAGGCTTGCCATTTATCATAATTATTTATAGAGCGTTTTTTAATTTTTGAACGAACTTCTTTCAGGATGTCTGGTAATTCACTAAAGGGCTGATGCTCTCAATGATAGTACTGATATACATTTTTAATGTCACCTCCCAAAGGAGCTCCGTGTACTGTAGGAGTATTTTGAGCAGTAGCTCCTAACCCAATCACAGTATTTACTTCAATCAAAGTGGGTTTATCGGCATGATGTGCTACTTTAATTGCTTCTTCTAAAGCGTTTAAATCATTGCCATCTGCCACATGCAAATAATTTCAGTGAGCTGCTTGAAAACGTTGTTTAATGTTCACACTTTCACTAACTGAAGTCATATTATCTAATTGCACATGGTTAGAATCATAAACAACAATTAGTTTATTAAGTCTTCAGTGACCTGCTAAGGTAATAACTTCTTCTGATATTCCTTCTTCTAAATCACCATCACTGCATAAAACATATGTATAATGATCTATTAAAGCTAATTGTTCAGTATTAAAACGAGCAGCTAAAAACTTTTCTCCTAAAGCCATTCCTACTGACATAGCTAACCCTTGTCCTAAGGGACCACTAGTAGCTTCTACTCCACGGCTTATATCATACTCTGGATGTCCCGGAGTATGAGAGTGTAATTGTCTAAATTGTTTTAAATCTTCCATATTATGCCCCATCCCTGCTACATAAAGCATGCTGTATAATAAAGCAGAACCATGTCCTGCCGACATGACAAAACGATCTCGGTTTATTCATGTTTTATCTTGAGGATTAATATTAATGAATTTATAAAAAATGGTGTAAATAATAGGAGCTGCTCCTAGAACAATGCCAGGGTGACCTGAGTTAGCCTTGTTTACCATTTCAATCCCTAGCATTCTTATGTAGTTGATAGCTATTTGTTCCTTCATAGATGAAAGTGATTAGTCTTGCTTTCTTTTATTATCAATATAATACTATTGTATTGATTTATCTTTTAATGAAATCATTAATTATTATTTTAGCTTTGTTAAAGCTAATGATTTCTAGCTTCTTTCTTTTTTATGTTAAAGTAAAAACATAGAGATAGCTTTAAGAAAAGAAAGGTTATAAAAACTAGATGGCAAAAACACTAACGATTGTTGGAGGTCAATGAGGAGATGAAGGAAAAGGGAAGATAGTAGATTATTTTGCAAGAAAAGCTCAAGCTGTTGTACGATGAACAGGTGGAGATAATGCAGGTCATACTATATATAACAATAAAAAAGCTTTAGCTTTAACTATTTTACCTTCAGGAATCTTAAATCAAAATTGTACAAACATTGTAGGAGCAGGTTGTTTAATTAATTTTGAAGCCATGCTGAATAATTTAGCTTTATTAAAAAAACATAGGCTAAAAGCTTATAATTTAAAAATTGATGCTCGGGCTCAAGTAATTATGCCTTATCACTTACAATGAGATGCTTGCCAGGAACAAGAAAGACAGAAAAACAGTAAAAAAATAGGAACCACGAAAAAGGGAATTGGTCCAGCCTGAGGTGATTTAATCGATAGACAAGGCTTAAGAGTAGCTGATTTTGAAGATTCTGAACTTGTATTAGCTAAAATTAAACAAAATTTAAAAATTAAAAACTTTTGTTTTAAAAATTATTTTAAAACTGAAACTTTTAGCCCAGAAACTATCGCTAAACAAGCTTTAGATAATTACAAACTTTTAGCACCTTATGTGTGTGATACTAACTTATTGCTTGAAGAATTATTAGCTCGACCTGGTCTGATTATTTTTGAATCTGCTCAAGGAACAATGCTAGATCCCTTCTTTGGAACATATCCTTTTGTGACATCATCTCGTACTATTGCTAGTGCTATTGCATGTCATTTAGGTTTAAAAGATCAAGCCTTAGCTTTACATCTAGGAATTTTTAAAGCTTATAATACTCGAGTAGGAGAAGGTCCTTTAATGGGAGAAATGCTAGAACCTCAGGCTTCTTTAGTTAGAAACAAAGCTCATGAATTTGGTTCTGTTACAGGGCGACCAAGAAGAGTAGCTTGGTTTGATGCAGTAGTAGCAAGTTATTCTGTAAGAATTAATGGTTTTAATTTCATTGCTATTACTTTATTAGACATTCTAAATTGTTTAGAAACCATTAAGATTATTACAGCATATAAATATAATAATCAAACAATAAACACACCATTAATAAATGCTTTAGAGTGAAATAAAATAGAACCTGTTTATACAGAAATGTCCTCCTGAACAAAAGATATTAGTAATATCAAAAGTTATGAAAACCTGCCAAAAGAGGCACAAGCATATGTTCAGAAGCTTTGTGCTTTAATGCAAGTAAAATGAGGGATTATTTCAGTTGGACCTCACCACGATCAAATTATTATTAACTCTGAATTTGAAAAAAAACTTTATGATTAAACGTTATGCTATTCCAGAAATTACTAAAATATGAAGTATTGAAAATACTTATGAACTTTATCAAAAAGTTGAAGGGGCTAACCTTGCTGCTTTAGTAGCTTTAAAGTTAATTGATGCTAGTGTTTATCAAAAATATCAAAGTAAAACCGTTACTATTAATCCACAATTAGTACACCAAGAAGAGGTTAAAACAAACCATGATTTTGTAGCTTTTTTAAATATCCTTAATCAACAACATGATCCTGTGGTACAACATTGGTTACACTATGGCTTAACAACTAATGATGTGCGTGATACCACTACTAATATGCAAATTAAAGCAAGTCATAAAATAGTTTGACATGCTTTAAACAAGGTTAACGCTATCCTTTTAGAAATGGCTCATACTTATAAAAAACAATTTGTTTTAGCAAGGACCCATGGTCAGGCTGCTGAAATTACTTCTTTAGGATTAAGATTTTTATTATTTTATGATGCTTTAAAAAGACAACAAGCTAATCTCAAACACGATTTCAAAGGAGTGAGCGTAGTTAAGTTTTCAGGGGCAGTAGGTAATTTTGCCCACATAGATCCTCGCTTAGAAAAAAAAGTAGCTCAATTATTAGCATTAGATATAGATACTATTAATACCCAAGTTACATCAAGACAACGTTATCAAAATTATTTTTATAATTTAACTGCTATTAATAACATTTTACATAGCTTAGCTTTACAAATAAGGTTAAGTGCTATTTCAGAAGTTAACGAACTGCAAGAAGGATTTAGTAAAGAACAAATTGGTTCAAGTGCCATGCCTCATAAAAAGAATCCTATTAGCTGTGAACAAATTTGTGGCTTAGCAGAATATGCCACTATGCATAACCAACTTTTGCAAAGAAATTCTTTATTATGATGAGAACGTGATATTAGTCATTCTAGTAATGAACGTTTAGCTTTTCCTAATTTATTTCATGTAACTATTTATTTGCTCAACAAAATGCAAACAGTTTTAAATGATTTAGTTGTTAACCAAGAAGCTATAGCTCATAACATTGAAGCTAATAAACACCTTTATTATAGTCAAATGGTGATGAATTATTTAGTCATGCATTCCAAAATACCACGTTTAAAAATATATAGTTTTATTAAAAAAGCGAGTCATAAAGCCATCAAAGAAAAAAAAGATTTTTTTGATATACTTCGTAATTCTTCCCATCCTTTTGAAATTGATTGAGATAAAATAATAGCTAAATTAAATAATGATTTATTTATTAAAAATATTGACTATATTTTTAATAAAATTAACAATTTTAGTTATGAATAAGAATAGTTTTTTGTATAAAGAATATTTTTATTTAAAATCGCTTTTTTTAATGAAATAAGGAGCACTGCTCATAACATCAACTCCTGTGTTATTTTTAGGAAAAGCCATCACATCTCTAATAGTAATAGCTTTTGCCATAATCATAATTAGCCGATCAATCCCTAAAGCAAACCCTCCATGCGGAGGCATTCCATATTTAAATGCTTCTAAAAATCAGCCAAATTCTTCTTGAATAGCTTCAGGTTTCATTTGCAAAATTTTAAATATTATTTTTTGAATTTTTATGTCATGATTTCTAATGCTTCCCCCTCCTATTTCATAACCATTTAAAACTAAATCATAGCTTCGAGCATAAGCTTTTTTAAAGTTTGTAGTTAAATTATTTAAATATTTTTTTTGAGGAGAAGTGAAAGGATGATGTAAAGCTACATATTTTTTAAGGGTTTCGTTATATTCAAACATAGGTCAATTCACAACTCATAAAAAAGCATCTTGAGTTTTTTCATTAATCATAAATTTAGTCCCTAAATACTTCCTGATAGCTCCTAATGATTGCTGAGCTTTACTTTGATCTGCTACGGAAAATAAATATGTTCCGTCAACATTATTTTGATTTAAAGTTTTTTGGAGTTTTAATTTGATTTTTTGGTTTAATTGCTTAGCAAAAGCACTACTTATAACTGCTTCATTTTGTTTCATATAAAATAGTTTAGCGTTATTTTGTTGAGCAATAGTATTCAGATTTTTTATTTCTTTATTAGAAAGCTGTTGAGCAATAAACAAACCTTGAATATTAAAAGGAACAAGGTATTTTTTTAAAAAATCATTTTCTCCGTGTTCAAAAAAATCACTACAATTGTGTAACAATAAAGCAAAACGAATATCTGGTTTATCAGTACCATATTTCTCCATAGATTCCTCATAATTAAGAGTAGTAAATGTACTAGGCAACTTACAATCTAGATATTTGGCTCATAATTTCTGCATTAGTTTTTCTAAAAGTCTTAATACATCAGCCTCCTTAGCTAATCTAATTTCTAAATCTAATTGAGTAAACTCAGCTTGACGGTCTGAACGAGCATCTTCATCACGAAAACAACGAGCAATCTGAAAATATTTTGCTATACCAGCTCCCATTAATAATTGTTTAAAAAGTTGAGGAGATTGAGTTAAGGCGTAATAATGATTTTTATAAATTCTACTTGGCACTAAAAAATTTCGTGCTCCTTCTGGGGTAGGACGAGATAAATATGGTGTTTCTATTTCTAAAAAGCCATTTTTATGAAAAAAATTTCTAATACTATGAACTACTTTACTACGCAAAGCTAGGTTATTTTGCAGAAATGGTCTTCTCAAATCTAGAAAACGATATTTCAGACGTGTGTCTTCAGACGCTTCTACCTGATCTTTAATTGCAAAAGGAAAAGGAATAGATTGATTAATAATTTTTAAATCATGTAAATTGATTTCTATTTGACCAGTAGCTAGATCTGGATTAACTGATTTTCTTGCTAAGACTATGCCTTTGATACATACAAAATCATATGGATGAAGTTTTTTTACTTCATCAAATAATAAGTTTTTTTCTTCTACAAAAAATTGCACAAGACCAGTTTCATCTTTTAAATCCACAAAAATTATATGACTTAATTTACGGATTATATTAACTCATCCATACACAACAACTTCTTGGTTTAAATTTTGCAAAGAAGGTTCATTACATTTTAAAATTTTTGTTTTCACAATTTTTATTCCTTATTCAAGGATTTTTTTAAAAAATTAACTATATCCTTAACATTAACACTTTCTTCTTGAGCGGTAGTTTGGTTTTTAGTTCTGACTTTTTGATTGTCTAATTCTTGCTGTCCTATAAAAATAATAAAATAAGGTTTAAAATTAGCACAATATTTAAATTTATTTTTTAACTTAACATCAGCGTTGTAATTAACGTCTATTTTAAAACCTGCTTTTCTTATGTTATTTGCTATTTTATTAGCGTATGCTATAACAAGACTATCTTTTTTTAAAACAGTTAAATAAACATCGATCTTATTATTATGAATCTTAAAAAGGTCTTTTTTGACATTTGCTTGATAAAACATAGCTAATCTATCTATTCCTACAGCAAACCCACAAGCAGGGAGGTTTAAATTACCAGAAATCTGCTGCACTAAATTATCATATTGACCTCCAGCTAAAACAGTAAAATTATCGTCTTTTTTATCTTTAAATTCAAAAACAAAACCAGTGTAATAGTCAATTCCTCTTACTAAAAAAGGATTATATGTAAAAGGAATTTTAGACACTTTTAAATATGATTGAATAGCTAAAAATGCTTCTTTTTCTGCTTTATCTAAATAATTTTCAATAATAGGAAGGTTATTTAAAATTACTTCATGATCTACTTTACAATCTAATATTCTTAAAGGATTATTAGTTCATCTTTTTTGACAATCTTCACATAATTTTAAATATTGACTAGCTGATCTTAAATCTGCTGTATAGCGTGATTGAGTATCTTTACTACCTAAAAAATTAATTTCAATTTTGATAGCTTCTGCTATATGTAAATCACTAAAAATACTATAAGCTAAATTCATTAATTCTAAATTAGTAGCAGGAGCTTTAATTCCAAAAAATTCTACTCCAAATTGAGAAAACTGACGATAACGCCCTTTTTGAGGTCTTTCGTAACGAAACATTAAAGCATTATTATAAAACAACTTGACAGGCATGACAGAAGAATAAAGTCATCTGTTTTCCAAGGCGGCTCTAATCGCAGGAGCAGTGCCTTCAGGTTTGAGTACCATAGCTTGGTCATGACGGTCATAAACCATAAACATTTCTTTTTGCACAATGTCAGTATCAACACCTACTGTTCTTTTAAAAAGGTTTTCGTATTCTAAAGCAGGGGTGACAATTTCTTGATAGTTACTTAAAAGAGCTAGCTCTTGTAAAAAATTATTTAATTGATTGATAAGTTTTAATTCTGAACCATAGATATCTCTAGTTCCTCTTGGTTTTTGATAATCCACAATTATAGTTTTTAATCTTAAAATATCTTTTATAATTTTATCTTATTATTTTATGTCAAAAAAAATTAAACCTTTATAAGATTATATAAAATACAGGTCTTTAGCCTGTATTTTATAATAAATTTTAATAGTCTAATTGAAACTTTTTTAATATTTTAGATACCTGATAATTTAATATTTTAAATTAAAATTAAATTAAGTAGTTGATTTAACATTTAAAGTGAATGTATCTTCGGTTTCTGAAGCATCTTTAATAGTAAAGGTTATTAATCTAGCTGCTGTAGTAATTGATTCATTCTTAGCAACTGTGATTAAATTATTAATGTCATATGTTGAAACTGTGTTAGCTCTTGCATTATTTGCTGTTGTTTTCAATGATTCTCTAATTTCTTTTCTAATACTAGCGTCATTTGTATTTTGATTCCCTTTTGCTGGAATAATTAATTGTGATGTGCCATAAGTTAAAGCAAGTGCAAGTTTTGTTTTGAACTCAGATGTTGTAGAACTAATGCGTACTTTATTTAAAGTAACCTTGGCAGTAGCATTACTTCCAGAATCATCTGTTACTACAAAATTAACTATATTATTAGCTTCATCGCCAGACAAGGTTGTAGAAGATCCATCACCAATAGAGAAAGTACCTATAGTAGTTAAATCATAATTTGTTAAACCTGCTTCTTCAACTTGTAAAGCATTTTTAATTGCATCTTGGGTATCTTTATTTGAAATAGAAGTGTTTGAATTAGAAGGGATAGTAATCTCAGCATTTTCTTTAGTATCAATTAATTTTTTAAGATCACTAGCTGATCTATGAACTTCCACATCTGTTAATTTTTTTCTAATAGTTTTTGATCCCCCATCATCATCAATTTTTAAATTAATTACATTTTTGGTTTCTCCTGTTGTTAGAGTAACTCCAGAATCAAAACCAATCATAGTTAAATCATAATTACTTAAACTACTAAATTTAGTTTTTAATGCTTTTTTAATAGCGTTTTGAGTTGGAGTAGTGTCAAGATCAGTACTAGTTCCTGCTGGAATACCTATAATGGCATCAGGATCTGTAATTTTTGCAGAAATTTGTACTGCTGTTGCATGAATAATAACAGTTAATGTTATAGAAGCTTCAGTACCTCCAGATTTAATAGTGGCTTTAAGCTTATTAGCTTGCTCATTATCTTTTAATTCTACATTAGCAAAACTAACAGCCCCTAATTCATCTTTTGTTAACTTGGTAGCAGCATTAGCAGCAAATAAAGCATCTTTAATTGCTTCATCAGTTGCTGGTTTAGAAGTATCAGTACTAGTTTTTGCTCGAAGAGCTACAGTAGTAACTTTAATTTTATCTTTAATGCTCTGAGCACTAGGTCCTTTTTTTGGAGGAGGAGGAGTATTTTTAGAACTTCCACATGCTACAGCTGAAGTACTAGCTGTTGCTACTAGTGACACAGAGGCTAGTAAACTTAATAATTTTTTCATTTTTTAGGCTTTCATAATTAATACTATTTATTCTTTCTTTAATTATAAAATAAAATAATTTTAATTAAGCTTTAATAGAACAAAAAAGCCTGTTAATGCTAATTTATTTACTATTTGTGACCTTCATTGTAATTAAATCAGAATAAATCTTAACTATTTGTTTTAATCCTACATCCAAAAGATCTTTGCACTCCTTGATCATCTGTAATTGTAAAATTAATCGGATTATAAGAATTGTAAATAGTTTGGTTTGTATCAACTGTAATGAAGTTTTCATCATAAGCTTTCAGGGTAGTGACTCTAGCAGCTAAAGCATTTCACACAGCTTTTCTCACAGAGTCATTATTAGTATCAAGGGGCCCAGTTCCTGCAATGGTTAAAGTTGAGCTTGCATCAATTACATTAAGTACTTTTGTGTCCAATTGAGCCGCAGTACTATTAATATGTACTTTCTTTAAATTAACAGTTTTATTATCGCTAGGCTTGGCATCATCCTTGATACCAACAGTGACAGCATTATCTTGCTCATTATTTTTTAATAATGCTTGCCCTGGTGTACTAAAACTAACTAAAGTAGTTAAATCATAAGTACTTAAACCGCTTGCTTCTCTTTTTAAACTGTTTTTTAAATTTTGTTGGGTGGTTGCATTACTAATATCATCAGGTGAATTAGATAAAATATTCACAGGATTATCTTTAATAGCATTCATGATACTTTGAATTTGTAAAGCTGTTCTGTTAATCCGTACCTTATTTAAGGTTACTGTAGCAGCAGGAGCAGGGCTAGCTCCTGAATCATCAGTAATTTTTAAATTAATGGTGTTATCTGCTTCATTAGCAGTTAATGTGACTCCTGTTTCAAAACTAATCATAGCTAAATCATGAGGAGTTAACTGATTATATTGACTCTGCAAAGCTTGCTTTACTGCTTGTTGGGTAGCCTTACTGTCAAGATTAACACTTGTGTTAGCAGGAATCCCAATAATAGTAGTACTAGGATTAGTAATTAATCCTGCTATTTCAGAAGCAGTTCTGTTAATTCTCACTTTAGTTAAAGTAATCTTTGCTGGACTAGGTGAAGTACTATCATCTGTAATGTTTAATTGGATAGCATTATCTGCTTCATCTTTTTTGAGATTAAGACTTGGGTTATTAAAAGTAATTTGCTCCATATCATAAGCACTTAAACTATAAGTTGCTTTAATAGCATTTTCTACTGCTTGTTTAGTAGTAGGATTACTAAGACTTTGATTTGAGTCTGCTGGAAGAGCAATCACAGCATTAGGATCTTTAATTAAGGACTTAATTTGATCACTAGTGGAGTTAATTTGTACTTTAGTTAAGGTTTCATTAACAGTTTTTGGGGTGCTTGCATCATCTTTAATCGCTAATTTAACTGTGTTATTAACTTCTCCATTTGTTAAGGTAGTGCTACTTGCCTCAGGAAAACTAATAGTGCTTAAGTCATAATCAGTTATTGGACTAAACTTAGCTTTTAAAGCTTGCTTAATATCAGTTTGAGTGTTTTCATTACTAAGACTTGTGTTAGAACCAGCTTTAATTGCAATTACATCAGATGGAGCAGTAATCAAAGCTTTAATTTGGTCTGCGTTTCTATGAATTTGTACTTTAGCCAAAGTAACATTAGCTTCTGAAGAAGTTTGTGCATCATCTGTAATTTTTAATGTTACAGCATTATCAGCTTCCTGATCATTTAAAACACTACTGCTAGCATTAGGAAAGCTAATAGTACTTAAGTCATAAGTACTTAAACGATACTTGCTTTTAAGCAAATTTTTAATTGCTGTTTGAGTAATAGAACTGCTTAGGCTTGTGTTTGAGTCTGCTGGGATTCCAATAATGGTAGTAGTGGGAGCTTTAATTTTGGCTGTAATTTGAGCTGCTGACGCATGAACACTAACTTTTAAATTAACAATAGCATTCCCATCTTGATTATCACCATTTGGATTTAAAATGCTTGTTTTAATAGAAAGTGGTGTTTCAGTTCCATCCACTATTAAAGGCTTTTGGTGATCAAAAACTAATCATCCTAAATCACTATTTTTAAGAGTAGGGTTAGCTTTTTGAAGAGCTGTTTTTAAAGCTTTCACAGTCTTAGGGTTATTAAGATTAGCATTAGTACCTGCTTGTAATCCTATATTTTTTTGTGTAATTTTATTTGCAATATCACGCCCTGTTACTGATTTAATATTATCAGGAATAGCTTTTTTATTATCCTCACAAGCAACAGCTGTCATAGTAGCAGTGGTTAATAATGATAATGAAGCTAATAGATTCAGTAATTTTTTCATATTTATTTATATTAGACCTAATGATGTTTTTATCTTTTTAATGAATATTTATGTTTAATAGATTTATCTAATTAATTTTATGAACTGGTCTCTATATTAATACTGTAAGCTCTTGTATCTCCTTGATCGTCTCTTATCGTAAAACCAACTAATGTAGGGTATGTTTGAATAGTATAGCCTGTATCAACTTTAATAAAATTATCAATATCATTTTGAGTAATATTAGGAATTCTTGCTTTTAAAGCGTTTAAAATTTCTGTTCTAACAGGTGCGTTATCAGTTTTTTTTGGACCGGGTCCTGCAATAGTTAGCGGCCCTCCACCGTCAGGAATGACAGCAGTTAATTCATTTAATATTTGTTGAGCAGTCCTATTAATGCGCAATTTACTTAATGTAGATACTTTAGTATCTGGCGGTGAGGCATCATCTCGAATTCCTATTTGAATATCATTATCTTGTTCATTAACTGCTAATGCCCCTCCTTGTGTTTTATCTATTGATACTAAAGTAGTTAAATCATAATCAGTCAAACCACTAACCCCAGTTGCTTTTTGTACAGCTAGTTTGATAGCTTGTACTGTGGCTGGTCTAAAGGTTACAGCTGCATTAGAGGGAATATAAATAGGATTATCCTTCACTACATCAATAATATCTTTAATTTCTTGGGCTGTTCTATTAATCCGAACCTTAGTAAGCGTAACGGTTGCTTGACCTTTAGTAGGTGAGGCATCATCTGTAATAGTTAAAACAACATTATTATCTGCTTCGCTTGCAGTTAAGGTTTTAGAACTATCAAAACTAATCATAGCTAAATCATGAGTAGTTAATTGGGTAAATTTTGTTTGCAAAGCAGTTTTAATTGCGGTGATGGTATTTGTGTTATCTAGTCTTACATCAGAATTAGCTGGAATAGCAATAATAGCACTAGTATCAGTAATTAATCCTGCAATATCAGAAGCACTTCTATTAATTCGTACTTTAGATAAAGTAACTGTTTCTGGTGAAGGTGAACCACTATCATCAGTTATGCTTAGCTCAACAGTAGTATCTTGTTCATTTCCATTCAAAGTAGTACTAGAAGCTTGAGGAAAAGAAATTTGGGCTAAATCATTAGTACTTAAGCCATATTGTGTAGCTAATTTATCTTTAATAGCCTTTTGCACGGTATTTGAACTTAAACTAGTGCCTGTTCCTGTTGGTAAACCAATAATAGTAGTAGTAGGAGCTTTAATTTTAGCAGCAATTTGAGCTGCATCAGAATGAATTTGTACTTTATCTAAAGTAATGGTTTGGTTTCCTTTAGGAACATTATCATCTGTAATGTTAATAGTTACTGGGTTATCTTGTTCATTATCTTTTAAAGTAACACTACTAGCATTTGGGAAGGTAATATTACTAATATCTTGGTCACTTAAACCATACTTAGCATACTTAGCTTTGATAGCATTTTTAAGTTCAGTTTGAGTTGTGGAATTAGCTAAACTAGTATTTGATTTAGCCTTAATACCAATCACAGTAGTTTTAGGGGAAGTAATTTTATCACTAATTTGTTTTGCAGTGGAATGAATTTGTACTTTATCTAAAGTATCATTAGCAGTGGTAGGAGAAGTAGCATCATCTGTAATTCTTAGGTCTACTGAATTATTGGTTTCATTATCAGTAAGAGGGGTACTAGTATTAGGAAAAGTAATGGTAGTTAAGTCATAATCAGAAATTTTTGTAAATTCTGCTTGCAGAGCATCTTTAATAGCTGTTTGAGTAGCAGGAGTACTAAGATCTTTATTAGACCCTGCTCTAATCGCAATTACATTAGAAGCATTAATCAGTCCTTTAATATCAGAAGCACTTCTATGAATTTGTACTTTATCTAAAGTAATACTAGCAGTACCAGCTGTAGGTTCAGCATCATCTTTAATGTTTAATTTAACTACATTATCTTGTTCTGCAGTTTTCAAGGTAGGAGTCGTATCAGGGAAGGAAATAGTACTGATGTCATGATTGGTCAAATTATACTTGTCTTGCAAAGCATCTTTAATAGCTTTTTGCGTAGCAGGAGTACTAAGATCGGTACTAGAACCTGTAGGAATACCAATAATAGTAGAACTAGGATTAGTTATTTTTGCTTTAATTTGAGCTGCTGTTGCATTAACACTCACCTTTATGTCTACAAAAGCATTCCCAGTCCTTTTAGTTCCTTCTGGATCTAAAATAGTCGTTTTAACAGTTAATGCTCTTTCAGATCCATCTACTATTAAAGGTTTATCATCAGCAAAGGATAACCTTGCTAATTCTTCTGGAGTAAGGGAAGGATTAGCCTTTTTAATAGCTGTTTTAAGAGCTTCGATAGTATTACTATTGTTTAGCTCTTTATCTGTTCCTGCTTGTAAAATTATGTTTTTATTTTTAATTTTATCGGCAATTTCCCGCCCCCCCACAGGATTAATAACTTCTGGTTCCTTGGGTGGAGCCATTTCATTATTACTGCAAGCTACAGCTGTAATACTAGCAGTTGATACTAATGTAATTGAAGCTAGGATGTTTAATAATTTTTTCATTTTTTGATGCTTTTATTTTTTATTTTATCTATACATATTAATTATAAAATATTAGCTGGTTTTTTTTTTTTGTTTTTAATCAACCTTTATAATGCATTTTGTCGTTAATTATTAATTCTAATGTATTAAAATATATTTATTATTTATTAAACCTGTCATTAAACAATAATTTTAAAATTGAAACAAAACATAGCAGTAGGCCTTTCAGGAGGAGTAGACTCCTCTGTAGTTTTATGTATTTTAAATAAAAAATATAAACATTTATATCCTGTTTTTATGACAAACTGAGATAGTGTGATTAACAATGACATTACTAATGATCCTGCAAAACAGGGATGTAATACAGCTCAAGATTTAAAAGATGCTCAAATGGTATGTCAACAATTAAAGCTGGCTCTTTATGAAATTAATTTCGTACAAGAGTATTGAAAAAAAGTTTTTCAACCTTTTTTAGAACAATATAAAAATGGTTTAACACCTAACCCTGATGTTTTGTGCAACCGTTATATTAAATTTGGAGTTTTTTTAGATTTTTGTCTTAAAAAATTTAATGTTACTAAAATCGCTACAGGACATTACGCTAAAGTGATTTATAATTATAAAAATAAAACTTATGAACTACACAGAGCCTTGGACTCTAAAAAAGATCAAACTTATTTTTTATCTCGCTTAACTCAAAATCAATTAGCTAAGGTTATTTTCCCTTTAGCTGATTTAACCAAAAAAGAAGTGCGTACTTTAGCTACTAAACATAACCTTACTACTGCTAATAAAAAAGACTCCACAGGTATTTGTTTTATCGGAGAAAGAAACTTTAGTTCTTTTTTAAGCAATTATTTAATTGCCAAACCAGGTAGAATTATTGATTTAGATAGTAATCAAGAAATTGGCACTCATAAAGGAGTAATTTATTATACAATTGGCCAAAGAAAAAACATTGGGCTAAGTGGTATGCCTGAACCCTATTATGTTGCAGGTAAAAGTATTAAAGAAAATATTTTATATGTAGCATCTAAAAATAATCAAAAATGATTATTATCAGATGAGTGCACTGTTAAAGAAGTTAATTTAAATAACCCTTTTTTTGATTTAAAAAAACCTACTACTGTCAAGTTTAGGTACCGTCAACAAGATGTATTAATTAAGAAGCTTATTTACAATAAAGACCAGCAATCTATTAAAATAAAATATGAAACTACCAAAGCAGTTGCTCCTGGTCAAGAAGCAGTCTTTTATCAAGGAACCCAGTGTATTGGAGGCGGAAGGATTGAACAAGTTTATGCTAATAATAAAAAAATATGGTACTTATTTTCATAAAAAATGGCAGATATCCTAAAAGTTAAAATTCATACCCTTCACCCTTCTTATATTAAATTTCAAGACTATGATGAAATAAGCTACATGTTTTGAGGAGAAAAATCTTTAGCAACTCAAACTTTTAAGCAAGCTCATATTATGTATCAAATGAAATGTGAATTAGGTTCTTATAATGCTCAGTTTCGTAATTATCCGATTAAAAAAATAATCAGTTTTAAAAGAATAACTCCTACTTCATATGAAGAATTGTTTCATTATTTTGAAAGTGGGTGTTTTGAAGAAATATTAACTCGCAATAATATTAAAAACCTGTTACATTTTTTTAGTGATGAAAAAACTTGCATAGAAAAAATTATAGCTTATGCAGATAAAAAAATTCCTCTTAAATTATCACGCAAAGTATTTCACAGGCTACAAGAAATTGTTAAGAGTCATTTTGGAGCAGGGATTATTTATGAGATGCAAAGCCATAACATTTCAGACAGAACGATCCAAATTATTTCAGAAAAACTGTCTTTTTTTTGATTATGTGTGCTTGAAAAACAAGATCCTGATTTATTTTTCTTTTTAAACAGGAAACAAAAAAATCAAAACGATTTTTTAACAAAAATGATGACGATTAATCCTTATTTTTTATACGAAGCTCATTTAGTTGATAGTTTTGAAGATGTCGATAGCCTTTATTTAGGGCTAAATCAAAACCCAAACCATCTTAAAAGAGCTACTTATTTTTTATTGTCAGAAATTAGAAATAATCACAATCTGAAACAAAAAAAAGATTCTTACTTTATGATTCCAAAATACTCTATGCATGATTTTAAACAGGCTTTTATCAACAAATTTAACAGCCTTGCTAATACAAACTATCAGGAAGAAGATTTTGACCTTATTTTGCAAAAAGCTAAAGAAAGCCAATTGGTTTTCCACCGCATAGGCAGTAACAATAATTATTTTGCAGATTTTAGAGTTTTTAACGCAGAACAAAAAATTAAATACAGCATTAAAGAATTTTTAACAAAAAAACATTTTCCCTTATCTGTAAATAAAGAGCAGATTATTAAATTGTTTAAAAAAGCTAAAAAAAAGGATGATATCACCCAAATGAAAGCAGTCATGCATGCTTTACAAAACCCACTTTTTATGATTAATGGCGGTCCTGGAACTGGCAAAACTACTATTATTAAATTTATTCTTGATTTACTCATGAAGTATTATAGTTATGAAGAAAAAGACATCAAACTTTTAGCTCCTACTGGCAAAGCAGCCCAGCAACTTTATCAAAAAGTTAAATTTGATACTACTACGATTCATAGCTTTTTAAAAATTGAAATTACTAATCACTATTGAATTTATCATGGCACCAGTCAAGCTAAGAAAAAGATTAAATTATTAGTTATTGATGAATTTAGTATGGTTGATGTGAGACTTTTTGCTTTATTATTATCTCGGGTTGAAGTAGAACGCATTATTATCGTAGGGGATAGTAATCAACTCCCTACGATTGATTATGGAGAGTTAATGAGTGATTTTTTAACTATTCCTAACCTTGCTAAAGTGACTTTAAAAACTAACCATCGTTCTTCTGAAGGAGTAGGAATTATTAAAATGCTTGAGTATATCGCAGCTGATCATCCTGAACAATCTTTTTGAGACAACATCCCTTCTGAAATAAACTTAAGAGACAATTTAGACCATCAATTAATTTGGCAAAAAATGCTTTCTTTAGTGGAATTATGAAGTAAAAAAGGACTTAACTATGTAGAAGATATCCAAATTATTAGTCCCGTCCGCAAAAAACAAAGGTCTGCAGATCGCCAGTACTACCTAGGGGTTAATCACATTAACCATTATTTTCATGAACATTTTCAAGCGAATCATAAAACAATGCACCATTATAAAAAAGGCGATAAGGTTATGTACCTAGTTAATAACAATAAAGTAGGAATTTATAATGGTGACCTTGGAGTAATAACACAGGTCCATAATACCTACTGTGAGATTAAATTTAGTCATAAAAACTTAAAACTACCATGAGAAGACATAACCAACATTAGTTTAGCTTATGCCTGCACAGTGCATAAAGCCCAAGGAAGTGAGTACCAAAAAATTATTTTTTTGTTTGATAATATGGCAAGCTTTATGCTAAACAAAAACTTAATTTACACAGCTTTATCAAGAGCTAAAAGCGAAATATGATTTTTTGGAAATCTAAATTATTTAAAAAATGGTATTAGCAAAAGTTTAGAACCAAGAAACACTTTTTTAAAAAAATTTATTCAAAACATGTAAAAAACATGACTGTATGTCATGTTTTTTTAATATTTATGCCTTAATGTTTGCTCTCAAATATCAAGCTTAAGCTTTTTGTGGAACAGCGTTTTGCTCATAAACTGAAACAGTAGATAAGCTAGGTTGGTACCAATTATGTAAATTAAGTACTACTCCACGGTTTTGAATAATCGCTTCTGCCATAAACTGATCTACATCCTTCCAATTTCAATTAGTAATAGCATGAGTTCATGCATCTGGGTTGGTTAATTGACTTCCCAGTACTCATGAATGCACTACATCAGCGTTTGCTCATAAAGGCTTATGAGTATTAAACAACCAATCAATTGCATAATCTCTTGCTGTAGTAGTATAAGTTGCGTCAGGATTTAAATACCTAAAACTAGCACTTCTTAAAGCAACCATATCTCGTACCGTTAAAAAAGCATAAGTACTAAAGTCACTTCCTGATAAAATTTTGTGTACATTATAATAGGTAGTACGGTAAGGTGGTAATTGAGAAGTAACTGACATGTGAAGATCCCCTGGTACATTACGACTAAAAGTTAAAGTAATACCGTTAGTATTAGCTGGATTATGAACTGCTTGTACAATGCTACTAAAGTTAGCTGCAATGATAGCGGTAAATAAATCGTAATTAGAAGTTGTTCAATAAGGTTCTATGCTTTGCAACAATGCATTATATTTATAACCCTGACTAGTATGATTCGTATTAACATATTCATTTAAAGCATGACTAACTGGATAGTATTTTTTTGTATTACCAAATAAAAATGAAATAAACTCTGAAACATTATGGCTATAATAATCACGAATATATCTACAACTTGCAGCACTAATTAGTAATTTTAAAAAATTATTAGGTTCATTCATGTTGCCAAATATGGCATCAGCTCCTGTAGCAAAAGGAGAGTAATTATTTGGAATAATACTTCCAGTTAAGACGGTGCTTAATACAATACCCAATTCTGCATGCACACTTACTTCTAATCGATAACTTGCCCCAGTATCCATTGCTTTTTGTAAAATTGCCATAGCAGATGAAGGTTGAAGCTGTGAATTTCAAGAAAAGTCTTGGTCTAGACTTGCATGTAAAAAAGGTAAATATTGACTATAAATGGTAGGTCCTACAATACTATTAAAATTATTAGTCTCGTTTAGCGGACCTCAGTAGTGGGTAGTAGGAAACCAGGTACTACCTTTAGTCATAAGTTGATATAATTGTTCTGCTGGAGAAACATAACTCCCAATGGCAGGGTAAAAGTAAGATAAAGTAGCAGAACTGAATTCATAATCCAAAGTAAATCAGCCTCCTTGTCCTGGCTCAAGCGTCACTGAATCAGCTCCTTGGCTATCTTGTTGTTGTCTTTTATAAAAAGGGTTATTATTAACAAACCCGACTGGTTTTGTTTGTTTAATAACAGATAAATTGTGGTGGTTAGTGTTATAAGCAGCAACAGCTGTACTAGGAACGCTCCCTCCTAGCACAGCTAATGCTAGACTTTTTAGTAAAATGTTATTCATTGTTTTGCTTATAAAGGTTAATTAAATGTATTTATATTATATAAATAAATGTTGTTAGCTTTAATACTTAAAAAAACAAAGCTCTCTTTTGTTTTTTTAAAATTTAAAATTGTGTTGCAAGTAATCGCTTAAGCTTTTTGAGGAACTGCGTTTTGTTCATAATAAGACACAGTAGATAAATTAGGATGGTACCAATGATTAACATAAAGCACTATTCCTCGGTTTTGAATAATTGCTTCTGCCATGAATTGATCCACATCTTTTCAATTTCAATTAGTAATCCCATGGGTTCATGCATCTGGGAAGACTAATTGACTCCCCAATATTCAAGAATGTACTACATCTGCATTTGCTCACTGAGGATTATGAGTATTAAACAACCAGTCAATCGCATAATCTCTTGCTTTAGTAGTGTATGCTGCTTCAGGACCTAGGTACCTAAAAGAAGCACTTCTTAAAGCGATCATATCTTGTACCGTTAAAAAAGCATAAGTACTAAAATCTCTTCCTTCTAGGATTTTACGCACATTATAATAAACAGGACGAAAAGCTTGTAATTGAGAGGTAACTGACATGTGGACATACCCTGACACATCACGAGCAAAAAGTAAAGTAATCCCATGGGTATTAGCTGGATTATTAACTGCTTGCATAATTTTTTTAAAGTTAGCTAAAATACTAGCTGTAAATCTAGAGTAATTGGGAGTTGTTCAAAAATCCTCTATTTGGTAAGCTACATATCTAAAACCTTGAGAGGTATGATTCGTATTAACATATTCACTTAAATCAGCTCTAGCTGGATATTCTTTAAATAATCATGAAATAAAGCCTGGGATATTATTACGATAGTGCTCATAAATGTATTGGCAACTCTTGGTACTAAGGAGTAATTTGAAAAGATTATCAGGTTCATTCATGTTTCCAAAGACAGCATCAGCTCCTTGAGTTTTAGCAGTAGGAGGGTAATTATTTGCAATCAGACTACCAGTTAAAAAGGTACTTTGCACAGAGCCTGAAGCTACTCTTACACTTACTCCTAGTCTGTAACCAGAACCAGTATCCATAGCTTTTTGTAAAATTGCCATAGCAGAAGAAGGTTGCAGGTTTGAATTTCAAGAAAAATCTTGAATAAGACTATTATGCAAAAAGGGTAAATATTCTTTATAAATGTTAGCCCCTACAATAGTGTTAAAATTATTAACTTGTTCTAAAGGTCCTCAGTAATGTGTAGTAGGAAACCAGGCACTACCTTTAGTCATTAGTTGGTATAGTTGTTCAGCAGGCGAAACATAACTCCCAATTGCAGGGTAAAAGTAAGATAAAGTAGCAGAACTGAATTCATAATTAAAAGTAAATCAACCCCCTCCCCCTGGCTCAAGAGTAACAGAGTCAGATCCTTGACTATCTTGTTGGTTACGATTGTAAATAGGATTATTATTAACAAACCCTACTTGTTTTGGTTTTGTAATTATAGATAAATTTTGATGGTTAGTGTTATAAGCAGCAACAGCTGTACTAGGAACGCTCCCTCCTAGCACAGCTAATGCTAGACTTTTTAGTAAAATGTTATTCATTGTTTTGCTTATAATAGGTAATTAAATGTATTTATATTATAAATAAATGTGCTAGATTTGCTACATAAAAAAACAAAGTTAAACTTTGTTTTTTAAATAAATGATGTTAAAAGTAACCTTTAAGCTTTTTGAGGAACTGCGTTTTGTTCGTAATATGAAACAGTAGATAAGGTAGGTTGGTACCAATTATGTAAATCAAGTACTACTCCTCTGTTTTGAATAATTGCTTCTGCCATAAATTGGTCTACATCTTTTCAATTTCAATTAGTAATAGCATGAGTTCATGCATCTGGATTAGTTAATTGACTTCCCAATACTCATGAATGCACTACATCTGCGTCTGCTCATTGAGGATTATGAGTATTAAACAACCAGTCAATCGCATAATCTCTTGCTTTAGTTGTGTATCCTGCATCAGGAGCTAAGTATCTAAAAGAAGCACTTCTTAACGCCATCATGTCTTGTACTGTTAAAAAGGCATAAGTACTAAAATCACTTCCTGATAAGATTTTACGCACATTATAATAAACAGGACGAAAAGCTTGTAATTGAGGGTTAACTAACATATGCAGGTTGCCTGGGGCATCACGGCGTAAAAGCAAGGTAATCCCATGTGTATTCGCAGGATTTCCAGCTTCTTGCATAATTGTGCCATATTGTGCTAAAATATTAGCTGTAAATAAAGCGTAATTAGAAGTAGTTCAATAATAATCTATTTTTTGGTGAACAAAATCATATTTATAACCTTTAGTGGAATTAATAGTACTAACATATTCAGCTAAATCAGAAGCCGCTGGATATCAATTATTGATCCATAAAAGGAAGCCATGTATATCATATCGATAATGTGTATAAATGTATTGACAACTCTTAGCACTAAACATTATTTTTAAAACATTATCAGGTTCAAACAGGTTTCCTTGCACAGCATCTGCTCCATTAGTTTTAGCGGTAGGAGGATAATTATTTTTAATAACACTAGTATTTAAGCCTGCTCCTGTAACCGAACCCTGATTCATAATAACATTGAATTTTAGTTCAAAAGCAGAACCAGTTTGCACAGCATTGGTTAATTCTGCCATATCATGAGATGGATAAAGATTTGCATCTCAAGTAAAGTCTGCTCTTAAGTCCTTATAAAATCAGAATAAATAGTAGTCATGATAAATTTCAGATCCTATAATAGTGTTAAAATTATTAACCTTTTTTAAAGGACGTCAGTAATGCGTAGTAGGAGATCATGCCTTCCCTTGAGTTAACAGGTTATATAATGCAACTCCAGGATTAACAAACTGTCCAATTGAAGGATAAAAATAAGCTAAAGTAGAAGCACTTATTTGATAATCAATCGTGAACCCTTGATAATTAGCACTAACAAGAGTAGCTGTGTCAGATCCAAAACTGTCTTGTTGATTGCGATTTCAAACAGGGTTATTATTAGAAAACCCTACTGGGTTTGGTTTTTTAATAACTGACAAATTGTGATGATTAGTGTTATAGGCAGCAACAGCTGTTGCAGGAACACTGCCTCCTAGCACAGCTAATGCTAGGGATTTAAATAAAATGTTTTTCATTTTTTTTTTAAATATAATAAATAATTAAATGTATTTATATTATATATATAAATATAAATATTAATTTAATAATTTATGAAACATAAAAAGAACAAAGTTAACCTTTGTTCTTTAACTTTTTATTATTTAATGTTTAATTAATTAATTAATTTGGATTTGGAAATTTATATTGGTACCATGATGTATTTAATACTTGATCAGTTTCCACATTAGCCATCATAACTTTTCCATACATATAAGTATCATCTTCTTCTGTGTAAAAGAAAAAGTCTACAGTTTGATCATTATTATGAGCTGTATTTATAAACCCATAAACATCTTGTGTTGTAGTTGCAAAACTATTACTAATAACATTGTCTTCATCCAAGTATGAGTCGGCAAAGAAATCTTCTGCTAAACCTCATTTACCTGTATATGGTGTTTGATATTGATTGAAAGAGGTTAAATATGTAATCATTCCTCCTTGAGGATTAATACCATGTGTTTTAGCCCAATCATAAGCTTGCAGTAAATTATACATTCCATTTTTACTCATACGTAATATATATCCTCAACCATGTCTTCCGTGTGTAAGAACAAAAGGATATTCATAATAATAAGCATAATAAGAACCATCTCGTAACTGCATAGAGTGGTCAAAAGCCTTAGGGTTAAATGGTTCTAAATGACCATTAAATTTTGTGGTATGGTTAGTAAAATTTGCTCCTTGCACAATTGATGGCACAACAATTCCGGTAAGAGCTAAACTAATTGTTAATTTTTTAAAAAACATTTTTTTTCCTTAAATATTATTAATTTACTAATTTTAACATTTATAAGACTCTGCGTTTCCTAGGAAAGCAAAAAAATTAGCCTTCTTGCTTTCTGTATTGCTACTTCTTGCTTTCTAGCTAATTTTCTTCTTTTGGTTCTCAGTATCTACCGCACTTCGTCTTGTTCTTGCGAACTTTTGTTGACTTTTTCAGCCTCTCTCATTGCTGATCCTTGCCTGTGCTACTTCCGATTCCTCTTCTGTAACTCTGCTGTGAGGTTGCCCGTTTCACTTACTCAGTTTCCCTTGTAACTCGTCTCTTTGGCATCTTTCTGCTTCCTGCTTAGGCCTTCCGCTTTCGCTTCTTGCCCTTAGCCTTCCGCTCCTGAGTCTGGCTCGTAAACTTTGCCTCCTCCTAGGATTATTTCTTTTCCTAGCACATTTAAGCTCTGATTCCTCTTGCGATTCCCCTTTGCTTTGCAGTCGTGGTCTTTCCTCCACCTTGCTTTTTACTTCAAAGTGTGTCAACCTTCAAACCTTTTTAACTATACCACCTTTTAAAAAAAAGTCAAGCTTTTTTACAAAAAAAAAGGTTTTTTTTATTTTAAAAACCAATTTTTATTAAAGCTATAATTTTATGCTTTTAATAACGCCATCAATCAGTTGTTAAGGTTTTATTAGTTTCTGCATTAGCTATCATCACCTTACCATACACTCAACCAGTAGGGGCAGCTTCGGCATAACAAAAGAAATCAACAGTTTGACCATTGTCAATAGCACTGGTTACAAAATTAAAAATGTCTTCTGTGGTATAAGTAAAACTTGATGAAATAACGGTAGTTGCTGACCCATGAGCATCTTTGTTGAAATTACTGTATAAATCTCATGCTCCTGAGTAAGGTGTTGTTACTGGTCCTCCTCCAGTAAGATAATTAATCATTCCTCCTGGACCACTTTTACCATGGCTGGTAGCTCAGTTATAGGCTGTCATTAAATAAGACATGGACCCATAACTCATCTGTAATATATAACCATAAGTTGAACCTCCATGTAAACTAGCAAAAGCATCATTTTTGTAAAATGCATAGTAATCTCCGTTGTATAATGTTGAATGCACATATGCGTCAGCATTAAATGGTTCTAAATGACCAATTGGTTTAGCTTGAGCTAGGGTTAAGTTAATATCGTTATTTTTTATAGTTTTGTGTACTAAATTTGTAGCTTGTATAACTCCTGGTGTAACCACACTACTAAGAGCTAAACTAATAATTGCTTTTTGTAAAAACATTTATAATTCCTTATTTTTTGTTAATGTAATTTAAGAATATCAAAAAATTAATGTTTACATTTAAAATTAAAAAAATGTTTTAAATGTTAGTTATTTCAAAGATTAATTCACCTTTGATAAGGATTAATTTGATCAAATTTACTTTTTACTCAATTTATTTTGACTACCTTTGTCTCAGAATCAGTAAGTATTTTACTTATGGCTTTTTTTGAAATTTCTCCTCCTCTTGCGTTAGTGCCTTGTTTGGGTATGTGAAAATAATAATTGATGCCATATTTTTGTAATATTTTATTTTGAATTTCCTTTTTGACCAAATATATCCCACCAGTAAAATTTCAATTAACATGAATAATTAGTAAATCACTTTTACATACATAATGATTAACAAAATTTCTTACCTTGATAAAATCTGTAGTTCAAATTATTTTAATATTTTTAATAGTTTTAGATGATATGGTCTTTATAGAAATAGGTTTTTTAAATAAAATAAAATCAATTTCAGTTTCATTAACTGGAAGATTAACATTAACACTTTCTCTACCAAATTCATTAATAAAAAAAGCAATCATTATCCTTTCTCTAATAACCCCTATTTCCATGCCTAACTTCCCACCCTTGGTATTTTCAGTTTCAGCAATTTGAAATAATCTAGGTAGTTTTTTTCTTAATTTAGTTTTAATATTTTGATCTTTAAAGATTAGTTGTAATTTGCTCATGTTTTTTTTGATTTAAAAATTTTTCAATAGCCTTAGAAATATGTCATGCAAAAACAGGAGGAACAGCATTTCCTATTTGTTTATAAGAACTAGACATAGAAGGATAAAAAATAAAATTATCAGGAAAACTTTGAATTCTGGCCACTTCCCGCACAGAAAGTCTTCTTTTGCCGTTATAATGAAATTCTATATTACCATGGTGTTCTGCTCTAATAGTTGGTGATAAATCATTAATTTTAATTATTGAATTTCCTTGTCCTTTATTTTTTTTTGCTTTTGACCAATAATGATTTTGAATAGCGCCTTCTTGGAAATTTTCTAAATCTTGAATTACATTAAAAACTGGAAGTGAAAAATTTTTTTCAATTAAATCAAAGTTAAACTTTGAATAATAATCTTTGTTAGTGCCTATTATTATTACTCTTTCACGCTTTTGAGCTACTCCATAATTACTTACTTTTAACAGTTTAAAAACCACATTGTAACCTAGCTTTTCAAAATCATTAATAATGTTAGATATAACTCTTCCGTTTTCAATTGTTAAAATTCCTTTAACATTTTCTGCTAAAAAAAGAGCAGGTTTTAATTTTTGGATAACACTACACATGTTTTTGTAAAGAAGTCCTCTTTGGCAATTAAGACCACGTCTTTTACCAGCATAACTAAAATCTTGACAAGGAAACCCACCAATCACAATATCTGCCTGTGGAAGATCTTTAATAGCTATATTTTTAATATCATCACAAATGATGTTAGCGTTAAAATTATTTTTATAAGTTAAACAAGCGTCTTTATTAATATCAATGGCATAAATAATTTTAAACTTTAACCTTTTAAAATAATGATTTAAGTAATAAAAATCTCCTTTAAAACCTAAATCAAGCCCTCCACAACCACTAAATAATGATACTACTTTATACATTTGCTGATTTTTCATTTTGTTCTTGTAATATTTTGCATAAATATATATCTATTTATTAAAACATTTTTTCATATACCTTTATTTTATGAACTATTAATTTAATTTTTAAAATTTTTTTTAATTTTTACCAATCATTTTAATGTTTTTTTAAGCAACACAAAGCTTTAAAAAAACAGAAATTTTCTGTCTTTTTAAATTTTATTAAAATAATTTGATTATGCAGGCTTTATGAATTAAGAATAAGATTGAAACTTGGGGGATCATTTCAGTACCCAGATCCATCAGGTTCTTCATAATGAAAGCTAAAGTCTAAGCTAATCCCAGCTACAGTTTGTTTAGCAACAGCAGCGTTTCATGCGTTATCAACATTTTGTCCAAATGTTCCTCATTCACCATAAGAAGTAGACATGTGATAAGCAGTGTCAGATTTATCTTGTCACATACTTCCAAATCCACTCATTAATGTTTCAAGTCTATCCCCAAATCCAATAGGTCAATGGAAGAAGCCATGTTTTAAATGGTCATTTAGACCAGGCATAGGATGATTAAAATCATCATCATCTAATCATTGAAAGAATAATAGTGGTCAGGCATGATAGTTGTAATCAGAAAGTTTAAAGGCAATTTGATCTAGAAATCCAGAAAACCCGTTATAAATACTGTTAGATAAATAAACCGTAAACCCGAAGTCTTTATTTGAAACGCCGTCGGTAACGATATGGTTATCAACTACAGTAGAAGCTTTGCTAGAAACTTTTGTTAAAATATTTTGTAAATTTTGTGTTCTATGTGCTGTCGCATTTAATGCTATAGCAGGAGATGCTGTAATAGCCAAGGCACTAAGAACAGTTAATGTTTTTTTCATTTGAGATTAAATTTAAATTTGTATATTTTTGTTATTAATATAACTTTTTTAATTATAAATTAAAGTTTATATAAAAAAAAATAGTAATTATAATACTTAGCATAGAAACAAGAAATATTAATAATCAAATTAAGACTTTAAAAGTTTGCTAAAAAAAAAGAAATTTTAATAAAATTATTATTAATTTATTTTTATTAACTATTTTTCCTATTAAAAAGAAAGTGCTTTTAAAAGTCCTTTTAGTAGTGCTTTAACTAATGGCCCTTTTAAAATTAAGTGCTAAAGCAACAAATACTTTAGGTAGCCTTTATGTTTAGGACATGACAATAACAAAAATCCTCATGCATCAATAATTGATTTTCTTACTGATTATCGTGGTTATAATATACACACTAGATGCAGGTGGTTGATTTTTACAAAGTCAATTTGCTAGAGACATATATGAAAAAGAAAAAGCAGCTATTTCTATGGGTTTGCTTCCAAAAAATACCTAATGATTATAATATGGTAAATCAGCAAATGATAACCATAAAACATTAGACTTTTTCTGTCATACCAAAGTTCATTAAGATATCGAATGTAAAGTGACAATGAAAAATCTTTATAATGGACACCTTTATCAACTAAATAATAGTTCTGCATTAAGAATAATTATTACAAAAGAAATTAGTTTTAAAATAAATACCTGCCTAGGCAGATTTTTTTATTCTCCTCTTAAAATGTTAAATCATCTTCAAAATTTCATGGCTCTCCCACAAACTCTTACTACAAAAAAGAAATTAACAGCTAATCATTTAATGCCTTTTCAAATTCCTACTGCTATTCATGTGATAGCTGTTCACAATCCACCTAATACTGCTTCCATTTTTAACCTTCTTTTTTAAACATTTAATTTTAAGCAAAATGTTATATATATTAATTTTAATTAAATATTTATTAAAAAGCAATTAAAGCCAGTTTAAAATTTATTAAAATTAAAAATTAAAAAAATAAACATATTAAATTTAATAACATTATTTTATATTATTTTTTATGATATAATGTTCTTTGTGTTATTTTATAAATTATTTTAATAATTCAAACTTTTCAAATAAATAAATAAATTCAAAGGAGAAAAAAATGTTTTTACAAAAAGCAATTATCAGTTTAGCTCTTAGTGGCATTGTTACCCCAGGAGTTATGACATCAACAACTTTACCAATCCAATCTCATCAAGCAATTAAAAGTCCTAAACATTTAGAACCTTTTAACCCTGCCAGCCTTAATAATCATGCCCAAGGATATGGAAACTATTTTGCCTATTACAAAGGAAGTGCTTTTAAAAGTCCTTTTAGTAGTGCTCCAACTAATGGTTACATTTTAGAATTAAACGCTAGAGATTTGGGCGAATTAATTCAACTTTATGATTGAGGAATTAACAACCATAAAAACCCTCAGGGAGCTATGATTTGCTATCTTACTGATTACCTTGGTTATGATACACCAAATGTTGGTTTTTGAATGCTAGACAGTTCGTTTCAACAAGATTCCTCTGCAATACAAGAAGCAGCTATTTCTTATGCTTTTGCTTCAAATCAATTACCAAATGTTGATCAAATGGTAAAAGATGCTAGTGCTAGTGATCAAACATTAGACTTTTTCTTTTATACCCAAGTTCAATCAGATGTCTTAAGTAAAGTGATGGTAGAAAATCCATACACTGGTGCGTCAATAACAACTAAATGATATGTATTGCATGAATAATTAAGCATTATTATTTACAAAAAAATTAAGTTTTAGCTTTTAAAATCTGCCTAAGCAGATTTTTTTATGCTTTCACTTTCGCTTTTAACAGAATTAATATCTTTTATTTCCTCACTCATAATTATTTAAGTTTATGCATAGAGAGGTTTACGGGCAAATAAGGAAGGAACATCTTATGAAACAAATCCCATTAAACATAATAGATTATTATAATACTGAAAACCTTTTATTTACATATCATAACAGCTTAACCATTAAAAGTTCTTTATAATTTTTCAAAAAACAGAAGTAGTTTTCTTTTTTTTATAAGACCAATACTAGTAGTATTAATATTTAAATTTAAAATTTTTTTAATAAAGTTAATTTTTATAAAATAAATTAGTAAATAACCTGCAAACTCTAATTGAAATGAAAAAAATAATAAATATCTTTGCGGCATTAACTGTTATGAACGCCTACCATGTTTTAAAAAACATTGCTTCCGATAAAACACAAAATTTAGTTATAAACAAAACCAGTAATGGAGGTCCTAATGGTATGTGATTTACAAAGGATACATCTGATCAATTTTGATTTTCAGTTTATTTAACTAACAGCGATTATAATGGGTTTTCTGGTTTTTTAGATCAGATTAGTTTTAGCCTTTCTGATGATAACTATCATGCCTGACCACTATACTTCTTTCAATGGTTAGATGATGATGATTTCCATAGTGGTCCGATGCCTGCTTTAAATAGTCATACCAAACATGGGTTTTTCCATTGACCTCTTCCATTTACAGAAAGATTTGAAACAAACATGGGTCATTTTGGTTCTTGAACTGATGATAAAAGTGATACTGCCTATCACATGTCTATTAATTATGGTCTCTGAGGAACATTTGGACAAAATGTTGATAATCAATGGAACGCAGATCGTGCTGCTTCAAAAGCCCTTATTGGTGTTCAATTTGATTTTGCTTTTGATTATTATGGAACCACATATGAAACTGATCCACCTGATTTTGATATTATAATAGCTCCATAATTAAAAGCTAATAATAACTTTAGTAAAATAAATTTTATTTTTTTTATTAATGATTCATCTTAGCTTGTCATCCAGATTAGATAATTCTTGTTCTTTTAAAAAATGATATGCTAAATTTAAATAAATTAACATAGCTCTACGAATAACATCTACATAAAAAAATATTTATTTATCTATAACAATTAACTAATGCTTTAGTCTGGGGTAATTAAGATTTTTTAACTAAATTAGATTGAACCTTTAATTTCCATCTTTCATGAGCCGACAATGTTATCGTTATAACCTCTTACATACACTTCAATTCCTTTAGCAAGCAATGGTTTTAATTTTGCTTGTAAATCTGGAATCGGAGCATACACTCACAACATGTTCAAATCGTTTATATTTGGATTAATTTGATTAAATGCATTAAGTAAAGCAGTTAATTCATTTAAACTAACAACTCATGTATTTCATGTGACATTTTGGTACGGGGTAGCAGATGCTAAATAGGATTTACTAATCAGCTCTTTTTGGTTTGAGCCTCATGTGCTTAAATTTGAACTATTAAAGGGCTCTCCACATGCACTAACAGTACTAACACAGGAAGTAGCCATAGCTATGGTTGCCAACCCGGCTAATATTTTTTTCATAATTAATCTTTAACTGTTGGTTTTAATTCTAAAACTAAATGCTTCTGTTGCTTTTTGGTCATCTGTAATAATAACACTTAACCTTTTGGCTGCAGTAGTAATGGTAACATTTTTTGCAAAATTAAAAAACTGTTGGTCATGGTCTGATAAGGTTTGCCCCCCTGCTTGCATTTTTGCTTTAAAAGCTTTTCAAATGGCGGTTTGGGCAGCTGCAGTGCCACTAGAAATAGGCCCTGTGGCTGTTATAGTAATTACTGTAGTAGCATCAATTCCTGCAGCAGTCACTTTTGCGTCAAATTGAGAAGCAGTACTATTAATAAACACTCGTCCAAAAGAAATACTTGCAGACCCTTGAGGGGAGGCATCATCGATGATGTCTGAGTTAACATCATTACGAGTTTCATTATTAATTAAGGCACGTGCTCCTGAGACAGTAAAGTTTTGAATAGTAGTTAAGTCATAATTAGTTAAAGCAGGCTCTTCTACTTGCAAGGCTTTTCTAATTGAGTTTTGGGTTGTAGTATTAGCAATACTTGTACTCGAATTAGAAGGAATGAAAAGTGCATAATTTTTAATTGGGTCAACCAAATCATCAATTTCCTTAGCGGTTCTGTTAATTCTTAGTTTAGCTAAAGTAAAATTTTCAGTGGCAGGTGTGGCCTGGTCATCTGTGATTTTAAAACTAATCACATTATCTTGCTCTGCAGTTTTAAGGGTAACTGCTGGATCTGAAAAAGTTATAGCTTTTAGATCATAATCTGTTAAGCTATAAACACTTTTAAGTTTGTTTTTAATCGCTGTTTGAGTAGCAGCCTCACTTAAGCTAGTACTAGTTTTTGCTGGGATCCCAATAATAGTGGTGGTGGGATTAGTAATTTTAGCTTTAAGTTGAGCAGCAGTAGCGTGAATATGCACTTTAGTTAAATCTACAGTAGCAATAGTAGGAGTACTTGCATCATCTACAATGTTAAGTTTAACTGTGTTATCTTGTTCATTATCTTTTAAAGTAGTACTACTAGCATCAGGGAAACTAATAACACTCATATCTCATGCACTTAAGCTATACTTAGTTTGCAATGCCTTTTTAAAGGCTGCAAAAGTTACATCATTAGTTAATTTCGGATTAGAACCTGCAGCAATTCCAATCACAGTAGTAGTAGGATTAGCCATTTTTGTTTTAATTTGAGCTGCCGTAGAGTGAATTTCTACTTTGAATAAAGTAACACTAGTACTAGATCCTCCTACTGTAATCGTAGCTGTTACAGTGTTATTAGCTTCATTATCTGCTAAAGTGTTTCCTCCTGTTTTTGAAAAAGCAATTTTAGTCAAGTTATTTGCAGTTAAGGCAGGGTTTACTTGTGCCAACGCTTTCTTTAAAGCTGTAATGGTGTTTGCATTAGTGATATCAGGATTAGTACCAGCTGGAATTGCTACTAATAGTCCTGTTCCTATTTTATCAGCTATTTGATAAGCATTATATTCTTCTGTACTACTAGCAAACCTACGAGCTTGAATAGTAAGGGTTTGGTCTAAAGGAGTTAAAGAATCACTGGTAATGTTAAGGGTAACATTAACCTTTGTTTTAGCAGTCAGTGGGGTAGCAGCTGGCGTAATACTAAGCTGTTTTTTGTCTCAGTCACTAATTTGAGGATTATTAATGCTTAAAGCATAAATAATTTTAGTAGCGTTAGCTTGGGTTAAAGTGCTGTCAGTACTGACAAAACTAGCTGTCAGTCTGCCAAAAGTATCTAATTTGGTTTTAATTTGAGCTACAGTGGAATGAATTTGAACCTTAGTTAAGGTTACAATAGTAGCTCGCGGTAAAAGCCCATCATCAATAATTCCTAATACTACTTTATTATTTACCTCATTATCTTTTAAAACTTTATTGCTAGCATCTGGAAAAAAAAGAGCTCTTAGGTCATAAGCACTTAAATGATATTTTTGTACTAGTTTTACTTTCAAAATTCCTTGCGTAGCAGGATTGCTTAAATTAGTACTATAGCCTGCAGGAATAGCAATGATAGTACTAGTAGGATCAGTTATTTTTGCTTTAATTTGGTCTGCTGTAGCATTAATGGTGACATTAAGGGTAACATTAGCTGTAGAAACTTTTGCGTTAATAGTAAGTAGCAAACTATTAACATGTTCATTATCTTGTAAAACCTTTTTAGCAAAACTAATATCATCTAAATCTTGACTAGTTAATGAAGAATTAGCTTTTTGCAAAGCTTCTTTCAAAGCAAGAATGGTTGCCGAATAAGAGGTAGCAGGGTTAGTTCTAGCTCTTAAAGCAATTTTTTTATTAGTAATTTTTGCGGCTATTTTTTGGGCTTCATCTTCAGCAATAATGCTAGATTTTTTATTATCCTCACAAGCCACTACACTAGCGGTAGCACTAACACCAAGTGATAAAGAAGCTAGAATATTTAATAATTTTTTCATTTTATTTTTATTACTTTTTTAATTTCTTTTTGCTTATTTTTATTTTAGCTTAATTAACTTAGATTATCTCAATGGATTTGGTCTGCTCATTTATAAAGATGATTTAACCAATAAACTTAAATCATTTTGAGCTTTTGTTCATCGATAATAGTAAGGCCGACTATTTTACTGTTGTTAATAATTCTAAAACCATAATTAGATTGCCTAGTTGATCCCAACCCTCCATTAAGGAGTGAATATGAAACATTTTACAATTGAAACAAAAGTTAAAAAGGCTGAAGGATACCTATAAGCTAAAAAGAAAACCTACTTGTTCAAAGTAGGTTTTTCATCTTTAAGCTTACAGCAAGCTAGCTTAAGCTTTTTAAGAGGCTAAGTTTTGGTTAAGCACTGTGATAATATTAGTTTTCAAATCAAGGTCAAGAATAATTCCTCTGTTTTGAACAATTGCAGAAGCAAATGCTTGGTCTGCATCTACATAATCAAATTTTCAAAATCCCATTGCCCAAGGATAACGGTCTTTTTGCAGATAGCCCGCTAACGGGTTAGGATGAATGACATCAGCATTAGCTCAGTCTCCATAGCCACCAAAAAACCAATTAAGAGCATCTTGTTCTGCTCTTTGGGTATAACCCCCAGTAGCTGTTAGATAACGGAAGCAAGCTGATCTCAGAGACATTTGGGCTTTAACATTTAAATAAACTTTACGTTCAGTTGCCCCTAGTTCTACTTTGTTTTGATTGTTGTAAACAGGACGGTAAGCAAGCATTTGTTTTTGAATTGCTAGGTTTACTGCTCCTGCTTGGTTACGAGTAAAGACTAAAGTAATCCCATGAATGTTTCCTGGAGCTTGGGCTGCTTGAATAATAGCATTAAATTGTTGGGTAATAGCTGTTTGAGCTAACTGATAGTTAGGTTTTGTTCAATAAGGGCTAGCTTTTTGGTTGTTATCTTTAATCCCTTGGGTACTTGCAGAACTATTAATGTATTTGTTTAAGCTAGCACTAGCATAATACCCTGATGACCTAAATAATCATTTAATAAAGCCAGAAGGATTTTTAGGGAAAGCACTGACAATTCCTTGACAGGTACTTTTACTTAAGTTAACATTAAGAGGATTGTTTGGTTCAAACATGTTTCCAAAGACAGCATCTACTCCATTGGTTTTAGCTGCTGGAGGGTAGTTAGCTTGCATTATTTTTGTAGTAATTCCTACGCCAGTAACACTTTGGCCTGAAACTGTAGCAGCTGCTGTAATTTCAAAAGCTGATCCTAAGTTCATAGCTTTGATAAAGTTTGCCATGTTAGCAGTAGCTGCTGTATCATTTCCTTTGTAATAAAATTGTCTGTCTAAGGTATGATGAAAGGCACCTAGATAGCTGTTATAAAGACTAGAGTTAATAAAAGTACTAAAAGCGTTATTACTTTTTAGAGGTTGTCAGTACCTTGTAGTAGGAACCATCGCTGTTCCACTTGTTAAAAGTTGATTAAGGGCAGTTGAAGGTCATATAAACTGTCCCACTTCAGGTCAGAAAAAAGATAAGGTTGCAGCACTTAAAATGTAATTAAGGTCAAACCCTGTGCTTGTAATATTAGAAAGGGTGACAGTATCTGCTCCTTGGCTATCATGTTGGAATGGTTTATAAACAGGGTTGTTATTAGGAAAGTTAACTGGATTATGATTAATAAGCTTAGTTGCTTGAATAGTGTTGTGCAAATTGCTAGATGCACTGCTTGCAATAGCTGTTGTTGGGGCAGTAATCCCAATCACAGCTAACGAAAGCGTTTTAAATAAAATGTTACTCATTTGTTATTATTTTTATTTTTTATAATTAAATGTTTAATTAATTATATTAAAAAGTAAAGACTAAAAAAAATATCTAAAATATTCTTAATCATTAGGATTTTGTATGACCCACTATCAATAAAAAGATTTAAATTTTTAATTTTACTTTTTTAACAATACAAAATGAGTAATTAATATTAGCTTATATAAAAAGTTAACAAATATTTTTAAAGTATAAAAATTTAAGATAAAATTTTTTTATAGCAATTATAAAATGAAGGATAAAAATAAGAAATGTTTTTTAAAAAATGTACCATTGGGTTAGCTTTAAGTAGCATTGTAGCATCAGGAATAACTCAAACTACAAATTTAACTCAACAACCCATTAAAATAAATCAAATAAAAAAAGAAGCTGGAATAAAAGCCTTAGGAGATTATAACCCATTTAATCAAAACACTTTTGTTCATTCTTATGCAAATCAGGATGGAGATTTGTACGCTTATTATGCTGGAGATGTCTTCCCTGGACAATGAGGAACACCTCGTTATGGTTATGAATTAAGAATGGGTAATATATCTATGCATTATTTAATATGATCATATCAGGGAGCTGAAGGTAATAAAAATGGTGGGATGATAAGTTATCTTACTGGTGCAGGACCTTTTCTTTCCCCTTATTCAGGAGGCTGAGTTTATCATCATGCTTATAGCCAAGACGCATCTGGAGAGGACGGATATGTGTTTGGTAAATCATTTGCGTCAGGCCCTTCAGGAGAAGCAATGGTTCAAGACGCACTTAACAAAGGTCAAACTATCACTTTCTTTTTCGAATTACAGTTTGATAGAGGGGCTATTCATGATCATTATGGGAGAGTAATTGAAGCTAATATAGATACAGGACAAAATATCACAACAAATTGATTTAATGATTAATATCCTATTTTAAATGACCAAAAGATAAAGATTAACAGATTATTAATTATCATTTTACTTTATCAAAAATAAAACCTTAGTTAGCACTAACTAAGGTTTTTGATACAAAGATCTTGATTTTATAATTGAATAAGGTGATGAAGAACTAATACACTTTTTGCTAAAACTGTTTTTAATGTTTCAAAAAAAGAAGGCGTTGTTGTATAGTCTTTTGCTATGTTTTGTATTTATTCTAATAATTATTGGTACAAGAAATAGGTTTATCAAACATTTTTTCTAACGAGTAATTATGTTTTTGGTTTTTACATGGTTTCAAAAAACCTTAATAATTAAAATCAAATACCTTCTTACGGATTCAATTATACAATGTAGCAAGCGATGGAGTATCAGGGTGTGCCTTATACCCTCTAGAAACAATAACTGTAATAATTGATTTTTTTTATCCAAATGTTAATTTATTAAATCTAAAAAGTCTAAATGCAATTTAGCACATAATTGGCTCATCTTTCTTTTAATCTCTATTTAGTAATTTGATCTGCTTTTCCAACCAAATAACGATATTCTGTTTTTTTTATTTCATAGGCAACAGTTGATAATGGTCTTTAATCTTTTTTGCTACACAACGAATAGAATTACCATTACTTAATTCATGACCCATTATTGCTCATTTTCTATTGTTAAATAATTTTATATTTTAGTATACAATTAAAATTAGAAATCATCATTTAGCTTTGCTAATTTTATTTTTTATTAATACAACATTACTTATTATTATTAGATATATAAAAAATTAGCAATGGTTTTTGATGTATCAAAATTAAAATAAAATTTTTATATAAAAAATATAAACGAAAGGTTAAAAACAAGCAATGTTTTTAAAAAAATTTACCATTGGGTTAGCTTTAAGTAGCATTGTAGTATCAGGAGCAGTTCAGGCTACAAATTTAACTCAACAAACCATTAAAATATATCAAATAAAAAAAGAGTCTAAGGTCAAAACTGTAAACGAATATAACCCATTTAATCCTGCAACTCTGGTTCATTCTGTTGGTAATCAAAATAGAGATTTTTACGCTTATTTTAAAGGAGATGTCTTTCCTAGTAAATATAAAACACCCCGTTATGGTTATGAATTACAAATGGGAAGTAAATCTATGCAATATTTAATATGATCATATCAGGAAGCTACAATTAATCAAAATGGGGGAATGCTAAGTTATCTTACTGGTGCTGGACCTTATTTTTCTCCTTTTTCAGGAGACTGAGTTTATCATAATACTTATGAGAAAGACTCATATGGAGGGAATGATTATGTTTTCGCTAAATCATTTGCCTCAGGACCCTCAGGAGAAGCTATGGTTCAAGACGCACTCAACAAAGGTCAAACTATAACTTTCTTCTTTGAATCACAATATAATAAAGCAGCTATTCATAAACACTGAGGAAGAGTAATAGAAGCTAATATAGATACAGGACAAAATATTACTACCCCTTGATATTACAACCCTTTGATATAATAATAATTAATAACCTAGCTTAAATGCTTGAAGAATAAAGATTAATAATTATTATTGTTACTTTATCAAAAGAGAAGAAAACCTTAGTTAATATTAACTAAGGTTTTTTATGTAAAGATCTTGAATTTTATGAGCAAATAAGATGGCAAAAAACTAACAAGTTAAATGTTTCCTTTAATGTCAACAGTAATTTGTCCTGAAATATCAGTATCTTTTAATGCTTCTACTACTAATTTCACACCTTTTGCTAAAGCTGCTTTTACAGTTTCAGAAAGAGAAGGCATTGGTGTATAGTCTCTGGCTATGTTTTGATTATTAATTTTTTTATTAATTTTTTGAAAAGCTGCTAAAACTGCCATTGATTCAGGAACACTAAAACCATCAACAATTCAATTAGCTCAGGTACTATTTTTATAACTTGCTGCTTTTTGTAAATATTCTTTTACAATAGTTGATTTTTGAGAAGAACCTCATGAACTTAAATCAGATTCTTTAAACCCACAAGCATTAACAGCACTAACACAAGGAGTAGAGATGGTAGCAATTGCTAGAAGAGATAATATTTTTTTCATAGGATTAACTAAAGAGATTTATTAATTATTTTTGATCTTTATTGGTATAAAATTGCACAACATTCCAAACTAAGAAGAACAGTAGAATTAAGGCTACATACATAAAAAGTGAACCTATAATTCCTACTATTGCTAACGCTTGTGCCTTAGATGGGAGTGAGCTGAACATAGGAGGAAGATTATAAATTGAATAATTACCAAAATTACTTCAATTAACAGTTACAATATCGCTCCCTCCAAAATCAACATGTAAACCTACAATTAACAAAATGGCGCCTACAAAAATGCAAACACCAGTTCAGACTACTAGTTTGACTGCCCTTTTTTTGTAATTATTCATTTTTACTTTTATACTTTCATTTGTTATGTTTCGATAATACAAAAAAAAAAAAACACCAAATATAATTGCCTTTAAGCTCTTAAAATGCTTTTGGATGCATATAACCTAAAATAATATCTAAATAAATTTTTAAAAACAAAGCTTAATATTTACTTTTGTTCTTTTTAAATGAAGCGATCAACTTAATAAAACTTTTTTGAATTCATTTTATTACTTCTTGTTTTTTATAATCTTCTAAAATAGCAAAATTAACCACTAGAGCAGCAATTAAAATTAAAGCTAAATACATAAAGGCAGATCCTACAATTCCTATGATGGCAAAGTTTTGAGCTTTTTGTGAAAGTTGATTAAAATAAGGAGGTAAATCATAAATACTATAATGTTTATCGTGACTTCAATTAACTACATGAACTACTCCTTGAAAGGAAGGGTTAAAGCCATCATGAAATTTAGCAAGTAATCCTACAGCAAGCAAAATTGATCCTGATATTATAAAAATAACCATTGAAATAGAGATTATAATAGCAAATATTTTATATTTTTTATATGAATGCATCATAGTAGTTTTTTTAAAAATTGTTATTTGTTTGTTTGCTGACCTTTTAAGGAAGCAAGTTCTGCTTTTAATTTAGCAATTTCTTGATTTTTTTTCAATTGAGCAATTTCTTTTTTTAAGTCCTCAACTTCTTGGTCTCCTTGAAGAGAAGTTTTTTTATATGTTTTACTTTCTATTTCTAAAGATAAATTATTAGCTTCATCTCTCATTAAAAGAATGCTCCCTCCATGGTATAGACCAAAAAGAAAACAAATTAAAGCAAAATACATAAAAACTGAACCAATAATTCCTGTTATTGCTAATCCTTGGATTCTTGAAGGTAGTTTACTAAACATAGGCGGTAAATTATAGATGGAATATGGGTCAGCATTATCTCAATTAAATGATATTTTAAGACTTTTAGGTATTTTAGGACTATTAGGTATTACCACTCAATTAACATGTAACCCTACAATTAATAAAATTGCTCCTATGCAAGTAGTAATCAACATTCAAACAGTTCAAACCTTAAAATCTTTTTTATGCAACACAATATCGTCTATTATGTCATCTAACATTGACTCTAAATCTTGTGAATGTGAATACTCAGTCATATTAAAACTTTTGCTTTCATTATTAAGAATTATTACTAGCAGTCTTTTTTAACTCTTTAATGGTTTGAGCTAATTCAATAATTTAATTTTAGCTTATTATTTCTTTTTTTAATTCATTTTTTTCCTTAGCATATTTTAATTCTCTAATTTCTTTACGCATAGTTGCTATATCATCTTGTTCATGGTCTTCATGATTAGCATATGAATTAACATTTAAATTGATTTTTTTGTTATTATGTTCAAGCTTGTAGTATTGAACAAAATTATACATTAAAAAAAATAATAAAACACAAGCTATAAATAAAAAAATAGCTCCTACAATTTGAAATCCATGATATATAACTGACCCACTAAAACTTATATGACGAATATTCAACGCTATGCCACTTATAATGATTACAGAAATAAGGAAAAAAATAGCTCCTATAACAACAAAGACAATTGTTGCAACACTAAATTGAATAACTTTCTTTTTATAAGGATTAACTATGTTATAAGCCATGGTTTCACTTTCATTTATTATGTTTCGATAATACAAAAAAAAAAAAAAACGCCAAATATAATTACTATCGGCCTAACGCTTTTTTTATTTTGGTTTTTATACGATATGGTTTATTCCTTCGCATTAAAAAATTAATATTTATGAAATTTTATTTATTTTGTTAATCTTTTAAGGAAGCAATTTCTGCTTTTAATTTAGCAATTTCTTTATTTTTTTTCAATTGAGCAATTTCTTGTTTTAATTCATTAACTGCTTGGTCTCCTTGAGAAGAAGAAGTTTGTTTATGTGATTCACATGCTATGGTTAAAGCTACTTGATTTGCATAATTGCTACTTATAAACATTCTCACACCATGGTAGAGACTAAAAAGAAAACAAATTAAAGCAAAATACATAAAAACTGAACCAATAATTCCTGTTATTGCTAGTCCTTGAATTCCTGAAGGTAGTTTACTAAAATTAGGCGGTAAATTATAAATAGAATATGGGGCAGCATTATCTCAATTAAATGATATTTTAGGACTATTAGGTAATATTTCTCCCACTCAATTAACATGTAACCCCACAATTAATAAAATTGCTCCTATGCAAGTAGTAATCAACATTCAAACAGTTCAAACCTTAAAATCTTTTTTATGCAACACAATATCGTCTTTTGTATTCTTTATAATTAACTCTAAATCTTTTTTAAATAAATTTTGCTTATGCTCATTCATATTAAAATTCATCCTATTACCTTTATTAATTAAGAATTATTACTGTTGCTAACATAAAATAAATTACTTTCTTTTTATAAGGATTAACTATTTTATGATCTATTTTTTGCTTTAATTTATTATGATTCATAATACAAAAAAAAAAAAAAAACGCCAAATATAATTTGGCTTTAACCAAACTAAAGGTTTTGTTTAATATATACCAAATAAAATAATAATCTACAATAAAGAGGTTATATTTATTGGTTTTTTTGATCTTTTAAGGAAGCAATTTCTGCTTTTAATTTAGCAATTTTTTATTTTTTTTAAATTGTGCAATTTCTTTTTTTATGTCATCAACTTCTTGGTCTCCTTGATGAAAAGTTTTTTTATTTCTAAAGCTACATCATTATTAAGAATTACTATTAGAAGTTTTTTTAACTCTTTTATTGTTTTAGCTAATTCTTTTGTTTCTTTATTCATTTATTATGTTTCGATAATACAAAAAAAGCCAAATATAATTTGGCTCTTTTATAATAAAAACTTTTTTTGTTGCTAGCTTATTCCTAAATTAGCCTAGTTATTTCAGCTTATTTAAATTCTTTTGTTACTGTAAATATTATTTTTTATCTTTATTGGTATAGAATTGCACAATATTCCAAATTAGAAATCCCAATAGAATTAAGGCTGCATACATAAAAAGGGAACCTATAATTCCTACTATCGCTAAAGCTTGTGCCTTAGATGGGAGAGAGCTAAACATAGGAGGAAGATTATAAATTGAATAAGGAGTAGCATTGCTTCAGTTAGCATTTACATCAAATATGGCATTATTATTTACAAAATTAACATGTAGTCCTACAATTAACAAAATTGCCCCTACAAAAATGCAAATCCCAGCTCATACCGCTAATTTTATTGCTCTGTTTTTATAATTATTCATTAATAAAATATGCTTTGTTATTTTAAATAAGGATTTTTTAAATCCTTACTTATTTTCACTAATTTCTGGTACTTTGTTTGTTTTATTTGCTTATTTAAAAAAAATTTCAACTTTTTTTAGTACCAAAAAAATCTGCTTACGCAGATTTTATAGGATTAGCAACGTGCTATTTTCAGTTAGACCTATCGTCGCCGCTCTAGTGCTTAACTTCTGTATTCGGGATGGGAACAGGTGTGTCCACTACGCTATAGTCACTAAATAAAAGAAGAATTAAGAAAAGCTTACTCCTTCAAAACTAAATATTATTAAACTAATTTTGCTAATTCTGACAATATGAAAACAATATTGTCTTGTTTGAAATAAAGTCTTCGATCTATTAGTATTGGTTAGCTAAACATATCACTATGCTTACACACCCAACCTATCAACCTCATCGTCTATAAGAGATCTTATTCTATTAAAAGATGGGAAATCTCATCTTGAAAAATGCTTCTCGCTTAGATGCCTTCAGCGATTATCATGGCCATACGTAGCTACCCAGCTATGCCGTTGGCACGACAACTGGAGCACCAGAGGTATGTTCATCCCGGTCCTCTCGTACTAGGGATAAGCTTTCTCAAATTTCCTGCGCCCGCAACAGATAGGAAACAAACTGTCTCACGACGTTCTGAACCCAGCTCACGTACCGCTTTAATGGGCGAACAGCCCAACCCTTGGAACCTACTACAGCTCCAGGATGCGATGAGCCGACATCGAGGTGCCAAACCTCCCCGTCGATGTGAACTCTTGGGGGAGATTAGCCTGTTATCCCCGGGGTAACTTTTATCCGTTGAGCGACGGCCCTTCCACACGGGACCGCCGGATCACTAAGTCCTGCTTTCGCATCTGCTCGACTTGCTGGTCTTGCAGTTAAGCACACTTTTACCTTTGCGCTCTCCATACGACTTCTAACCGTATTGAGTGTACCTTTGAGCGCCTCCGTTACTTTTTAGGAGGCGACCGCCCCAGTCAAACTACCCACCTGACACTGTCTCTCATCTGGTTAACAGACTAAGATTAGAGGTTCTATCTATTAAGAGTGGTATTCCAAGGATGACTCCCCTTGAACTAGCGCCCAAGGATCAAAGTCTCCCACTTATCCTATACATAATAGACAAAACATCAATATCAAGTTATAGTAAAGCTCCACGGGGTCTTTCCGTCTAATTGCGGGTAACCTGCATTTTCACAGGTACTAAAATTTCACCGAGCCTATAGCTGAGACAGCGGAGCGATCATTACGCCTTTCGTGCGGGTCAGAACTTACCTGACAAGGAATTTCGCTACCTTAGGACCGTTATAGTTACGGCCGCCGTTCACCAGGGCTTCAATTCGCTGCTTCGTACCAAAGTACTAACAACTCCTCTTAACCTTCCGGCACTGGGCAGGCGTCACCCTCTATACAGCGTCTTACGACTTAGCAGAGAGCTGTGTTTTAGATAAACAGTTGTCACTCCCGATTCTCTGCGGCTAGCTGACGCTAGCACCCCTTCTTGCGAACGTACGGGGTCATTTTGCCGAGTTCCTTAGCTATAGTTATCTCGCTTGCCTCAGGATTCTCTCCTTGACCACGTGTGTTCGTTCTCGGTACAGGTACTACTAGCATTAACGCTAGAAACTTTTCTTGGAAGCATGGCTTCAGGAACTTCCTGACCGCCGTAGCGGTTTGTCCCCATCATCCTTCAAGGTTATGCCATACGGATTTGCCTGTATGACCCTCTTTGAATTTAGCCCAGAATCCAATCACTGGGATTCCCTAGCCTTCTTCGTCATTCCATCACTGCTAGTAATAGTACAGGAATATTAACCTGTTGTCCATCGACTACGCTTTTCAGCCTCGCCTTAGGTCCTGACTAACCCTGGGCGGACGAACCTACCCCAGGAAACCTTAGTCAATCGGCATGCAGGATTCTCGCCTGCAAACGTTACTCATGCCGGCATTCTCACTTCTTAGCGGTCCACCAGTCCTTACAGTCTGGCTTCACCCCCCTAAGAACGCTCCCCTACCACTCATTTCTGAATCCATAGCTTCGGTATTATGTTTAAGCCCCGGTACATTTTCGGCGCAGAATCACTCGACTAGTGAGCTGTTACGCGATCTTTAAATGATGGCTGCTTCTAAGCCAACATCCTAGCTGTCTGAACGAATCCACTACCTTACACACTTAACATAAATTTTGGGACCTTAGCTGATGGTCTGGGTTGTTTCCCTCACGTGCATGGACGTTATCACCCATGTACTGACTGCCAACGATAGCGTTATGGCATTCGGAGTTTAATTATATTCAGTACCCCGAGATGAGGCCATCATATATTCAGTGCTCTACCTCCATAAGCCTTACATTGACGCTAGCCTTAAAGCTATATCGGGGAGAACCAGCTATCTCCAGGTTCGATTGGAATTTCACCGCTAGCCACAAGTCATCCGAGGTCTTTTCAACGAACTACGGTTCGGCCCTCCATTAGGTGTTACCCTAGCTTCAGCCTGCTCATGGCTAGATCACCTGGTTTCGGGTCTAATCCTGCATACTAAACGTCCTATTAAGACTCGCTTTCACTACGGCTCCGTCTTTTCAACTTAACCTTGCATGCAACATTAACTCGCCGGCTCATTCTGCAAAAGGCACGCTGTCACCCATTAACGGGCTCCAACTTCTTGTAGGCATGTGGTTTGAAGATCTATTTCACTCCCCTCCCGGGGTTCTTTTCACCTTTCCCTCACGGTACTGGTTCACTATCGGTGAATAGGTAGTATTTAGCCTTACGCAGTGGTCTGCGCAGATTCCAACAGGATTCCTCGTGTCCCGTTGTACTCAGGTGCTCTGTTTATGCGAAGGGAGTTTGATTTCGTATACAGGACTTTCACCTTCTTTGGTAATGTTTCCCAACATTTTCTACTATCAAGCTCTTTTGTAACTTCTAAAACAAAGTCCTACAACCCCACTAGCAAGCTAGTGGTTTGGGCTATTCCGAGTTCGCTCGCCGCTACTAACAGAATCGCATTCGCTTTCTTTTCCTCTAGGTACTAAGATGTTTCAGTTCCCTAGGTATCACTCTTAATTAGCTATGAATTCACTAATTAGTAATCATAAATGATTAGGTTGCCCCATTCGGAAATCTTTGGATCAAAACGTATTTCCAGTTCCCCAAAGCTTATCGCAGGTAGTCACGTCCTTCTTCGCCTCCTATTCCCAAGGTATCCACCACATGCCCTTATTAACTTTAATTTTTAACCAATTTAGTAATTGCTATTACTGGTCAATAAGAATTAGCAAGTATATGTGAAATTTTAAATAACAATAACATTGCTGCTATTTTTAAAATAACAATATATTTGAGATGTCTAATAATATTTAGTTTTCAAAGAACAAGCGTTCTCTGTTACTCCTTGAAAACTAAATAGCATCAATTTTAAAGCTTAGTCTGATTAGTAAAAAAATGTGTTTACTCCATAGAAAGGAGGTGATCCATCCCCACGTTCCCGTAGGGATACCTTGTTACGACTTCACCCTAATTACTGATCTTACCTTGGGCAGCTCCCTCATCAAAGATGTTAGGACACTGACTTCTAGTATTACCAATTTTCATGGTGTGACGGGCGGTGTGTACAAGACCCGAGAACGTATTCACCGTGACATTCTGATTCACGATTACTAGCGATTCCTACTTCATGAAGTCGAGTTGCAGACTTCAATCCGAACTGAGACCGGTTTTATCAGATTGACTCCCTCTCGCGAGATTGTAACTGTTTGTAACGGCCATTGTAGCACGTGTGTAGCCCAGGACATAAGGGGCATGATGATTTGACGTCATCCTCACCTTCCTCCAACTTACGCTGGCAGTCTTATTAGAGTGTCTCAACTTAATGGAGTAACTAATAACAAGGGTTGCGCTCGTTACTGGACTTAACCAAACACCTCACGGCACGAGCTGACGACAACCATGCACCACCTGTATCAATGTTAACCTCTAGTATATTTCTATACCTTTGCACTGTATGTCAAGCCCTGGTAAGGTTCTTCGCGTTGCTTCGAATTAAACCACATGCTCCACCGCTTGTGCGGGTCCCCGTCAATTCCTTTGAGTTTCACTCTTGCGAGCATACTACTCAGGCGGAGTACTTAACGCGTTAGCTGCGGCACTGACTAATCCCAATACCTAGTACTCATCGTTTACAGCGTGGACTACTAGGGTATCTAATCCTATTTGCTCCCCACGCTTTCGTGCCTAAATGTCAATGTAGGTCTCGTTAACCGCCTTCGCTTCTGGTGTTCCTTCATATATCTACGCATTCCACCACTACATATGAAATTCCATTAACGTCTTCCTAATTCTAGTCAAGCAGTTTTTAAGGCAGACTGGGGTTAAGCCCCAGTATTGAACCCTAAACTTACTAAACCATCTACGCACGCTTTACGCCCAATAATTCCGGATAACGCTTGTCCCCTACGTATTACCGCGGCTGCTGGCACGTAGTTAGCCGGGGCTTTCTAGTTAGATACCGTCAAGTGCTAGAGCATTTCCTCACTAGCATGTTCTTTTCTAACCACAGATCTTTACAATCCTAAGACCTTCATCAATCACGCGGCATTGCTCCATCAGGCTTTCGCCTATTGTGGAAAATTCCCTACTGCTGCCTTCCGTAGAAGTTCGGGCCGTGTCTCAGTCCCGATGTGGCCGATCACCCTCTCAGGTCGGCTACGCATAATTGCCTTGGTGAGCTATTATCTCACCAACTAGCTAATACGGCGCATTCTCATCCATCAGCGGAGCAAACGCTCCTTTTAATTAAAAAAGCTATCTTTCTTAATCTTATGCGGTATTAGCAGTCGTTTCCAACTGTTATTCCCCACTGTTGGGTAGATTAAATACGTGTTACTCACCCGTTCGCCACTAAGTACCGAAGTACTTCGTTCGACTTGCATGTATTAGGCATGCCGCCAGCGTTCATCCTGAGCCAGGATCAAACTCTTATAATAAAATTTAACCTGACTTCGATTATTTTAAAAAAATTAACAAGTTTATTATTTGTTAAATAATAATCTTTAACTTTAAATGATGCTATTTAGTTTTCAAAGAACAACAGAAACAGGGAATCACTTTTGTAAACTACAAAAGCCACCTCTGTTATTATAACTTATCTTGGCCTTTTTTTGTAATTTTTTGCTTCATTTTTACAAATTTTTTAACTTCAAGCCTTCCAACAAGTCACTTTCATATCATAGCAGATTTTTAAAAAAATGTAAAGTGTTTTATAATTTATATAGCAAATATTTATCTACTTTAAAAGATAGATGGCAAAATTAATAACATTTACCATTAATAAGAACTTACAATGATTAAAACCAATATTTTAGCTAGTTTGATTGTAGCTAGTGGAATCTCAGGATGTGCTAGTTTAAACGATGCTCTTGTAAAACCTACATCCATCATTCATCACACAACCAGTAACAATGATAGCAACTTCTTTAACACAGCATACCGTTCTGATAAAGTAGCCTTTCCAAATTTATACAACCAATTTAAACATGAACAAAAATACCAAGTACCAAACTGAAGTGGACCTAAGTTTGATACATACTGAGGAAGAGACTACCCTTACCCTTTTAACGCTCAACAAGTGATGAAAGACACAGGGATTAAAAACTTTACTTTAGCCTTTTTAAACAGTTTATATGATGAAGATGAAACTCATAACCTCGCTGCAGGTTATGTGGATTCGATTCAAGAAATCCATGCTCTCGGGGGGCATGTTACTATCTCCATTGGAGGAGGAATGTCACAAGAACCTGCTAGTTTCTTTAACGGAGATCCTAGTGCTGCTGTTATGTACAAACATTTATTAGATACAGCTTTAGCATATAATGTGGATTCTTTTGACTTTGACATAGAGGGTACTACTACCCTGTATGGTAACGATGTCAAAGCCTTAGGGTTAGCTTTAGCTAAACTAAAAACTACTTTAGCCTCATACGGGAAAGTCTTGCACTTACGTTTTACTTTAGGAACGGTTGATGCTGGTTTATTAGCTAACCTTACTAAATATCTTGGTTCTGACTTTATTTGAAATGATATGTCTTGAACTGGGGGAGGAGCCAGTAGTTTAGTCGATATTACTAGTACTTTAACTGATGACGAAGAAACTATGCACTCTAATCCTGCTTTTGCTAAAATGACAGTCCCAGAAGTTTTTCACCATTTAGGCATGACAGCTGCTGTGATTTTTAATAACATTCCTTATAAACTATTTCAACAATTACTACCATGAGTTAATCAACACCAGTTAGGGTTAGTAAGTATTTGAAAAGTTAATGATGACCACATTAACAACTCTCCCCTTGATCCGACAGAAGGAACTTCAGCTCACTTTAAAGATTTTCAATACACAGATTTAATTAACAACCAGTTTGGCATTAAAGCTACTTGAAACAAACCAGCTCCTGTCAAACCTGCCCAACCTGCAGGACTAAGAGTGTATGCGAAATCAAAACAGTACATTTCTTTAAAATGAAACGCAGTACCACATGCTTTGTACTACATTATTAAAAGTGGGAACCAAACTATTGTGCAAACTACTAATTGTTTTGGAGCTTTAAGTTTTCGAGAATATCCAAAAATGGCTGTCGTAGGATCCCACACCTTTACAGTAACAGCAGTGAACCAAGCAGGAGCAAGTCTTGCCAGTAAACCAATCACAGTCAACATTGCTAAGAATACTATTTCAGGTCAAATTGAATACTGAGATGCTAACATTAACTACAACAATGTTTTATTCCCTAATAAGCAATATGCTCCAGAAGTAAAATACATTGATTACAACCATAATGTTTACCAAGACCTTAACACTACTGCTACAGGAGTACCGATGGGATTAGGAACTCCTGCTAAAAACAAAAAAGACTGAAAACTGTTGGGACCAGACACTAACCCTAGCTTTGGTTTAAGCACCCAACGCCGTACTGATTTAGCAAACTTCCAATGAAACACTTATGTGAAATCAGCAGATCCTTTAACTTTTGTACAATTCAACCAAGGGGATGACACTAGTAAAATGCTTCCTTACATTAATGATTTTGTGGTAGCTACTCCTCACAAAGCCTTCTGAATGGAAAGTAATCCCTTAATCGCTAATAAGTTTTAATTTTAAAAACTTATTTGATTCATAATTAAAAACACCCCTTAGGGTGTTTTTTAATGTTTTTTTATTTCAAAACGTTTAGAATAACAAGCTTATTTAGAAAAGGGAGGAAAGGTATGTGCTATCCCACGCAACTCTTTTAAGTCCGTTATCCCTAAAGTAGCTAGTCTGTCATCCACAGCTTGATTTAATTTAACAAAAAAGTTTTGATCATTTAAGCAAGCAGATGTCACCTGACAAGCAGTAGCTCCTGCAGCCAGCATATCTACTACATCTTGAGCTTTACTAATTCCTCCTAGAGCAATGATTGGAATATTCACGGTTTTATAAATTTCATGTACCATTCTTAAAGCAATGGGAAACACTCCTGGTCCAGAATATCCTCCATAACCTCTAATCACTCGAGCATGATGATTATCAGGGTTAAGCATTAAACCCTTAAAAGTATTAATTGCAATAATAGCATCTGCTCCTGCTTGTTCTGCTGCTTGAGCTAAAACAGTAATATCAGTCACATTAGGCGTGAGTTTTACATAAAGTGGTTTAGTAGCCTTTTTTTTACAAGCAGATACTACTTCATGCACACTTTCAGGCTCAAGCCCAAAAGCTAATCCTCCTTTACTAATGTTAGGGCAAGATAAATTTAGTTCTAAAGCAACCACAGGTTGCTTAGTTATTAAAGAGGTATTTTGTACAAATTCTTGTACTGTGTCTCCTGATAAGGAGGCAATTAAAGGAATTGGTACCTTTTGAGCTAAAGCTTGAATGCGTTGAGCTGTAATGTTTGCGTCTGGACATTGTAACCCAATACTATTAAGGGTTTGTTGCCCTGAAACATACATAAGTTCGCTTCAGTCATTACTTGTTTGTTTTGCTTTTCAGGAAGTGGTTTTTAAGGTTAAAACACTAAGTCCTTCAAAATTACTCGCTTTTGCAAAAGGAGCTCATTGGTATTCACCATATTGGAAAGAACCTGCTCCGTTATAAACAATGTTATTTAGTTGAAAGCCAGGGAGATTAATTTTCCAATTCATGATTTAAAGTTATTTTCTTAATTTTAATTCTTTAATGACAGCTTGATAACGCTCTGGAGCTGTTTTAATAAGATATTTTAACAAGCGTTTTCTTTGAGCTACTTTTTTTAAGAGGCTTCTTCTTGTGACAATATCTTTTTTATGAATTTTTAAGTGTTCAGTTAATAAAGCAATGTCTTTACTTAATAAAGCAATTTGCACTTCAGAACGGCCTGTGTCTTTACTGTTTGCTCCAAATTTTTCTATTAACTCACTTTTTTCTTCTTTAGTAAGCATAAATGTATTTCCTTTCGATAATAGTTAATTGGATTAGAATCAAGAAATAATCAAAAGGAAATATGATTATAACCTAAAACTAATTACTTTAATAGTTTACATTTTTTTTTAAAAAAATAAGTTTTTTATGAAATTTACAAATTAAAATTAGCAATTGGCTTTTTTTTACTTAATCATTAAGAAGTTATGATAGTAAAAGTTGGTGGTATGGTGACATAACCTTGGTAGTCTGCATATCATTCAAAATCAAAATGAAATGTAATGCCAAGGGCTTTGTGAGCAGCGACCGCTGCGTTCCATTGATTATCAACATTTTGTCCAAATGATCCTCATGTTCCCCAAGAAGATGCCATATGAAAAGCAGTGTGAGATTTATCGTCAGATTTGGCTCCAAAATGAGCCATAAATGTTTCAAGTCTTATGTCATATGGAAAAGGTCAATGGAAGAATCCATGCTTTGTGTGATCATTTAAACCAGGCATAGGATGATAAAAATCATCATCATCTAATCATTGAAACAAGTAGATTGGTCAAGCATGTCAATTAAAGTCAGATAAATTAAAACTAATTTGATCTAAAAATCCAGAAAAGCCGTTGTAATCGGAGTTATTTAAATGAACTCAAAATTTAAATTCTCATCTTTCATTATAAGCAACAAAGATATAATTAGGAACATCATCATTGCTTTTTGCTAAAACGCTTTGTAAATTTTTGGTTTGGTAGGGAGCAATGTCTCTGAAAGCTATTGTATTTGTACTTGCTACAGTTAATGCTCCAAGGATAGTTATAATTTTAGTCATATTAAAGCTATTTGTAAAAATATTATAATTTATTTATTAAACTGAGAGATGTCAACGGGTCACTTTCTAATTTAATTGATTATATTTTAACAAATATTGTTTAGGAGACAGATTATTTAGAACATTTTGAATTCTATCTTTGTTGTACCATTTAACATAGCTATTAATTGCTTTATTAGCAATTTTAAGCTTGTTAATTCAATATGATAAAGCCATTCATGTTTTAATAAACCAAAGAAGAACTCAATTGGTCTATTATCAAGAGAATTTGCCTATGAGAGAGGTTTACGGGACAAGTAATGAAAATAAATTAATATACAATAATTGCTACTTTCATACTAAACTAAACGATATCTCCCCAAATAATATTTATCAAAATGAATGATTTAAAAATAAAACCTGTCCCTTAAACCTCTCTAAACTTTATTTTTTAAAAACTTTTTAGCTTCTTGTTCATCTTTTTTTAAATAAGGAATTAATTCATTTAATTGAGTAATTGCTACATTAGCTCTTAAGTACTTTAAAAAAGAGATAGTAGCTATTTTCCCATAAGCATTAGCTTTAAAATTAAAAAGGTATGTTTCAATTAAGGTTTTCTTTTCTCTTGCATAATAGTCAGTAATTCCATAATAGTTTTTATTGTTAAGCCTAATTTGGCTTACATAAACTCCGAAACTGATTGGTTGTTTCACAGTAACTTCTTGATTAATAGTAGGAAAATTAATGGTTCTTCCTAGTTTTCGTCCTTCGACAATGATGCCTTTAAACTTAAAAGGTTCTACCATTAATTTATTTGCACTTACTATATCATGGTTAACTAATAAAGTTCTAATAGTACTAGAAGATGTTTTCTGTGCTTCTTGATGCATATGATGTTTGATTACAATTAGATTATCTTTTCCAAATGCTTGAGCTAAATCCTTAATATTGCCTTGGGCTTGAAAACCGAAAACAAAATCTTCTCCCACTACAATTTTTTTAACATTAAATTTTTTTTGTAAAAGTCTAATAAATTGTTGTGGAGAAACTTTAACACTTAATTGATTAGCTTCATAATTAATGTAATACGCAAAATTATGTTTTTTAAACCATTCTTTTTTTTGTCAAAGTGGCCATATTTGATGATTTTCTTTTTTTAAAAAGGCTTTAATAGATGGTTCAAAAGTTAAAACACAAGCTTTGAAATGATCTTGCTGGGCTATTTGTTGGGTTTTTTTAATTAATTGTTGATGCCCCGTATGAATGCAACTAAAACTTCCGACACATAAAACAAGGGGTTCAAAATTAAAATCTAAAGTTTGATTATATTTAAAATTAATGATCTTCATTAAATAAACGGAGATGTTTTTCTCTAGTTCAAAAACTATTATGATAATTATAGCAAACTATATGAGTCTCGATTGACGAAGGTAGAAACAAAAATAAAGGTTGATTTATATTTAAGCCACTATCTTGCTTCCAAACAACAGGAAAAAGTTTTTGATTAAGCTGAATCATTTGACAATGAGCTTGCTTTAAAAAAACAAGCGGGCCAATCAGATTGTTAATAGTAACATCTTCTACTATTAATGCTTGATCAAGGCTAAAGTAGCCTATTTTAGTTCTTGTTAACTCTCTAACAGTACATATGATATTCAAGGTTTTAAAAAGGTCTTGTGCTAAAGCTCGCACATATGTCCCTTTAGAACATTCTGTTTCAAAAGTTATAGTATGATTACTTTGATTATATTGCATTAGGTTTAAACGATAAATAGTAACTTGTTTAGTAGGGAGTGCTACTGTTTGCTTGCTTCTTGCATATTGATATAATCTTTTGCCTGATACCTTAGTAGCAGAGTATAAAGGAATGGTTTGGAGATAAGTATAATTATTAAATTTATTTACTATTTGTGTAATTTCTGCTTTGGACAATAAAAATGGTTTTTGTTGTTGCATGACAGGAGTACCTAAATCCCCACTAGCTGTTTTTTGAAAAAGCTGCACTGTAAAACGATATGTTTTATGAGCCCTTAAAAAAAACTCTAATAACTTATTAGCTTGATTAACTCCAGCAATTAAAAGCCCTGATGCTAATGGATCAAGGGTTCCTGCATGACCTATTTTTTTTATTTGTAATTTTTTGCTTAATAAAGCTAGATAACCAAAAGAAGAAATTCCTTTTGGTTTATTTAATAAGAAAAACCCACTTTTCATTATGCATAATACTTAAGCTTAACATGTAAAAAGTAATCATCCCACACATACATTTTTAATAAAGCATCATAAAAGACTTTTCGGTCATGCAAGACTTCTTTTTTACTAAAAAACTTACTATGAGGATAGTAACGGTATAAAGGTTTTTTTAAGCTAATCAATAAATAACTAATTACAATACACACTGTCCCAAAAGCCACAATTAAAATAAAAGATTGAATTGGAGAAATAGTTTTAACAATAAGATTAGAAGTACTAATATTAGTAGTAAAGTTATATCCTTGTTTTCCTACATAAAGTAAATTAGTGTTAAAAATTCAATCGTATAATACAGCAGCAATGGCTAATCCTATCCCACAAATAAAACTAAAACGAATGTTATAGGGATTGTATTGTTTAATGCCATATAAATAGAACCATCAGTATACTAAAATCATCAGCGTATGGTTTAAATAAAAATCATAATAAAAATAATTATTAAAACCATAAAAAACTTTATCAGGAGAAAGAATTGCAGCTAAAGGCAAAAGAGCAATTAAAGGAAATGTGTAATTAAAAAGCCTTTTACTTCTTGTAATTAAAAGCATAGCAGCACATAATTCAGCAGCACTTGATCAATGTAAAGGCATAATGTTTTGTGGAGGCGGAAAAGGAGCATAAGCAAAATCACTTGGATAACTTACTTTAGGACGTAGGTCAGTAATGTTGTTTTTAAAAATATTATACCCTTGCCAATTAGCCACTACATTAGGAACTTCAGTGTAAAAATAAGTCACACAAATAGCATAGTATGCCACATATAAACCTAAATAAGCAATCCCCACACTAATCGTAATTCACTTATGATTAACTAAAAATTGGTACCATTTTCTAAAAACAAATAATGATAAAAGCATACTAAAACAAAATACCATGCCCACAATTTGCTCACTGCCAAAAGCATTTCATGCCACATGCCCATCTACTCATGTTCCTCCCGGGCTAAAAAATCCAAACTTATCATTAACTGTCATCTTAAATTTTAAAGTAATGTTAAAATAGCTTTATTATTATCTTAAATATTTTAACATAAAAAACATTGAATAAGCTAAATCAAAAATTACACCTAGCCAAACAAATTCATAAATATTTATCTTTAATTATTCACCAAAAATTTAGCCATTGTCTACCTTTAATGATGATTAACATTACAGATATTAAAGTAAGTAATGATATGAGTGTGGTAGAAATTTATTATAGTAGTTTAGACGATGATCAAGAAGCTTTAAAAGCTCTGTTAAAAAAACATCAAAAAAAAATAAAATACTACCTTGCAATGGAACTCACAGCAAGACGTTGTCCTACGCTCATTTTTAAATATGATCAACAATTAGCTAAAATTGCTAAAATGGAACATCTGCTTGATAGTTTGAAACAAAATAATTAAGTTTGATGTAATTGATATAAATACAATAAATTATCAATTAAGGCAGTAATCGTAATCGGTCCTACTCCTTTTGGAACTGGAGTGACTCACTGTACTTTTTTTAATAATGGCTCACAAATTTCAATGTCTCCATAAATTTTATTATTATGACGACTAAAGCCTACATCAATAACACATGCTCCTGTTTTTAAAGCTTTATTTTTAATTAAATTCTTTTTCCCTGTAGCACTAACCACGATGTCTGCTTGTTTAATTAAACGATCTAAATCAGGAGTGTATTCATTACAAGAAATAATAGTGGCTTGTTTATTCATTAGCATATTCACTAAAGGTTTACCCACTATGTTACTTTGATTAATGACAATGACTAGCTTCCCTTGTAAACTAATTTTTTTTCACTGTAAAAGTTGCATAATTCCTTTCGGGGTAGCAGGAACAATGGGAGACCAATTATATGATTGTAACCGCCCTAGTCATTCACTAGTAAAACCATCTACATCTTTAGCAGTAGCAATGTTTGAAATTACTAAATTAGGGTCTAAATGTTCTGGTAATGGTAATTGCACAATAATCCCATCTACTGTAGAATCTTGGTTGAGATGTTTTACTTCTTGCACAAGTTGTTCTTTTTTAATAGAAGCTGGTAGTACTACTAATTGAGTAAGGATGTTAACACTACCACAAAATTTAAGCTTATTTTGGATATACTTTGCACTACTAAAATCATTCCCTACTTGAATAATAGCTAATTTAGGTAACCGTTTTTTTTGAGCAAGGCATTGCTCTGTAAAAGCAATAAAATTAGCTTTTTTTTGCCGAACAAAAGAATCGCTGTATAATATTTTTTTATTCATAGTTTAAAAAAGCCTTTAATTTTAAAGTAGGAACAATTGGTAATTGTCTTTTATGGGTGCTTTTCAAATGACGTCTTTCAATGTTTGCTTCAATATGACTTGGAGTAACTTCATCTTTAAGGTAGGCATCAAATTGATCATAGCTAAAACCAAGTTCTTGTTCATCAGTTTGCCCCTCCCATAAACTAGCTGAAGGAGCTCGTGAAATAATCATTTGAGGAATTTTTAAAAACTGAGCTAATTGTTTAACTTCATTTTTAAGCATTAATGATAAGGCATTTAAATCATACGCACCATCTCCAAATTTAGTAAAGTAACCTGCGTATCACTCATTATAATTATCTGTACCCAGCACTAAATAATCATTAGTCTGGGCTAAGTCATATAAAGCAGTCATTCTTAAGCGAGCTTTTAAATTACCATTCCCAATTTTATTAATTTCCTGTTTTTGGTCAAAACGCTTGCTTAAAAATAAAACAAAAATATCTGTTAAATCTTGAATTTTAATTTTTAATTTTAAAGTCTCAACTAAAGCATTCACACATTCATAGTCTTTACTGCTAGAGTGGCAAGGTAAAAAAACTAAAAGGTGATTATCAGGAAAAGCTAATTTGGCTAAGACAGCACTGACAGCAGAATCAATTCCTCCTGAAACACCTAAAACAATCCCTTTTTTTTGAGCTTTTTTAACTTCTGACCTTAACCACATAACAAGGTAATTTGCGTATTGCTCTAGAGTACGATGTGAATAATTAGGCATAAAAATTGAAAAGTTATTATGTTATTCTTATTTTAAAGGTAAAAGGTTGATAAAATACTATTTTCATATTAGTTTATAGCTATAAATATCTACTACATCATCTATTTCAATCCCTCTAGCTCTTAAAGCATTAAACAACCCTATGTTTTGTAATTTAGCATTAACCTTAAGCCAATTTTCTCTTGTTTTTAAGGGGTAGTGATCAATAATTTTAAGGACTGCCTCACCTTCTACAGTTCAATGATTCTTATTAATGCGATTAATTTTAAACTTTACTTTAGGTCTAGGTTTATATTGATAAACTTTTATTTTTTGAGTTGTATCCTCCATTACATGTTCTTTTAATGCTTCTTGCTTAAGCACCTCATTCACATGCCATAGCATTTTAGTAAGGTGTTTTTTTTGAAAAGCTGAGATAGCAAAAACATTTTCTGATTGATTAAAGTGGGTTAAAAAAGTTTTAAAATTAACTTCTGCTTCAGGCATGTCAATTTTATTAGCTACAATAATTTTAGTTTTTTGAGCCAAAACTGGACTATAAGAAGCTAGCTCCTTTTCAATAATTTGATAATTATTTCATGTAGTATCTGCATCATATGTGGCTATATCTACAAGATGAATAATAACATGACACCTTTTAGTGTGTTGCAAAAACTGGTTTCCTAGCCCTTTTCCTAAATGGGCTCCCTCAATAATACCAGGTAAATCAGCCACTACAAAAGACTCTCCCTCAGCAAGCCGCACAATTCCTACAGAAGGTTTTAAAGTAGTGAAAGGATAATTTCCAATTTTAGGCTTACTATTACTAATGACAGATAATAAAGTTGATTTCCCAGCATTAGGTAATCCTACTAACCCTACATCTGCTAAGATGTTTAATTCGCAACAGATTTCTAAATGCTGTCCTCTTTCTCCTCCTTCAAATAACCGAGGAGCACGGTTTCTAGGAGTAGCAAAACTTGCATTCCCTCTTCCTCCTCGGCCTCCAGAAGCTAGCAAATGTTTTTGTTTATGTTTTGTAATGTTAACTAATAAGGTCTGGGTTTTCAGGTTAAAAATTCTACACCCTAAAGGAACTCTCACTATTAAATCCTTGCCGTTTTTTCCTGCATGATTCTTATTCCCTCCTGAAGTACCATCATGACCTTTAATCATGGGTTTATATCTTAAATCAATTAGTGTTTTTAAATTGGCGTCTCCTTCAAAAAAAATGGAACCCCCGTCTCCGCCATGACCTCCAGAAGGACCTCCTTTTGGTACATACAAAGCACGATGAAAAGCTACTGCTCCCTCTCCGCCATGACCTGCTTCTAATTTAAGCACTACACTGTCTACAAAAGGATGTGGCATCTTAAAACTTTATTGTTTAGTTAGTTTAAAAAACTGTCTTAATTTATTAGTATAAAAACTATCAATTAATGACCAACTATAATTATGATCATAAATCCCTTGTTCTGAAGAAGGAATAGTATAAGAAGGTAGTAACCATTCAGCAAAGCTTTCTGCAAAAACTTCTGGAAAGTGTCTCACACCATAAGAAGCAATTCTACTATAATTACTTTGAACGATAGCATATGTATTTAAAGCTTTAGCTACATTATCTTTTGCGGGTTTAACAAAGGTTTGACCTAAATAATCATTGATATAATTATTAGGGTCTTTGCTATTAAAGATTAATCTACTTCCTGATGAGGGAAGAGTTGAATTAAAGTACTGTCTGGCTCTAGGAGCTATGTGTAAAAAATTAGCAATAGCATGTCCTACTTCATGGACAAAAACTTCTAATAAATTATTAGATGATCATCAACCAGAATAGTATTGAGTATTAATCATGTTTTGTTTAGCAAAGGTATCCCCATAAAAGACAATTTTTTGTGCTTCATTAGCTGGGTCAAAAACAGTAGCAGCTACCGCACTACCACTTCCTTGTGCTTCTCCATTCAATGATTTTAAAAGATGGCTAGTATTAAGTGGTCCTAAATAGTTAAATAAAAAGTTATAAAATTTTAAAATTCCTGCTTGGTAGTTTTGCTTGACTGTATTACTTAGTGTAAAATAAGCAGGATTAAATAATGAATTAAAGTCTAATGAGACATTTGCATTGTATGTCTGAATATAACTAGATAACAACTTTAGTCTTTCAGTTAGGGTTTTATTACTTTGTTGCCAGGCTAAAACTCCGTTATCAAAATTTTTATTTCATAAATTTTTTTCAAAATTACTGACTAGTTTTGGTTTAGCTTTTTGTTTTAGCAGATTCCCTTCCCCTAGTGCTCTAGCTTGCATTAATTTACTAAAACTAGTTATTTTTAATTTTTGTAACAAACCAACTCTTACTTGTTTAAAATTATTAGCAAGTTGGGGGCTAGAAGGATTTAAAGCCATGACATTATACAAATTACTATTGTGCACATGCACAGCACTACTTTTTAATACTTGTTTGCCACTTGGTAAAGGATAGTTTGGAGCAACAAGAGGAGTAACAACAACAGGAGCAGAAGTTGGTTTATCTGCTTGAGCCTTCCCTGATGAACACGCTACAGTAGTATTAACTGGAGTAATAATGATAATGGCTAAGGCAAGTAATTTGAATAGATTTAACATTTAAATAAGCTTTCTTTATTAATAAAAAAATATTTTAAGAATTATTTTAATTATATAACTAATCCCTTTTATGAAAAGGACTTTCACCTATTGATGAATGATAAGAGTTTGATATGGTTTAATAAATCTTTTATTTAAATGTTAAAATATTTAGCTTAAACAAAGTTCTTTTTGGTTTACTGATTTGTAAGGTTAAACTTGGTTAATAAAGCATTGTTATAAAAACTATCAACTAAAGACCAACTATAGGTATGATCATAGATTCCTTGTTCTGAAGTAGGATTAGCATAAGCAGGAAGTAACCACTGAGCAAAACTTTCTGCAAAAACTTCTGGAAAATGACTAGAACCATAAGAAGCACTTCTCCCATAATTACTTGGAACAATAGCATATGTATCTAAAGCATTAGCTATTTTATCTGTACTATCATGGTTAAAAGCCTTTCCTAAATAATCGTTAATATAATTGTTAGGGTCTACACTATTAAACATTAAGCGTCCAGCAGTAGTGGGATCTGAATTAAAATATATACGAGCACTAGGAGCAATGTATAAGAAGTTAGCTATGGCGTGACCTACTTCATGGACAAAAACTTCTAATAAATTATTAGTGGCTCATCAACCCCCTCGATATTGGTTAGTAATTGTCGTTTGATTAGCAAAAGCATCTCCAAAAAAGGTAATTTTTTGTTCTGCTTTTGAGACACTAAAGCTATTAACTCCTACAACTCCATCACTTCTTTTAGGTGCTCCATTAAATGATTTTAGAAGATGGCTAGTATTAATTGGCCCTAAATAGTTAAATAAAAAGTTATAAAATTTTAAAATGCCTGCTTGGTAGTTTTCTTTAACTGTCTTATTAAATTTAAAATTAGCAGGTTTAAATAAGGAATTAAAATCTAAGGATACATGAGAATTATAGCTAGTAATATAATTAGACAATAAATCTAGTCTTTGCGTTAAAGTGTTGCTTCCTTGTTGTCATGATAATGTTCCCCCATCATAATTTTTATTTCATAAATTATTTTCAAAATTAGTTACTAGCTGGGGGTCAGCTTTCTGATTTAACACAATTCCTTCACTTTTAGCATCATTTTGCATTTGTGAAGTAAAAGTACTAAGCTTTAATTTATTTAATAAGTCTTGCCTTACTTTTTTAAAATTATTATTTAATGAAGAAGCAGAAGGATTGAGAGTCATAATATTATATAAATTACTATTTTGCACATGATGAGCATCACTACTGCTCACTAATTGCCCACTAGGTGAGGGATAGTTGGGAGGATTAGTTGGCACAAAAGGCCTTTTTGGAACTGGTGTTGAAGAGTTAAGCTTAATCCAAGGAATAGATTGAGGCTCAGGTTTATTATCTTTTTTCTTGTTTCCTAATGAACATGCTACAGTAGTATTAACAGGCCCAATGATAATAATTGATAAGGCTAGTAATTTGAAAAAATTTAACATGGCTAACCTTCTTTCTTTTCTAAAAAATTACAAAATATACTTTAATTATATAATTTATCTTTTTTAACAAATTACTTGTAATTATTAATCAAAAAAGTCTCTATATGACTTTTTTTACTTAAATAATAAATTTGATTTATTTATCAGTTGTAAATTTAAAAAAAATTTCCTTGTTGAGTCTTTTGTAATTAACCTAAACTAAAAAAACAGAACAATTCTGTTTTTTAAATTAACGATATACTAGATTAAATAATAATTATTGATTCATAATAACAACAAAATTTGGTTGCACTACAGAATAAGTACCACCACTATAAAGAAAGCCAAAATTAAGCATAATCCCAGCTACTTTACCAGTAGCAGCTGCTTGGTTATAAGCTTTTTCTGCTTGGTCTACAAAATTTGATAAATATTTATATGAATTAGTACCATTAAGCATATTAAAAGCAGTTGCAGTTTTATTGTCTGCTCAAAAACCAAAATGACCCATGTGTTCATCAAGTCTGTTCGATCATGTCATAGGGTCATGGAAAAACCCATGTTGAGTATATTGATTTAAATTAGGAAAATCACCGCCAAAATTATTATCATCTAATCATTGAAAGAAAGATGTTTTTGAAGTAGTATCTATCTGATTCAGATATCCTGGAAAACCATTATAGGTACTATTGCTTAAACGGGCTTGAAAATAAAAGTGATAACTTGAAACAGATTGGACAACAATATCATTGTTAACTGTTACATTTGATTTTGCTATTGATGGGTGTAAAATATTTTGTGAATTTTGTGTTTTATGGTTTACTACATTTAATGCTAAAGCAGGAGACCCTGTTATAGCTAAAGCACTAAGAATGGTGATGGTTTTTTTCATGTTTATAGATAATTTTAATTTATATTTTTTTTTATATTATCATAAACATAATTGATGTAAAACAGGCTTTCTATCTAAAAAAGTCTAATATTTTAGCTTTAAATTTAAGAACTATGCCCCTTTTTGTGTCTTTTGTAATTAACCTAATTTAAAAAACAGAAATATTCTGTTTTAAAATCATTTATTATAGATAGATTTGTTTATTTATATGTTCAATTAAACGCTTGTCTTAAAGCATTTGTATAAAAACTATCAATTAAAGCTCAGCTATAATTATGCTCATACTTTCCTTGTTCTGAAGTAGGATTAGCATAAGCAGGAAGTAACCATGCAGCAAAGCTTTCTGCAAAAACTTCTGGAAAATGTTGAATCCCGTATGAAGCGCTTCTTCCATAATTACTTTGCACAATCCCATAAGTATTTAAGGCTTTATCTACTTTATTACCACTAACAAAAGCGTTTCCTAAATAATCATTAATATAATTATTAGGGTCTTTACTGTAAAACAATAAGCGACCAGAAGTAGTAGGGTCAGTATTAAAATAAATCCGAACCTGAGGGGCTATGTGCAAGTAATTAGCTATGGCATGACCTACTTCATGAACAAAAACCTCTAATAAATTATTAGTGGACCATCAACCTCCTTTATATTGGTTAGTAATAGTTGTTTGATTAGCAAAAGCATCTCCAAAAAAGGTAATTTTTTGTTCTGCTTTTGAGACACTAAAGCTATTAACTCCTACAACTCCATCACTTCTTTTAGGTGCTCCATTAAATGATTTTAGCAGATGGCTAGTGTTTTCTGGTCCTAAATAGTTAAATAAAAAGTTATAAAATTTTAAAATTCCTGCTTGGTAGTTTTCTTTAACTGTATTATTTAATTTAAAATTATCAGGGTTAAATAATGAATTAAAATCTAAGGATACTTTTGGATTATATCTTGTAATAAAAGTAGATAGTAAATTTAGTCTCTTAGTAAGACTCTGACTACCATCTTGTCAAGCAAGGGTTCCACCATCAAAATTCTTATCTCATAATTGACTGTTAAACTTATCTACAAGATTTTGTGGTGATTTTTGGTTAAAAAGTTTTCCTTCCCCTTCAGCATTAGCTTCTTGTTTTTTTGTAAATTGCTGTATCCCTAATTTATTGAGTAGGTCTTGTCTTACTTTTTTAAAATTATTATTTAAAGCAGATCTAGAGGGATTAAGCGTCATAATATTATATAAATTACTGTTTTGTACATGATCAGCATCACTACTACTTACGGCTTGTCCACTTGATGATGGATAACTAGGATTAAGCACAGGACTAAAAGGAATGGTGGCAGGTTTGTCCTTCTCTTCTTGTTTCTTACTTCCTAATGAACACGCTACAGTAGTAGTAGCAGGAACTGTAATAATAATTGATAGAGCTAATAACTTAAATAAATTTAACATAAAAAAACACCACTTTTTGTTTAAAAAACTTTATATTAATAATTATATAACTTATCTTTTTTTAACAGGAAAATTGCTTTTAATAATATCAAAAATGATGATTAAGAAACAGCAGGAATAAAGGTTTCTTCTAAAAAATGTGCAACCCCATCATTATTATTGTCTTCAATAATCACATCAGCAGCTGCTAGTGCTTCTGGGTCACTATTAGCAGGAGCTATCCCAAGTCCTGCAGAAGCTAACATAGTTTCATCATTATTTCCGTTTCCGAATACTAAAACTTCATCCTTATTAAGATGGTATTTTTCTAATAAATAGCTAATCATAGCTCACTTATTAACAGTAGGACTTGTCACTTCTACATAAATAAAATCCTTATGAGGGTAGTGAAAAAGTTCAAAATCAAAATTTTTATAAACGGTTCTAAAAAAACTAGCAGATTTCATGTAGGGAACTCAAGTGCTACACTGGTAAATATGAGCATCGACAGGTATTTCTTGATGATCAATTTCAAATTGGCTAATTCATTGATTAATTAAATCTTGTTCTTTAAATAAGGCGTTATTATGAATTAAAATTCTTGCTTCTCCTGCAAATAATACTGTATGCAAATCATGGTTTTTTGTGTGTTCAAAAAATGATTTTACATCATTACGATTCATAAGAATTTCTTTTTCTGGTGCAAAATGACCAATTTTGGTAATAGCTGCTCCATTATTAATAATAATGTAGTCCTCATCATGCAATAATGTTTTAGCTACTGGTCAAGCTGTATTATAACAACGACCCGTAGCAAGAGCTAATTTAATATGAGGAAGCCGTCTTCTTAAAATCATAATAGTTTGAATAGTGTATTCAGTTAAATCATTATTATTATTTACAATTGTTCCATCAATATCAAAAACTATTAATTTAATTTTAGAAAGATTTTTCAAATTCATACAGCACCAAAATAATTTTAATATCAATAAAGTCTATTTAAAATATTTAATCTAATATTTCATTTATATTCTTATTAATATTGTTAGTATATTTATATTACTAATATTACTAATAAATCATGATATTAATCATATAAATATGAATTTACCAGCTTTGCAAATATTAAATGATAACTTAATATTTGACCTTAAAAACTTTAATCAGACTTTAATTCAAAGAAATAACCCTTTAAAAATTGATGATCTGCTTGCAAAAATTAATAGCAAAGAGCACATTACAAGTAATTTTAATACTATTAATGAATACATTAAAACATTTGAAAGTAGAAAGGATAATTTAAAACAAGAAGAACAAATTATTTTAAGAGGATTAGTTCTTTTTGCATCCTCATATGTAGATGTTAATAATACGATAGCTAAGGTTTTAACTAATAAAAATAATGTTGTCTTAAATACATTAATTAAAGAAATTGTACAAGAAAGATACAAAGCAATTAAACCCCTTTTTATTAAACCTGCTTATGAAAATGATTATTCAAAATTAATTCTAAAACTTTTTAGAGAAGAATCCCAAACAACTGCCGTTAATGAATTAAATAGCATTCAAATTCAAGTAAATAATTTAATTCCTAATTTTATTACTAAAATTGGAAATAAATTAGAACCTCAAGATGACTTTAAAATTGCAGCTTTTTCTCTAGGAAACAAAATTACTAATAACTTATTTAGAGCTTTGATTAGTATTGCTCAACTAGAATTAAATAAAGAAAAAGACAAAAAAGAGCAGGAACAAAATAAAAACGCAGAACAAGCCTTAGCCCAAAACTTTGCTATTAATAAAACAGCTGCTAATCCCAGCACTGGTAAGGTTCTAACTAAAGAAGTTTCTGAAGATGGCCCTCCAGCTGACTTTTTAAAACGTCAAAAAGAAAAACATTAATTAATAAACTTTTCTTTTAAAACAAAAAACTATTCTAAGAATAGTTTTTTTAATTTTGATAAATAAAATAAAAAGTAGTTTACTTTGAAGGCTTTGCTGCTTTTAGTTCTGTAACTTTTTTAGGTTCTGTTTTAGTTGCTTTTTTTGCAGATGGTTCTGTTTTTTTAACTTCTGTTGCAGTTGGTTTTGAAACAGATGATGCTATTTTTTCAGCTTTTTCAGTTTTTTGTTGTTCTGTTTTAACTTCTGTGGCTTCATCCTCTGCTTCATCATACAAATACTCTTTAATAAATTGACCTGCCTGAGTAGACTCAATAAATTTTAGTTTTCGATTAATTTTTCCACTTGCCCCTTGTTGGTAATGAAGAATATAAAGTTGTTGTTCATCGTCATATTTAATAGAAGTAATTCTTTCTAATAAAATAAACTCTCCAATAAACCTTAAAGCTGTTTTGTCAATTGCCATTCCTATGTAATGTAGTCAAAAAACAATATAAATAATAGCTATAAAAACAACAGCAAACGAAGCTACAATAAAGCCAATCATGCCTCCTTTACTGACTGCACTACTAATAATGTTAAAGCCGTACAAATATGCTATTACTATAATAATGCCTTCCACAGCAAATGCTGAAAACAAAAGGATTAAAATACGGTTGTTTAACATAAAGGTTGAATATTGCTTAATTCTTTTTTTGCTGATAAAAATCAACAAATAATAAACAAAAGCACTAATAGCAAAAAATGTTAAGCAAGTTGACATAATAAGGGCTATTAATAATCCTTTATTCGGACTTTCATTTAGAAATTTGTCCATGTTTTTTCTTTCAATTTCTATATATAAATACTAATTTAATACTAACTTTTAAATTTATATCTTAAGCTATCTTAAGCTATAAATCCTTTATTTTTCTATAGCAAAGCGAATCATTTTGATTAATTTAAGTGCTTTAGCTTTTAAAAACTCTCCCACTGTGTATTCAGGATGTAAAACAAAAGTTTGATCAAATAAAGAAATATCTGATAAGCTTTTAGCTAATTTCCCTTCTAAAATTTTTGCTTGAATGTGTTCAGGTTTAGGGGAGTCTGCCATTTCTTTTTCTAGTACTTTTTTAATAGCACTACGCTCTGCACTAATAAAGCTTTCTGGCATATCATCTCTACAACGAAATTGGGGATCCATCGCAGCAACATGCATAGCAACTTCTTTGGCAATTTTTTTATCTTCATTCCCACTAAACAAACATCCAACAGCAATGTGATCATTATTATGAATGTATAGGCCAAAAAATTCATCTGCTTGAGTTTTAGCTAGCACTTCTACTCGCCCTAGAAAAATATTTTCTCCTAAAACAAGTACCGCATCATGAATTACTGATTGTAAAGTGGTATTATCAATTGTAATTTCTAAAATACTTTTTAAATCTTGTTGAGGTTGAGCTTGTTCTAAGTAATGAGTAATTTTTTTAGTTAATTCTGCAAACTTATGGTTACGAGCAACAAAGTCTGTTTCACAATTTAATTCATAAATTACTAATTTATGCTCATGAACAAAAGCTTTAGTAACCCCTTCCCGAGCTTCACGAGAACTTTTTTTCACAGCTTTGCTAATCCCGTTTTCTCGTAATCATTGAATGGCTTTTTCAATGTTATTAGCACTTGCTAATAAAGCTTTTTTACAATCTAAAATGCCCGCACTAGTTTGGGCACGTAGGGTTTTAATTAATTTAGCTAATGATTCCATTTAGTTTTTCTTTTTAAGTGTAATTACTTCGTTTTTAATGATTAAGTGTTGAGAAAGTAAAGTGATTAAATCACCCTTGAGCATTTTAACACGTGGTGGTTGAACCTTTATTTCTGCTAGCAAGGCTTTTAATTGAGTTATTTTAAGCTTTGACAAACTTTTGGTAAGGTCATTATCAATTACTTGAATATCAAAAGTTTTATGATTAACTGCTTTAGGTTGAGGTTTTGGTTCTTTAGCTACTTGTGGCTTTTCATGGTGCTCAACTTTTGCTGGTGTTTCTTTTTTAGGTTGAACTTCTATTTTAGGCTCTTCTTGTTCAGTTTGAACAGGCTCTATTGGTTGTGATTCTTGTTCTGGATGAGCTTCTTGCTCCTGAACACTTAATGCTTCTTGATGTTCTGTTGGCTTTGCATCTAATCTAAGACTAGGCTTATTAAAAGCTACTTCTTCTGAAACTATGTTTGGGTTTTCAAAGTACTTGAAATAACGCTGTTCAGGGCGAATGACCACTTTAACATCTTCAGGTTTTTTCTGAGGATTCACTAGTCTTTCTGCTTCTTTCAGCATTTTTTGTTTAGATAAGTATTGTGCTTTATTAACATTTAAAGGAACAATTGGTTCATAACGACGAACTAATGAACCATTTTCATAGTTATAAAATGAATGATAATGCATTTTCGGAACTTCAGGACGTTCTTTTGGCTCGTCTAAAATGATTCCCATCCCTTCAGCATAAGCTGTCATTAACACTTCTAGCACAAATGAAATAGCTGGTTCATAATCATCGTTTCCAGGAATCACATAATCTACTAAATCAGGGTTAGTATTAGTATCACATAACCCAAACACAGGAATATTAATTTTTCTTGCTTCTTTAACAGCATTAATTTCATAATTAGGGTTAATCACAAACATTGCCTGGGGTAGTTCACGCATAGTTTCTATTCCAGAAAAATAACGTTCTAAACGATTTTTTTCTTTCATAACTGCCATTTTCTCTTTTTTTGGCAGTCAGTTAATCTTCCCTAAAGTTAAATTTTTCTTAATTTCTCATAACCTATTAATCCGTAGCTTAATAGTATTAAAGTTAGTTAAGGTTCCTCCCAGCCAACGCTCAGAAACATAATAGTTATTAGTTCTTTCTGCAATGTCTTTGACAGCAAACTTAGCTTGTGACTTAGTGCCTACAAAAATAATTTTAGTTTTCTTTTCTCCTAGTTCTTTAAAAACAGGAATTAAGTTTTCAATACATTCAATAACTTTTTTTAAGTTAATAATGTGTAATTTATTTTTTGTACCATAAATATATGGTTTCATTTTGGGGTTTCAAATTTTAATTAAATGCCCAAAATGGAGACGAAGCTTTCAAAGCTCTTCTCTGTTTAATTGATTTTCTTTATCCATAAATTGATTTGTTGCTTTTTAAGAAGTTCAAAATATCTCCACCCTGTCTTTTTTAACAGTGCACTAGGAAATACAATTCCTAATTAAAAATTAATAATAATTACTATATATTTTGTTATATTTTTTAAGATAACGCCATTTATTATAACAAATTATTTATTTAGTTAATGATATGATGTTATTTTTTGGGCTTAACTTTTTCTAATACCTTGGTGATATAAGCATGACACACTGAACATGCGTCACAATTAGTGTGTTGTACTCATAACTGAGGACTTTTTAAATAAAAAATATTTTGGTTTTTATCATGAACCTTTTGTAAATTATAATGTTTGCTATATTTTTTAATAAAGTCTGCATGTTTGCGTTTTTTTCCCATCCTTTAATAGTTAATCACTGTTCCTTTAGGACGGGTTACAGATAAAAAGGTATCCTTAATCCCTTGTACTCCTTGTCCTGAGTTTTTTACTCCTAAGAAGGGGAATGAATCAGGACCTCTTTGGGATTTTCCATTAATGTTAACTGTTCCTACTTCCAGTTTGTCCGCTATTTTAAAAGCCTGATTAATATCTTGTGTATAAATAGAAGCTTGTAAGCCGTATTCTGAATCATTAGCTAAATTAATCATTTCTGTCTGGTCTGTATAATGCATAATTGGAATAATGGGAGCAAAAGGCTCTTCTTTACCTAATGCCATCTTTTTAGTCACCTTATTAATAATAGTGGGATGTAACAGGTTAGCAGTTTTTTGATGCCCATAAACTAATTCTGCTCCTTGGTCTAAAGCAGCTTGAGCTAATTGGTAAGCATAATCAGCTGCTTGTTGGGTCACGAGGGGTGTAATAAAAGCCTTTTCTAAAGGATTCCCTACTTTGAGTTGTGCTACTAATGGTTTAAGATGTTGCAACACAGTTGCTACATCATCCTGATGCACAAGCACTAATTTAATAGCAGTACACCTTTGTCCTGAAAAAGCTAGCCCTCCTGCTACAATGTCTTGTGCTACCTTTTGCATATTGGCATCTCTTAACACAAGCATAGGATCCTTCCCTCCTAATTCTAAAACTAAGGGCTTCCCATCTGCTAATTTACGAATTCGTTGCCCTGTGGCTACTGAACCTGTAAAAGAAATTAAATCAATTTCTGGGTTAGTAATTAATAAATCTCCAATATCTCTTCCTCTTCCTGTGACAACATTAATGACTCCTTGCGGAAAAGCACATTTATGAAACAATTGAGCTAAAAAAGTGCCACATAAACTACCGTTAGTTGGTGGTTTAAAAACAACTGTGTTTCCAGCTAACAAGGAAGGCACAATTTTACTAATCGATAAATTAACAGGGTAATTAAAAGGTGCTATTGCTAAAATTACTCCACGAGGAACTCTTTTAAAAATTCCAATTTTATTTTGAACGTTAAACCCTTCCCCTAGATATGTTTCTGGATTTAGCCTTTTTGCTTCTTCGATACTGTATGCAATATACTTGCATGTTCTATCCACTTCAGATAAAGCTGCTTGAAGCGTTTTAGCTGTTTCTGTGGTGATTAAATGTGCTAACTGATCACGCTTTTGTACTAATAATTGTTCTAAAAGTTGGACTTTTTTAATCCGCTCAAACAATGGTGTTTGGGCTCAGCATTTTTGACTTGCTCGAGCACTTTTAAAAGCAAAAGCAATATCTTCTGCTTTTAAAGCAGGGACACTACCAGCTGGTTGTAAATCGATAGGACTGATAATGTCATATCATTCATTATTATCATATAAATTACCGTTTATGAAAGCTTGATGTTTAATCATAACAACCTCTTCTAGGATTACACATTAATCCATTACTATACATTCATTTTACTTACTTTTGTTAAAAGAAAGTGCCATTTTTAAAATTAGGCATTCTTCCTGCTCTAATGTTCTTAGCTATTAAATCTACTTGTTTTTTAGTTTTTTCGTACTTATTAATCATATTATTATATTTTTTTTGATCACTCCCACTGCCTTGAATGATTCTTGCTTTACGACTTAAGTGTTTTAAATAACGAGCATTTCTTCTTTCTTCAATCGTCATAGAAGAGATCAGCGTTTCAAAGTTAAAGAGGTCTGTTTCTGCTTGTTGAATTTTGGCTTCATCTAGCCTAGGAATTCCAGGAAGCATTTTAGAAATTTTACTTAAAGAACCTATTTTTTTCATTTGCTTAAGCTGGTTATACATATCCTGCATATCAAACTGACCTCGCATCATTCTGCCCATAGTTTGTTTCATAGTACGAGCATTGATGACATCTACTGCTGTTTCAAACAAGGTTTTAATATCTCCCATGCCAAGAATTCTACTTGCCATTCTTTCAGGATAGAATAATTGCAAATTAGCAATCCCTTCTCCTGTTCCTATGAACTTAATGGGTAGCTTTGTAATTTTTCTAATAGAAAGGGTAGCTCCCCCTCTACTATCCCCATCTAATTTAGTAACAGCTACCCCTGTTAGTTTAATGTTACTGTTAAATTCATTAACGACATTAATGATATCTTGACCTGCCATTCCATCCACAACATGAATGATTTCTTGAGGGCTAACAGCTTTGCGAATATTTTTTAATTCTTTAATTAAAGCAGAGTCAATTTGTAAACGTCCTGCTGTATCAATAATCAAACAATCATGCTTATTTTTTTTAGCGTATTTTAAAGCTGCTTCTGCCACTGCGACAGGGTTTTTCTTTTTGGCCCTAAAAACAGGAATGTTAATTTGCTTCCCTAATGTCATCAGTTGCTCCACAGCTGCGGGGCGATAAATATCACAAGCTACTAATAAAGGTTTTTTGCTATATTTTTTATGCACTAAATTAGCAATTTTAGCTGCTGTAGTGGTTTTTCCACTTCCTTGTAGACCAACTAACATAATCATACTAGGGCGGTTTTTTAAGTTTAATTCACTAATGTTCCCCCCTAGTACTGCTGTGATTTCTTGTTGTAAAATCTTAAGCATCAATAAGGATGGTTTTAACTTTGAAAGGGCTAATTCTTTTTTAGTTTTGGTTGCAGCTTGTTCAATGACATAATCAATTACTGTTTCATTAACATCTGCTTCTAATAAAAGAAGTTTAATCTCTGTTAGGGTTTTATCTACAGTGTTTTCTTGTAATTTGGCCTTTGCCATGTTTTTACTAATAATCTTATTCAGTTTATTAGCTAAAAAATCTCCAATCATAATCTTTAGGTAGGGTTTATATAATATTTTCTATAAAGCGTTTTTCGCGAATTACTGTAATAGTAATATCGCCTGGGATGTTACGGTTAATCCTAATTTTATTTTTTAAAGTTAAAGCAATTAATTCTGCTTGGTCATCATTAATTTTATCAGGATTAACCATGACTCTAATGTCTCTTCCTGTTTTAACTACAAAAGTTTTTTCTACTCCTTCTACAGCATTACACAAGTCTTCTAAGTTAGTAAGGCGAGTAATGTATTTTTCCCACACATTATTCCGTGCTCCTGGACGAGCAGCAGAAAGAGTATCTGCAACAGAAACAATAAAAGCATAAGGGTTATTTTTGGGCACATCTTCATGATGAGCTTCGATAGCGTTAATAATAATTTCAGATTCTTTGCAGCGTTTAGCTAAATTAACTCCTAAGGTCACATGAGATCCTTCTTCTTCAAAATCAGAAGCTTTACCCACATCATGTAATAAGCCTGCTCTTTGAGCAATTTTAATGTTTAAACCTAGCTCTCCTGCAATAGCTCCAGAAATATTGGCTACTTCAATTGAGTGTTTTAAGACATTTTGGCTATAACTGGTACGATATTTAAGGCGCCCTATGTGTTCAATGATGTCAGGATGAATGTTATAGAGATTAAACATGCTTACCACATCTTCTCCTTGTTGAATAATAATTTCATTGATTTCCTTCTCAACCACATCTATCATTTCCTCAATTCGAATTGGTTGAATTCTTCCGTCCTCAATTAATCTTTTTAAAGCAATAGTAGCAATTTCTCTTCTAATGGGGTTAAAACAAGAAACCATTACCATATTAGGGGTATCATCAACAATAATTTCCACCCCGATGTAGTGCTCAAAAGCCTTAATGTTACGCCCTTCCTTCCCTATGATCCGACCTTTAATACTTTCGTTAGAAAGTTCCACACGGTTAGTAGTGTTTTCTATTACAACATCAGAGGCCATTCTTTCCATGGCTTGTAATAAAATAGTAGAAGCTTTTTGTTTCACATGAGCTTTGGCTTCAAATAATTTTTTTTTCACATAATCATTGAATTCATGAGCAGATTCAATTTTAATGTTGTTAAACAATTCAGTTTTGGCTTCACTGGGCGATAACCGCACAATTCTTTCTAATCTTACTTTTGCTTTGTTTAAATTTTGTGAATATTTTTTATAAATTTCATTAGCCTCTGCTGAAATTTGGTTAGCTTCTTCTTTTTGACGAGCTATGCGAGTTTGTTCTTCTTCTAAATCCTTTTGCTTTTGAGCTAAGAATTTAGCTTGCGACGCTAAGTTTTGCTTTTGGTTAGCTATGGCTAACCCTTCGACCGTTTGCATTTCAATAATAATTGCTTGCGCTTCTGTTTTCGCCTCATTAATAATATTTTGAGACTCATATTTTAAGGCTTTGATTTTATTTTTAAATAATTTAAATTGTGCATGACGAATTAAATAATATAAAAAATAACCAATAATAATCCCTACCACAACACAAACAATTACAACTAAAACCAATAGTCATTTGTCTATGTTCATATTAGAATTTAAAATGTTTTGTATGTTTAGTTTTTATGCCTTAATTTTACATTAAAAAAATTATAAAAAAGAAGCTTAATGCGATTTAGCTAAGAAAAGGTTGTTAAAAAGAAAAGGATATTTTTTAGCAAAGATATTAAAAAGTTTTCAAACTGCTGGGAAGCAAACAGCACTTAGCATGGCGTTCCCTGTGCCATGAATAGCATCAAAAATAAAGCCATTAATTCAATAAGCTAAGGCGTAGGCTGCTCCATATAAGACATATGCTTGCAAGGCATATAATGAACCAAAGACATAACCCATCATAGCAATGATAATTATAAAAACTCATCAATGTTTTAAAACTATTCTTTTACACAAAAACATAACACAGCCATAAAAATTAAAAATAAAAAAGTAATAAATACTTCAGTCTGCTAAACCAAAAACTACAACATTTAGTAAACAAAAAACATTAATAGTTAAAAAAGCAATGTCAAAAGCACAAAAAACAACAGGCACCATTATAAAAAAAGTTGCTAATTCGACATTAGGTAAAACAGCCAAGGCTGCTTTGGCTGCTAATGCTAATGATGCTATCAAAGCCACAAAACAGTAGCGCATAATCAACTGAACATTAAAACTATAAATTGAATCAGATGTAAAATGCTTTCAAAATTTTGTGTTTTTTGTAATTAATTTATGCATAATTAAATATTTATGTTTTAATTTTAATCATTTAGTATTGTATACTTTTTATTTTAAAAGCAATATTTACAATTTAAAGTTAAAATAAAGGATAAAAAGTTGGGTTTATATATGCAAATTAAATAATTATGTTTGATTACGATTGCTTATGAAAGATTTAAATAGACTATAATAGATTTGTTTTACTTTATTGTTTATCAGTTCTTTTTGGAAGACTTATCATAATAGTAATACACTTAAATTCTTGTGATGATTGTCCAATTAATTGATCGCTTGCAGTTCAACGCAATTCTTTTTTAAATCGCTTTTGAACTAATTCATATGACTTAATCGAAATATCAATACCAATCCATTTTCTATTTAGCTTTTCTGCTGCGATACATGTTGTGCCTGAACCACAAAACGGATCTAACACAATTCCTTCTTCTGAACAACTTGTTTTTATAATTCTGTCTAAAAGAGCAAGTGGTTTTTGAGTTGGATAACCTATATATTCTTTTGACATATTAAATACACTTTTAATATTTCAAACATCAGGGCATTGTACTTTACTTCAATATCCTAATTTATTTTTTCAAACTGTTCCATTTTTAGAATCATCATTTAAAGAAGGTTTAAAATCTAAATGTCTATTTACATGAACAGGATTAAAATATCAATTGTTAGTTTTTGTAAATCAAAATATACAATCATGTTTTTTAGCAAATTGCTTTTTAGATTTACCTCCCATAAAATATTGTCAAATAATTTCATTTCTAAATTGCTTTTCACCAAAAATACAATCTAAAACTAGTTTTAAGTAATGGCTCATAGTAGGGTCACAATGTAAATAAATTGAACCTGTTGGTTTTAAAATTCTGTAACATTCAATTAAGCGAATTGAAATATATATTAAATAACAAAAATTATAGGATGTCTTGCCTTCAATCAGTTTAATGCTATTAATGAAGTTATAAAGAGCCTCATTATCTTGTTCAATAGTTTGAATTCATTCTGCCTTAATATCTTCTAAGCGAAAAATATCTTCAAATTCAGCTCCTTCTGCGTTGCTACCAAGCGGAGCTGCAAAAGTTTTCTTCTTATTAAAAGGAGGATCTAAATAAATTAAGTCAATAGCGTTACTATTAATTCCTTTTAATACATGAAGGTTATCGTTACAAAAGATAGTTCTATTTTTTATATTAATTGGCATTAAAATAAACGCTTTCTAATCTAAATTATTTAATTCTATTATTTTATGTTTAATATCTTCTAAATTAGCTTTTACTCATTCATGTTTATTAATAAAAAAATCATGAACAGCCTTTTCTATTTGATTAAAATAAGCAGTTTCTAATTTATATTCCATTTTATAACCTCTATTAGGGTCAGAAGTTTGATAACTATTTAGCCGAGCTTGCCAGTATTTTGCTACCCCTACTTTATATTCCCCAGGATATTGCCGATTAGAAATTACATAAATCCATTTCTTTTCAAGATAACTATCACCTTCATCGGTTCTTTGGGGAGGATTAGTTCTAAGAGTAATCGCTTTTGATTTTTGCAAAGCTTTTTCAATCAATTGACCACTTTCACTTCAATGTACTTCTTTTTTTAAACGTTCTTGAACCAATTTATAAGCTTCAAGTGACACATCAATGCCAATTCATTTTCTTTCTAATTTTTCAGCTGCTACGCATGTAGTAGCACACCCACAAAAGGGGTCTAGAACAATACCTTCATTAGGACAACTAGCTTGAATAATTCTTTCTAAAAGAGCTAGAGGTTTTTGAGTAGGATAACCAGTTCTTTCCTTAGATGATCTCCCTACCATATCAATATTTCATACATCTTTTAAATTAACTAGGGTATATCATCCTAGCAAATCTTTATATTCTTTTACTCCTTTAAATTTATAAGGTTTATATTGACGATTATAAGACTTTTCTTTTAATGTTTTAAAATAATAATTTTTACTTTTGGAATAAAATAATATGTCATCATGTTTTCTTGCAAAATAAGATTTAGATGTACCCCCACTTTTGTAAGCCCAAATTACATGATTCTTAAAGTTTTTTTCACCAAAAATACAATCTAAAACTAATTTTAAATAATGACTCATAGTAGGGTCACAATGCAAATAGATTGAGCCAGTTGGTTTTAAAATTCTATGGCACTCAATTAAGCGAATTGCCATATAGCATAAGTAGCAAAAATTATAAGAAGTTTTCCCTTCTATGAGCTTAATACCATTAATGAAGTTATAAAGAGCCTCGTTGTCTTGTTCAATGGTTTGAATTCATTCTGCTTTAATATCTTCTAAGCGAAAAATATCTTCAAATTCAGCTCCTTCTGCGTTGCTACCAAGCGGAGCTGCAAAAGTTTTCTTCTTATTAAAAGGAGGATCTAAATAAATTAAGTCAATAGCATTACTATTTATTCCTTTTAAAACATTAAGGTTATCGTTACAAAAGATAGTTCTATTTTTTATATTAATTGGCATTAAAATAAACGCTTTCTAATCTAAATTATTTAATTCTATTATTTTATTTTTAATGTCTTCTAAATCAGCTTTTACTCATTCATGTTTATTAATAAAAAAATCATGAACAGCCTTTTCTATTTGATTAAAATAAGCAGTTTCTAATTTATATTCCATTTTATACCCTTTATTAGGGTCAGAAGTTTGATAACTATTTAGCCGAGCTTGCCAGTTTTTTGCTACTCCTACTTTATATTCACCAAGATATTTTGGATTAGAAATTACATAAATTCATTTCTTTTCAAGATAGCTTTTACCTTCATCGGTTCTTTTGGGAGGGCTAGTCAAAAGGGTAATAACTTTTGATTTTTGCAAAGCTTTTTCAATTAAATGACCACTTTCACTTCAATGCACTTCCTTTTTTAAACGCTTTTGTACTAATTCATAAGCTTTATGCGATACATCAATACCAATCCATTTTCTTGATAATTTTTCTGCTGCCACACATGTTGTAGCACAACCACAAAACGGATCTAGCACAATTCCTGCTTCTGGACAACTGGTTTGAATAATTCGTTCTAAAAGAGCTAAGGGTTTTTGGGTTGGATAACCTGTTCTTTCTGAAGAAACATTAATAACAGGTTTAATATCGTTTCAAATATCGCGAACATAAACATCTGCATATAAATTACCTTCTTCATCTTTCTTTGATGTAAAAAATGGCTTTTCATAAATAATTTTTTCTGTTAACGGCTGAAAATAATTTTTTTTAGCATTTTGAGCATAATAAAAAATCACATCATGCTTTCTCGGAAAATGTTTCTTACTAACCCCACCAGTTCTGTAGCCTCATACTATTTCATTTTGAAAATTTAATTCCCCAAAAATACAATCCAAAACTAATTTTAAGTAATGACTCATAGTAGGGTCACAATGTAAATAGATTGAGCCCGTTGCTTTTAAAATTCTGTGGCACTCAATTAAGCGAATTGCCATATAGCATAAATAGCAAAAATTATAAGAAGTTTTGCCTTCTATCAGCTTAATGCCATTAATGAAGTTATAGAGAGCCTCGTTATCTTGTTCAATGGTTTGAATTCATTCTGCTTTAATATCTTCTAAGCGAAAAATATCTTCAAATTCAGCTCCTTCTGCGTTGCTTCCAAGCGGAGCTGCAAAAGTTTTCTTCTTATTAAAAGGAGGATCTAAATAAATTAAGTCAATAGCGTTACTATTAATTCCCTTTAGCACATTAAGGTTATCGTTACAAAAGATAGTACGGTTTTTAATGTTAATTGGCATTGCATAAATTCAAAATAATAATTATTTTTATTGTAACTTTTTAATGAATAATGAATGATGTTAACTTTAAATAAAAGGCTTTTAATCCTAAATTTTATTAGCTGCTTCAAAAACTAATTTAGTAATTGTTTGATACAAGTTAGGGTTTTTTTTCATTTCCTCTAAAAGTTTACTTTTGCCGGGTCCATATTTTTGGTTGTTAAAATGGTACCAGTTACCCATTCGTTTAATAACATTATATTTCACAGCAGTATCTAAACAATCTAAAGCTTGGTTAATCCCTTGTCCATAAACAATTTCAAAGACAGCTTGTCGATAGGGAATAGAAAGTTTGTTTTTTACAATCTTCACTTGAGTTTTATTAGCATAAGCTTGCCCTTGTTCTTGGAGGGTTTGAATTCTTCTGACATTTAGCCTTAATGAAGCATAAAACAACAAGGCTCTCCCTCCAGAGGTTACTTCATTACTCCCAAACATAACCCCTACTTTAGTTCTTACTTGGTTAATAAAAATAACAGTAGTTTGGGTTTTATGAATAATTCCTTTTAGTTTTCTTAAAGCTTTAGACATTAAACGAGCTTGTAAACTAATACTTTGTTCATTCATGTTAGCTTCTAATTCCATTTTAGGCACTAAAGCAGCCACACTATCAATGACAACCATGTCAATTAGTTTTGATTCCACTAAGGTTTCTAAAATACTTAAAGCTTCCTCTCCTGTGTCTGGTTGAGCGATAATTAATTCTTTTAAATTAACTCCTAAAGCTGAAGCATAATTAGGGTCTAAGGCGTGTTCTACATCGATAAAAACAGCAGTTCCTTTTTGCTTTTGACATTCAGCAATCGTTTGTAAAGCTAAGGTAGTTTTTCCTGTTCCTTCAGGGCCATAAATTTCTACAATCCTTCCTTTAGGATATCCTCCAATCCCTAAAGCAATATCTAAGCTGATACTACCACTACTAATAACTTGTAATTTTCATTCTGTTTTATTGCCCCACTGCATCACAGAACCTTTACCATAGGTTTTTTCAATTTCAGAAAGGAGGTTATTTAACTCAACTTTACTGGCAGGGTCAGCTGGTTTAAGATCAACTTTATCATTTGGTTCTTTTTTTGTAGTCATGAATCTTTATTCCTTTTTTTTAGAATAATTAAGCTCTTTTAGGTTTTTCTTTTTATTTAATTAATATTTATTAATGATTTTATAGTGAAGATAAAAAAAGCTTATGGTCGGTCTTCTGGTTGCTGGTCTTTATCAACATTAAACCGATCAACAGTTTGATTTAAAGTAATTTGAGCTAAAGTTCCTTGAGAACTGTCTCTTTGCGTAGCCTTGATAAAGGATTTTAACTTTTCTGCCTCTTCTGGATGAGCTTGCACATTAAAATTAACATTAATTTGGTGTTGGCTTAAAACAGTTAAATCAGTTGGATCCTTTTGAGCTTTAGCTTTAGAATTAAAAGGTGGTGTCTCTTTATCTGCAAAAAACATGCCAACTATTAATAAAGAAAGAAAGAGTCCTAAAATTAACTGAAAAACCCACATTCAATACTGCATAGCTATCCCGTTAAAAGGCAAAAATCCTGCTATGAAAAGACTAGCAAAAGTCTCGTGGTGATCGGCAAAGATAACTTCATAGATATAAGCAATAATGGCATACAATAATGCTAAAAAAGTACAAGCAATACCAAACCCAATCATAATGGCTAGGGGAGTTAAAATAATCTTTTTTCATAAAGGTGCTTCTGTAAAGCCTTTGATGGTATTTTTCGTTTTTTTCATAATGATGTTGGATGTTTTAATTAAAACATACGATATGATTTGATTATATTCCTTATACCTTTTATTTAAAGATAAAAATAAATTTCTTTTATTTTATTTATCAAAAATCATTAATTTGTATTAATAATAATGTTATTGGCAATTAATGATAAACATTTTTTAACTATTAATTGTTTACAATCAGCTCGACCCATATTGGCTTGAAAAGTAAAATAACAATCATAATACTGCTGAAGGCGTGAATCGTATAATGAAGCATAAACCTTTAAAGCATGTGGGTTTTCTAAATTACAAGGAGGTAGCATTCCTGTTACTCCAAATCCTAGGTTAGCCTTAAAGTGAAGGCATGCCTGCTTAGCCATTGCTTGAGCCATTGCTATTGAATAGACACCCTTCTTATTAATAAGTTCTTGTGAAATATGTCCAAAAGTAATTTTTTGCTGATCACTATAAAGGATCATCCCTCCTTTAAAAACAGAGCTTGACCCTTGAAAATTAGTTAAAGCAGAAGCTAGTGCCCCTCCAGTAGCAGATTCAAAAGTAGCAACAGATAGGTTCAAATTAAATAATTGTTTAATAATATGCTTCATTTTGTATTATCATTTACTTAAATAAATTATCTTTAATTCAGGAAGTTTTAAACTGATGCACTGAAAAAACAACATCCCTAATGTTATTAGCATATCAAGATTAATCTTAGTCCCTGTTATTATTATTTTAGCTTATCCTGGCCTAGGACAAGATATTATTTTAAACAATGGTATTTATACAACATCACTAAGATTAATTATTGCTGGAATATTATTTTTTATTGGTTGTTTATCGGATTGATTAGATGGTTTTATAGCTCGTAAGTTTAACTTAACTAGTGAAGCAGGAAAACTTTTAGATGCAGTAGCAGATAAAATTTTTACTAATGCTGTCCTTATTCTTTTAATAGGAATGAAGGTTGTACCTTTATTCATAGGAATTATTTTAATTTCCAGAGATTTTTACATGGATATGCTAAGACTAGCTTTATTAAGAAAAAACATTGTGTTAGCTGCTGATTGGTCAGGTAAAGCCACTACTTTATTAAAAATGTTTTCTATTTTTATGCTGTTTTTTATAGCTGGTACAAATTTTTCCACAGCTAAAAATAAAGAATTAATTCAACAAATAACTTTAATTCCTATTTACGCAACAACATTTTGTAGTTTATTGTCAGCTACTAACTATTCCTACAAAATGTTTAAGGTTTTTAAAAAAAGTAAAAAAGTCTAACTATTTGACCAATCTTCTTTACTAGCCATTTTTGAAATTTTTTTATCAATAAAATCTAAAACTATTCCAATTTCTTCTAATTTTAAGTTTTCGATTGATTGGCAAATTTGCTTTAAAGTAACTTCCATGTTTCTTGATTTTTTAAGAGTATTTTTAAGAGTAATTAAGAAATTGATTAAATTTCCTTTTATATTTAATTAAAATTTTATCTGTTTTTTTATAAACAGCAAGATGTAATTTAAAAAAATGCAAAAAAAATTAGCCTTCTTGCTTTCTGTATTACTACTTCTTGCCTTCTAGCTAATTTTCTTTTTTGGTTCTCAGTATCTACCGCTCTTCGTTGCTTTCCTTACGGATTGCCGTTGACCTTTTCAGCCTCTCTCATAACTGATCCTTGCTTGTGCTACTTCCAGTTTCCCTTCTTTAGCTCTGCTGTGAGGTTGCCCGTTTCACTTACTCAGTTTCCCTTGTAACTCGTCTCTTTTGCATCTTTCTGCTTCCTGCCTAGGCTCTCCACTTGCGCTTCTTGCCCTTAGCTTTCTGCTCCTGAGTCTGGCTCGTAAACTTTGCCTCCTCCTAGGATTATTTCTTTTCCTAGCACATTTAAACTTTGATTCCTCTTGCGATTCCTCTTTGCTTTGCAACCGTGGTCTTTCCTCACCTTGCTTCTTACTTCAAAGTGTGTCAACCTTCAAACCTTTTTAAGTATAACACCTTTTAAAAAAAAGTCAAGCTTTTTTTGTAAAAAAAGTGTTTTTTTTTGATAGTTAAAAATTGTCTTTTATTTTTTATCTATCTAAACATTACGATGGAAACTAACATTTTTGGTTGTTAAAGTGGTTCTTGCCACCTCATTCACCAATAAAATTTTACCCCCGATGACTTCAATCTGAGTTCCAATGTAAGGTTCTTGTATAAGAGCATCAACTACAAAGAAAAGCAAATCAATCGCACTTTTATCACTATAGGCTAAATTCATAAAGTTAAAAACATTATTTGTTTCAACAAAACTCATTGTTAAAGCATGACGCATTAACTCATTTTTATTGTCAATAAAATACTGAGAAAGAGGTCATTTCCCTGTATAAGGAGAACTGTAAAAAACATCCCCTGTCACATAAGTGATCATATCTCCTAAACCACCGTAGGGAAAAATACCACCATGATTTAAACCATATTGATAAGCATCTTCAAAAGATTTTGTAAAAGATGTCGCCACTCTTAAAACAAAACCAACTGTAGTGACACTATCAACCTGTCCTGGTACATAAGGAGGAGGAAAGGCTCCATTATGGTAATAAGCGTAATAATTGCCATATTGGTCCATTTTGTGAAATTCAAGAGTTGCAGGGTTGAAAGGGATTAATCCATTAACTGATGATTTAGCTGAGACTAACTCTTTATTAGCTTTAATTTTTTGGTTAGTAAAATTAGCTGTTTGCAAAGCAAGCGGTGCTATAACACTGCATAAAGCAACGCTAGTCATTAGTTTTTTTAAAAACATTTTTTATGTCTCGATTCGTTTAATAAAATAAATAATATTTTAATATTCAAGTTTGTTTGCATTAAGCAAAAATTTTAGAATAAATTTTTAATAAATACTTTTTAATATTTTACTCTTTATTAAAATTAAATTCAAACTCAACTTTTCCAGATAGAGAGGTTATTTAATGTTTCAAATATGTTGTTGTTCAAACAAAAAAAATTAGCCTTCCTGCCTTCCGTATTGCTACTTCTTGCTTTCTAGCTAATTTTCTTCTTTGGTTTTCAGTATCTACCGCGCTTCGTTGCTTTCCTTACGGATTGCCGTTGACCTTTTCAGCCTCTCTCATTGCTGATCCTTGCCTGTGCTACTTCCAGTTTCCCTTCTTTAGCTCTGCTGTGAGGTTGCCCGTTCCACTTACTCAGTTTCCTTTGTAACTCGTCTCTCTGGCATCTTTCTGCTTCCTGCTTAGACTTTCCACTTGCGTTTCCTTCCCTTAGCTCTCCGCTCCTGAGTCTGGCTCGTAAACTTTGCCGTCTCCTAGGATTATTTCTTTTCCTAGCACATTTAAGCTCTAATTCCTCTTGCGATTCCTCTTTGCTCTGCAGCCGTGGTCTTTCCTCCACTTTGTTTTTTACTTCAAAGTGTGTCAACCTTCAAACCTTTTATAGTATATCACCTTTCAAAAAAAAGTCAAGCTTTTTTTGTAAAAAAGTGTTTTTTTTTGATTGTTAAAAATTGTCTTTTATTTTTATCCCTCTAATCATCATAATGGAAACTAACAGTTTTGGTTGTTAAAGTGGTTCTTGCCACCTCATTCACCAATATAATTTTACCACCGATTACAGCAAAGGGTGTTTCAATGTAAGGTTTTAGTTCTTGAACATAAACTACAAAGAAAAGCAAATCAACCGCACTTTGATCCTTATAGGCTAAATTCATAAAGTTAATAACATTAGTTGTTTCAACAAAACTCATTGTTACAGCATGACGCTTTCAAGCATTTGTATTGTCAATAAAATACTGACAAAGAGGTCATTTCGCTGAATAAGGAGATTGGTAAAACACATCATCTGTCACATAACTGATCATATCTCCTAAACCATCAAAAAACATACCATGATTTCGACCATATTGATAAGCATCTTGGAAGGATTTTGTAAAAGATGTCGCCACCCTTAAAACAAAACCAAATGTACTAACATATTCAACCTGTCCTGGTACCTGAGGAGGAGGAAAAGCTCCATCCCCATAATAAGCATAATAATTGCCATATTGGTCCATTTTGTGAAATTTAAGAGTTGCAGGGTTGAAAGGGATCAATCCATTAACTGATGATTTAGCTGAAATTAACTCTTGATTAGCTTGAATTTTTTGGTTGGTTAAATGAGTTGTTTGCAAAGCAGACGGTGTTATGATGCTACTTAAAGCAACACTAGTCATTAGTTTTTGTAAAAACATATTTTATACCTTAATTTAATTATAATAATTATAAATAATACTTTAATTACTGATATGAGGATTAAGTAAAAATTTTAAAATTAGTTTAGATAGTATTATCTTTAATTATTATACTCTTTATGAAAATTAAATTCAAACTCAACTTTTCTACGATAGAAAAGGTTATTTAATGTTTAAAATATGTTGTTGCTCAAGCAAAAACATATTAACCCGAGACCGTCCAATCCCTCCTCCTATAGAAGAAGGCAGTTTACTACTAAGTACTAATTGATGAAAATTAGATTTTGCTTCTACTTTAGCAATCTCCATTTGTTTGAGCATAGAACTTGCATCCACTCTAATCCCCATTGAGCTTAATTCCACAGCTTCTTGATTTACAAAATCTCATACAATTAAATCCCCATTCAGTAACCAATCATCATAGTCTGGAGCTCTTAAAGCATGTGGTTTCCCATCAGCTAAAGAATGCCCGATATGAGTAACAAGAACGGCTTTGTGCTTTTTAGTAAAAGCCTGTTCTCTTTGGCTAGGAGTTAAATCAGGATAATCAGTCTGTAATTGATGAGAAGAAATAACGGTTAACTTTTCCACTAAAGAGTGTTTTAAAAAGGGATAAAGCTTTTTAAGTTGTGCTTTTGTTTGTTTTAAAGCTTCATAAATTAATGATGCTTGTTGGATTAAAACATTAATGTTGCGTTCTTCTTTTTTAATAACTTTTTCTCAGTCATACTGGTCAACATGCAAGTCATGATATTTAGACATTAAGGCTTCGGCAGGACGAATGGCATGCATCATAACATAAAGCCCTTCGTTTGGTTTAAATGCTAAATCATACAAAGCTTTTCTTTTTCATTTGGCAAGAGATTGGACAATTTCATATTTTTTATTTTGATAATAAAAAGAAACTGGGGGTTCTGTACCTGATAAATTATCATTGAGCCCTGTGGTTGGATCAACAAATAAAGGTCCTTTAACTTTTTCTAAACTAAGAGTTTGCGTTAAGGCTTTGGTAAAAATAGCTTCTGCTTGAAAAACCATTTTAAAAATTTTTCTTTTTGGATGCATAAGGTTGCAAATTAAATTGTTGATTTTGAATTAATTTATTAATAATAAGTATAACTTTTTTTTACTTTTTATTCTATTAAGCCTGCTCTTTTCACTCTTAAAGCAAGCACTTTATTGTGTTTAGGAATGAGGTTTAAGCTTGGATTGATGTACTCTGCAATAATCGAGGGTTTGTAATAAAAAATCAAAAAGATCAAAATAAAGCAAGCTCCACAAAAGCCTGCAATAATAAAGACAACATCTTGTAAATCAGTCACCCGATCAACAGCTACAATTAAGTTATTATAAAGAGCATTACTAAAAACCCCAATGTGTAAATAGTTTAAGACTAAAAAAGTAGTGCTAATCGTATATTGGAAAAACATAATCATACTAATTTGCACCGGAAACACTAAGTTACTTTTTTGTCGATTGTTTCACATTAATAATAAGCATAAAAATAAATTCATTAAAGCTCCAAATAAAAAGCCATTTACAAAGACAAAAAACAAAAGAAGTTGTACATTATTAGTCGTAAAGATTTCTGCAAAATAACTAATAATCGCTATGATTAATAAGAGAAAAATAGACCTCACAAACCCTATTTTACGAATAATAATGTTTCCTACCATAAACCCTCCAATTAATTGAGCGATTAAGAACAAACTATTATTTAAAACCACATTTTGATGAACTTGATTAAGATTACTATTTTGATGGTAAGACAAACTAGCAATATAAAACCTAAATAAATCATTTTGGCTTAATGACTTAATACAGATTAGTAAAATACCAACTCCTGCTAATAAAATAGTTTTCGACCAGGTAAATTGTTCAAAAATTTTTACTTCTTCTAAATCAAATTCATAATTAGTGTATTTAATTTTTTTAAAACTAAACCCACTCATCACCAAAGCCCCAGCAAATGCTAAACAACTCACAATGTGAATGTTAGTATAGTATGAAGAGGTAGACTGATGGTTATTTGCATGATAAAAAATTCAGTTAATATTATTTCCTGCTAAAATCCCAAACAACACTAAAGGACTGACTAATAAGATTGTTCTTCAGGGACTAAACTGATTATTAAAAGCACGGTTAATTTGCATAAAATAGCTAATTGCTACAGCTAGCACAAAACCATACCCCACACTAGCAGCAATAGCAAAGCCTAAACTATGCACAAAAATTTGAACAAAAGCAAGTACAAAACCCGCTCCTGCTGTAGCACTATCATAAATTTCTTTTTTTTGAAATTTATTAAATAACCAAACTAAAGGAACAATTAAAACGATGCAATATAGCCCAGTTCCTAAGAAAATCAAATCATACCATTTACTAAATTTAGCAGTCCCAAATAAGAAAATAGAAAATTGCATATTAAAATCATTTTTTGCTAGTACTGCTAAAGCAAGTCAGATGCAAAATATTTGAGCTAATAAAAAATAGTTTATTTTATGCTTATTAGTACTTAAAAGTCTAGCTAACCAAAGCACTAACAATAAAACAAAAAAGAGAGGATTAAAAATATATAAATTTCAGGTGTAGCTCATATAGCAAGAATGGTTTATTTATTAACTTGTAAAATAGCCAGAAAAGCCTCTTGGGGTAAAACTACCTTCCCAAAAGCTTTCAAGCGTTTTTTTCCTTTTTTTTGGGCTTCTAATAATTTACGTTTTCTAGTAATATCTCCTCCATAACATTTAGCAATCACATCTTTGCGGACAGCTTTTACAGTACTACGAGCAATAATTTTATTATTGATCGCAGCTTGAATAGGAATTTCAAAGTTTTGAGAAGGAATAAACTCTTTTAATTTTAAGCACATAGCTTGTCCTTTGTGATATGCAGAAGCTCTTTCTACAATTAGTGATAAAGCCTCTACTTTATCATGATTAAGGAGAAAATCAAGTTTCACTAATTTAGACACTCGGTACTCTAAAAATTCATAATCAAAAGAAGCATAACCCTTGGAAACAGATTTTAATTGATTAAAAAAGTGATAAATGATTTCACTTAAAGGGATTTCATACTTAAGCACTACTCTGGAAGCAGATAAATAATCTAGGCTTTGGTACACTCCTCTTTTATCCTGACATAATCCCATAATTTTTCCAATATAGTCATGAGGACTAAAAATTTTAATCTTCACAAAAGGCTCTTTAATATGCTTTATTTTAGTAACATGGGGTAATTCACTAGGGTTATAAATTGTAAGTATTTTGTGATTAGTTAAAACTACTTGATAAATTACATTGGGAACAGTAGCAATTAAATTCAGTTGGTACTCTCGTTCAAGTCGCTCTTGAATAATCTCCATGTGTAATAAACCCAAAAAGCCACAACGGTACCCAAACCCTAAAGCAGGAGAATGTTCTGCTTCAAAGGTAAAAGATGCGTCAGAAAGAGATATTTTATTAATAGCTTTTTTAAACTCAGAAAACTTTTCATTTTCCACACAATAAAACCCACAATACACTAAAGGTCTTTGTTTTTTATAACCAGGAAGGGGAGTTTGGGCAGGGTGATTAAAAAGAGTAACAGTATCTCCAACATTAACATCCTCACTTTTTTTTAACCCTGCAGCAATTCATCCTACTTGTCCTGCTGTTAGTTTATTTGTTGTTACTTCTTTAATAGTTTTAATTCCTAGTTCTGTAATTTGATGCTGTTTTTGATGAGCCATCAGAGTAATAATGTCATTTTTATGTACCTCTCCTTGGTGAATTCTTACAAAAAGAATCACTCCTCGGTATTGGTCAAAATATGAATCAAAAATAAGAGCTTTTAAAGGAGCATTGGGTTTAGTTTCTACAGGGGGAGGGAATAATGCTACTATCTGTTCTAAAACAGCTGGTACTCCTGCTCCTGTTTTTGCTGAAATAAAAATAGCATTTTCTACATCTAAACCTAACAAATCACTAACTTCTTGCTTTACCTCTTCAGGGCGAGCTGTATCTAAATCTACTTTATTAATTACAGGTAAAATAGTTAAGTTGTTTTCTAAAGCTAAATGTACATTAGCTATCGTTTGAGCTTGTACTCCTTGAGTAGCATCTACTACTAAAATAGCTCCTTCACACGCAGCAAGACTACGTGAGACTTCATAAGTAAAATCGACATGTCCTGGAGTATCAATTAAGTTGAGTTCATAGCTTTGACCATCCTCTGCTTGGTACATAAGCGTAGCACAATTAAGCTTAATAGTAATACCTCTTTCTTGTTCTAACTCCATCGTATCAAGCATTTGTTCTCCTACCTCTCTTTGAGAAACTGTATGGCACAGTTCTAAAAAGCGATCAGATAAAGTTGATTTACCATGGTCAATGTGAGCAATAATGGCAAAATTACGAATTAAGCTGTTTTTCATATGTTTATTTTATAATCTTATCTTTGAATTTAAATAAAAATTAAAAAGGTTTAATCCTATCCTAATGTTCTATTATAAATAAATGTATTATGAAATTAAACAAAAAATAAATAATAATAGCAAACAATTTTATGAGAAAAATTTTAGCTTTCCTATCTGTTTTTACAATATGTTCTCCTTTTGCAAGCCTAGTTAGTGCTTGTGCTTTTCAAGCAAATGATTTAAGCACATGAGGGAATGCTCAAAAAGATATTATTAATAAAGCATACATAGATGCAGGAAAATCATGATATAGTATAACAAATCCAAGCTATCAAACATGAGGATGGTGAAAGATTAATGATGAGCTTATTTTAGACAAAGCTTTAAATAAAATAAACCCAAAAATAAATTTAGGAAGTAATGTCGTATATGGACACTCTTCTGATCCAAAAAATAAAGATAATTTAAATGATCTTTTTAGTCAAGGGCTTAATTTATCTCTAAAAAGCACCGATGATGATTGACACAGGGTCAATGGTAATTTTCATATGACCATTAAAGGAGCAATTAAGCCTGTTTTTAACAGAGAAAATTTGAACTCTTGAGGAGCAGATCAAACAGCTATCATTAATAATGCTTATTTAGATTTTGCAAAAAAATGGTATAAGCAACAAACTCCAGGAAATAGAAATTGGAATGATTGAGTATGGTTGAACTATGAACAAAAGAATAGTCCTGAAAATCACGCAGTAATAAATGGGGTACAAAAAATAGGCGGTGATGTATTTTCAAGTGACATATCTTATGGCTCAATCAATAATACAGAATGTGGTGATTTAAAACAAGCCTTAGCTAAAGGGATTGAGTTATATATCAATGCATGGTACTACACTTTTCAAGGGCGTTGGTATGGTGAAATAAAAGGTACAATCTAATTATTTAATAATTAATAGATAGAATAAAAATATTAAGAAAAATAATCGTTAGTAGTAATTCTTCCTTTTAGAGTAGAAGCAAGCGTAATTTTTTGTCCCTCTCATTTTACTTTAGTTAAAAGTACTATTCCAGGATTAGCTTGCACATATATGCCTTTTTTATTAACTAATAACACTTGACCAGATAAAGCTTGTTTTAAATTGAGATCTGCTAAGCTTGCTGTAACTACATAAGCTTCATAAATTTTAAAAACAATCTTTTTTCTTAAAAAACTAAAAGCTATTGGTTTATCATACAAAGCTCTAATTCAAGCTACTACATGAGTTGCAGGTTGGTTTCAGTTTAGATGTTCTTCTTGCCTTGTAATAATAGGAGCATAGCTAGCTTGAGAGTCATCTTGAGGAATAGCTTGTAATTTATTGGCAAAAACTAAAAATAAAACTGGAATTAAGGTAGAAAGCATTTTTTGAAATTTTAAAAATAAAGATTTGTATGTTTCATCAACACTTACTGCAAGCTTTTTTTGATAAAAAACTGGTCCTTGATCCAGACCTTTATTCATAGTCATCAGGCTCACTCCTGTAGTGTGTTCTTGGTTTGCAATACAGTACTGTAAAGGAGATGCTCCTCTATATTTGGGTAATAATGAAGCATGAAAGTTAAGTCTAAAAGGGGCAGCTTCTAAAATTCGTTGTGGTAAATACTGACCATAAGCACAAGTGATTAAGGCATCTGGTTTAAGTTTGTCTATTTGTTCTGAAATACTTACTATTTTATGAGGTTGCAAAACTAAAAGGTTGTGCTTTAAAGCTATTTGTTTAATAGGATTAATAACTAAATTAGTATGCTTTCTCCCTACAAAACTATCAGGTTGAGTAACCAAGGCTTGTACTTCAATATTTTTAGTTTGTAATAACTCTTCAAAGAGCTGAATGGCTATGTCTGATGTGGCTAAAAAAATAATTTTATATTTTTTAGAAGCAGTCATTATAAATAAGGTTTAAGTAATGAGTTAATTGAGGATAATAAAGCTACCATAGCTAAAGTATCTTGATTACAATAAATAGTTAAAGCATCACTGATAGGTTCTCACTCTACTTGTGATTTATATCCTAAAGCATAATAATAAAACATAGCACTAGCTTGATCTCCTTTTTTAATCGTCAAGTTATCATATGTCATTTCTGGTACAAAAGCAGGAAGCACATACTTAATAGAACAAGAACCATTAAAGGCATCTTTATAAATATCAAATTTTTTAAAAAAATCCATCATGTCTATGGTGTTGTTTATCACTTTTTGCAATTGTTGTTTGTATTGCTCAAGAAGCTGTAGATCATGTTTGTTTTCAGTTGCTAAATCATCAAGGTATTCAATTAATTTATTAAGTGTTCCTTTTTCAAAACTCATATTATAAGCTACACAAACTGGATTATCTTTATGTTGTGTATCTTGTACAAATTGCTTAATGAAAGCTAAACGGGGGTCTTGATTAGAAGAAGCTAAAAAGCTTTTAGTAGTAATATTAGCTTTATTTTTAAAATCAAATTGATCATTATTTAAAATTTGAATTGAATATTGAAAAGGGATTTGTTGATAACATGTACTGTATGAAAAGGCTGGAACAGCAAAAGCGGTTGTTTCAAAATCATACATAAAAACAGGGTATTGATACTTTTTCTGTTCTTTTAATAGATATGCTAAATTTTTTTTATTAATTACAGTTTTATTTTTAGTTGCTTCAATTTGTCTTTTTTGCACTAAGCTAAAATTTTTTAACCTACCATGGTCACTTCAAACAAGTTCAGAATTTAAATTAGCAATGTTGATTTGATCATAATCATAAAACAAAATCATTTTTTGATTTGTTCACAACTTAGCTAAATTAAAAATAGTATTTTTAGAGGGGATGTATTTATAAACACTCTCACAATATGCATCATCAAATTGTTTATCAAGGATATTACAATATTTGTGTTTTAGCATTTCACAAATATCCAGTTGGCAATTATCTATCGTTTCAAAAAATAAATTGATTTGTTTAATAACATAGGCTGTGTTGTTTACTTTTGATGCACAGTATTCTTTAAAATTAAGCACTTCTTTTTGTCTTCCTAAAGGAGGAGTTTCTTCTAAAATGCAAAACAGTTCCTGTAAATTAAGTTCCTGGGATCTTTTATATTCTTTATTTAATAACATTAAACAAACTTTATTAATTTTAAGCCCAGATGATGTTAAAACATAATATTGAAAAGCTAAATCATTTAGATATTCTTCTTTATGTTTTTTAAAATTAGTGACAGATTTAATCTCAATTAAATTAAAAGTGTTGTTTTGCTCATTTCTAACTAAAACATCACATCTAGTAAATACATTTTTATAAGCAAAACTAGCTTCAAAATATACTTTTATTTTATGATTTAATAATTTAGTTTTTGTTTGATTAATGGCATCTTGATCCTGATAATCTTTTAAATTGACTAAAAAATGATCTGGGTATTTATCATAAAAATACTTGGCCGCACACTTTTCTACAAAAGCTCCATCAAGTTGGTGTGGTTCTAAAAGTTTTTCTTGGGTTGGCAGTTCTTGTTCTTGAACTTCTGAAAGATATGGGAATTTTTTTTTGTTAATAGTAATTTTTTTTGCTGCTTGTAGTTCAAGTGCTTGTTCACTATTAGCTTTTGTTCTTTCAATTCATGCTTTTTTGGCACAATTACAAAAATTTTTAAATTCTTTTTTAGTTAAATATGCTTTAGAAAATTGACTCATCTTATCGAGCTGGAGTAAATTTAATAGGTTTTACGATTGGTTTTTTTGCTGCTAGTTTTTCTAGGTTGTCTTTAGCTGCTAGATTTTTTTTCTTTTTATGACGCACAGGTTTCAGATTATCTTGATACCTCTTGGTTTGTTCTTTTAATAATTTTTTTTGTGCTATTTTTTCTTCATTAGATAATTTCACAGTACCTTCCACAATCCCGATTTGTCTTCTGGTGTCTGCTAAATCTAATTCGACATTAACCACTCATGTGGTTTCAAAATTCTTTTTAGTAATTTTTTTACTCATTCCTTCTATTTCAAAGGCACGGGTACTAATTAACTTATTAGTTTTAGAATCATAAATATCTACAATGACATCAAAAATATCACGATATTTATATTCTTTTCCTTTCCGAGCTGCTACTTTCTCATATTCAAGTCTTACATTCCTTAAATTATCATGAGTTTTTAAAAATGCTTTAATTTTATACTTGACTTCTTTTTTTCTTTTTTGTCTTTCTAAACGCTTATTTTTACGACTAACGACAGCAGAAACAATAGCAAAAACAATAACTCCTACAACTATCACAATCAAAACAATGTTCATTGTGGATCCGCCCATATTAGTACTCCTTATGGTTTAAATAAATTATTAGGTATTTTTTATAATTAGAAATTACTTAACAAAATTTATTTTAACACATAACATTCATAACATTACATTTATTTAAATGTTACAATTGTAAAAGCTAACATTATATTCAACTGGATTTATAGGAAATAAATATGGCCAGCCATAAAGCAACAAAAAAATCAATTAAACAAAGCGCTAAAACAAACATGAGAAATAATGATTTTAAATCGCAAGTTAAAACAGCAATTAAAAAGGCTAAAAAGGCTATCAAACACAACGAGCCTGATAAGGAGCAGTTGGTAAACAATGCAGTGAAATTAATTGATAAAGCAAACAATAAGGGCGTTTATCATGCAAATAAAACGATTCGTCAAAAGTCACAACTGATGAAATTATCAATTGCTGCTAATAAAAAAGATTAAGAAAAACTTAATCTTTTTTTATGTTTTATTTTGGTTCTTTTGGATGAGAAGGGGGAGGGTTCTGCTCTTTTTCAATGATATCAATTAAATCTTGGTCATAAATTTTAGGGTCTATTTCATATTTTTCATTACGAAATTGAGCTGCTACCGACCTTTGATATTCTTGATCAGCTCTCATTAATTTATTTCGATCAACCTTAGGATTAATAAATAAAGCTACCAGTAAAGTAATGACAAGCCCTCCAATTAAGACATTAGCAGCTATCATAGCAGAAAAAATACTTTTATAAATAGGAGACTTGTCGATTTCCCCAGTTAAAAACTGAACAATTTCATTAAAAGTTTTTTGATCATAACCAGAAGGTAAATAATACAAGGATTTAACTGTATTACTTAAAAAGTTAGGAGTAATAAAACTAATACTATAATAAAGGGTAATTGCTAAAAAAACAAGGTTAAATCCAACAGCCATATTACTTAAAACAAAACGTTCTCTATGCATACGGGGGGTTGCAAACATTGAGTAACCTAATCAAATGCCAGGAATGATCACTAAAAACCCAGTTAAAAATCCATAACCTCCAATTGGATTAAGAGTAAGTAAGATTGATGATTTTGCATCATAACCAGTCTTACCATATTTAGTACCTCATTCAGGATCCAAAGCCCCTTTATTACTTCCTGAATTAGCTTGTAAAAAATATTTCTTATCGTCTGGTGGTGTAAGAGTGATGTGTTTTGATAATGCCACTATGATCAAGATTAATAAAAATGATGAAACTAAAATAGCAAAAGCTCCTAACCCTATTTTAAAGTGCTTAATAAATTTTGGCTTATGTGTGTAGGGGTAAAACCTTTGGTCTAATCTAGGATGAAGCGGAAAATTAGTACCAGTCATAGGATTAACAAAAGAACCAAATCCTCCCATGCCTGGGGGCGGTCCTTGATTAGCTCCACTTGCTCCTGCTCCTCCTGCGAATCCTCCTCCAAAGGCACTATTTTGTTTTACTTTAGCTTGCACACTATCTCTCACATCGTTTTTCTGATTCGGAGTAGCAGTATGCGATGTTTTTTGAGCTTGAGCTTCTTCTGCTATTTTTCTTGCTTTAGAAGTATCAAATTCCGCTGTAGCAATTAATGATGGTTCATCTAAGTTAACAGCTTCATTTTTTAAGGATGCTTTAGAAATAGATAATTCTTGAGAAACAAAATTAGTAAAATCTAAAAGACTTTCATCTAATTGGGCATAGCTTTCTACTCTCTTTTCTATTGTTTCTACCTCATTAAGCAGATTAGCAATAATTTGTGCAAAAATAACAGAGTATTTTTTATTTTTATAAGAACAATTAAATTCTTTTTCTAAAGCAAGTAAAGACCCTATTTCATTAACTACATGTTTTTTAAAAGGAATTGAGTGAATGACTGTGGCTTTAAAGGCATCATTATAAAAACAATTCCCTAAAACTATAATGATGTTTTGGTATAAATTATTTTCTTTAGTTTTTTCCATATAAATTATTTAAAATGTTTTATTAGCTTAATTATTCAGCTATCAAAATTTATTTTAACATATAAAATTGTATTTTTAATTTTATACTCTATTGTAGCTAATTCCAACAAAAGCTCATTTAAATAAAAAACATTATATGAATTAGCTGCTCGAGCATATTGATTATATACAAAATAAGGTAAATTTAATTGTTGCTTAATTTGATAATCATCAATATTGTTACGTTTTAACACTAATAAATTACGTAAATTACTAAAAACATATTGTAAATAGCCAATTAAGGCTGAAAAGTTTTGGTCTTTGATAGTTCATGCTTTGTATGCCTTTAATAATAAATTAGCGTTTTGCTCTAAAATAGCCTTCCCGATGTCAAAAATGTTACTCTCTATATAAGCAACTCCCAAGCTTTTAATATGGTCTAAAGTAATGTTTTTATCATAAATTAATAATTTATTAACCTCGTTATAAACTACATAAAAAGAAAGCGGTAATTGTTCTATTAATGCTTGAAGAGCTTCTTCAGTAATAGTTCCTTGTTTTTGATGGATGATTGCTGTAATATATTTAGCAATTTTAGGTTTGGTGGGAATTTTAATTTCAAAAACTTTACATGTTTCTGTAATCATTTTAGTTAACTTTAAACGTTGATCTAACTTTTGATAACTACAAACTAAAAATAAAGCGATCCTATCAGATTGCTTTTCAAAATAACTTTTTAAAGCTTCTGTTTCAATTTTTTCATTTTTGTTTTTGTGACTAGCTACAGCGTTAAAATCAAAAACCACAATAATTTTAGCTGAAGCAAAAAAATCTGAAACCTGAGAGGCCTTTAAAACATCGCTAAATAAAGTTTCGTCCAAATAAAATTTTTGAATTTCACTCTGCTGGAAGGCTTCCTGTTTTTTAAGGTTTTTAATCTCTTTTTCAATAAACTTTTTTACAGCAAATTGGTCGGACCCGTAAATAAATTGACGGTATGCCATCTTTAAAGCGGATCTCAATGAGGGGTAGTAGGACTAATATTCTTAAAAGGTCAATATGGTTCTACTTGTTCCAAACCATTAATGGTTTGTATTTCTTGGTCTGTTAACTCAAAGAAATCTAGTTTCCCATTAGCAATGACTCTGCTAACAACTACTGATTTAGGAATAACAGCAATTCCTTTTTGGATGGCTCATTTTAAGGCTACTTGTGGTACTGTAGCTTTATGAGCTTCAGCAATTTTTACCATGGTAGGATGAGTTAAAATAAAAGTTACTCCTTGAGTAGAACGAGGTCCTAATGAACGCCATGCTGTAATTGCAATATCATTAGCTTTGCAATAATCATATGTGGCTTGACGATTAAGAGCAGGGGAAAGTTGAATTTGGTTTACCATTGGTTTAATAGATACATGTTTAATAAAATCTTCTAACAAAGGTTTGGTAAAATTACTAACCCCGATTGCTTTAATTGTTCCTTTGTTGTAATATTCTTCTAAAATTTTATAAACTGCGATTGAATTACTAGCAGGTCAATGTACTAAAACTAAATCAAGATAATCAGTTTGTAAAATCTTTAAAGCCTTTTTAATTTGAGAATGGGTATCTTCTGGTTTAAAACCTGGGGTAAAATTTTCAATTTTGGTTGTGTAAAAAATTTGATGACGTCATATTTTTGCTTCCTTCATAGCTTCTCAAATAAAATCATCATTATGATAATAATGAGCTCCATCCATGAGACGATACCCATGTTCTAAAGCTGTTCTAATGGCTGCAATTCCTTTTTCACGGTCATTAACTAAATAAAGCCCAAAGCCAAGTTGAGGCATTCTGACTCCATTACTTAAAACAATATCTTTATGTTTAATATCTTCCATTGCTTAATCTCCTTCTATTCCTAAAAAATTATATAAAGCCTGATAATCTAGTTCTTCTGGAATCTTATTAGTAATTTGTAAGTAAACTAATTTATTATCCTGATCTAAAATAAGTACTGATCTGGCTAAAATTTCTAAATCAGGAATGTATAGTCCTGTTTTTTCTCCAAAAGAACGATATTTATAATCGGATAAAACTAAATGGTTTTGCGGTTTAACATCAAAACTTGCACAAATACGGTTTGCTGCAAAAGGTAAATCTCGGCTTAAAGTTAATACTAAAAATTCTGGATGTTTTTGTAAACTTTTGTTAAAAGTTTGGGTTTGTTTATAACAAACACTAGTGTCTAAGCTAGGTACAGTAGAAATAATGGTATATTTAATTCCTGCTGGACGGTCTGCTGGAAAATTATAATCTGTTAAATCAAGTCTAATTGCTTGAAAAGCTAATTTATCTCCTTTTTGAATTAGTGGTTTTTTTAAAAAATTAGCTACTTCATCTTCAAATGTAAATGGCATAAATATAATCCTTTCTTTTTTATTCTTCAGTTAAGTCCCAATCAGGGTATTTTTGAGCTGCGTAAGTAAATGGCCAATATGGATAAATTTGGGGTAAATCATGAATGGCTTTCATTTCCTCTTCAGTGAGATGAAAGCTATCTAACTCACTATTAGCTTTAATCCGCTCAGGATTAATAGACTTAGGAATAATAATAATACCTTTTTGAGCAGCTCATTGTAACGCTACATGAGGAACTGAACAGTGATATTTTTCTGCAATTTCTTGCATAACTGGAAAGTACTTAAGATAACTTTCGCTAGTACTTGCTCTTGGTCCAAGAGGACGTCATGCAATAATGTAGATCTTTTCTTTTTTACAAAAATCATATAATTCTTGTTGGTTCAGGGCTGGAGATAATTGTACTTCATTAACAGCAGGTTTAATGTTAACATGTTTGATAAAATCCTCTAAAATAGGCTTATTAAAATTACTTACTCCGATTGCTTTTACTACTCCTTCTTCGTACATTTTTTCTAAAACATGGTAGACTTTAACAGCGTTTCTGTTAGCACTATGCACAAGGACTAAATCTAAATAAGCAGTGTTTAGTTTTGTTAAGGCTTCTTGTACTTCAGCTCTTGTGTCTGCTTCAATTTTAAAATTAGGGATTCAGTTGGCAATTTTAGTAGTTAAAAAGACATCTTTGCGATCCACTTTAGCTCTTTGCATTCCTTCTAGAATTAGCCCATAAGTGCGATAAAAATGAGCTCCACTCATGAGACGGTACCCTGTTTCAAAAGCTGTTTGGATAGCTTTGATTCCTTTTTCTTTTTCTTTATTAGAGATCATAAACAACCCAAAGCCTAACTGAGGGATAGCTAGTCCATTATTAAGGGTTAAATTTTTTTCAGTAAACTTCATATAGCGTTATTTTTTTTAAATTTTATGTATATAAATTATATTAATTTTATTTGATTTAGAATGATTTCTGGCTTAGGTTTATTCAGATAAATCCCAAACAGGATCTAATTGAGCTGCTCCTACAAAAGGCCAGTACGGATAAATTTGGGGCAAATCATGAATTGCTTGCATTTCTTCTTCTGTTAACTCAAAACTATCTAATTGACTATTAGCTTTAATCCGACTAGGATTGATTGATTTAGGAATAATAATAATGTTTTTTTGCAAAGCTCACTTTAAAGCAACATGAGGAACTGTGACTTGATATTTTTTTGCAATCGTTTGCAAAGGAGGCAAATATTGAATATAGGTTGCCCCCTCGTTAGTACGAGGCCCTAAAGAACGTCAAGCAATAATGTAAATGTCTTCTTTAGTACAAAAGTCATATGTGTCTTGTCGATTAAGAGCAGGAGATAATTGTATTTCATTAACTACAGGTTTTATTTCTACTTTTTTTAAAAAATCTTTTAAAACTGGTTTGTTAAAATTACTAACACCAAGTGATTTAATTTTTCCTTGATGGTAGTATTCTTCTAAAATTTTATATACTTTAACTGCATTTAAATTTGGGGTATGCACTAATGCTAAATCTAAATAATCAGTTTTTAGTTCTCTTAAAGCCTCTTCTACTTGAGCTCTTGTGTCTTCTACTTTAAAATCTTTGTTTCAGTTTTCTATTTTAGTACTAATAAAAAGGTCTTTTCTTTTAACTTTAGCTCTTTGCATTCCTTCATAAATCATTTCATAATTATGATAAAAATGAGCTCCATCAATCAAGCGGTACCCTGTTTCTAAAGCCGTTTGAATAGCTATTATTCCCTTTTCTCTTTCATTTTCTTTTGGAGAAACCATATATAAACCAAGCCCTAACTGAGGAATTGTTTTCCCATTGTTAAGAGTTAAATTTTTATCTGTAAGTGCCATGTCTTTTTTTAAAAATGTTATTTTGTATCAAATTATGAATTAATTTTATGTTATTTAATAATTTTTTGAATATTTTCTGCTGCTAAATCTTTTAAAGTAATGGAAGCTGTAGCTAAGGCTTTCAGATATCCTTGGTATTTAATTTTTTCTTGTTCTATTTTTGCTGGGTTTGCTTTAGTTAAAAAATGCTTATTGGCCAAGATTTTTTCACTTCTTTGTACTTCAGCAGTTAAGACTGTAATTTGTTTTTTAGTTTGTTGAATTAAAAGTTCTAGGTTTAATAAACCCTTTTTTTGCAACCATAACTCTCCTCAGGCGAAAACTTCTACCAGGTACTGGTTTTTTTCTGGTGGGTTTACTTCAAAAACTAAATCTGCTTTGCAAAAATGCTTTACATAGCTTAAAAAAAGAGTTTGCTCTTGCCCTATAATTTGCTGACTGCTTGGCTTTAGATTAGTAATAATTCCTGTTAATTGATGATGACTAGGAATCAGATATTTTGTTTTTAAAGTTCTAATTTTTAAAACAATGTCTTTGACTCATGGTCAATATGATTCTGTGTGATTAGTTTTTGGTAAATCTACAAAGCTTTCTAATAAAATTGATGCTTTAAAAAACAATTTTTGATAAATTTCTTCTGTCACAAAAGGAATAAAAACATGCAGCATCACTAAGCTTGCTTTAAAAACAAAAAACAAAATGACAAGAAAATTATTAGTAGCGTCAAATTTAGTAATTTCTATAAACCAATCACAAAATTTATGCCAAATAAATTGGTATAAAGCTTTAAAAGCTAATTTAAAATGGTAGTTTTTTATATGTTTATGAAAAGTATGGCTAGCTTTCTCAAAGGCTTGTAATAAAGCTAAACTTGCTCCTGAAGTAGCAAGCTTACATACTTCTTCATAGCTCATGGTTTGTGCAGCCTTAATGTTAATTCATTGCTCTTTAAATTGAAGCAAAAACAGACTAGCATTTCATAATTTATTAATAAAATAAGTGTTTTGTTTCAATTTTTCAGGTTCATAGCGCAAATCATGCCCTGTAGTCACAGTTGTTGTGACAAACAAACTTAAACTATCACAACCAAATTGGTTAATCACTGTTTCAGGGAGAACTCCGTTATTAAGAGATTTAGACATTTTACGATTAAGCTTATCTCTTAATAAGCCATGCATAATTACTTTGTGAAAAGGAATGTCATCCACTAAAAACAATGAATAAGCCATCATTCGTGAAACTCAAAAAAACAATAAATCAGATCCTGTGACTAAAACACTAAAGGGATAGAGCTGAGGTTGTAGCTTTTGACCTTTTTTTCAATCCACACATAATAGAGGTCATAAAGCAGAAGAAAACCAGGTATCCAGCACATCATAACTTTGCACTCATGTCTCATCTAAGGTACCAGGTAAAGCTATTTTTAATGCTTTTGTTTTTTGGTTTTCAAACACAGGAAGGCGATGCCCCCATCACAATTGCCTAGAAATACACCAATCTTCGATAGCCTCCATTCATTGCTTTAACCTTTCATTAAACAAAGCAGGTTGAAAAATAACAGCTTGTTTACTTTTTTGCAAACTTAAAATTTTTTGAGCAAAAGGTTTCATTTTCAGAAATCATTGTTTTGACAATAAAGGTTCAATTAAGGCTTGACTTCTTTCTGAATATCCTACGCTATTAGTAATGGTTTCTACTTTTTCTAATAACATAGCTTCTTTTAATTTAGAACAAATGGCTTCTCTTGCTTGCAGGCGGTCCTGCTTGGCAAATTCACCAGCAAGCTCATTTAAAGTACCATCTTGGTTCATACAAAGAGGCATCGCTAATTGGTACTTAAGTCCTAGCTTAAAATCATTAAAATCATGAGCAGGAGTACACTTCATCACTCCACTCCCAAAAGTAGGGTCTACATAACGATCTGCTAAGACAGGAAGAACAGCATGATTTACTGGATTAAAAACAGTTTTATGGATTCATGCTTGATAGCGTTTATCTTTTGGATGTACAAACAAAGCCTGATCGACAAACATAGTTTCAGGACGAGTTGTAGCTACTGTTAAATAAGAGTTAGGATCATTAGTATCAAAATAACGAAAATAATACAGTTGGTTTTTTTCTTGTTGGTATCGCACTTCAATGTTACTAATTGCTGTTTTTAAAAGCACATCTCATGCCACTACTTGATCTGCTTGATAAATTAAACCTGCTTGGTACAACTTAATAAAAACATCATTAACTAAAGTTTTAGCTTCTGAATTAAAAGTAAAATGGTTTTTATCATATGCTAAGGGAAGTCCTCACCTTTGTCAGTTAGCAATCACATGCTTTTGCGTAGTTTGACTAAACTCATAAATCCGTGCTAAAAAAGCCTTGTGTCCTAAATCAAACCTTGTTTTTTGTTCTGTTTGATATAAAGCCTTTTCCACTTTACTTTGAGTAGCAATCCCTGCATGATCAGTCCCAGGAATTCACACTACTTGGTACCCCCAAAAGTGATAATAGCGTCATAAGACAGCAGGATACATTGCATCCATAGCATGACCTAAATGAGGGTCACCTGTGACATTAGGGGGAGGAAGCAAAATACTGTAATGAAGGTCAGGCTTACGGTTGTGGGTTTGAAAAAAATGGTTTTGGTTTCAAAAAGCAAATTTATCTTGCTCTACTAACTTAAAATTATATTTCGTAGCACGCTTGTCAGACGCCATTTTATTCCTCTCTGTTAATTTCATTAATTTTTCTTTTGCCTAATAAGTAAAAGCAAATGCACCAAGTCGTGCCAAGAATTAAAGCTACAAAAGCTAAAACAATGGCAGGGGTAGCTAAACCTGCAGGTACTTGGAGGAGAACTTTATATTTATTAAAAATCATTTGTAAAATGAAGTACCATAAAAGTAAACTAACTCCATAAGCCACAAAGGCTGCTCCTATTGTTCCAATAATATAATTACCAATTACTGTATAAATAATACGACCTTTACGGTATCCCATAATTCTTAGTACTAAAATAAACCTAGCTGCTTCATCAATGACAGTACTTACTGCTACTACAAGTACTATTAATAAGACAAGCCCAATCATAACTTGAAAAACAGATAACACTTGTTTAATAAGCGAAACAGAGTTAGAGATTAATGATTTAATCACAGTAAAAGGCAAAGTATCACTTGCTATCGCCATGTGTCCCACATGCTCATCAGGATCTCAAACTGAATTAGCAATCGTGTTTCCTGTAATTTTATCTTTACTAACTACTACTGAAAACTGATTAGCTTGGTTTGAGGCTCCTAGCAGTTCTCATAATTGGTAGCGGTCACTAACAGGAAGAGGATTAACTACTTCATTATTTTTGATCTGATTTTTTGTAGCTAAATAATTAGGCAGATCTCCAAAAGACATCCCGCTGTTTTGCAGATAATATTTAATGTTTAATTGCTTCCCTGCTAGTAATTCTTGCGGGTTTAGGGTTTGTTTAATTAAAGCTCTTTTAGACACTAAAGTATTATTAAAGTTGTTAGCAACAGGAACTAGTTGGCTTTGCCCTGCTGCGTTTACTTGATTCACCCTTAATAATTGCCTAATGTTATTAGCATTGGTAAAAATAGAGTTATTTAAAATAACATTGTCATCGATAGCCTTCACTTGAAAATAAACCCTATATTTACTATCATTCTTATTAATGGAAGTAGCAAAGATACTTCCTACATTCACATTTAAGGTTTTAGACAAACGAGAGGAAACAATGGCAGGAATAGGATTATTAATAGTTTCTGCCTTTCCTGTTTTATCTTTGTATTGTCAAGGTTGATTTAAAATGTTATTCACAGTTTGGACTGGGATTTTTCCAAACTGATAAAAATCACTTCAATTGCTTGGATTGATCCCGTTTACTTTAAAGTAATCCCCTGAGGTTTGGTTCGAAATATTGTGGAATGTTTCATTAATTTCTGGAGTTTCTGTTTTTTGATCATAAGGTAAATTATTAAAAGAAAAATAAGAAGCTTTTTTATCTTGCATAGCTGTCGACAAGCCAATTAAAATATTAGAAAAAGTGTCTTTGCCATTATCAAAAGTATAGGTTTGAAGAGGGTTAGCTGGATTAACAACAGGAACTTGTTTTAATTCCGTTTGAAAAGAAGGCATTATGGAAGTTACATAAGGAACTTTTGTCGTATACACTTGATTAATAATGGTTAAAAGACTTGCGTAAGACACAATAGGTCCACTAGTAATGTTGGGATTCAGCACTAATGTTCCAGCTTGGTTCGCTTCTAAAAATTTTTGAGAAAGGAAGTTATACAAAACTTTATTAATTAAAGCTGCATAATTTGTTAAGGCTTGGGTTTTAGAATCGCTAGTATTAAAAATCAAGCTTGAAGTTTGCGGATTACGCAGTTCTAGAAAAATTCCTAAAGCTGGCACCTGTCCTCCAAAAGCTTGTTCGGCTAATTTCTTAATAGCGTCATCCCTTCATTGCACATCGTTTCATGTAAAAGTCTTATTATGTAATGCTTCAGGTAAATAAGCGTTTTTAATAGGACTTACTTTCTTTTTAGGTGGTTCTGCTATCACACTACTCATAAAATCATCAATGATTTTTTGGTTGGCAATAGCTTCTGCCTTAAAACTTTCGGTTTGATTGAAAAAATTACTAGGCTCTTGCAAGCTAGGAGGTTGACCATCCGCACTTGCAGTATAATATCCCATGTTTTTTTGAGCAGTCAAAACTAAATAAACACTATTATTAATTTTTTTAGCTGTGTCTGAAAAAGCTCCGTCGTAAGCTTTAAAAGTATGATCCACATCATTTTGATAAAAAGGATAAGGGTTTTCTAATTGTTTAAATAAATCATTAAAGTTTAAACTAATCGTCATTAATAATAAAGCAAAAAAGAAAATAAAAATCACAATCATGTATTTGCCAAAAGCATGGAAGGTAAAAGAAATTTTAATCCTGATCGCAAAGGAGGCTCTGCGAAAGACAAATTTAACTCCTCTTGTTAACCAGCTTGCTTTAGTGTTAGGATTTCCATAAATTAAATGGGTGACTGGTACATAAATGTAGTACAAATTTAAGAAAAAAGCAATTAGTACAAAAATGAGCGGCACTAACAAAAAAAGCAAAGACATAAAAATCGGGCCATAATAAATTTTTTCAAATGGCAAAAAGACGCCGTTAGTAAACATTTTACTCGCATAAAGCTGAATAGGAATACTAATGCAATAGCCGACAATTAGTCCTATGTAAATAGTAATTAAAAACTTAGTAGCAAAGACTCAAGATAATCTTGGATAGTCATACCCTAAAGCTTTAAAAATACCAAGTTGTCTTCTGGTTTTATTAATTTCTTTTTTAACAATAAAGTTAATAAAAACAAACCCCAGGATTAGTAAGGCAATGGAAATAGCAATGTAAACCGTACTTGCTAAAGTAATGTTTTTAGTAAAGTTAGCAATTGATGAATCACTAAAAGGAATTAAATTACTATCTGAGGTATAAACCATTCCTACTGCTTTCATTAAAGCCTGATAATTACTATTTTGACCTGCTGTGTTAAACCAAATTAAATTCCCTGCTACAAAGTCATAATTACGCTTGGCTCGTCCAGAAGCATTAAAAAGGTTTCATGCTAAACGATCCCTTAACCATTGTACCTGGTCTCAGCTCATATAAAAAGTTTTATATTTAGTGGCATCAATTTGGTTAAAATTAAGCCTACTACTAACATTAATTCCTGTTTTACTAGTATGAGAGATGATCGTGTTAATGTTTAATCCTGCTCCTGTTACATACACTTTTGAATTAAAGCCTAGGTTTTGAGAAGAGTCTTGCTGGTTATCATAAGGGAGCAAATTAAAATTACTTTCTATTTTGACAGGAGAGTTTTGCACATTCGCTATGTTTTCTACTACAGGAAAACTATCAGGAGGAGCATTAATGTTATTGTTAACAGCCATTTCTTTAGTACTAGTATAAGGTACCCTCCCTTGGTACAATTTAAGAGCATTGTTGGCGGTACTTACTGGTCCTCCTGCAGGATTATATGCTTCAATATGTACATAATTTTTATCTTGATTATTAGTAGGATTAGTATTGGTTATATTAATATAAGGGTTAACCTGAAACGCTCAGCCAAGGTTTTGAGGAGCCACGACATCAAAAACAAAATGAAAAATTTCAAAAAGCGGAGAAAACCCAAAACTAGCTAAGGTTTGTAACCCTGAAGGCTCTCCAATTTTAAAGTGAAACGCAGATATCTTATTTAAGTGTGAATCAAAATCTTGAATAGCATAACCTCCAGCCTTATTAAAGGGAGCTGTGCCTCATAAAGCAGGGTTTAAAACAGCATCTCTATAAGGAGCTAAATTAGTTCTATTTGAATCTAAGGCTCACATAATAATAGAGGCCATAATTTTTTTAACACCCTCTTGATAAGCTGGAGTATTGATTTTCACTTCTGGGTTATATTGCTCCATAATGAGAGAGGCTTCATTCTCTCATGCTAAGTACTTGCTACTATTAGTATTAATAATGGGAGCTGGTCCATATACTAGCTTGTTAGTTCAAGGGTTCTTGATAGGATCTCCTGTCACAAAAAAATTAAAAACCGTGTCTGCGTTAACATCAAGATCATTAGTTTGATACCCAGGTAATGAAGTAGTATCATAACTTAATCGATAGGCTCACGGTTTTGAAGTCTTTTCTAATTCATTAAAGTTAAATCTGTATTGTAAATTACCAGATAAAAACCCAACTATGACCCCTATAATAATTACTAAAAACAAAATGCTTCCAATAGCTTCAATTCAATTATGAAAAAATGTTTTGATATAGCTTTTTAAGATTAAACGCATGCAAAATTACTATCCTGCTGGTAATTAAATTAATTATATAATAATAAAAAATAGAAAATTTATATATTCTTATGCTTGAACAACTTTCTTATAGTGGAGACATTATTAATAAAATGATGGAAATAGGCTTTAAAATTAACTTTGAAGTTAATAAGGAGTTAAAAAGGAAAAAACTTGAGATTTGTTTTGCTCATTGTCAGTTTTTTTATACTTTATACAATAATCAAACCCCTATTTCTATGATAAACATGGCTTATTTGCTAGGACGGAGTAGAAGTGATATTACTGCCCTTACTAATCAAATGATCATTGATGGCTACATCATTCGTAAGCCTTCTACTGAAGATCATCGTAAAAAACACTTGCACCTCACTATGAAGGCTCTAAAATTAGTGCCTATCATTACTAATATTTATCAAAATATTCAAACTCGTATGGAGAATATCATTAGCCCAGAAAAACTTTGAGAAATGCGTAATTCATTAATGTTGCTCAATGATTCCTTTCACAAAGCTTAAAGCCTAGGTTTTCTCATCAAAAGTTTTTTGCTTTTTAATAAAAGAAATTGACTATTAGGTGTTTTAAAGCTATTAAGCTCAAGTTTTAACTTAATTTGTTCTTTGTTTGCTACAAAATTTTCTCATCTTTTTTGATCAAAATCAAGCATTTTACTTCATGGCTGATGGTATCTACTATCATTTTCTTCATACCAAAACCTTAATTTTTTATATAAAATCTGTTTAATCCTTTTGCTAATAGCATTATTTAAACAAGTATCAAAATTATCATCATAATCAATAGAGTAGGTTCCAAACCAATTAAGCTTAAACATTTTTGTTAAAGGTATTCTAAAGTCAATCATGACTTCATATGTTTTCTTAATGTGCAACTCTTGTCTAGCTAAATCAGAAGGAATAAGCTTATATTTTCAAAATAACCTACTTTTAGCTTCTTGTTGGGGCTTGCCTGTTTCAAAATGAAAAGTAAAGTATTTATCAAAAACAAAGTTTTGATTTTTATGGAAGCCTAATAAAAGCTGTGCTGTATATTTTTTAACAAGTTGCTCACTAGTAATATTAGGCGATTGGCTAGGAATAGTTTTTCAGTAATAATCATGTTGTCAATTACTAATTTTGCGTTTATCAATGTATTTTTTTTCATACACTCGTCCTACTTTTCGAAAATAAGGGCGTCAAACAAATTCAAATAACGCAATGAGCACTAATCCTAGAGCTGCAAATCCTAATAAAACTCCATAATCTAACGGACGATTATACATAATAAAAAGTTCACTATCTGCCTGCCTTTTGGTTTCTAAAATAAAACGCAGCAAGTTATAACCAAAAAGATAGCACCCTGCTTCAAAACCTACTGCTGGAATTCAGTACCGATCAGGATTATAAAGTTTATGTAGACCTTTATTAAGAGCAAACGGGTTGTTTGCTTGATTTAAAGAATGTGGATTAGCTTTTTGATATTGTTGGATTTGCAATAAAGAAGGTTGCTGCATATTAAAAGCTTGGTTTCACATTTGTTTGTAAGAATAGTAATTTTTTGGTAGCGGCTTTCTAGTAAAAAAACAAACCATATTAGTTTTAAAACTATACTTAATGTTTTTATGTTTTTGATAAGGTTTCGGTCCTATTAATTTTCCAATGTTAGGACAACCAAAAGTAATGAAGCATCATATTCAAAAATTAAAAAAAGATTCATACAAAAAAATGGGTTGTCGAAAAATAATATGTCCATACATATTTGTTTCAGGACTTCCTCCTGCTCACTTCCAACAATTATCACGAATAAAACCAGGTAATCAACTTAAGGAACTATATGAAACAGGATCTCCTAATAATTCATGATTAAAAAAGTTTCCCCAACGCCCTATAATTTGGCCTAATAAAACATTTGGTAAAATAGCATCTGCAAACACTCACAAAGAAGTTTGATATTTTTTGGCTACAAAAGCATAATAAAACATCCCAGCGGCCATACCAAAAATAACAGCTCCATGAATGCTCATCCCTGCCTTCCAAAAGGCAAAACATCCATACCAAGGAACTCCTCCTGCGTTAATCCCGTTCCCTTCTCCATTAATTTTTCCTAAAAAACTTCCTCCTAATAAACCTGCAGGTACAATAAATAAAACAGAAAGAATGACAGGTTCAAAAGGGACTTTTTTTTGCTTTAGTTTTAAAAAGGAATATAAAATAGAAGCTAAAATCCCAAGCGTCATAGTGACAGCATAAACATGTAAAAACCCATAATTAGCCTGAATCCCATAAGGGGTGTGGTTCGGTGTAATGCCATTAGGGCTGGGTTCTGCATAAAACATAAATTAATTACTTCTTTTTATTATTAAGAGGATACTATTATCGATTTTACATTAATATTTTAAAACTAATTAAAAAATTTAGTATATGCTTGCATAACATAATATGTTTCCAATTGTAGAAAATTAAAAGTGCTAGTAGGAAGACTAAGCTTATTGCTACTTCTACTGTTCGTCCTTTAATAAAATATATTTATTCTCATAATTATTGCTTATCTCAGATGATTTAGATTAAATTATGCCAAAGTTTCAAGATATAAGCAATAAAATAAGGTTTATGCTTATACAAAGCTTTAAAAAAACAGAAATATTTCTGTTTTTTAAAGAATTATGCTTAGCTTTAATTATGAGCTCATATGAATTGCAAAAGTTGGTGCTACGGTTGAATAAACATCGTCACCATTTCAGTTAAATTCAAAATTAAATGTGACACCAGTCAGTGGTTTTGCAGCAGCACGATCTTGGTTCCATTGGTTATCAACAGTTTGTCCAAATGTTCCTCAAAGACCTCAAGAGGAAGCCATTTTAAATGCAGTTTCTGATTTATCATCGAAGGTTGCTCCAAAATGACCCATGTACTCTTCTAGTCTGTTTGCTCATACCATAGGGTAATTGAAAAACCCGTGCTTTGTATGACCATTTAAATCGGGAAAAGGAGTACTTCAAAAATCATTATCATCTAGCCATTGAAACAAGTAAACTGGTCAGGCATGATAGTCATATTCAGAAAGACTAAAACTAATTTGATCTAAAAAGCCAGAAAAGCCATTATCCTCACTGTTGGTTACAAAAACTGAAAATTTAAAATTTTGTTTTGTGTCATTAAAGACAGTGATAGTGTTACCTTCAAAGTTACTTGTTGTTTTTAAAACATTTTTTAACTTTTGGGTTTGATGGGGAGCAATGTTTAGGGCTAGTGCTGGGGAGCTCGCTACAGCTAATGCTCCAAAAATAGTTAGTATTTTTTTCATATTAATTTTGATTTGATTTATGTTAATTAACAATAATTATACATATCTTTTTATAAAAATAAAAAAGGTTAAGTTGAGTCAACCTTATCTTATTATTCCAATAATAATTGAATATGAAATATCTGATAATTAAAAAAATAAATAAACTGAGTGGTGCTTAAAACTAAAAAAAAGCTTATGACTCAAGGTTTTTTAAATCTTATCAATCACATAAGCTTAAAAACCTTAAACTAATTAAAAAATTTAACATATGCTTGCATTGCATAATATGCTACCAATTGTGAACTAAAAATTAAAACTGCTGGTAAGAAGGCTAGGCCGATTGCTACTCCGATTGTTCATCCGTTAATAAAATTATTGATTAAAAAAATCTCACTATTTAAATAAGGAGTAAAACAAAAAATAGTGTTCACACTGAAAGCAAGTAACATTGAAGAAAGCATTGCTTTACTAAAAATAATGTTAATTTTTGCAATAATTTCTTTGGTTAGTTTTAAGAAGGGGAAAAAGATAATAGGAGCATTAACTCATACGATCATAAATAAGGTACGCCCAGAAGCTAAGCGAGAACTAGAATTAGTTAGAGTAGGATTATTATATCCAAGATAAAAAGCTAGGATAATGACACAAGCTGTAATAATAGCACTACTCATAATAGGAAAAACCAGCTCTTTTAAAATGTTAGCTTTGATCGAGCGTGGTTTTCATTTTAAAACTTGGTCATTATCGCTACTTGCACTATAACTTAACGCTAATATATGTTCAATTAAAATGTTAAACCATAAAACATTAATGGGACCTGCAGGATAGTTTTTATAAATAATAGTTAGTAATAATAAAGCAATGGCTCCAGATAAGTTAGCAGCTAGCACAAATAAAATAATTCTTTGAATCTTTAAAAAAATGTTCCGCCCTGTAGCAATGAGGCTGACTAAATCATGAAAATTATTGCGTGATAAAACCATATCGGCAGCTTCTTTAGCAATAGGAGTACTAGCCCCTACAGCTACTCCTATGTCTGCTTGTTTTAAACTAGGACCATCATTCACTCCATCTCCTGTCATGGCAACTACTTTGTCTTCTTTTTGCAAAGCAGTAACAATGATTTTTTTATCAACTGGAGTAAGACGAGCAAACACACTTTTTGCATTTACTATTTTTGCTAAGGCTTCAGGTTGATCTTTTTGTAATTTTTCTAATTCATGCCCTGTAATAATATCTTTAAGACTTTCAGCAATAGCAAGCTTTTTAGCAATAGCTAATCCAGTTAAGGCACTATCTCCAGTTAGCATTTTAATCCCTACTCCAGCTTGTTTACATAAAGCAATGGCTTGAGAAGCGTTCTCATGTAAGGGATCCATTAAACCAACAGCAGCTAAAAAAACTGAAGCTTGATGATTGCTGTTTTTATAAGCACAAGCTAAAATTCTGACTCCTAAAGAAGCTAATAAGTTTAAATGTTGGTCTAAACAAGCCCGATAATCTTGGTCAAAATCCACTTCTTGACCATCAGGTCTTAAATATTTTTGACAAGTAGCTAAAATGTTTTCTGGAGCTCCTTTAATGAAAGTCACTACTCCTTCAAATGATGAGTCTTGATGGTCTGTACTCATCATTTTAGTTACAGAATTAAAACTTCTTTCTTTAATCCGTGTTCACTTTTCTCTTACTTTTGGTACTGAACAAAAGCGTTGAGCAAAACGTAATAAGCCTAGCTCTGTTTGTGACCCTTCTGTATGGTGCTTTTCAATTACAGCATTGTTACAACAGATTAAAGTATTCATTAACATCCTATGGTTAAGGTTATTAGGGTCATATTTAAAATCTGACCCTTTAATAACATGATGGGGATAAATAATTTTTTCTAAAGACATTGTGTTTTGGGTTAAAGTACCTGTTTTATCTGTACAAATAACATTAGTAGAACCTAGTCCTTCTAAGGCCTTTAATTTTTTTACAATAATTTTTCTTTTAGCCATTTTTTTAGTAGCAAGCGATAAGAGAAATGAGATTAATAAGGGAAGCGATTCTGGAATAATAGATATCGCAATTACTGTCCCAATTAGCAATGATTCTGATCATAAATTATTAGAAGTAGTAAGAATAATGATAAAAACAGCAATAGCTACTAAAAATGAAATAAAAATAACAATGCCTGTGAGTTGATTAATTTTGCGATCTAATGGGGAAGCAGGAGCCTTAGCTTCTTGAAGGTGTTTATTAACAACTCCTAAAGCAGAATCATTTCCTGTAGCTGTAACTCTTGCTCAGCAATGACCATTCACTACATTAGTACCCATAAAAATTTGGTTTTTATGATCCTCGCCATTGTGAGGGCTTTTAACTTGTTCAACTGACTCTCCTGTTAAGATAGATTCATTTACTATCAAGTCGTTCCCCTGCAACAAAACAGCATCTGCAGGAACAATTTCTCCTCGACTGATAACAATGACATCTCCTAAAACTACTTCTTCTGTGTTAATTTTTTGTTTAATACCATTTCTGATTACTAAACATTTAGCTTTAGTAATTTTAGTTAAAGCATCAATACTACGCTGGGCTTTTAAAACAGAAGAAGCTTCAAAAACACTATTTCCAATCACCATTAAAAAAATTACAGATACTTCAATTGAGTCATGAATAATAGTGTCTGTCTTTTGTGTTGCAAACTTATTAGTTAAAGCAGTCGTTAAAGCAATTAACATCACAATTAATAAAAAATAATTAAATCAATTATTAAAGGATGCTCATAAAACCCTTCATCAAGTAATTTTTTTACCTTTGCTAATAATATTTGCAGGGCGATGTTTATGCTGGAGGTCTACCTGTCATGTTTTTAAACCTTGGATGATCAAATTAGCATTTTCCTTTAGATTAATTATTTTTATTTTACTAAAAAGTTAATAATAATGGGTATTTATTTAAGCTTACGGCTTTTATATTATGCAATAAAGGAAATATTTTATGTTAAAATAATGATATAAATTAAAACTAAAACAAACAAAAAATATGGAATCTCCAATCAACCTTGATCGCTTTATTGAGTGACACCTTCAATATGAATTAATGGCTTTTCGTTTATCAAATCGTGCCGAAGAAATTGGCTACCCTGGGTTTGGTCATTTTTATAGAGTGGAAGCAGCAGATGCTTTAGTACACACACGTCGTATTATGAATTTTATGGCATACCGTGATTATAGTTATCACATTAATAGCATTAGTCCTCAAACTGATGTGAAAGAAATGGGCTTAATTGATTTATTAAAAGTATTACTTCAAATTAAAAAAGATGGGTTAGCCTTAACAGAAGAATTAGCAAAAGAAGCTCATGACACTCAAAATTATTTAATTGCTAAGTTTTTTGATTGGTATTTAATTGACTTCTTTGAAGAAATTGATCATCATAGAACATGAATTGATTACATGGAAGCTAATGAAAATAACATTTATAAGGTAGAACGTTTAGCTGAAAAAGCAGAAGAACCAGATACTTTAGAAGTCATTAAACCTTTTAACGAGTAAATTAAATTAACTTAACCATAGCTAAATAGTCTCAAAATGCTTCAAAACCAATTTTAGCTTGTGAGCTAGTAGCAATAAAAACAGCCTTAGCATTACACAAACTTTGTGCATTGTTAATGGCTTTTTTTATGTTATTTTTTTTCAATTTATCTTGCTTAGTACCAATCACTAAATATTTAATCTGATAAAACTGTAAAAACTTTACAATTGCATGGTCATCTTTAGTAGGAGGTCTTCTCATATCTGTTAAAACTACAGCCAGTTTAAGGTTAGCTCTTTTGGTTAAATAAGCCTCCATCATTTTTTTAAAAGCTGCTTGTTGGGTTTGACCTAGACGAGCATACCCATAACCAGGACAATCTACAAAACGCACCTGATTGTTATTAATACTATATAAATTAAGCAATTGGGTCTTTCCTGGTCTATTAGCTACATAAGCTAATTTTTTTCTTTTTAAGAAAAAATTAATTAAACTAGATTTCCCTACATTACTACGCCCTAAGAAACACACTTCAGCAATGTTGTCTTGTGGAAGCTTGTTAATATTGCTAGCACTTCCGATAAAATTACTTACTGGATTCATGTTATGAGGGTTATTTAAATATAAATCTTGCTTGTTTAATTTATGATATTATTATTCTAATAATAAAAGATAAGACTTGATATGAATAAATGATATTTAGAACAAGCAGAAGTTCAAGCTTATTTAAATAAACACAAGGCTTCTGTTTTATTTCATGAAATCAAACATGAACCAGAAATTTGAAAAAAACTCTTAACCAGTAAAAAAGATGAAATAGAAAAGCTGCAAAATGAATTAGCTTTTTTCTTACAAGAAAAAAGAGCTCAAAACATTGACCCAAAAATTATTATTGCAGGAGCAGGAACTAGTGAATACATAGGGGCTGTTTTGCAGTACGCTTTAATAGAATTAGGACATCATGCTGTGAGTGTGGCAACTACTGATATTGTCACTAACCCTCATTTATACTTTAACCAAGGAGAACCAACTATTCTTATTTCAGTAGCCAGAAGTGGGAATTCTCCTGAATCTACTCAGGCTTTAAAAGAAGGGGCTCGCATTATGCAAGATAAACTTTGATCAATTGCTCTAGTTTGTAATGCTAATAGTAAATTAGCTCTATGAAAAGCTAAATATCATGAAAAACACAATACCCTATTAATGCCTCCTGCTAGTAATGATCAAAGCTTAGCAATGACATGTAGTTTTACTACTTTAATTTTGGGAGTTTTAAGTTTATTCATTCCTTTTGATCAATTAGAAAATAATTTAGAACAAACCATTGAACACTTAGCAAAATATCAATCTGCTTTAAGTCAAACTATTCAACCTATTACAGAAAAAAAAGTATTAGATAAAAGAATTGTGATTATTGGTTCTCAAAAAATGTTTGGTTATTGCCGAGAAGCTTCCTTAAAAATTGTAGAGCTTTCTGATGGAAGAATTATTTCTGTACCTGAAACATTTGTAGGCTTTCGTCATGGTCCAATGGCTTTAATTAATAACACTAAAAGTATGCTTGTGATTGGTTTAATGTCGATTAATACTTTAACGAGAAAATATGAAATTGATTTAATCAACCAATTAATTAATAAATTAAAAACCAATCATTTTGGACTCTTAATTTTTGATCAAAAATTTGAACCAGACTTACAGGCTAAATTAAAGAATAACTATGTATCATGTCAAGTACAACATGGAATTGAAGATACTTTTCATGGGTTGGCAATTATTTATGTGCTTCAAATTTTTGCAATGCTGATGGCAATTAAAGCAGGGTCTGACCCTGATAATCCTGCCCCAGAAGGAGTGATCCATAGAGTTGTACAAGGGGTTATTGTGCATGATTCAGAATAAATTAAGCAAATTTTAAAAATTAATTCTTTTTTCGTAAACACATTTCAGTTTATTAGTACAAATAATTATTAGAAAAAAATAGAAATGAAAAAGATAATAAATATTTTTTGAACTTTAACTGTTGTATTAACACATACAATAGTTTTAAAAAACATTGATTTTGATAAAACACAAAATTTAGTTATAAAAAAAATTAATGGAGGCCCTAATGGTATGTGATTCACAAAGGATACAAGTTATAAGTTTGATTTTTCAGTTTATTTAACTAACAGTGATTATAACGGATTTTCTGGATTTCTAGATCAAATGGCTTTTAATCTTTCTGATTATAACTATCACGCCTGACCAATCTACTTATTTCAATGATTAGATGATAATGATTTCCATACTGGTCCTTTCCCTGATTTATATAGTCATACCAAACAAGGTTTCTTTCATTGGCCTCTTCCGTTTACAGAAAGATTTGAAACAAACATGGGTCATTTTGGTAGTATGTGAGATGATAAAAGCGATACTGCTTTTGATATGGCTACCTCTTGAGGTTCATGAGGAACATTTGGACAAAACGTTGATAACCAATGGAACGCAGATCGTGCTGCTTCAAAACCTTTGATTGGTGTTCTATTTGATTTTGCTTTTAATTATTCGGAATCCTCATCATATTCAACTGATCCACCTGATGTTGATATTATAATAGCTCCATAATTAAAAGCTAAGAATAACTTTTTCTAAGGTTAGAGAGGTTTAAGAGACAAGTTTTATTTTTAAATAATTAAATTGTGTTCAATATTAGTTCGGGGACATATTGTTTAGTTTAGTTTGAATTCTGTCATTATTTTATATTAATATAATTATTAATTTCTTCAGAAACCTTGCTTAAACTAGCTAATTTCAATAAAAATTCTGAAGCAATTAATTAATTGATAAAATAATTACAAAATTCATTAAGATTATCTATATAAACAAATTTAATGGAGAAATGAAATGTTTTTTAAAAAATTTACTATTGGCTTAGCCTTAAGTAGCGTTATGGTATCAGGATTTGCTCAAACCGCAAATCTAAGTAATGCAAACACTAAAATAAATCAAAGCGAAATGACATCTAAAGTAAAAACTGTGGGTGATTATAATCCATTTAACCAAAACACTTTTGTTCATTCTTATGCAAATCAAGATGGAGATTTGTACGCCTATTATGCAGGAGATGTCTTTCCTGGGCAGTGAGGAACCCCTCGTTATGGTTATGAATTAAGAATGAGTAATATATCTATGCATTATTTAATATGATCATATGATGCAGCTGTACAAGAAAAGAAAAATGCTAATGGAGGAATGATAAGTTATCTGATTGGTAATGTATCTACTATTATTCCTTATACAGGAGGTTGAGTTTATTATTCTCAATATAACAAGGATGTATCTGCCGAAGATTCCTTTGTATTTGCTATTTCATTTAAAAATGGACCCTTAGCTAGAGACATTGTACAAGATGCTTTGAACAATAATCAAACTATCACCTTCTTTTTAGAATTACAATTTGATAGAGGGGCTGTTCATGATCATTATGGGAGAGTGATCGTAGCTAACATAGATACTGGACAAACTGTCACATCAAACTGGTTTAACGATTAATTTTCTCTGGCAAGCAATAATTTGCTATTTAAAACTAAAGCTTAAAGGCAGGCTTAAAAGAGGATTATAAATAAAAAAAATTACAAATTACTTGTAATTTTTTTAAGACTAATTTTAGTTCTATTTAGATAAAGTTATTTCTGCTTAGCTTTAGTGGTTTTAGCCTTTTGATTAGTTTTTTTTGGTGGAGCAGAAGATTTGGATGGAGGTGAAACCGTTTTTTTAGCTGGTGCTTTGGCAGCTGTCTTAGCTGTGGTTCCAGAAGCAGACTTAGGTTGAGAGCTAGCCTCTGCTTCTTGCTTCATTTGTGGTAGGAGTTTATTGATATTATTAACGACATGCTCAACATCAGTACCAATCACTACTTGCAGTCCTTCTTGCCCTAGCCTAATAATTCCTAGCCCTCCTGCTTTTTTAATTAAAGCATCATTTACTAGCTCTTTACTATTATTCCCTACTTGCATTCTTAATCTTGTCGCACAATTAGAGACAGTTTTAATGTTATTAGCTTTGATCGCTTTAATGATATTTAAAGCCATAATGTGATATTTGTTTTTAGCTTTTTCTTTTTTGGAAAGTTTTGTTTTTGGTCCTGCTTCAGCTTCTTCTTTCATCCGAGCTTCATCAATGTCAATTCCAAACAGAATTTCTTTACCAGCTCCTGCATAATCATCCTCTCTTCCTACTGTTTGAATGTTGCGTCTAGTAATCGCAAAGTAGAAACTAGTAAAGAACATACCAAATGATAATACTGCTACTGGTCAAATTCATAACGGGTTAGCTAGAACTCCATAAATTTTTCCTTCAGTGTTGCCAAAGTATTGGGCGTTTCCTCATGATTGAGCAAAAGAAACACAGTAATCAATTAAACCAGCACTAAAGCCAAAGCCAATATGGACTCCTAAAGCAATTACAATCGCACAAGTGATTCCTGTAAAGAAAGCATATAAAAATCATAGCAATGGTGAAATAAAGACAAAACTAAAGATTAATGGTTCATCAATGCCAGTAATCATGGCAACTGCTGCTACTCCAATTAAGAAGGCTCCTACTTCTTTTCTTCTCTCTTTGTTTTTGACTGCAAAATACATAGCAAGAGCAATTCCAGGTTCTCCTCCTAAAAATAATGGAAAGTATCCAGATTGGAAGGTTCCAGCTTGAGCAATTCCTTTATTAAAAGCAGTAATATCTCCGTTAGCAAAAACATTTTTATGTAAAATTTGTCCTGTAAAAGAAACCGAATCTCCATGCACAGGAAGTTGGAACCATAAAAAAGTGTTAAGAATATGATGAAGTCCAAATGGTTGGAGTAGTCTGTTAATGACTCCATAGAAAAAGGCTCCAGGGATAGCTCATGCCTTACTACTTGAAATTCCATCCCCAAACTTAACTAATCCAAATTGAATTCAAGGTCAAATAGCTGCAAAGACAAAAGCAATTGGAATAGTGGTTAGTCCTGCTACCATTGGTACAAACCTTCTTCCTCCAAAGAATGATAAGGTTTTAGGAAGTGAAATTTCAGAAAAACGGTTATATAAAGCAGCAGAGACTACTCCTGAAGTAATCCCGCCAATGACGCCGATGTCTAAAACATACTTCTGGCCTATAATTTGTTTAGTACTAGATAAGGTAGGAAGATAAAATAAAGAAGAGTAATGCACTCCTGTTTCAGCATTAGTAAAAGTCATCGTATTACTATAAAACATACTAGGTAGCATTCCCTCTCCCATAAAGGTGTTAAGAATCAAATAGAAAACTCCTCCAATGAGAGCAGCTTCTCCTCGAAAGTCCTTAGCTCACCCAAAGCCTGTTCCAATCGCAAAAATAAGCGGAAGGTTGTTAAAAACTGTTGCTCCAGGGGTTTGAATCACCTTCCCAATTCATCAGTCTACATAATGAAGGTGTCCTTGGAGCACAGCTACTTGGATCCCTAAAGTTCCAAAACGGTTTAATAAGGCTGCAAAAGGTAAAAGAGCAATAGGAAAAATTAAAGTTCTTCCCAATTTTTGTAATAAGGCTAAAATATCAGTCTTATTTTCTTTATTAGCTACCTGTGCAGTTGCTGACTTTTTTTTACTAAAAGGTCATAATTTGTTGAAAAAACTATTAAAATCTAGTTTTTTGGTTTGCGTCATCATTTATTTAAGTTTATTTGCGTTAATAATTTGAATAGGGTAAAGATAATTATTAGATAGGCCTAAAAAGCCATGTTGTAAATCACAATAAAACCAAACAGAACTGGCTTTTGTAGGGTTTATTGTCTGTAATAAAGTTGCTAAATTGGTTGGTGATTTGTTTATTGTTTGAGGAATGTTTTTAAATTGGCATTGGTCGTAATACTCTCATACAATAGGTGGTTTCTTATTTGGGGTTTTTTCTAATTGATTTTCTAATTGTTGGCTTAATGATTCAGTTAAAGTACTAAATAAATATGAACTACTATATTTAAGTTGTGAAAAATCAAGATCACCAAAAGAAAAACTACTAAAGCTTGCTTTTTGATTACTATCTTTAGGAGCTACTGTTGAATGAAAAAAGTAATTCTGAGTGTAAGCTAATTTAGTTGTTATTTTTTTGGTATTTATTAAATAAGTATTGTAATCATTAAAGGCTTGATCACTAGGACTTCCTGCTGCAAAAGGACGAATCATAATATTAAAAAGGATTTTTTCTCCTGCTTTAAAAACAGCGTCTTGATTAGTAAAGTTTACTCTCATATAAGGAATAAAAGCAGCATAAAATGCTTTTGGAGTAATTTTTGAACCCGCAGGTCTTGGAAAATTTTGTTTAGTATTAGCAGTGTCTGCTATAGCTTGATACATGTTATCTAAAAAAGCTTTAGAAACATCATACTGAGCCTCTGTTCGATGATACCAATCAGGATATTGACTAGGATCAGCAGGAGGAAGATTACGGGTTCCGTCAGTAATCTTAAGCCCAGCAATTAAAAATTGATAATTTGTGCTATGATTTTCTCCTTGACATGCTGTCACAATTCCAGGAAGTGGAGCTACAGCAGTTATGGCACTCATCAGCATGAGAATTTTTTTCATATGTTTATATTATATTAATATTTTTTATAAATTTTATAAATTAGATGCCAGTGAAGTGAAAAACAAAATTCAACATATTATGCCTCCCACTACGCAAGCAAAAATAACTAAAACATAGCAATAAATAATAATTTTTTTAAATCAATCATTATTAGGGTTAACCCCAAAACTAATAGTGTCCTGTTTTTTACGCTGTAAATATATTTTTAGCCCAAAAACAGCTAGTAATGCTACAATAATAGCTACTATCCCTAAGGACAAGGTTACAGACATAACAGTGTCTCACCCTTGCTTAGCTAATAATATATTAACACTTAAAGTCATTATTTTCAACAATTAATAAAATCATTACTTTTTTCTCTATGGTAATTGCGTTTTAAATTATTTTCAGCACAGAAAGCTTGAAAGCTAGCTTCTTTAAGAGCTAGAGCTTTCTTTAATTTAATTTTATTTTTTTGGCTTAAGGCATTTTTAAGTTGATAATGTAACCTTCTTAAAGCCTCTTCATATTTTAATTGTTTGAGGCGTAATTTAAAATAATAATTTTGTGCTTTATTAGTTCATTGAGGAGCAGTTGCTTGAGGTTTTTCATTTAAAATTACTAAGTCTTGATGACGGCATCCTATATGGTGATACCCTGCTTTTAAGGCTTGCTCCATAGTGGTGTAATCCTCACTTGTTTTCGCTCAGATTAAAATTTTGTTCTCAAAAGGACGGCACAACAAGCAAGAATCTTTAAGGGGAGGCACATATACTAAATTTTGTCACCTTGGCATGCTAGCTTGCATAACTGATGCATACTCTTTAAAACTAAAAGTCTTGTGAGGATTTTTAATTACTTTTGCCTTGACTTTCAGGGATTGTTGTTTGTTTCTTCTTTTGTCATAAAACTTATGCAAGGGTAAAAACATAAGCAAAAGCACAACTACTAAAGCAATAATTAAAATTACTCACCATGGAATGTTTTTAAGCATCTGATCCTCTTTTGTAAACTTTTTTAGAAGCAAAAAGTTTTTCATAATACGCTTGAATTTCTGCAGGAATTACGCTGAAAGCAAAATGACATTGGTCACATTTTCCAGTAATCGCAGTTGTTAATGTTCAATCAATCTCTGTCTTAAAACTAAAGCGTCGATAATTCCAACAGTTAGTACAAAACATGTATAAAAAAGACCAGTTAGGGCAAAACATCTTAAATGCTTACTTTTTGTCAATCTAAATTACTGGTTTCCCATGTAATCGATGCCTAAAGCTTTTAACCCAATTCTAGTAATTAAGTTATATGGCTTATTAAAGTGAGGTAAGAAGAAAATGTCAATTAAAGCAAGTTCATTCACATTCATTTGTTTTTGAATTGCTAAAGAAAAGAAGTGAATCATTTCTGTATGGTTCACATGACTACTAATTTGAGCTCCAATAATTCTCCCTGTTTTTTCTGCTACCACTTTAATTTTCACAGGACGAGTGTCTTGCATAAATTCAGGTAAATCGTTATCCTCTAAAAAGAAGGTTTCATAATCTAGCTTCATAATTTTAGCCATCGTTTCTGTTACTCCAGTTGACCCTAACAGCCAACCAAAGACTTGGATAGCATTTGAACCTTGAAAGCCTACTGAATTGACATCATGAGAACCAGGGCGTACAATGTTTAAAGCAGCTAGCACTCCACTTCTAATCGCAGTAGTAGCAAGAGCAATATAAGCTTCTTGGTGGGTAGCATTATTACGAACTAAAATGCAATCCCCCACAGCATAAATGTTATCATCAGAAGTTTTCATTGTTTTATCTACAATAATGGCTCCGTTTCCTGCTAGTTCTATTTTATCTTGTAAAATTTTGGTACGAGGACGAGCTCCCACACATCAAATTACCATGTCCACAGCAACCTCTGTTTTATCTGTCACAACAGAAGTCACATGCCCTTGCTCATTTCCTTTAAATTCTTTTACGGTATGACCTAGTTTAATGTCTACTCCTGCTTCTACCATAGAGGCTTCTATGTCTGCTGTGAATTCTTCATCATAATAACGAGGCATAATTCTGTCCATAATGTCAAACAGTACCACTTTTTTACCTGCATCAACAAAGGCATCTACTAGTTCTACTCCAATGTATCCTGCTCCACAAACAGCTACAGTTTTAACATCCTCTCCTAGGTTGGCTTGTCTAATGTCTGCTCCATGTTGGTACCATTTTACAATTTTAATTCCGTCCAAATCAATGTTAGGAATAGGAGGAACAATTGGTCATGAACCTACTGCTGTTACTAACTTATCATAAGTATCTTCAAAAACTTCTTCTGTTTCTAAATTTTTCACTGTAATGGTTTTAGACGCAGGATCAATTCCTATCACTTCATGTCTCATGTGTACTTGTACTCCTTCTTTGCGAAGCAGATCAGGACTTGCATAAAACAAGCCTTGGGGATCTGAAAATTCGTTTTTCACTCATAAGGCAATTCCACATCCTAAAAAAGAAATATTATCATTTCGATCATATGTCACAAGTTCCAGCTCAGGATTTAGCTTAGCTAATGCTCTTAAAACTGTAGTACCTGCATGGTTTGTGCCTACTACAACAACTTTCATAAATAAAATTAATCTGTAAAAGATTACTCCTTGGTTTATATTTAAATTATCTTAAATAGATTATAATGTTTTTTTTAAATAACAAAAGAAATATGTTTACTTCTACTTTTAATTCTTTTCTAACCTTAGAAGAAGAATTAATCTCTGCAACATGTCTAATTAACAAAATGTTAAGAAAAATTTTTAACTAAAAAGTTTTCAAAAAGTACTTAATGAATCTTTTAAAATGATATGCTAAGATTGTTTAAAATGTACAAATAATTATTAGAATGTTCAAAAAATATGAATTTATAATTCTTATTTAGAATGAAAACATTAAAAAACAGAAAATTTCTGTTTTTTTAAAAAATTATCATTAGCTTTTAATTATGAAGCCATTGTGATATTAAAAGATGGTGTATCAGTTTCATAGCCGTTGGCTCCATATCAATCAAAGGCAAAATTAAATTGAATACCAACAAGGGGTTTTGAAGCTGCCCGATCAGCGTTTCATTGGTTATCAACAGTTTGCCCAAATGTTCCTCAGGTTCCTCATGAAGAAGACATGTTAAAAGTTGTTCTGCTGTCATCCTCTCACATGTTGCCAAAACCACCCATGTGTGTTTCTAGTCTGTCTGCAAATGGCAAGGCATAATGGAAGAAACCGTGTTTTAAATGGTCGTTTAAACCAGGCATAGGATGATTAAAATCATCATCATCTAAATATTGAAACAAGAAGATTGGTCAAGCATGATAGTTATCGTCAGAAAGTTTAAAACTAATTTGGTCTAGGAAACCAGAAAAGCCGTTATAACCACTGTTAGTTAAATAAACTGAAAATCAAAAATTAAGTCTTGAACACCTGTGGATTGTTATACTATTAATATTGTTTTTTAATTGATTTGTTTTTTGTACAATATTGTTTAAATTTTGTGTTTTATGGGGAGTAATGTTTCTTAAAACTATTGTAGGCGAACTTGCTACAGTTAATGCTCCCAGCACACTTATTATTTTTTTCATGTAAGTAAAAATTTTTAGATTTATATTACTGGAATTTATTTTAACATATTATTTTTAAAATAAAAATGTAAGTTAAAAAGTATAATTTTTGTATTATGGGTACAAAAAAACTAGGTAGACCAAGAAAAATGTGTGAAATAGATAAAGTTTATCATAGAAAAGGTAAGCTTGAGGACTTAACTCCTCATGATCACAGAATATATGCTGAAATATTAGAACAAATTATTGCTAATCATAAAATTTTAAAAGCTGAAATTTTAGAAGAAATTAGAAAAAGAAAAGAAGAAATTATTAAAAAAAATACTTGTCGATGCATAGGCCTACAGAGAAGTTTAAAGCAAAAAGAATAAGGCTCCAATTGAGAAGAAAACAGCTGTACTTAAGGCATCTACTAAAGTAGTTAATAAAGGAGCAGCCATAATAGCAGGGTCTAATTTAACTGATTTAGCAAGAATCGGAAGCATTGACCCTACTAATTTTGCAAGAATTAAGGTTAAGTATAAAGCAATTGATAAAACAGCAATTGCTCTTCACTGGTTAAAATTAATACTATGCGGTTTTTCAATGTAATAGACAATAATCATTCTGACAAAATTAACAATTACTAAAATAATTCCAGTTAAAAAAGCTACTCTCAGTTCTTTTCATAAAACCAAAACATATTGCTTGACTGCTACTTCCTTTAAAGATAAAGCTCGGACAATCATGGTCGATGATTGACTCCCTGCGTTCCCACTTGTACCTGACACTAAGGGAAGTAAAGGCACTAAAAGAGCTGTCACCACATAAGTAATAGAGTTATTAGCACTAGTAGCAGCCGAAGCATTAACCTTATACAGCACCATAAACTGACTAATAACTACTTGAGAAACAGTAGCAGAAATCATTAATAATAATAACCATAAACTTCGAGCACGTACCATTTTTAAAACACTAGTTTTAAAATATGATTCTTCTGAAGGAGCCATCCCAGCTTGTAACTGGATGTCTTCGGTTGCTTCTTGGGTTACAATGTCCAAAGCACTTTCAGCAGTAATAACTCCTACATACTTATGATCTGTATTAATAATTGGAATTAATTCAAGGTCATATTTACTCAGTTTTTGTGCTACTTCTTCTTGATCGTCTGTTGTTAAAGCATAAACAAACTTAGTAGAACAAATAGTTTCTACTTTTTTGCTTGCATTAGCAAAAAATAAATCCTTCAAGTTTACATAACCGATTAAATTTCTTTTTTCATCAATCACATAAAATAGCTCAGACACTTCAAAATCTTCTTGGCTTTTTCGTAAAAATTCAATGGCTTGTTTTACAGTTCAAAAAGTTTTTAACTCTAAAAAATCTACTGACATAATAGAGCCAGCACTATCTTCTGGGTATTGTAAGAGTTGATTAATTTTGTCTCTGACATCAGGAGAGGCTACTCTGAGAATTTTTTTAGATAGGCTGGCTGGCATTTCATCAATTACATCTACAATGTCATTAATGTTTAATTCTTCTAAAATAAAAGAAGTTTCTAAATTAGAAAAAGAAGAAATAATATAACCTTGTAAGTCATGATCTAAAAAAGAAAAAATTTCTGCAATATCTGCCATTTTTACTCATCTTACAAACTTTAAAAGTTCATCATGCTCTAAGAAACGTAAAGCTTCTGCAATATCAGCTGCTTGTCATGTTTTGGATAAAGTTCTAAGCTCTTTGACATTTCGCTTACTCACTAAGGCACTAATGTTGCTTGCTAAAGCCTCTGCGTTAAAATTATTTGCTGTATCTAAAACAGGAGGAAGATGATTAATAGTCATGCTTGCAAAAAAATTAATATTAATTAAAAAAAAGATAAAGTATTTATTATCTCTTTAATATTATAAAGCTATTTCTTTAATCAAAACATATTATAAGCTAAAATTATTTTCAATTTTTAAAGAAAGTTTTCTACCAATTAAAAACCTAACATAAGCTAGGTTTTTATTATTTGAAATTTAAAAAATTTTACTTTTTAAAGTTTTTATATATCATACCAAGCGGTTGTAATATAGGCTCCAGTTTGATGGTTTTCTATCATTACTTTAGCACAGTTAGTAGGAAATCTATTAATTGAAAAGCAATAAAAATCAACTGTTTGATTATTTTGAATAGCGTTTTCTACAAAATTATAAAAATTTAATTTTGAAAATGAAGCAGCAGCTGCAATTTGGGATTCTTCGTTACTGTTAGCGTCATCATTAAATCTATCGTAATAAACTCATCCTTTTGAATAAGGGGTATCATCTTGACCAATAAGGTAAGCTATCATAGCTATATTTCCTCAATAACCATGTTTGATAGCTCAGTTATATGATGCTGTTAAATAAGGCATAGAACCTTTTCCTAATTGCATAACATAACCATATCTACTTCCACTGACTGTAGTGGAAAAAACATCTCCTTTGTAATAAGCATAATAATCACTTCCATTAGCATAAGAATGATCAAAAGAGCTTGGATTAAACGGGTTGACATAATTAACCTGAGCTTTTGCACCTTGAAAGATAGGGTGGTTAATTGATGAACCTGTTTGGGCATTGTTTGTAGCTTGGATAACTCCTGAAGTAGCAATACTACCAAGGGCTAAACTAATTAAGGCTTTTTGTAAAAACATTTGTTTTTTCTCCTAGTATATTAAATAAAGTGAATAAATTAAAGTATTATTCTAAACTTTTTTTAATTTTATCTTAATTGTATGAAAAACAAAATTACGCAAAGAAAGCTTTTTATAATAATTTATGAAGCGATCTAAAGTATATATATCAGTAATAATTAAAAACCTAGCTTATGCTAGGTTTTTGTTGTAAAAAAATTTTAAGCTTATAGCTTTATATATTGTTCTTATTAATTATGTTATGTTATGAACATAATTAGTTGTTAAAGAACCTTTAGTTTCTGGATTATACAATTGAGCTTTATCATAAAAAGTTACATTAGGTCCTACTGTTTTTATTTGTGAATAAAAATTAACATAAAGATTTTGGTGACTATTTAAAACATTGCGTATGAATTGAGCAAGGGGTAGTTTACTCTTTTCAAAACTTCATGAAACCATTCTTGCTTCGTATTTTTGTGCGTCTTGACGATATTGTCTGGATAAAACAAACTGTCCTGTATATTTTGTTTCATAATCAAGACAGTTAGTTATATAAGACAGCATTGCTCCATTACTGTTATACCCTATACTGTATGCACTCAGCATATCTTGCATTGATTTTGCAGTTAGTTTAAAAGCAAAACCATCAGCAATTGTATTAGGAGTTTGCACTGGGAAAGCAGTATTTCTATAATAATCGTAAACATTACCATCTGCTGTATATTCATGTACAAATGCAAAAGGATTAAAAGGCATATATCCATCATTAATTGTACTTATTTTAGTAGTTGTAGATAAACTACCAGCATTGACTGCTTGTGAAAGCCCACATCCTACAGTACTACTAAGAGCTAGGCTAATAAAAAATTTTGATAAAAACATGTTTATTTTGTGATATTCTGAGAAAAGTTCAGAATTTAAATTATTAGTATTGAAAGTAAATACAACCATTAAACGAAAATTGTCAAACTGACAATTTTCATTTTTTGTTGCAAACTTTCTTATATAAAGTATATTATTTTTTTTTTTTTTTTTTTGTTATAAATAAAGTCACAATAAGCTTAAAAAGCTTTATGGAACAGTTTTTATTTTTAAATAATAAAAACGATTAAGTAACTTTCATAAATTATTGTAAAAATTAGCTTATGAATAGTATATTAATTAATCAAAATTCTAGCTACTGGCGGCTCTACTGAATAGTGCTTAGTATAATCAAATCCAAATTTAAATGTAACACCAGCTACTTGTTGAGTAGTAGCAGCCCTTTTATATGCTTGCTCAATATTTTGTCCAAATGTTGTTCATTTATTATAAGAAGAAAGCATATCAAAAGCAATGTTAGATATGCTTTGTGCATGATTCCCAAAATGGTTCATATGTTCTTCAAGTCTGTTTTTAGATACGAATGGGAAATGGAAGAACCCTTGTTTGGTATGATTATTTAAATTTGGGAAATTACTGCTATTAAAATCATTATCATCTAGTCATTGGAAGAAGTAAATAGCTCAGGCATGATTGTTATATTCAGAAAATTTAAAGCTAATTTGATTTAAAAAAGCAGTAAAGCCATTATAATTGCTACTAGATAAATCAACATAGAAAAAAAATCTACTAGGCGTGTTAATTACATCAGAAAAATTATTAACCACTCCTTTATTTGTCTTTTTGAAAGTTTTTTGTAAAATATTTTGTAAATTTTGAGTTTTGTGTGAAAAGACATTTAATGCTAAAGCAGGGGTTACTGTAATAGCTAAAGCACTAAGAATAGTTATTGTTTTTGTCATTTTAATTTTATTAAAAGGTTTTTAATTTTTTTAATTTTAACTTATTTAATTCATAAAAATACTTTTGCTTAAAACAAATTATTAAAAGTTATTCAGCATAGATAATATGGCGAAATTGCTTAATAGCTACTCAAAAAATAGCCAGACTTAGTAGCATGCTAGGTCCGATATAAGTAATGTTATAAATAAAAGAATAAACATAAACTGAGTTTTTGCTAGTGTTGTATTGACCAAAAAATAAAAAACCCGCTACAAAAGAAATAATAAAATAAAGTGATCCTGCTATGAACACACTTAAAAAGAAATATAAATAATATGGTCATAGTGCTTGTTGATCTGGTTTTCTTTTAATTAAAAAACGTAAAAAAGAAGGCATTGCAAACGGTGCAAAACCAAAAATATATTCTAATAAAATATCTCAAGGGTTAAAGCTATTATTGCTAGTAAGCAATAATAAGACCCCATAAATTATCCCAAGTAAACAACTATTAAAAAAACTATGTCTGGCTGCAAATAAGATTAAAGGAATCATTCAAAAACCTACCGTACCCCCTTGGGGTCAAAAAGCCATGCTAAAAGATTTAGCAAACCAATAAAATACATAAGTTAAGGCTAAGATCAAGGCAGCCTCAGTCATGGTTTTAATTGCAATTTGATCGTTAGACTTATTAAACCTTAGTTTTAAAAAATAGGCTTTTCAAACAGCTTTTTTGCTATTATGAAGCAAGTTTTTGGTTTTTTGCTTTAATTTCACAGCAACTTTTTTGTCTGTTTTATTTTTTTTGATAACTAACGCTACTAAAACCAAACCAATCTTTTAACTTGATGCTTTAATCCACATAAATCATATGACGGAATTGCTTAATCCCTACTCATAAAATAGCTAAACTCAATAGCATGCTTGGTCCGATATAACTAATGTTGTACACAAAAGAATACAAATAAACAGAAGCATAACTAGCAGGAGTAAACTCTGCATAAAAAACAAACCCTGCTATAAAAGTAACTGTAAAATAAAGCCCCCCTGCTATTAAAACGCTTAAAAAGAAGAAAATGTAATATGGTACAATTTTTTGACGATTAGTCTTTTCTGCTGGTAAGAAATGTTTGTGTTTAGTTAAAAACTTTAGCAAGGTAGGGGTAGCTAAAGCTCTATAGCCAAAAATATACTCCAACATATAATAGGGTGGTGGTTTTTTAGCTTTGTCTTTAATGATGAAGCGAAGCAAAGAAGGAGTAGCAAAAACCATAAACCCAAAAACATACTCCATTAAAATATCATAGGGATTAAAACTGTCATTACTTGTTAGTAATAATAACAAGCCATATATCATGCAAACCATACAGCTATTCAAAAATTTATGGCGGGCTGCATACAAAATTAAGGGAATCATTCAAAACCCAATGTTTCCCCCCTGAGGTCAAAAAGCTTTACTAATAATCTTGGTTAAGTAATGAAACACAAAGGTTAAAGCAATAATTAACCCTGCCTCTGTGATAGTTTTAATAGCTATTTGATCAGTTTTTTTACTAAAACTAAAAGTTAAAAAATAATCTTTTCAAATAGAAGCTGCTTGATTGTTAGTTTTTTTTATCAAATTTTTAGTTTTTTTTTCATTTGTTTTCATAACAAACCAATACCTATTATTAATAAACAGTTGATTTTGTATGAAGAAATTCTTCACTTTTATTAATTTTATGTTTTATATCATCAAAACAAAAATTTTTAACAATTTTTTTTAAATTACAATCATATAAAATAAGAATTTCTTCAAATAATTTAATTTCTTTATCTTCTTGACTTTCTGCTTCTGTACTTTTTAAAATTTGACTAAACTGTTTTTTTAAAGCTCTGTAATAAAAAAAGCCTACTGAAGTGGAAATAACAGTTACACAAGATCTAAAATAAAAGAACATACCTCCTCCTAATGGGTTATTAGGATTATGGGACGCTATCACTCACCCGATCCCTCATAAGATGAAAAGAATAGATAAATAAATCACTCATGTTCTTAATAAAGCTAAATAAATCGCTTTTTTAGCTTGCAGTGTCACAAGTAAAACATAAGTAGTAGCTCACACTAAAGGAGTAAAGATAAAGACACAACAATAGAAAAATAAAAATCAAGCATATTTATGAATAGGTAGCCTGTCATCTCGCACATAGAGTTTAATGAGCTGCACTCTTAAAATCAAAAACATTAAAACCATAGACAATGATCATGTCGTCATTAAATAAAACATCGTTTTGACTAACTGGTGACACCGTTTAATTTTGTGCTGGGCATAACAATATCCTAAAACAACCATAATTCCGATTCCTATTCCTTGAGCAATTTGCACAATGAGTGTTAATCATGAAGAAATGGCAGAATAAGCAATCATTAATCCCATGGTGCCAGTATTTCCGCCAGAAGAAGGATTATCTTTGGCTGTAAAAGGTAAGGTTCCCACAATATGTCCTGTAATTAAAATACTAATTCCAAAAACAAAAGAAAGCACAAAGTTTACAAACCCTAAAATAAAGAAATTAGGAAACAAACGAGTGTTAATTTTTAAGTCCTTTCAGCCACACCGAATTCAGGATGTTCGATTAAATAAAATATAACCTCATGAAGCAAAAGCTGTAATAGCAAAAACAGAAAAACTGGCGGCTGCACTTCCGTCTAACCCAAGCATAGTATATTTCACTAAAACAAAATTTAATAAAATATTACTAAAACATGAACAAATTAAAATGATTAAAGACACATTGGGGTGTCCTTCTGCTCTAATCAAATTAAGTCCTACCGCTTGCAGAACTCTAATGGGAAGCGAAGAAACCATAATAATCACAAAGGGATAAGCCATCTTGTAGGCTAAATTATTTTTATCACTACTAGCTGACTGAAATAAAATTAAATACGGAGCTAAACTAATCGCTATGACGACTGTAATGACTGATACGAAAGCTCCAGCAGTAAAAGAATTCCCTACGACCCTTCTAACTTCTACTGGATTCTTCCTTCCAAAAGCATAAGAAAACATTAAGGAGGCACTAGTACTAAGCATAACAGGCCCTGCCATAATTAAGTTATCAATGACAATCACATACCTAGTAGCAATGTTAATTTGATCTACAATTTCTCCATGAGATAATCCAGTACTGGCATACGCATGAGGGGCAAACTGAACTACAAAAAACTTATCAAATAAGGTGTATGAGAAAAAGACCATTTGTGAGACAGCAGCAGGGAGCACAAAATATAAAATAATTTTTCACATGTTGCCTTTATCTAATAAAGAACGCCTAAAACAGTTTTTAGCATAGGACTTGCGGTCATGCTTCCTTAATTGCCCAAAATTAAAATAATCAAAAAACAAAGATTGGTCAATTAATTCTGTAGCATGATGATGTTTAATACTTCTGATTTGATATTTGTAAGGCCTGACCGTACTAAATAAATCATCTATCCCCGCATCTCTTTCTTCTAGTTGTTGTTTAATGTCTACTTTTTTAACTTTTAGATTTTGTTGAGGAGCTGCTCAAATTCAAAATAATAAAGCTCATGAAGAGATTAATACAGGTACATATAATACAGTAAGCACAACCATTAAAGTAGAAATAATTTTCACATTCATAGTAACATCAGTTTCTAAGAGCACACTATAAACAATAGCTAAGATAAATAAAAAACTGTAAACTGTACAAACAACACTCTGTCAAATTAAACTACTTTTGTATTTTTTAATAAGAAAAGTTAAAGAAGTTAAACAAACAAAAAGTACAAATAAAATAGCAACTATTACACAAAAGACAATAAAGGCGTGGCCTGCAATACCGTTAGTACCAGTTCCAAAGAATGGCAAATATTTAGATAACTTCCTTCCGGGCGTAATGTTATCTTTAACATGCAATACTTGTGACCCTCCAGTCACAATCACCATCCGGTACATGATATAAATAATGAAAATAAGCAGTAACATACCAAGTGCTAGCGAAGTACATCTGATTAAGCTTAAATTATGAAAATATTTTTTACTATCATGCTGTTGGACTTTATTTTTTAATGTATAAAGTTTCTGCAACATTTCTTAAACAACAAAGATAATTATTGATCTATATAAATATTAATTAATTAATTATATATTTATATCTTTATTCTTAGCTTTATTTCAGCAAATTTTCAATATTTAAAACCTATTTATAAGAAACCCTTTAAATTAAATTCCTTTTTATGTAAATAAAAAATATAGTATAATTATATGGTTGTAAAATCAACAATATATTTATTAAAAATACATAAATAAATAAGATGAAAAAAACAATTACACTTATCGCTGCTTTTTCCTTAGCAGGAACATCAAGTGCGGCTTTATCTCACTTTAAAAGCCTTTTTACTACTAATGTTTTGATAGCTAAAAGCTTAAAAACTACTTCTAACAGTAATGTAGGTAATGTTATTACAGATTATTTAAAGACAAGTGCTATTTTAAAATTAGGAGTTACTCTAAGTAATAGTGATTATAACGGCTTCCAAGGCTTTCTTGACCAAATTGATACTATCTCAATGGATTATAGTAATCATGGCTGAGCTATGTACTTTTTCCAATGGTTAGATGATGATAACTTTAGTTCAGAATTTCCAGGATTAAATCATCATACTCAACAAGGTTTCTGACATTGACCATTTACATCATCTGGTAAACTAGAAAACTACATGCAGAATTTTGGTTTATGATATGATGGTGTAAGTGATGTTGCTAAACAGATGTTATATAGTTATGGTTCTTGAAGACCATTTGGACAACATGTTGAAGATAGATGAAATGCTCAAACTCCTTCTGGAAAAGTAACTGGAATTAAATTTACTTTTAATTTTAGTTATGATGTAAACCATGATAGTTATCATACGGACACTCCCCCAGCCTTTCAAATTTTATATTAATTCAGCATTATTGTTTAACTTTTTACAAAAGCTGTTCTATCGATAGCTTTTTTTATAAAAATTTTGCTTTAATTAGCAAAATTTTTTAATATTAATACTAGTTAGTAGATAATGATTTTTATCTTATTAACTAGTTTATTACTTTTGCTTAGTAGCTAATAAGCTTTCTGCTGTCATTTCTGCAGGAATAGGCAGTTTTAGTAATTCTAAAATAGTGGGAGCAATGTTAGCAAGCCCTAGCTGTTGCTTTTTTAAAGCAAACTTTTGTTGAGAACAAACTATAAAGGGAACTTGGTTAGTTGTGTGTTTTTTGTTCGGGCCATTATTTTTATCAAACATAACCTCACAATTCCCATGGTCTGCTGTAATTAACATAACCCCTTTTACCTTCATAACTGCGTCATGCACCTCTTTTAAACAATGATCCATAGCTTGACAAGCTTCAACAGCTGCTTGATAAACTCCTGTGTGTCCTACCATGTCACCGTTAGGATAATTAACCACAATGAAGGCATACTTTTTACTTTCAATAGCTTTAACCAAACTATCGGTTAATTCTTTACTACTCATAGTAGGTTGCAAATCATAAGTAGCTACTTTAGGAGATGGAATTAAAATACTATCTGCCTCTGGTAAAGTAATTTCTTCTGGTTTAGCTAACCCATTTTTAAAATAATCCTTTCCTCCATCTAAGAAAAAGGTGACATGAGCAATTTTTTCCGTTTCACTAATTCTTAGTTGTTTTTGATGGTGTTTGCTTAACCATGCTCCTAAATAATTATGTGGTAATACAGGAGGAAAACAAACTGCTTGTTCATGCACACTAGCACTGTATTTAACCATGTTTAGCACAAATAAATTTTTTAAAAATGGCTGAAAAGGGTACAAATAATCAGGATTAGTCAAAGCACTATTAAACTGAATAGCTCGGTCAGGACGAAAGTTAGTAAAAAAGACTACATCATGCTCTTTAAATTTAGCTTCTGGAGTGGTACTGTTGTATGCAGGCACAAGGAATTCGTCATTAATCTTAGCTTTAAACTGAGCTTCTACATAAGCAGAGGCATCTTCAAAAGCAGAACCTTGATGATTCACAATTGCTTGGTATGCTTGGTCGGTTCTTTCAAAACGCTTATCCCGATCCATAGTGTAATACCTTCCACTAATAGAAGCTATCTTCCCTCCTGGGTACTTTGCTATTAGTTTTTTGAGAGTATTTAAGTACCCATCAAAAACTTGTGGTTTAGTATCTCTGCCGTCTCCAATTAAATGAAAATAAATATGTGGTATTTGATGTTGTACTAAAACCTGATAAGTATAAAGCATGTGATCCATGTGGGAATGCACTCCTCCATCAGAAAAAAGCCCTATTAAATGAAAGCTACTATCATGTTTTTTAGCATAATTAATCGCTTTTAATAAGGCTGGGTTTTTTTTAAACAGATCCTGCTTAATACTTTGATTAATTCTCGTAAAGGCTTCATACTGAATTCTTCCTGCTCCGATATGGTTGTGTCCTACTTCAGAATTCCCCATTTGTCCTGCGGGCAGACCCACAGCAGTGCCTGAGGCATCTAAAGCTACTCAAGGATATTGTTTTTTAAAGTGCTCAATGTGATCCATAGGAGCATTTTGTACCGCATCTCCATGCTTATTTGCACTAATCCCTCAGCCATCTAAAATAGTTAAAACAATTGGTTTTATTGCTTGAAAGTCTTTCATATTTAAAAGGGCTTAAAAAGCTAAAAGTTTGCTAAAACTACTGCTTGTTAAAGAAGCTCCTCCCACTAACAAACCATCTATGGCTTCATGGTTTAAAAGTTCTTTAAAATTAGCAGGATTCACAGAACCTCCATACAAGACAGGAACATCAGTGGCTTGAGACCCAAAGTGTTTCTCTAACCACGTTTTAATACAGATAATCATTTGGTTAGCAAAAGCACTAGTAGCAGTTTTCCCTGTTCCAATTGCTCAGATCGGCTCATATGCAATAATTAAGCGTTTCAGATCGTCTGCTTGTAACGCTTTTAATGCTTGTTCAAGTTGGTCTAAAACATATTGTTTTGTCTTATTTTCTTCATAAATAGCAAGCGGGTCTCCCACACATAATAAAGCTATTAATTCATCTGCTAGGGTTTTTTGCACTTTTTGTTGAATGAGAGCATTATCTTCATGAAAAATAGTTCTTCTTTCTGAATGACCAATAATTACTCCGTCCACATTGTGTGCTTTGAGCATTACATTACTGATTTCTCCTGTATATGCTCCTTGAGGGTGTAGACTATAACTATTTTGAGCTAACAGCAATAAATCTTGCTGGTGACTAAAAGCATCAAATTCACAAGCAGGAGCTGCAATGCCTACTCAAGCAGTACTGCTTGCTTGAGCTTGTTGAATCTTATTTAAAAAGGTAGCTACCCCTTCTGTTGGAAGGTTCATTTTTCAGTTCCCAATGATAATTTTACGAGGCATAATTTTTTGCATAGTAGTAGTAGCTTTCATTTAATATTTTCCCTCAAGTAAACTAGCTGCTGCTTCATCAATAATAATGACAGTGTTGCCATGAGTTCTTAAAGCAGTAGCAGGAGTTACTACTCCTATTGGTCCTTCTAGCAAAGCTTGAACAGCTTTTGCTTTAGCCTCTCCAGATGCAAGTAAAACAATTTGTTCTGCAGAAACTATATTAAGAATTCCCATTGTAATTGCTTTTTTTGGTACTTGACTGATATCATCAAAAAAACGACTGTTATTTTGAATGGTATTTTCACTTAAAGTCACTACTCTGACATCACTAGAAAAGTTAGACATAGGTTCATTAAAAGCAATGTGACCATTTTGACCTAACCCTAATAATTGTAAAGAAACCGGTCCTTCTTCAATTAAGGCTTTTTTATAATCAATGATTTCTACATCACAGTCTTGAGTAGTATCTGGAATATGAATGTTTTTTGGTTGGATGTTGACATGATCAAAAAGATGATGGTGCATAAAATAATGATAACTATGGGGGTCGCTTGGGGTTAATCCCACATACTCATCTAAGTTAAAAGAAATAACCTTTTCTCAAGATGTTTGGTTAGTTTGATGATCTTTTACTAGCAAAGCATATAACTCTTCCATAGAATGACCTGTAGCTAAACCTAACACAGGTTGTTCGTATTCTTTCAGGGCTTTTGTTACATAATATAAAGCTTGTTGTGCTACTTCATGCTCGTTAGGGACAATAATAATGTTCATAATGTTTATTTTCTTAATCTTTTTTTTAAAATTAGTTTGCTCTTGTTTTATTTTATTAAATTTTTAACCTTTAAAGCCGTTTATAAGCAATTTCTCCCTCACAGATTGTCATAAAAACATGGTCTGATTGGTCTAGTACTACTAAATCAGCTAACTTGCCTACTACAATTGAACCAGTTTGGTCTTCTATTTTTAGTTGTTTGGCTGCGTTTCCAGCAGAGCATAAAGCCATGGCTTGGTCAGAAGCTTGCGTATATTTTTTAAACAAACGGTACCCATGGTCAAAGGCTAAGGCTGATCCTGCAAGCATCTTAGGATTATTAGCTAAAACAACATGGTCTTTTTTATTAATGACAGGAAGGTTTCCAAGTTGATAAACTCCAGGTGGTGCTCCTTTCACCATCGTTGCATCTGTAATTAAAATAATTTTTTCTGCTTGTTTGATTTTATAAATCAACTTAATTAAATTAGGTTTAATATGAATCCCATCACTAATAATTTCTACAAAACAAGCATCATCATACAAACCAGCTGCTGCTAATCCGGGGCGATGGTTATCCATTTTAGACATACCATTAAATAAATGAGTAATATGGTTAAGTTGATAACGCTGGGCTAGCTCTAAAAAAGCCTTCATAGTGATATTACTATGCCCAGCAGAAGGTAAAAGTTGGAGTTTTTGTATTTGCTTAAAAAAAGCTTCAGATGCTAATTCAGGAGCAAAGGTGACAACTTTTAAAAATCCTCCTGAGGCTTCAAACAATTCAGTTAGTAGGGCAGGGGCAGGTTTTACTAATAATGACAATTCATGTGCTCCTTTTTGCTCTGGAGCAATAAAGGGACCCTCCATATGGATTCCAATTTGGCGAGCCTGAGGACCTTTGTTATGTTTGCTAATTCAGGCATGGTATTTTTTAAAATTAGAAACTAAATTACTAACACTACTAGTGACACTAGCCTGGCAATATTTAGTTACTCCTTCTTGGGGTAGTTTATGAGCTAAGCCAGAAAAAGCTTGGTCTGTAGCTTGTTCAAAAGCGTATAAATATCCTCCGTGGTTATGCATATCTATGAACCCTGGTGTAATTTTTTTTCCTTGTAAATCTATTCCTGCTGGTAAAGAATGATTTGTATAATTTTCATAAATATGCTTAATCTTTTTGTCTTCTATTTCTAGGGCTGCTTGAGTGATTGTTCTATCTGGAAGCACGATAGTAGCATTGTAAAGAATCATTGGCTTATTAGGATTTAATATCTATAAAAATATTATATAAACATTAAGAGGAGAGGCTGCCTAAAAAGCTAAATTATTAGAACTCTTGCTACAAAAAACAAAGCTTTAAGCTTTGTTTTTTAAAAAAAGGTTATAGAGTATGAATACTACTGGTGGTCCGAGACGGAATTGAACCGCCGACACATTGAGCTTCAATCAATTGCTCTACCGACTGAGCTATCGGACCTGATGGCGGTCTTGACGGGATTCGAACCCGCGATCTCCTCCGTGACAGGGAGGCATGATAACCACTTCACTACAAGACCTTGGTTGCGGAGGCAGGACTCGAACCTGCGACCTTTGGGTTATGAGCCCAACGAGCTACCAACTGCTCTACTCCGCGGTATCTATGGCGGAAGATGAGGGATTCGAACCCCCGCGCCGATTGCTCGACCTCCCGGTTTTCAAGACCGGTCCCTTCAGCCTGACTTGGGTAATCTTCCTTTTTGGTAGACCCTGTTGGGCTTGAACCAACGACCGCCCGGTTATGAGCCGGGTGCTCTAACCAGCTGAGCTAAGGGTCCGTGGTAGCGGAAAAGAGATTTGAACTCTTGACCTCACGGGTATGAGCCGTGCGCTCTAACCAGCTGAGCTATTCCGCCATTATGACTACTAATGAGATAGTAGTCGATCTTTTTTATACTGGTCGGAAAGACAGGATTTGAACCTGCGACCCCTCGGTCCCAAACCGAGTGCTCTACCAAGCTAAGCTACTTTCCGCTGGCACGCCCAGAAGGATTCGAACCCTCAACCTCCTGATCCGTAGTCAGACGATCTGTCCAATTGATCTATGGGCGCTTGTATATGCCGTAAGAATTATACTAAATTTTTATGATAAATCACAGCATTTTTACTTATTTTGGAGGCACCAACCAGACTCGAACTGGTGATCAAGGTTTTGCAGACCCTTGCCTTACCGACTTGGCTATGGTGCCAAAAAAATAGTACAACCACCTATTTATTATAAACAAAATCTAAGAAGCTAAGATATTTTTTAGTTTTTTCCTGCGATCAAACGATTGTAGTAATTTAGTAAAACTTTAGCTAATGCTGTTTTTTGAAAGACTTGGTCTCCTGGCTCTACTACACTATGGTATTGTCCTTGACTGTTAACCTGAGCTAAAGGAATGTAGGCTGCTCGGTAAAAATAATAAGCATTATTAGATAATAATTGCATAGATTCTGCTCCTTGGGTCACAGGAGTTTGTCCTGTTAAATAATTTAGCCCTTGTAACATTGGAGTAGCATTACTGGTAGCCATACTGTTAGAAGCTGTATGTTGAATAATATAATTTAATAAAGCATATGCAACAGGGTTATTAGCATCTGACTTAGCTAACACTAGGTTATCTGTTCAAACATTAGTACCTTGTGGTTGGTTGTTGACTGCTTGGGCTCGAGGAATCACCATTAAATTTTCTTTTTGGTTTTGAGCTTGATTTAACTGATGGTTAATAATATCTGCGTAGGTAGCATCTCCGTTGTACATAACAGCTAAACCAAAATCTCCGTCTCCAGTAGCATTAACAATGTCACTGTTGAGTAGTTTAACATTCGGACGGTCAATTCAAGTTTTTAGTCAATTAAATTCTGCTTGAGCTTGTTGCGGATCTTTTGGTGAGACTGTACCGTACAAATATTCACTGGCAATCATAAAAATATTACGATAATCATCACTTAAGATAATAGGCAGATCTTCAGATGACTGAGCTGCTTGAGCGATTAAATTTCAAGAAACTGTCTTCGGATCTGCTACTGTGGTGGCATAGCGAGCAGGAAGCTTACTGCTTCCTGGAAAGGAAACAGTTTGCTGATCACTAATGTTCACATTAACATTATGAGTTTGTAAAAAGGTGGCTACTTTTGGATTATTCATGTTCGCTATTAACCTTACTCCTCCTCACATGTAAGGGAGAGCATAATTTAAAATGCCTTTTTTACTATCATCACTATCTTTTCAACTGTACTGCTGCATGGTTTTAATCGCTGCAGGATTAAAACTAGCTACTTTAGCATAATTAAAGAAGGGTCTACTTGCCACACTTTGAGGATTTTGCTGTGCTTGTAACAATAATTGGTAATAAGCAGGGTAGTTATTTTCACTAAAAGTACTATCAATCGCATACTGATTATTAGCACTTTGTGATGCAATATAGGCTGGTTTGTAAATGTGATAATTAGGGTTAGCTTGATTAAGTAAATGGTAGTTAATGACAGCTAAATCATTTTGTTGAGCCATAATTTGTACCATATAGTCACTTGGAACCATAACATCATAATGAGTTGTAAGGGTTTTGTTATAAAGCTCTTCGTTACTACTATATAAAATATAATTAACTTTTTTATGGTATTTTTTTTCAAAGCCAGTAATAATAGCAGGATTAATGTACTCTCCTCAGTTGGCAAAAACTAAATCATAACTGTTATAACCTACATATAAAAAAGCTACTAAAAAGATTGCTCCTACTAATAAACAAGCAAGGCTTAAAGGGGCTAATCATCTTTTATGCATGTAACCAAAATGTTTGATTTTTGTAAATTGATACCATGGATTTTGATGAGCAAGGCTAGGCTTGGTTTTTGTACTCAACCAGACAGTTTGAGCTTGGCGATTTTGCAAATTAGTTTGCATCCTGTTTGCTCATTTTGCTCATAAAATGATTTGTTTTTCATAACGCTTAATTTGTTTGATAATAAAAGCTTGGTGTCTTTTGTACAAGATTTGATTAAGCCTTTGCCATTTAGTCTGAAAAACTAAAGGATAATTTAGATAATAAAAACTTTTAATTAAATGCTTTTCACAAAAGAGAATCTTTTGTTGCATGTGGGCTTTTATCTTTTCTGATGAGCTAATTATCGTTTTATAGTTTTTATAGCTTAAAAACAAGTTTCATAAAATGACTAAAATAACAATGACTAACAATAACAAAGCTCCAAAAGCATTAATAAATGGTTCTAGGCGTTTGACTGCATAAATATAAACCGCAATGTTATTAGTAGCTCCACTTGTAAAATAAGAAATAATAAAATCATCAAAAGAAGCAGCAAAAGCTAAAGCAGCTCCTGCAATAATTCCAGGTTTAATAACTGGTAAAATTACCTTCCAAAAAACCTGACGATTATTTGCTCCCAGATCATAAGCAGCCTGCATATTAGTCTGGCTTACTTTTCTCATTAAAGGGAAAACTGTTATGACCACATAAGGTACTGTAAAAGAAATATGAGCTAAAACTAAAGTAAAAAAGCCAAACTTAAAGCTACAAAAAAGAAAAAAGATCATTAAAGCAACAGCAGTAATAATATCTGCGTTAATTAAAGGCAAAAAATTTACTTTCAAAATTGACCTTTGGGTAATTTTACGACACTTAGATAGGCCAACAGCAGCTAAAGTACCAAAAACAGTAGCACAGGCAGAAGCAATCATTGCTACTAACAAGGAAGTAAATAAGGCCCCAATTAGTCCTGTCTTTTGACTTAAAGCCTGAAACCATTGTCCACTAAAGTGCCCAAACACACTCATACTATCATTAGAATTAAAAGCAAAAACAACAAAAACAAACAAAGGAATATAAATTGCTAATAAAATTAAAGCAAAATAAGATCGCTTCAACAAACTACGCATTAGACCACCACCGTTCCTAGTAAATTACTTTTAGTTTTTTTATTTTGAAAAAGTTTTCTTGCAAAATGACTAAGCGTCAATAACAAGAAAATAAAAACAGCTAAAATAACTGAAATCGCTGCCCCTACTCCAAAGCTTCCATTCTGCATTAAATATGATTGGATAACTTGCACAATTAGGTTTGAACGCCCTTGCCCCATAAAATGTACCACTAATAAAGAAGTCATAGCTTGTACCATTAACAAAGCTATTCCTGCTACTACTCCTGGTAAAGAATAACGAAAAGTAATTTTAAGAAAACGGTTTCATGGACTTGCTCCTAGATCACTTGAAGCATGTAAAATAGCTTGGTTAAAATTATGTAAACTATTATAAATAGGTAAAATCATAAAAGGTAAAAAGGCATACACCATTCCAATAATAATACTAATCGGACTTCCAATTAAATTAGGATTAATAATTTTAAACAATGATTGCAAACCAATCATTCTAATAATTAAATTAATTCAAATCGGCAAAGTAATAAAAATAAGCATGTTTTGCTTAATTCATTTGTTTTTGGTGTTTGCCATAATTAAAGCAATAGGGTAACCTATCAAAAGCCCAATCACAGCTGCTGCAACTGCGTATCCTAAGGCTAACAATAAAGAAGTAATAAAAGAACTATCACTAAAAAAGACGACAAAATTCTTAAAATTAAGAGCAAAATTTAAATTATTATGTGTAGGGTTTATTAAGGAATAAAGTAGTACAAAAAACAAAGGAAGAATAATTAAAAAAATTAACACTAATAAATAAGGCAATAAAAATCAAAAAACTCTGTTATTAAAGATTCTTACTTTAGAAATTCTGCTCCCAAGCAAAATTGTTTTGTTTTTTAAAAACTTTACTGTTTTTATGAGCAAAAGCAATAACTTAATCATATTAATCCTCAATCATTTTTCACATGACATGCAAAGCGTCTATGTTTCAAGCTAAACTTATTTTTTGTTGTAAGGCTAAATCCTGAGTAGTGATGATTAAAAAAGTTCTATGCTTAGTTTTAACATTGACATAATAAGTCATTCCTTTGAATTTTTTTTCTATTACAACTCCCTCTATAAAACCAGTTTGAGGAGCTTTAATAATAATATCTTCAGGGCGTAAGCACACATCAATTCTTGTTTCTTTCTGACCAAAATTAGTATCTAAACAAGCAAATTCTTGTCCATCAAACTTTACTACTTTATCTTTCACAAAAACAGCATCACTAATAATATTAGAATCCCCAATAAACTGAGCGACTCACATGTTATCTGGTTCATTATAAACTTCAGTAGGAGTACCAATTTGTTCAATCGTTCCTTGACTCATTACCATAATCCGATCAGAAAGCATTAAAGCTTCAGTTTGGTCATGAGTAATTAAAATAAAAGTAATGCCTGTTTTGCGTTGAATTTTTTTTAATTCTTGCTGCATGTTTTGCCTTAAATTAACATCTAAAGCAGACATAGGTTCATCTAATAATAAAATATCAGGCTTATTAATTAAGGCTCTTGCAATAGCTACCCTTTGTTTTTGTCCTCCAGAAAGTTCACTAATCTTCTTATATTTACAAGCACTCATGTTCACTAGTTTTAAATAAAAATCAATGTCTGCCTCATAATCTCTTCTTTTTTGCTTTCTCAAACGAGGACCAAAAGCAATGTTATTAAAAACATCAAGGTGTTCAAACAAAGCATAATTTTGAAAAACGGTGTTGACATTTCTTTTGTAAGCAGGAATTTTATTAACATTTTTAGCATTAATGCTCACTGTTCCTGCGTCAGCTTTGATAATGCCATTAATGATGTTTAAAATAGTGGTTTTACCACAACCTGAAGGTCCTACTATGGTAAAAAACTCATGCTTGCGCACATTAAAACTAATCCCTCTTAAAACAGGTTTATCATCATATTGCTTGATCACATCTCTTATTTCTAAAATATGGGGTTCAGCATGGTTCAAAGGTTTTGTTTCCATTTTTTTTAAAAAAAATAACTATGGATTATAGTTATTTTATTAAATTTAAGAACGGCTTTTTAATTTAAATATTAAAACCTGACTTTTAATTTTAATTCGTACACTATAAGATGAGAGGTGCCCCGTTGACACTTCTCATCTTAAAGTTTACTAATAATTATTAGAATAAATAAATCTAATTAAAATTATAATTATTAACTCGTAAGAATAACATAATTTGGTTCTTTTACAGTATATTCTTTACGCTTATAATTAGAACTAACATCAAAAGTAAAACCAAAATTCAAATCAATTCCTGTGACATTACCAGCTTTAACAGCTTGGTTATATCCAGCTTCGGCACTGTTTATAAAAGTGGTTAAACAAGTAGAGTTTCTACCATGAAGCATACTGTGAGCAGTTTGTGATAAACCAGTTAGCCAACAACCAAAATGACCCATGTGTTGGTCTAGTCTGTTTGATCATGTAAAAGGATCATTGAAAAGGCCATGTTGTGTATGTTGACTTAAATCAGGTCATCAAGTAGTACTAAAGTTATTATCATCTAATCATTGAAAAAAGTACACTGGTAAATAACCTTCTACTTTGATCTGGTTCATAAAAGCAGGAAAGCCATTATAGGTGCTAGTACTTAGACGAGCTTGAAAATAGAAATAATCGCTTGTAGCTAAATAAGTACTAATATAATTTGTCACATTTGATTTTGACTTGGATGGTTTTAAAATATTCTGGAAATTTTGGGTTTTATGTGAAACTACATTTAGTGCTAAAGCAGGAGAGGTTGTCATAGCTAAAGCACTAAGAATGGTTATTGTTTTTTTCATTTTAATGTAAAGTTTGTCTTTAAATTTTTTTAATAAATTTTTAACAATTATAACATTAAATTAATTAAATTATATATCAACATAAAGGAAGTTAAAATTCAAATCAATTCCTGCTATTCTAACAGATTTAGGAGCTGTTATATGTACCTTCGTTTAAATTTGTTTTACAAGTAGTTAAAATTTTTTAAAAATTATTACAAAAGAATTAATTGCTGCCTCGTCTCTAATTAACAAAACGCAAAAGCTTTTTTAACTGAAAATGTTCTTAAAAAGTACTAAATAAACCTCTTAAAATGATATGTTAGGATTATTAAAAGTGTACAAATAATTATTAGAATAAATTTTTAAATATTAAAAATTAATTTTAACCTTTTGGCTACTCCATCTCTTCTTCAGGAGTCGGTAGTATGATTAGCCACTTTTTTAGCTCGCTTGACTGCGTTTTTAACTGCTATTCCTGCTTTGGCTCATTTAAGCATTTCTACATCATTATGACCATTTCCAAAAGCAATCACATCGTTTGCAGTTAACCCTCACTCTTTTACTAAAAACTTCAATGCTTCTGTTTTAGAAACTCCGATTGGATTAATTTCACGAAAATGGGTTAAAAAATGAATTCCCATTCTATAAGCATAATGAGGGTATGCCTTTTCTTGAAGCATTCACTTTTCAAACTTAGCAATGTTTTTGTCATTGCCACAAAGATCAATTTTATATGATTTTAATGCTGTGTGCTTGTCAGGATCATAATAACTTAAGCTTGCTTTGTTAATAAACTTTAAAAAGCCAATCGCTAAGGAACGAGACTTAGATGTGTACCCATGTATTTTAGGGTCTTGGTCAGCTTCACGACCATAATTTCAAACAACGACATTAAAATCATTAGCAAGCTGATGCATTCACCTTACTTCTTGAGGGTCAAAAGTAATTTCTTTGATTAAAGTAGGTTCTTGTTCTTTTAAATGAGCAATATATCCACCGTTATAGGCTGCCAGATAAAGGTTTTCGTGGTTTATAGCAATTTTTTTAATCACTGTCATGGCTCTTTGCCAAGCTCGCCCTGTCACAAAAACAACTTTTACTCCTAGGCTTAATAAATTTTGAATGGTTATTCTGGTTAATTTTGAAACAAAATTAAAATCATTACTGATGGTTCCATCAATGTCTATTGCAACAACTTTATATTTCATTTGCTATTACTTTCAAACTAAAATACTATCCTTCTAACAAAAACTTTTCCAAAGCTAGTTTGTTCATGAAACCAGTATGACGTTTGACTTCCTTATTATCCTTAAATATAATAATGGTTGGTATACTTTGCACTTCTCAGGTTTTTGCAAATTCTTTATATTGATCGATGTCCAATGAGGCAAATACCACATCAGGATGACTGCCTGCTAGTTCCTGAGCTACTTGGGCATAAATAGGTTTTAGCATTTTGCAGGGCCCACATCAGGTGGCATAACAATCTAGTACTACAGTTTTACCTATGTTTTTTTCAAGAATTTTATCAGTTGCTTCAATAATCATAATTATCCTTTATATTAAATGTTAGTTTATAATGGTCCGGGACAAGGGACTCGAACCCTCACAAGTTGCCTCGCCAGATCCTAAGTCTGGTGCGTCTACCAATTCCGCCAATCCCGGTGAAGATACTTATATTAAAATAATACTTAAATATCATTATTCTAAAAATAAGTATTAGGCTTTTATATGGTGCTGGCTAGAAGACTCGAACTCCCAACCTACTGATTACAAGTCAGTTGCTCTACCAATTGAGCTAAGCCAGCTTGATAATGGTCGGGTGTACAGGACTTGAACCTGTGACCTACTGCTTGTAAGGCAGTTGCTCTCCCAACTGAGCTAACACCCGATAAGATGGTGACCTGTACGGGATTTGAACCCGTGAATGCATGCGTGAAAGGCATGTGTGTTAACCGCTTCACCAACAGGCCGTGGCGCCTAGTGCAGGATTCGAACCTGCGACCTGCCGGTTAACAGCCGGATGCTCTACCGCTGAGCTAACTAGGCATAATTTATCTTCACTATTTAAACATGATACCATTAACGCCTTAGTTATTTTAACACAGTAATTTCAAAAAAATTTAATTTTTTTAATTAAAAAAAATAATAAAAAAACAGTGAAACCACTGTTCTGTATCTGGATAAAGATAGTTATAAAAGAAAAGTAAAAAAAATGAAAAATGAAATGAAAAATGAAATGAAAGAAATCCAGATACGTTTTCAACTATCTTGAACTTTGTTTGATGAGCTTTGTTACCTTATTACAAGATTTAGGGACTTAGATTAGTATAAATGCTTTTCATAAAAATAACATTATTTACTCACCGATTAAAAATTATATACTTTTTTATAAAAGAAATCAAGCCTTTTATTAAAAAAACTAATCTTTTTTCTTAAAAAATTAATCACTGTTTCAATCTTGTTAATCCTTGCTACAATTAAAATTCGATCATTAAGTTTTAATTCTTGAACTTCCGAAGGGCGGAAAAGGGTGTTTTTTCTTTTAATAAAAAGGACAATAATTTCTTTTTGATTTAATAAGTTAAAGGTACTAAGAGGAGCGGTTTTATTTTCATCTAAAACCTCTACTTCAGCAGCTCCAAAATCATTATTAATAATTTTTACTTGAAAATCTACTCCAAAAATAGCTCGTGATGCTACAACTTCTCCTATTTCTTGGTCTGCTAAAACAATGTTATTAATCCCAATTTTTTTAAGAATGCCTTTTTGAGTTTCATTTTTAGCCCGAGCGATAACTCGTGAAGCAAGATCGCTTTCATATAATTTAGAAGCCATAATGACAGAAGCTTCTATGTTAGAAGCAATGGCAAGGATAATACAATCAAAGCTACTAATACTATGTTCTTCAATAAATTGATTATTGGTGCAATCAGCAGTAACAGCTAAAAAAGGTTCATGATCCTGAGAAAAAGCATCTACTTTATCCTTTTTAGTGTCAAAGACAGTAACTTGTAATTTTTTATTAATTAAATTTTCAGCAACTGACCTTCCAAATGCTCCTAATCCAATAACTGCAAAATTTTTTCTAGCCATAATTTTTTATATATTTAAAATAATATTTTAGAATAATAATGTTTAATGTTAAATTAACATATTTATTCAATAATTCATAAATTATAATTAATTAAACTAAACAAAAAAAGCAAAAGTCATGTTACAAGCAAGCAAAAAATTATTTCTTTTTAATATTTTATTTTTTGCTAAAAATAATAAAAAAGCCCATCCAAAAGCTAAAGCTTTTTTTAAAAAATTAAAAAGCTATGCTTCTTGAAAAGAAACTGCAGGAAAAATATTTTTGATATATTTTTTAATCTTAATGCTAGGAGCCTTTTTGCTTTGCATTCCTGGGGTAGTTCACAGACACAGCACTATTGATGGGAGATCTGTCTCATATGCTTGAAACTTTTTATTAAGCCTATTTAACGCATCATCCGCCTTTTCTGATACTGGACTTTCTATTCCTTCTGCCTCACAAGACTATAGTATTTGAGGGCAAGTTATTATTGCTGTTTTAATTCAGTTAGGAGGGTTTGGTGTTTTAGCTTTTAAAGTTATTTTATGAACTTTGCTTGGATTAAAAATTAAGCTTAAAGATTTATTTCTAGCTTATGATGAAAGGGGGGGTCACTCTGTTGCCTCTACTTTAAAAATTCTTAAAATTAGCTTTTTGTTCTTAATTTTAATAGAAATATTTGGGGCTGTTATTTTATTTATTATTTTCTATTTTAGTGGAGCAAAACCAGGTACTAAAGAAGTTTATGTTACATACCATAATTTTGGACATGCTTTATGGTCAGGAATTTTTCATTCTATCTCTGCGATTAATAATGCAGGGTTTGATATTATTGGCAAAAATTCTCTTTTAAATTATGAAAGTAATTATGGGATTCAATTTATCTTTTTAATTGAATTTATTATTGGAGGAATTGGTTTTCCTACTTTTTATGATTTATACCGTACTAAGTTTGGTTTTGATAAAAGCAAAAAACTAACTACTTTTACTAAACTTAACCTTATTACTTATGGGAGTATTTCTGTGATTGGAGCTAGTGCTGTGTGTGCCATTGAATATGGGTCTTCATCTTCCCTTATTTTAAAAGAACACCATGGCTTTAATGGTTTTATGGCGATCTTTTTTAACACTATGTCTACTCGTAACGCAGGCTTTAGCACAGTAGATGTGAGTCAATTTCTTAATGGTTCTAAAATTGTGCATAGTATTTTAATGTTTATCGGTTCTGCTCCTTCTTCTACAGCAGGAGGAATAAGAACTACTACGCTGGCGGTTTTAATTTTACTAGTCGTGAGCACCATTAGGCAAAAAAAACATGTTAATGTTTTCAAAAAAAGAATTCCATCTGCTACCACTAAACTAGCAGGAGTAGTTATTTTTGTCGCTACTATTTTAGTAGGTTTTACTACTTTTATTATTAGTGCTACCAATTATACATACAATCCTTTAAATGTCTTTTACACAGTTTGTAGTGCTTTTGGAACCACAGGGTTAAACGCCTTAGGCACATGAAAAACATATAGTATGGGGGCTTTTAATATTTTATTAATGAGTGCTTTAATGTTTATTGGTCAAATGGGAGTCAGCTCTACTCTGTTAGCGTGGTCAAAAAGACAAATCAAAGCCGATGCTTTTGCCTATCCTTCAGAAAATGTCAGAATAGGTTAAATTTTATTTATAATTTATAATAATAATAAATAAAAATTATATTTATAGGAGCACACATGTTTTTCCAAAAAACATTCATCAGTATCGCCCTTAGTGGGATGATTACCCCTGGCATTATGCAAACTACCAATATAACAAATCAAGTTGTGCAATCCAGTAGCATTAATGCAACCATCAATAACAAAAAAAACAGCCTTGGTCATTTAGAACCTTTTAATCCAGCTGATGTTTATAGTTATGACTTTTCAAAATTTGGAGATTATTTTGCTTATTATTCTTGAGGTCATGGGATGCCTTTCCCTCCGTTACATCAAGGCAACACAGAAGGTTATATTTTACAAATGGGTCAACCTTCCATGGTCTATTTAAAATTAGCTTACTTTTGAGCTAAAAATAACGGAGTTAATCCTTTAGGAGGAATGTTATCTTATATGACTAAAGGGTATTTTGGTACACCCGTTCAAGGATTATGACCTTTAGATGATGATTTATTTAACAGTACTATTTCACAACAGTTATATGTGATAGCTCGTAGTTTTGCTTATAGTAAATTAGACTTTTTTGACATGATGATGAACGCTATCAATGCTCATCAAACTTTAGACTTTTTCTTCTATACAGAAACAACATGAAATCATGACTGAGCCAAAGTTATGGTAGCCAACGCAGAAACAGGAAAAAATTTAACTAGTGCATGGTATGAAGGACCCTAATTCATAAGAATTATGTTTTAATAAAAAAAGAAGCGATTGCTTCTTTTTTTTTGTACTTATTTTGCCTACCTTTTGTTTTTAAAAATGATATGTTAAAATGTATTTTATTAAATAACTTACAAACATTAAATTCATATGAAAAAAATAATAACTATTCTTGGAGCATTAGCTGTAGCCGGTTCACCTACAATAGTTTTAAGAAACATTGCTCCCCATCAAACACAAAAGGTACAAAATGTTTTCACAAAAACAAGCAACGGGCTTGATAACTCAATTACTGATACACAAGATACAGATTATAATTTTAATTTTAAGGTCACTTTATCTAACAGTGATTATAATGGCTTTTCGGGATTTCTGGATCAAATTGCTTTTAACCTTTCTGATTATAACTATCATGCTTGGCCAGTTTATTTGTTTCAATGGTTAGATGATGATGATTTTCATACTGGTCCCTTCCCTGGGTTAAATAGTCATACCAAACAAGGCTTTTTCCATGATCCCATGGTATGAGCAAATAGGTTAGAAAATCACATGGGTCATTTTGGAGAATGAAGAGACGATAAATCTGACACAGCTTTTTATATGGCTACTTGTTGGGGGCAATGAGGATCATTTGGACAAACTGTTGATAACCAATGAAACGCAGACCGTGCGGCTTCAAAACCCTTGAGTGGTATAATTTTTAACTTTGGTTTTACATATAGTGTGTATTGACATCATTACACAACAGTTGCCCCTTCATTTCAAATCATAATGGCTTAATTATTAAGTATTAAACTAAAAATATTTCTTAAAAAACAGCTAACATGCTGTTTTTTAATGCTCCTAGAAGCATAAGCTTTATTTTCTTCTTTTTGTTTAAAAATAATAGTGTAAAATAATTAATATTATTAACATAGATTTAAAACCTTAATTTAAGATGAAAAAGATAATAACTGTCTTTGGAGCACTGACTGTAGCAAGCACACCTACAATTGCTTTACAAAGAATTACTATGCACAAAACACAAAATTTACAAAATGTTATAACCAAAATAAGTAACTCAGAAAATAACAATATCACTGTTATCAATGATTCAGATTATTTTTTTAATTTTAATGTTTATTTAACTAGCAGTGATTATAACGGCTTTTCTGGTTTTCTAGATCAGATTGTGTTTAAACTTTCTGATTATAACTATCATGCTTGACCAATTTACTTGTTTCAATGATTAGATGATGATGACTTTCATAGTGGACCGATGCCTGAATTAAAACAACACACAGCACAAGGCTATTTCCATGACCCTATTACATGATCAAGTAGATTAGAAGAACACATGGGGGATTTTGGTTCTTGGACAGATGATAAATCTGATACCGCTTATCACATGTCTATTAATTATGGTAAATGAGGATCATTTGGGCAAACTGTTGATAACGAATGAAACGCAGACCGTGCTGCCTCAAAACCCCTTATTGGTATCAACTTTAAGTTTATGTTTGCATATGATTTTCTGGTACGTGATCAATATGAAACATTCCCTCCATCATTTAAAATCATTATGAGCTAGGCATTAAGGTCAAAATAATTTTAAAAAAACAGAAAGTTTTCTGTTTTTTTAATGTCTTTAGCAAAATAAAGCTTATTTATTTTCTTGTTCTTAAAATATTAATTTTATAAAGAATAGATTAGATTAGGATTTTTACTTTCTTAAATGATAAGTTAAAATTTTTTTCAAATATTATAATTTAAAATTCTAACTTACATTAAAAAAATAATAACTATCTTTGGAGCATTAAATGTAGTAGGTTCGCCTACAATATTTTTAAAAAACATTGTTGCTAAGTAAACACAAAATTTACATAATACTTTAACAAAAACAAGTAACGGAGTGGATAATGCTATATATTTCAAAAGATAATTACTCAACAGTTACACCAACTTTTAACATCATAATGGCTTCACACTAGGCTAAAAATTATTTTTAAAAAAACAGAAAAATTTCTGTTTTTTTAAGCCTGCTAGTTAGATCAATAATCCTACCAAATTATCTTATATAAGCCATGAATGGATAATTTCTTAATAACTGTTTCATGGTTGCTTTTATTTCATTTTTGGTATAGATTAGATTAGGCTTTTTATCCTATAAACCTCAACAGCCTTATTATTTTAAATTAAACAAATAATAAAAACCGCTTATAATTACGTTTTGCTGATGCTTTCATGGAACAAAACTTAGCTCTTCAACAATAAAACTTATTCTTAAAGCCTAAAACAATCACATTACGGTTAGTTCTTCTTTTAAGAGCTTTTTTAAGGGTTTTTCTACAAAAGTAATCTAAAGGTAAAATTTTAGCTGCTTTTTCAGAACGAGCAAAAAATGATTCTCAGTTTTTAATGGCTCTTTTTGCAAAATTAGTTTGCAAACGCCCTGGAGAAATAGTAACTACCCTGACATTGCTATGTCTTCTTTTTAATTCTGTATTAATTGCTACACTAAATTTAGTCACAAAGGATTTACTTGCAAAATAAGTGGCAGATAAAGGACCTACACTATCTCCTGCAATAGAGCTAATGTTAATAATTCTTCCTACATCATTAGCACGGAAGCGTTTTAAAAAGATTTTAGTAAATTTAATTAAGGCTAAAACATTTAAATTAATCATGTTTAAATCTTCTTCAAAATCTTTATCTAAAAAATCTCCAAAGTATCCTCATCCTGCATTGTTAATCACAAGGACAATGTTGTAATCTTTAATTTCTTTTTTAAGTAGGTCTATGTTTGCTAAATCACTTAAATCATAATTAAAAGTAATAATCTTTTGGGAAGGAAAAAATTTTTCAAAATCGTGTAAATTGTCACAATTCCGAGATACTCCAATCAAATTGTACCCTTCCCTTAAAAGTAATCTACTGTACTCTCTTCCTATTCCACTTGAAGCTCCTGTGACAAGAGCGTATTTAGGTTCGTTTTTTCTTTGGTTGGTTATTTTTTGAGCCATAATTTTTAGTTAAATTTCTGCTTTATGTATTAATAATAATATTTTATCAATCATTTGCTGTCCTTTTTGAGGAGAACAATTATTTTTAGTCGCTTGCATTAATTTTCCCATTAACAAGCGTTTAATTCTATCAGGTCTTTCTTGATGCTTATCAATAAAAGCTTGGTTATTTTTAACCAAATCTTGCAAAATGTTAGTAATGGTGGCTTCATCAGTTAAATAAGTTCAGCCTAGCTTATCTATAATGGCTTGGGGCTCTCCTCCTTCTTCTAAAACAATTTTAATTAAAGCTTTAGCTTGTTTAGAAGAAATTTTTTCTTGGGTTTGTAAATTCACAATCTTGGCTAAATCAGCAACTTTTAGCTTACTAGCTTTTAAACTAAGGCTGTTTTTATGCAGATATGCTCATACATCTCCTAATAGGTAATTAGCAGCTATTTGATAATTAGTGTCATAATTCACTAGTTTATTAAAGAAAACAAAATAATCATAATGTTCTACTAACTGAGTGGCTAGACTTGGTTTGAGGTTGTATTTTGTTACATAGGTTTTAAAAATCTGATCAGGAAGCAAAGGCATGTTTGCTTTAATTTTTTCAATTCACGCTTTTTCAAGCACAACAGGTTGAATGTTAGGTTCTGTAAAAAAACGATAATCAAGCGTTTGTTCTTTTAGCCTCATTAAAATGGTTCTTTGTTGTTCTTCACTAAAGCGTTTCGTCGCTTGCACTACAGTTTTGCCTTGCATAATGATTTCAGTTTGAGCTTTAATTTCAAACTCAATCGCTTTTTTAATGTTTGCTAATGAATTAATGTTTTTAATTTCTACTCTATTCCCTAAAGTTTTAGCTCCTAGTGGTCTTAAAGAAATGTTGACATCACAACGAAATGAACCTTCATTCATTTTTGCATCACTAACTTGCAAAAACTGAAGCGTTTGGATCAGTTTTTTTTGATAAGCTATGACAGTAGTTGCGTCATGCATTACTGGTTTAGTAATGATTTCTAATAAGCCTACTCCACTACGGTTATAATCTAAAAAAGTATAATTTGGAGTATGAATTTGCTTAGCAGTATCTTCTTCAATTTGAATTCGCTCTAAAGCAATAGTCTCTTCTTGATCACCTACTTGTACCTTTACAGCTCCTCCTTGGGCAATAGGTTCAAAGAACTGAGTAATTTGAAATCCTTTTGCTAAATCACTGTAATAATAATTTTTACGATCAAACATAAGCAAAGGAGCAAAAGTCATCTTAAAGGCTAATCCTGCTCTAATTGCTAACGCTACTCCTGCTTGGTTAACAGTAGGCATTGCTCCAGGAAGACCTAAATCCAATGCTCTGGTAGTACTATTAGGGGGATTATGATAAGCAAACTGAGCCCTAGAAAACATTTTAGTTTTAGTTTTTAATTGCACATGGTTTTCAATACCAATGATTACTTCTAAGTTATTTGTCACAATTAATGTTTCCTTTCTTCAGGTTAGTAGCACTTAAATCGCTAAGCCCTGTTATTTTTTCTACTAATAATCCAAAGTTAAGCACTTTTTGTTCTGTTCCTACTTGTCCATTAATGTTAATTCCTACAGGCATCTTATCTTTAAGATATCATGGTACAGTAAGCGAAGGACTACCCAGGAAGTTAGGGATAATTAAGCAATGCTCAAGATAGTTTTTATGAGCATTAGCTTCATAACTGGTGGTATTTTGGGCTGTTTCAATTAAAGGAGCTATCCCATTAGCAGCAGGTCATAAAACAATGTCATAATCACAAAATAAATTACTAAAAACTTGGTTAATTAAAGTTCTAATTTTTTTTGCTTTTAAAAACAAGTTTTTTTGGTTTTCTTGGTGTAAGCAATATGAACCTAAGACAAACCGCTCTTGAACGACTTTGTTAAAAGCAAGACTTCTTGATTGACGCATTGTTTCTTGATAAGTTGCTCTATTTTTTCGCACTCCAAAGTTAATCCCATCTAAATTACTATGGGTAGAAACTGCTTCTGCATAAGATAAAATCATATAAATAGAATGAATGGTTTGGAGTAATTTTTCATCAAAAGGCACTGTTGCTACTTGAATCGAAGCTTCTTGTTCTAAGGTTTTGGTTAATTGTTCAAAGGCTATTTGCGATGAAGAGGATAATTGCTTTTGTAGCGGAGCTAAAACACAAACCTTGTATGTGGAATCTGCTAAGGTTAAAGCTTGATAATAAGAATGATTGCTAGGTTTTAAATCACTACGGCTAGTAGCATCTTGAGGATCATAACAAGCTAAACTATCTAGCACAATAGCAGTATCAGTAACATTTCTAGTCATGCATCCTACAGTATCAAGTGAGGGAGCGTATGGGATTACTCCTAAACGAGAAATTAATCCATAAGAGGGTTTAAACCCTACTAATCCACAATAAGATGCTGGTTTTCTAATAGAATCTCCTGTATCGGTTGCTAAAGCAAATGGGAGCAGTCCACTCGCTACTAAAGCTGCTGAGCCAGAAGAAGAACCTCCTGTAATACGCTTTAGATCAAAAGGATTATGCACAATTCCACTAGCTGCATATAATCCTCTTCCTCCCATCCCTAATTCATCTAGTGCTGTCTTACATACTCCTATTGCTTGCTTTTGTTTAAGCAATGCTACTGCAGTACTATCAAAAGGAGGCACATAATTAGCTAACAGTTTACAAGAAGCTGTCGTAACAATGCCTTGTGTACAGAAATTATCCTTAATAGCATAAGGAATTGCTCAAAGTAAATTATTGGGCTCTTCTTGCTGTGCTAAAACTTTAATTGCTTCATGGTAATCAATTTGAGATACTACAGCATTAAGAGCCTTAATTGACTTACTGTTCAAAGCTATGCTAATTTTTTCATACAAGTCACTCAGAGTAATAGTTTCTTTTTTAAGAGCTGAAGCTATTGCTGTAATACTAAGGTTATAAATATTTTCTAATGCCATTTTATTTTTTTTGAATTACGGGGTCAATCATAATATATCCGTCTGGGTTAAAGACTGGAGCATTAACTGCTACTTGTTCTAGCGTTAAGGGTGGTTCAATTTGATCTGTACGCAGAGTATTAAAATAGTGAGGATTACAGTAATGGGTTGGTTTAACATTACTAGTGTCAATACTGTTAACCACTTTCATTTCTGCTAAAATAATGTTAAACTCTGTTTGAATGTGTTGAATCATAATGGGATCTAGCTCAAGCATAACTTCTTGAGCTAATAGTTGTAAGGTTTTTAAATCGATAGCTTTATTCATAATGATCTTTTTGTAATAATTTTAATAATTGTTGTTCGTTTATTACCTTCACAGCATATTGGCTTGCTGCTTTGGCTTTAGTGGTTTTAGTTGAAAGACCTTTTGGTCCTGTTAATAAATAATTAGCGTTCGCAGAAATAGCACTCATAATTTTTCCTCCGTTAGCTGTAATTAAATTGACAAAATAAAGTCTTGGTCTAGTAAGTTTCCCTGTAATAACAAATTTTAAATTAGCTAAGCTTTGATTATTATTCGCTTTAAGATATTTTACATTAACTCCTTGCTTTGCTAAAAGTTGTAATTGTTTTTGATGGTTTTTATTTGCAAAAAAAGCTATCACTTGCTCAGCTAACTTTGCATTAAAAGTTCTTAAATTACAAATTTGAGTCTTGGTTAGTAAATGGTATTCTAATAGGTTAGGATATGATTCCATCAAAAATTGGGCTCTTTTTGGTCCAATGTGAGGAATCCCTAAAGCAGTGAGCAGCCTATCTGCATTGAGCTTTTTACTTTTATTAATATTATCAATTAATTTTCTTACTGATGTGATTCCCATTCTTTCAATCTTAAGCATGGCTTTATATTGTTGGGGTAGCTTAAAAATATCTCAATAACTTGTTACTAATTCTGCTTCAAATAACTTTTGGAGGTTTTTTTCACTAAGATACATAATATCCATGGCAGGCTTACTAACAAAATAAATAGTTTTAAAAAAGATTTGTCCTGGGCATTTGTTACGATTTGGGCAATATTGTCAACTTTTAGTTTTAGTCCATAACAAAGTAGTTTGACAGGAAGGGCAATGGATTACAGGTTTTCAAACAGGATGGCGTTTACTCTTTTTTGTTTTAATCACCCTCATAACTTCAGGAATAATGTCTCCTGCTTTTCTAATTTCTACTTCATCATTAATTCTTAAATCTCGCTCTTGGATAAATCGGGGGTTAACTAAGGTGGCTGCTTTAATCGTGGTTCTTGCTAACATAACAGGAGCTAATAATGCTTTATAATGAATCAGTCCTGTTTTTTTAACAGACGGTACAATCGCTTTAATAGTAGTAATCGCAGTTTTAGGAGCAAATTTATATGCTACTGCTCATCGCGGGGCTTTACTATTTGCTCCTAATTGTTTTTGGAAATTTATATCATTCACTTTAATGACAATCCCATCAATGCCAAAGGCTAGTTGAAATCGAATTTTTTCAATCTTTTGAATAAAAGCCCAAACTTCATCCATAGAGTCACAAAGTTGAAAATGAGGTTCTGTAGAAAAGCCTAGTTTTTTAAGAAATTGTAATAACTCAATTTGAGTTTGCACTTGCTGGACAGGATAACCATAGCAAGCATATCAAAAAGCTTTTAATGTATGAATATCTTTTGTGTCTTCAATGTTTTGAAGCAAGCCTGAAGCAGCATTACGAGGATTCACATAAGATATAGTTTTGTCATTTAATTGAGATGCTTGGTTTAAGACCTGAAAAGTAGCTTCATCTAAAAAAACCTCTCCTCTTATTACTAAATCATGATCAGCTTTAATGGAGGGTAAAACATCTTTGATGCATAAAGCGTTGTTTGTAATGACTGACCCCTCTGTTCCATTCCCTCTGGTTAAAGCTTGTTGTAATTTGTGCTTTTGATAGACTAATGATAAAGAAACTCCATCAATTTTTAATTCACAACAATAAGCAATTTGGTTCACCCCTAGCATTTGACAATTAACCTTATCAAAATCTAATAAGGATGCTTGGTTATGCACATCTTTAATACTAAGCATAGGAAAGGTATGCTTAGCCTTAGCAAACTTAGATTGAGCCACTTTACTACCAACTTTTTGACTAGGGGATTCAGAAGTACATAAACTAGGGAATTCTGCTTCTAAAGCTTTTAATTGGTGCATTTTTTGGTCAAAAACAGCATCACTAACTAGAGATTGGTTTAGAACATAGTAATGATAGCTATAATCATCAAGTTCTCTTTGTAGGGCCTTTACTCTTTTACGTGTTTCTGTTGGAATGGGAGCGGTCTTTTTTTTGAGAGGACTGTTTTTCATTATTTTTTTTAGTAGGAATAATTTTAAATAATTTTGTAATAGTGTATGGTTGGTATTCTGGAATTGCTCCGATTAAGATAGAGCCATATTTAGCTTGCCACAATTTATGTTTTTTAATGTTAAAGCGTTGCCGTAATTTTCATACTTTGGGAGATTGAATTAAATAAATAAAAATTTTATCAATAAAAATAAGACTAAACAAAAGACCAATGGTAACAAAAGATAAGCCTAAAATAATAAATAAAATCATGAGTAAATAGCTAATTCTTCAGGTAGAAACTCGTGAGGATAAAGAATGACTGCCAAACCTTCCGTACCCTATGTTACTTGGATATACTAAAAGGTAAATAATTAAGGTAGCAACAATAATACTTCCAAGTAATAAGATTCAATTCCGAATTGAACTAAAGAAAGCACTACTGTACGATAAATAAAACCAGTTATAAACTCACAGGTAGCAATAATAAAAAGAAAAGAGAACAATTTCTACAATCACAGTACTATATAAAGCTCATATGTAAGAATGCAACTCTGCTGAAAAGACACTACATAAAATTAGTCCTAGTACCACATTCATAATGCCAAAGCCCAGTGTGACCCAAGCAGTTTTACTATATTTTTTCTTAGCAAAAATAAGCATTTGAAATGGTTCAGAAATTACAGCTAAAGCAGCCACTAAGCCCATTAATAATGAAAAGGTAGGTTTAAGAAAAATGTTTTCATAAATGATTCTTTGTTGATTAGACCAAGCTTCAGAGTGCATAATATCATTGGCACTCCCGTTATAAATAGCATTTAAAATATAAGGGCTGGAAATAAACTGATTAATAAAAGCAAAAGAAGCTAATAAAAAAGCAAAAAAATCTAGTTTTTTAAAATCTTTTGCATATAACCTGCCTTCATCTGCTATTCATAAAGCATAATAACACCTTCATGCTTGCATTAAATTAATCATTAAAAGTCTAATTGTAATTGTAATAGTACTGTAAAAAGTAAACAGTGATCCTACCCGAAAACCAAGAATTAAATAAATGATGATGATGTCACTACTTAATAAAAACATAATCCCTATTTTATGCACAGTAGCATAAAAAGCGTTTTTAATTAAAGTTTTATTAAATTTACGATAATAATTGTTTAACCATAAAAAATGCCTTTTAACATAAAAAACTACTAAATATGACCTAATGCAAGCAGCCAAAAAGAAAATTAAAAAAGGAACCAAAGGATAGACCTTGAGGACTAAAAGCCCAATAATAAACATGTAAACTAATATTTCAGCAGCTAATTTAGCCAGATTTGCAAAGTAATTTTGGTTGCTTGCTTGTAATAAATTTTCATAAGCTGCAGAAAAAAACAAAATAGGGAGCCAACGAATCCCAACAAAAATAAAAATCCCAAAGACAAGTCCAAAGTTAGCTACAGAACCATTTTCTAAAGTATGGGTAGCACCCCCTCCCCTAGTTTCATACAAAGCAAAAGCAATGGCTAAGATAAACAAAAGACCCATGGTTCAAAAGCCAAAAATCATGTTTTGTCTTTTAGCGGTGTTCACAATTTCATTAGTTTTAATTCAATCTTTATTTAATAAAGGTTTAATTAAATAAACCACTGTCATCAGCCCAATGCCTCCTTCAGTTGTACCAATAAAAGCTGTAATAGCAAGCGAAACTTGAACTAAACCATTAAAGGCTACTCCATAAACACTAATTAAAACAAACATCAAAATAAATTGAATAGCTGCGTTTAAAAAGATAGAACCACACCCAGCAAGAACGTTGGCTAAAGCATTTTTTTTAGATTTCACAATGTTTTTAAAAGAAATTTTATGTTTTTATTTTATACAATTTAAGCAACAATTATGCGGTGGTAGAGGCATTTTTATAGGTTGACTAGGCAGTGATGGCGAAGAAAGGCTCTCTTGTAAAAATGATACACAAAAAGCATATAAGGCAAAGTAAGGTTGCGGTTGTGCTCCATACTTGATATCGCCCACAACTGGATGTTTTAAAAAAGCTAGTGTAGCACGAATCTGGTGTTTTCTTCCTGTAACTAATTCTGCTTGTAAACATGTTTTATGCTTGGCATATGCTATTTTATGGAAGATAGTAACCACTGGTTTACTATTAGCAATCGCTTGGTCTGTTACAACCATTTTATTATGTGCTTCATCTTTATAGCAATAATATTGTGTTTTTAAAGTGTCTCATAGAACATGTCCCTCTACTTGCACATGATAAAGTTTGATAATCCGCTTGTGGTTATTTCAGTTTTGCATTAAAAACTTTTGTAAATAACGTGATAAAGGATAAACTACCAACCCTGTCGTTAGTTTATCTAGTCTTCCTGTATGACTCACGATGAATGATTGCTCTGTTTGCTGATAACGATTTTGAGAAATTAACATAGCTAAAACATGCTTATCTAAACTTTTTTGTGGGTCAGGATGATGTACGGCTAAACCACTAGGTTTTTTTATTACTAATAAATCATTTTGGTCATAAACAATGTGCACATGGTAAGGCTTAGCTAAAGTAAGGGGTTTATAAACATGATATTGTGCTAAAAAAGGGGCATATTTTATAGTGTCTTTTAATTTTAATTTAGTGTTAAAATTTTTAATCCGTCCTTCATTAAGGATAATTCTTTTTTTACGAATAGCTTGATAAAGCAAAGCTAAAGGAATAGTAGGAAAATATTTCTTCAAAAACCTAATGCAAGCAACATTCACATCATTGTTTTGAACCATAATTGTTTTCATAAAATTATTTTAAAGTGGCTAACATAATTACAAAAACAATAGTATTACTAGTAGCATGAATTATGATGTTATAAGTAACATTATAGCGAAAGTACACAAAACTACAACATAAGGCTAAAGAACCTCCTAAATAACCAATAATATGGGGTCAATCATTAGTAGCTGTAATATGCATTTGAGCAAAAAAGAAAAAAGAACTAACAAAAGCAATCACAGGGTCGCCTATTAATTGAAATAGTCCATGTCTAATGGCTATTTCTTCTAAAACAGGAGCGATACAAATCGTAAAAACCCCTAAAGCTATAATGTTATATCATGATTTTAAAGCATAGTTCAGGGTTTGTTGATTAGCAGAAGTAGTATTCCCATTAATTAATTGATTAAAAAAACCAAATAAGTAAATTAATCCAAACATCACTAAAATTGCGATTAACAAAGCAACAAAAAGGTTAAGTGTTTTGAATTCTTTCAAAGTACTAATAATTTTTCTTCTTAATCTAGGAGAAATAGAAAGAACAAAAGCTAAAATAGCAATTTCTACTGCTATGTTAATCAGCATAATAATAAAATAACTTAAGTTAGTCCCTTTAGTTAAAAAGACTGCTAAAATGGTTTGCATTAAAAAAGTTACTACAGGAAAAGCTAAAAAATATGCATAAAAGCCAATGGCTCCTGTAATCACCATGTTAGCTACCGCTCCTTTATGGGTAAGCGAAATATAGGTTAGCCCTATCCCTCCACTCACTAATCTTAAAACTAACCTTAAAATATTAATGTATCCTAGGACTGGCTGATTAGCATAGCCAATAAAAGCAAGAGCAAAAATAGCATCCATCGTAATAGGAAATAATACGGCACTAATAAACACAATGTAGCCAATTTTTTTTCAAGCAAACAGCTTGAAGTCATATGGATACATTTGATCTGCACTAAGGGGTTTTAATCTTACTCTAGCTAAAAAGGCTTGTCATTTAGTTGCGACTTTTGCAAAAAAATTAGGGTTTTGTGAAGCTTCCAAAAAAATAAACCAGTGTCTTAATCTTTAATTCTTACTAATTGTTTTTCACTAGTGCTAGCATAAATAGTAGATGTTGAAAGGGCTACCACTCCTAAAACTCTTCCTATTTTTTCTGTAATTGGGGTTCAATCATAAGTAGAAGGGGGTAACTTATATAACTTCCCTGCCGTTCCTAAATAATTATCATTAAAAATAGATGTGTAAGCATAACTGTTTTCATATAAAGAATCTACTCCACTTAAAAAAGTAGGGTTAGTATAATCTGAAGTATATAAATAAGTCCCGTTTTCTTTAGAGATTAAAATAAATCCTTTTAATTGATCAGTTTGTCCTTTATAAAAAGGTTGAATACTCAGGATGCCTTCGTACTGAAAACCAGGTTCTTTAGCATCCTGAAATAAATGAAAGCCTTGCACACTTGCAGTGTATTGTAATGGAGTATTAAAATAAAAGGCTCCTCCTGAAGCAGTTCCAATAACAATTCTTTTTTGGATTGTATCATCATAAACACATGTTAAATGACTATTATAACCACTTGCTGTAACCTCAACCTTAGCAAAAGGGCTATACCCCTGTGCAGAACGATAAGAAACTAACAACCCTGAGTCTGTTGCTAATCAAATAGCATGATTAGCATAATCATAGCTTAATTGCTTAATGTCATACTTCCCAGAAGTAGTAAATGGAATGTTTAAATTAGTAAATTTTCCATTTACATAAAGGCTTTGATAAAAATAATCATTGTTATTAATGGTAGTTTCGAAAAAAATGTAATTTGTATTGTCGCTAGCAATAAAATTAATTTTAAAATCTGTAAGGCTTTTTTTAGATGCAGGATCAGTAATACTCACAGGAACTAAATTGTTGTTATTTGCTGGTTTGACAAGTAAGGATGTTGTTTTTTGTTTTTGAGGATTTTCTACTTGAGCACTGATCCAAAGGTCATTATTAGTGTTTTCTGCAAGTTTAAACACACTTAAAAAAGTATATTGAGAATTGTTTTTAAAGACTTCAGCTGAAGTAGATTCATTTTGAACATCGTACAAACCGTGGCTTTTAGTACCTACAAATAAATCACTACGAGTTGAATCTCCTGCAAGAGCAGTAATCACATCAGCAGCATCAAAACCTGTTACTTGACTATTATAATAGTTTCCTACTTTGGCATTATAAGTCCCACAAGCAATAGTACTCATAGCAGTTCCTGTTGTTAATAACAACATCATGCTAAGCCCTAAAAATTTACGCATCACATTTACCTCAAAATGTTTTACTTAATAGTTCCAATTAAATCTCCTGCTTTAACCTTAGAACCATAATCAACAGATAATTCAATACTATGATTAGCCATACCATCTGGTAAAAAAATTAATGGAGAAACTAATTTAATGTTTGGAAACTTTTTATGAATCTTTGTTCTATCTACTTGAACTAACAAGGCCTTTTCTGTAATTTTATCGTTTTGGTTAACATGCTTTTTAAAACCTTCTCCATTTAAAGTTACAGTGTCTAACCCAATGTGTAATAAAGCAGATACTCCAGAACGATGTCTGATCCCATAGGCATGACACATTGGTAATACAGTTTCTAAGGTACCTGCAAAAGGAGCATAAAATTTATCTGCTTCTGGTTTAAAAGCAAACCCATCTCCTAGCATTTTTTGAGAAAAAACTTCGTCTTCTACTTCTTCGATTTTGATAATAGTTCCGTCCACTGGAGCATGTATGCTAAACGGACGAAATTTTTTTGAAAATAATCCCATCTTGTTTGAATTTCTAAAAGAATATTTTTAATTTTATATATTTTATAATTTATAAGTTTAAATCTTAAATTTTTTCTTTTTAAAACAATTATTTGTTTGAAAGTGAATTATATATAAATGTTAAATTTAAACTCCAAGAATATAAAAAGGATAAGGGTTCTCTTTTGTATAACCAAAAAATTTTTCAAGCACTGGGTTGTTGATAAAATACATTTCACATTTTGTATTCGTACCTCTAGTAATTTTTACTTTTTTATAATAAACATAGTTATATAATCCCAGACATAATCCACCTCAAGCGTTTCAGTCATCATTTAACATATCCACAACCATTCATCGATCTCAAAGCTTGGGTGTAATTTCTCCTGAATTAGGCGTTTCAACATTTAAAGAGTATTGGTTAATGAATTTTGCAAAATTAACTAATGCTTTTTTTTCATCAGTATAAAGAGGGGGGTTAATTTGAACAACTGGTATTTGTTTGGGTTTGGGTTTTGGTTGTGGTTTTGGTTGTGGTTTTGGTTTTATAGTAGGTTGTTGTTTTTGATTGTTTTGCTCACATCCACTCACAAAACTTGTACAAGGTGTGAATAATGTAAGAGCAGTAGTTATTGTTAAAAATTTTTTCATAATATATATTTTTCTTAATTTTTTAAATTTATTATTTTTTATATGCCTAGATTATTTGAAAAAATCTTTTCAATTTGTTTCTCCTTAAAAGATTATATAAAGTTAAATAAACCTTAAGGATTATAACACAATAAAAATCTTTTATCAAGTAAAATTAATAGCTCTAATAGCTAATCTATCCCATAATAACTAGCTTAATAAAAAAATTGCTTGTTAGCAATTTTTAAAAGTAATTAAATTAAAACAAGATGATCCTATCACAAAATGTTTGTTTGAATCTCCAGGTTTAAAGCTCCGCTAAAAGGACTACTTTTCCCCTTCACTGTTAACAGAAAGCCGTCTTCCATTACTTGGTTTAATAATGTACCATCATTATCTTGAGCATTATGCAACTTATAGCTCACACTAATAGCATGTGCTTCAGAAGCAGTTACTTTTTTTTGTTTTGTCACAAAAATTAAGTCCTCTAAAATAAACAAATAGCTATAAGAAGGGGCCCCTTCTTGAACAGGGCTGATAAAATCCCCTCAACTAACCTCAGTCCCTTGTTCTTTTCTTAGGTCTCAAAGGTTCTCAGAAGTTTTTTTATAAAGGGACTTGGCATTCGCTTTCTCACTTGCACTTAAAGTACTAAGGTCTATTCCACTACTACAAGCCGTAACACTGCATCCGGACCCACTAGCTACCAAAAGTGCTGCTGTTAATCCAAAAAACTTACGCATGTTAAATTCCTGATCTATTAAAAAATTAATTATTAAATTCTAAAAATTATAATCTTATCAATTTTAACACTATCTATGCTTAAAATCAACCTTTAATAATTAATATCAATGATTTTAAAGCAAAGAATAATCAAAAGGAATCTGCTCTTTCACTAAAGTTTTTACTTCTTCTTCAGTAGAGCACGCTAAAGCCTTTTCTAATAAGACCTTAGTTTTAGTACTATCAACAGAAGCTAACAGTCTTTTTACTGCAGGTAAAGAAGTGGGAGACATAGAAAAAGCGTCTAGTTCCATCCCAATTAATAAAGGAACTGCTAATAAATTTCCAGCTAGTTCTCCACACATTCCTACTCAAATGTTAGCTTGATGTCCTGCTTTGATAATATGCTGAATTAACCCTAAAATAGCAGGATTAAGCGGTTGGTATAAATAAGCTACTTTTTCATTCAGGCGGTCAGCAGCCATCGTGTATTGAATCAGATCGTTAGTTCCAATTGAGAAGAAATCACAATGAGGAGCAAATTTTTGTGCAGCAATAGCAGCAGCTGGAATTTCCATCATCATTCCTACTTCATATTTACCAATTGCCACACCATCAGCCTCCAAGCGGGCTTTTTCTTCTGCTAAAATCTTTTTAGCTTGAAACAACTCATTTAAAGTAGCAATCATAGGAAACATAATGGCTAATTTACCAAACGCACTCGCTCTTAATAAAGCTCTCAGTTGACTTCTGAAAACATCTTCTCGTTTAAAACAAAAGCGAATCGCTCTTTGCCCTAAAAAAGGGTTTAATTCTTGCGGAAACTTATAATAACTTAAGGTTTTATCTCCTCCAATGTCAAGCGTACGCATCACTACAGTGTGGGTTTTAAAACTTTCTAAAACATTTTTATAGGTTTCAAACTGGCTCTCTTCAGAAGGGAAGGTGTTAGCTTCCATGTATAAAAATTCTGTTCGAAACAAACCAACACCTTGGGGATGATATTTTAAACTAACTTTAACATCACTAAGGGTACCTGCGTTCGTTTCAAGCAACACCTTTTGCTGGTCTTTGGTAAGAGCAGGTTGGTCCATAAAATAAGCTTCTTGTTCTTTTTGTACTGCATAAGCCTTTTCTTTAGCTCTTCAAGCTTCTAAAGCCTCTCCTTGTAAATCAAACAAGAGCTTACCACTTAAGCCGTCCAGATAAGTGTTCGTCCCTGCTTTAATGTTATTAATCATGCTTCCTAGACCAACTACTGCAGGAATTTCTAAGGCTCTTGCCATAATGGCTGCATGAGAAGTTCGCCCTCCTAGTTGACAAGCAATTCCTTTCACATTATCATTAATTTGAATAGTTTGGGAAGGAGTTAAATCATGAGCAATAATAATGACAGGATAATCAATCACTGCTAAATCAATTTTGTTTTCTCCTAATAAATGACAAAGCATTCTGTCTCTGACATCTCTGATGTCAAGAGCTCGCTCTTTAAAATAGTCATCATTCATTGCTTTAAAAAAACTAATGTATTTATCTCCTACAGTTTGTACCGCATGAGCAGCTGAGACATCTTGTTCATTAATTAAAGCTTTAATTTCTTTAATAAACTCTGGATCATTAGTAATCCCAAGCGCAGCGTCAAAAATAGCTGCTTGTTCTGGACCAAGCTTTTGGTTGGTAATTTGCTTCAGTTTTTCTAAATCTGCTTGAGTAGCTTTGATACTTGTTTGAAGATGACTGATTTCAAGGCTACTTCCTTCTCCTTCACGGATAATATTAAACTTGGGTTCTTCAATAATTAAGGCTTTGGCATTGACAATGCCTGGACTGGCCGCAATCCCAAAGTATTCTTTGATTTTCATATTATTAAAATAAATAAATTAAATTTGTTATTGATATTTTAACTTTTTTAAGCTAAAAAGAAAGCTAATTAGAGGACGCTCGCTCTCCTTGTACAAAGGGAATCCCACTAAAGCGAGGAGTATTATTATAACGATAAAAAACAATCATGGTAATAATAGTTAATAAGAAAGGAAGCACTTTAAAGATCACATTGTTGGCTTTCACTCCTGCAGGAATATTGTTAAAGTGAGTTAAATAAGCCCCGACACTATATAAAGCACTAAAAATAAGGACTCCAATGCTAATGTATTGCACTCTTCATTGCCCAAAAATCATAATTGCTAAAGCAATAAATCCTAACCCTTGTACATTACCGTAAAAGGCACTAGAAATGGCAAAGGTGTAAAATGCTCCTGACAAAGCAGCAAAAACCCCAGCGATCATAACAGCTAAATAACGAAGTTTGAAAACACTAATCCCAGCTGAATTAACAGCATGAGGATTTTCTCCTGCTGCGGCCATATAGGTTCCTAGTTTGGTTCAGCGATAAAAAACAAATAACAAGCCTAATAAAACAAGACTGACAATAAAGTAAATGTTAAAAATCTTGTGCTTACTATCAGCTGCAATAATATTAGTATGTAATAAAATTTGCCCACTTGGGTAGTTTGGTAGGTTAGTAACAAACAAAGCAATCCCTAAAGCTAAAAGGTTAATCGCTACTCCTACAATAATTTGGTTTGTACCAAATGTTACAGTAAGGACACTATGCAGTAAACTTAAAATAGCTCCAATTACCATAACTGCAAAGAGAAAACCGATTTGTACTCCAGGACCCACACTTCCTGTCTTATTAAACAAAACATTACAAAAGATGGCAAAAAAGAGGGCTCCAAAAATCATTTGTCCATTAACAGCAATGTTAATCACTCCCGCCCTTTCACACAATAAGGTTGCCATTGCTCCCATTGCCAAAACACTAAAAATTAAAGTAAGGTTTTGAAAAAAGAAATAAATAATGTCCATTTTATGCTCCTTGTCCTTTTGAAATTAATTTTTGACTCAACAGTTGCTGTTTTTCTGCTTGAAAACTCGCTTTTAGTTCAGCTTTTTTGAGTAGGTTATTATGCTTAATCTCACTAAGCTTGTTAAAATATTTAACCTTGGCTTCTTTATAGCTTGCTATCAAGGTTTTGACATCATGAGCTTTATTATAACTAAAATAAAAACTTCATGTTTGGACAAACCTTTTATGGTTATTAGCAAGCACCTTCATTAAAGTTTGGTATTTTAACTTACGGACTTGGCAGTAATACTTAAACCTTTGCTTTCTAAAGTCTTGCAAAGCAATGTATTTTTGTCTTTGTCACTCTAAAAGCTCTGCATGTTGTTGGTGTTTAAATTCATAATAAAATTTAACAGTTGCTCCGTAGCGTTTTAAAGCAGCCATGTCGTCCAAACTTAAACTATTAAGACGCATATGATCATCCATGGCTCTTCCTTTTAAAATAAGCTGATTGTGTCTGTATGCTTTTTTCAGTCCTCTTAGTCCAAAATGGTTTTTGTCATAAGCTGTTTGGTTAAATAAAAATTTTAACCTTCTCTGACACACAGTAATTTTAGTTTGGAAACCCCTTTTGTTAATTTTAAAAGCTTGGTGAGCTTGGTCAAGCTCTTGCATTTGTTGCAGAGCTAGGCTTTTTCTTGCTTCAAAATCCTTAACTTGCTTTAAAGCGATGCTATGAGCTTTTTTGGTTGTTTTTTGATGCAAGCGATAATCCTTAACCAATTGTTTTAATTTGGCAGACGCCCTAGCCCTTTTGGCAATAATGGCTGTTTTGTTATGTTTGGTTGCTTCTGGAAGGACACTAAGCCGATTATCCAGGTGTTTTCTTAAATAATGCCATGGTCTAAAGTGGTAAAACAATTTACTACAAGCAGCAAAATAAATTAGCACTCCAAATAATAAGTTAGCAGTAGCAGTACTCATTTTAATGCTTGGAGCATAAGCTGCTCCTAGCGTTCCTGTTTTTAAGGATGCCCATAATAAAGAAAAGACCACAATCCCGACTGGATCATTAAAGACAATAATACTGATAGTAATCGCATTCAACCCAATGGCAGGGAGTTGCCCATTACTATAAATAATTTGGCGGTTGAGGAGCATATAAAAAACTAAGCCGACAATGCCAGAAATCATTCCTGCCAGCATACTAGTAATGACAATCACTTTTTTAACTTCTACTCCAGAGTACTGAGCTGCTGTTCTGGAACCAAAAATACTTTTCATACTAAACCCAAAAGTAGTATAACGGATCATAAACATTAATAAAGCTGCAATCACAATTAATAAAAGGAAAGGAATAATAAAGTGGTACTGCCCTGTCATAAAGCCATAACTGCTAGCATAGTTTTTAGAGGCTCCCACTCCGTTATCAAACAAAGCAGGATGGTTAAAAAAGATTCATTTTGTAAAGTAATACACTACATAATTCATCATAATTGTGGTAACCACCTCGTTTAAATTAAGGTAGGCTTTTAGTACTCCACTAATCATAGCAATAATAGCTCCTGCACTAATCGCAATTAAAAAAGCAATAATCATAAAAGAAGAATTGTTCATTTTTGCTCCTGCTACTGCTCCATTGACATAATTAGTTTGACTAATGGCAAATAAAGTCACAACAGACCCTGCCATCATCATTTGCCCAGGTACTCCAATGTTAAAGAAATTAATTCTAAAACAAATAGCAATTGCTAAAGCAGCTAAGCCAAAAGCGGACATAAAAATCATAGTACGATCTACAAACAAGCCATTAAAAGCAAAGCTAAAGCTTTTTCCAAAAAAAGTTAAAGGATTAGCATCACTTGCTCCTACAGCAATACAAACTACAATGAAACCAAGCAATAAGGCTAGCAGGCTCCCTTTAATGTTTCTTTTGAGCTTTTTGTTATACCCAATGTTTTGCAAAGCGAAAAGGTTTTTGTTATAAAAGAACCACCATTTTAGCTTAAATAGTTTCATGAGCCTGTTCCCCTTCATGTTCAATTAAAACTCGACCAATTTCTTGAATGTTGGTATTTTTTGCTTCAAATTCCTTCACAATTTGTCCTTTACTTATAACTAAGATTCTTGTGGCTAAATTAATAATTTCATTTAAATCATATGAAATTAGAAGCACTCCGTTTTTGTTTTGCTTTTCTTTAATGATTTGTTCTCTAATAAAAAAGGAAGCGCTCAGATCAAGACCCCGAGTAGGTTGATTCATTAAAATTAAATTATGGGAGCGGTCCAATTCTCTTCCTAGCATTAATTTTTGTTGGTTTCCCCCAGACATGTCTCCAAACAAAGCAAACCCTGCTTGAGCTCCTGCTACATCATAATCACGAATTAAATTTTGCACATAGCTTTGCACATAAAAATTACGTAAAATCCCTTTATCACTAAACGGAAAACGACGGTACTGGGTTAGGAGCACATTATCAAAAAGGTTATTGCTCATTAAAGCTCCATAATAACTACGGTCTTCTGGAAGGGAGGACAAGCCAATTTTTTTGCGATAAAAAACGGATTGCTTAGTGACATCAATTCCGTTAAAGAAAAGATAGCCTTTAGTTACTTTTCTCACTCCATTAATGACTTCGTCTAGCTCGTTTTGACCGTTATCGGCAATTCCCGCAATAGCTAAAACTTCTCCTGGATAAACATCCAAAGAAACCTTGTCTAAACCATTTAGTTTACGGTTTCCTATTTTATGGGTTGTTACTGCTTTTAAGCTTAAAATTGGAGTTTGGTCTTGGGTATGAGTAGTTTTTTCTTGATTAACTACTTCTTGGGGAGGGTGTCCAAACATATCCACAGTTATTTCTTGAGGATTAGTTTCTTTAATGTGCCTTCTAGCTACAAAGGTTCCGTTTTTAATGACAGTGACGACATCACAACTTTTAAAAATTTCATTAATTTTATGGGTTATAAAAACAATCGTCTTGCCATTTTTTTTCATCAGTTGCAGCATAGCTAAAAAATCATCAATTTCTTTATCCCTTAAAACAGCAGTTGGTTCATCAAAAATTAAAATATTTAGCTCTCAGTAAAGTAATTTTAAAATTTCTACTCTTTGCTGCATACTAACTGAAATATTAGCTACTGTTGCATTTAAATCAATTTCTAAATTATATAAAATACACAAGGCTTTGATTTTTTTAATGATGGCTTTTTTATTAATTCATAATTTGGCAAAAACCTTTTCATTTCCTAAAGCAATGTTTTGTCACACTTTATAATTAGGTACTAAACGAAAGTGTTGGTGCACCATGCCGATCTTAAGGATATGAGCATGAGCAGGAGATCCGATCTCCACTGGGTTGCCATTAATTCTAATAATTCCGTTATCCATTGGATACAGGCCAAAAAGAATCGACATTAAAGTAGTTTTCCCAGCTCCGTTTTCTCCCATTAAGGCATGAATGGTGTTTTTTTTAACATATAAATTAATAGCATCATTAGCCTTAAGCGAACCAAAAAACTTAGTAATGTGATCCATATGAATCGCATAATCTTGGTAACGGTTTTTAGGGTTTGACTTTTGAGTTTTATTCATTATTTTTGACATGATAATTTAATAAATATTTTCCTATGTTACCTTGAGCATTTTGGTTCACAAATTTAAAAAAATCATTTAAATAAGCACTTCCTGGTTTATCTTGGTTAATTTTATTAAACATTTTAATAATTCCTGATACTGTTGGGCTCCCATAAATTAAATCATTAATGGCATCACTACTAGTTAAAGTAGTAATTGCTTGGTTATTAACGGCTGCTGCTGCTAGACCGTTTCAAGCTCGATTTTCTTTAGAACCAGAACTATAGACTTTTCCTCAAGGTCATATTTTATCACGAGTGTTATTTAAGGCTTCCGCCACAGAAGTTTTAACTTTCTTTAAGGCTGAAGCTAAAATATGAGTTTTATAGACTTTACTAGCATCACTATCGACTCCAAAAATATAAGAGTTTTGGTACTTGCTAATTAAATTATAGCAGTCGTTTAGCTGAACTCCTGCTACGGGAAAAATGATGTTAGCTCCACTACTGACTAAACTTTGAGAAATATACTTTCCTCCTCCAGGAATAAAACTACCAGAAAACCAATCAGGAGAACCTACTGGCACATTATCATTAATCTTATTAAACTTACCAGAATTTTCATCAAGAGAAGCTTGTTTCTTATTTCAGTTAATGGGAGCAGGCTTAGTGTTTTTATTGATATCATGCACTACAGCAGTGAATAATTTGCATAAAGAAGCAGCTTTGGGATCTTGTTGCCCTGTAGGACTAATAACATAATCTCATAAACTAATTCCTGTCATAAAACCAGCCATGTAATTATCTACTGTGTTAAAATTATCAATTCCTCCAAACATCCCTACTGTTCTTTTGTTCTTTGGCAGAGTAGAAGCAAAAGCTCCCGCAATCACTCCTGCGTACAAACCACTAGCTTCTGAGGAATAAGAAAGGTCAATAATGTTTTGTAAATGTTGGTTAGCAAAAATAAAATCAGAATCATTTCCTTTAGGACTAAAAGGTCCGTCAACAATCACAGCATGTACTGGTTGTTTATTATTAGTTTTTAAATTATTAATCAAAGGAAGGTAAGGAATGTGTAAAAAACCAGGAAGTAATAACTTTTCTGCTCCATCTAAAATTGCACTTTTATATGCTATTACTAATTGATCACGAGAAGGGTTCTCGGGACGAATGTATGAAGCATTAGTGTCTTTTAGTCCTAGTGTATTGTGAATGTACTCGTTAGCTCCTTGATAAGTACTTTCATTAAAAGAATTATCAGTAATGGTACCAGAATCTGTAATGACTCATAACGTTTGGTCGTACTTTTGCTTTGAACAAGCTAAAGTAGAAGTACTAGCACTAACTAATACAAATGCTAAAGTTGGAGATAAAAGAAGATGTTTAAGCATAGATTAAGGGCAAAATTATTAACTGATCAGTTTGTTAGTACGCATAGTTTGCTCTACAGCCTCGACAGCTGCTTGTGCATCTGGTCCTTTTGCTACAACTTTGAATTCTTGTTGGTATCTAATTGCTAAAGCTAAGACATTCATAATGGATTTTAAATTAGCTTCTGCTCCGTTAGAAAAAATTTTAATTTCTGATTGAAATTTATTAGCTTCATTCACTGTAATAGCAGCTGGACGAGCATGAAGACCAATAGAATCAGTTATAATAGAAGAAAATTCTGCTTGTTGCATAATTAATGGATTTTATAAATAAATAATTATTATCTTTAGTAACAAAATATTAACATTTTTAAATTTTTTTTATGCTTTTAAACAAGCATCGCGAATGATTTTAAAGCTAATTTAGCAACTTTATCAAAAAGCGAATATTTATCTTTAGCTTCAGTTCATTGATCATCCTCTAGGGTATGCACAATGGATAAAACACATCCTGCTTGTCTTTTGTACTGTAAAGCAATTAAAAATAAGGTTCAACACTCCATTTCGACGCTTAAAGCATGATTTGCTCTAGCTATCGTTTTTCAGTCATCCTCCATTTGCTTGTAAAATAAATCAGAAGAATGCACTACTCCTGTGTGCAAGATACTACTAATGTTTTGAGCCAAAGCTGCTTGTTGGACTGTAGCTACAATTTGGGGGCTAGCTGGAGCTTGTTGTAGTTTCAGTCCTAGTAACCTTTCATCAAAGTTATTATCTCCAAAAGCAGCACTGACATTTACTATATCATTAAGTTTTAGTTTAGCACTGTATGCTCCAGAAGAACCAATCCGCATAATCGTTTGTACATTAAAAAAGCGGTATAGTTCATCTACATAAATAGCGACAGAACTTGCACCCATGCCATGTGATCCCACTGTAATAGTTTTATCTTTATATTGACCTGTAAAAAAAAGCATTCCTCTAGTATCACTTACTAAAGTAGGGTTTTCTAAAAAGGTTTCTGCTATATATTTTGCTCTGAAAGGATCTCCTGCTAGTAAAACTAAACTAGCAATTTGACCAAATTGAGCACTGATATGCATTGGTTTATCATACATAATGGTGTTCTTTTACTTAGACTTTCTTTTTTATCAATTGCTTTTAATACTATTATATTTATTTAAGAAATTTTTTGTAAATTAGGATCTCGCAGAGATAGCATTTTCTTACTAGAATTTTTTTCTCATGTAATATCTACAAAATTACCATATAATGCTACTACCTTCCCTATCCCATAAAGGGTGTGGTTTACTTTGTCTTGGGGAGCTAACTTTAAGCCAGTTTTATGAGTCAAACCTGCTTGATGAATTTTGTCTAAAGCTGATTCAGGATAATTACAATATTGAGCTATTTTAGGCTGGTCTGCTATAAAAGGAGAAATATCATAACTTTTCCATTTATCTGTCATGTAATAGCTAAGAAATAAGTATTTTTTAGCTCTTGTAATAGCTACATAAAAGATCCGAGCTTCTTCTGCCTTATAGGGTCTTCCTGTGATGTCCTCCATTCCATTTGACCTATGAAAAGGGAATTTTCCGTCACATAAGCCTGTTACAAAAATTACTTGTGCTTCTGTGCCTTTAGCTTTATGAATACTACTCAAAATAACATTACTATTTTTAGTAATTTGGTCTCCCTCTTTTTTTTGCACACTAGGAGCTTCAAGCATTAAATTATTTAAGCATAAATGTAGTCTTTCTTGCAAAGCAAGCTTTTGATCTTCCTCAGAAAGGAGATCTTCTTCTTCACACAACACTTCAAAAAAAGTTCTAATGTTACTATGCTCATTATTAATATTTGCTTTAATATAAGCTCAGTCATGTAAAAAAGGAAGTCATTCTTTTAAAGAACTAGCATTATGCAACTCTTGTTGAGCTTGAAGAAAAACCTCATGCGTGTTTTTTAGTTTTAATTGCATGTCTGGTTTTAATAAAGATAATGATTTAGTAATTAATTGATGAATAGTAATGTTAGCTTCTTTAGATGTACTTTTCATCTTGCTTCAACTTACTGGTCCTATTTGAGGAACTAATAATAAAACTCTTTCTCAGTAATGATCTGTAGGATTATTAAATAAATGGAGTAAAAACTGCATATCAATGACATCCTTGCGACCTAGAAAGGGAGCATTCCCTACAATCCGAAAAGGAATTTTACAATTAGTAAGAACTTTTTCAAAAGGAAATGATTGATAATTCAAACGATAAATGATCATAAAATCGTTTAAGGTAAGCTTTGGATCTTCTTTTTTTAAAGCTAAAATCTTTTGCACAATTTTAAAAGCTTCTTCATCATTATCATATGCTTTTATAATAAATGGTTTCGGACCTTTACCACTAAATGATTCTAAATTATTTTTGGATAATGCTGAATCTTCTTGTAATACAAAATTAGAAAAATTAAGAATTTCTGTAGTAGAACGATAATTCTTTTGTAACCGTACTGTCTGAGCATTTTTAAAATATTGTTGAAAGTCAAGCATAAAACGAGGATTAGCTCCGTTTCATTCAAAAATAGCTTGGTTAGGATCTCCTACTACTGTAATGTTTTGCTGACCTTGACCTGCTAATAATAACAATAAATCAAAAGCCTGAGGGAAAGTATCTTGAAATTCATCTACTAAGAGATACTGAAAGCGGTTTGCTCATTTAGTTCTGGCTTGTTCATTATTATTAAAAAAACGTAAAGTGAGAAAAATTAAATCATTGAAATCAAGCATATTATTTTGAGCTTTATAATCCTCATACATTTTATAAAAAGGAAAATATTTATCAAAAAGAGCTATAGGCATAAGATTCATGTCTTCAATAAAAAACCGAGCTTGCTCTTTTTCATCATAAGCTGAAAATCCTCTTTTTTTTAAAAGATTAATAAGTTTTTGAATGTCCTGAGCTTTTTTTTTGACAAAATCATAATCTAATTGAACGCTAGTCCCTGCTTGGGCTTTAATTGCATTTCTAATCATTGCCAAGCCTTGTCTTGGTTCTAAAATAGTAAAGTTTCGATTATAAACATTGCTTCAGCCTTGCTCTGCACGCAAGATTTTTAAGCATAAACCATGAAAGGTTTTAATACAAGGAATTTCTGAAGGAGAGCTAAAATCAATGGTAGCTTTTAAGCGGTCTTCCATTTCTTTACGAGCTCGATTAGTAAAAGTAATGGCACAAATTTGAGTAGGATCTACTTTTTTATACAACATTAAATAAAGAATTTTAGTAGTAATGACTCTAGTCTTCCCTGTACCTGCTCCTGCTTGAACTAAAATTGGTCCTTCAGTTTTAGAAACTGCTTCATATTGTTGCTTGTTAAGCTTATCAAATCATAATGATTCTACTTTGTTCATAAGGATGATGCTTCTTTTTTTTAGATCTTATAGCAATAATAACTTATATATAACACAAAATGACAAAGCTTACAATTCATTAATTTCATCTAAAATTTCCTCACTAATGTTTCCTGGTTGGTTATGTCCTAAATGGCTATGCTCATAGGATTGATCAATAGTGACATAAGGTTTTTTTTTGATTTGACTTTTTTTTAAATTATGAGGGTTAACTACAAACAATTCAAAATAATGATCTACAAAAAACTGATGGTATTTATCAAATTTAATAGCTGCTCCTAGTCCTAGATATCATAAAAAATAAAAAAGTACACTTACTCTAAACAATAAAAGCGGAATAAAATGTTTTTTTTCATTCCCAATCGCCTGCCCTAAATTAATATGATAAGCAAAAGCAATGATCAAATTAATAGTAATAGCAATTAGCCAAGGTACAAATACTAAAATAAATTCTCTACTAAAAATAGCCCAAAAAGAAATTTTAGTTTTTTTAGTCACTAGCTTAATTCGTAAAAGATATTTACCTAAAGAGCGTCCCTGACTAAAATAAGGTATAAAAATAAACCCTCCTAGCATTAAAAACACAGAAATAGCTGTAATCATTAAGGGGGGCCAAACATGATTAGCACTTCATAAATTACTAGTTATTTCAAGAACAAAAGGAAGAATAGAAACTATCATTCAATCAAAAAGTCTAGCAAAAAAGCTTCTTCATAAACTTGCTAAAGGATAGGATGTAGTAGCTTGAGATTGAAGATTTTTATTAATAGGCATAAAAGTTTATTTTCAATGGGTTTTAAAAGAATTAACTTTTTTGAATTGATAGATAGGAAATATGTTAAAAAATATTTGAAAACTGTCAGATGAAGAAGGTTATCCCCAGGATTAAAATAAGCAAAATCAAAATAATACAAATAATCCATGCTACAGTTTTTTTAGTTGCTTGGTTTTTTTGGTGTTGTTGAAGATGATCCTCACAAACATATCTCTTTTTATTATAGACTGAGTTTCACATACTCTTATCATCTACTTTATACTGAGCTTGATTTTGGCATTGCTTAAAATAACAATTTGCTTTTATTGCTTCTTCAGCTTTAACAATATTTGGTGTTTGATTTTCTTCCATGAAGGAAATATTTATTTTTATTTTTAATTCCTTAACTATTAATTTTATATACTTTTATAATTAACCTTATTTTATTTTTAGATTTTTGTAAACAAAAAAAAATGGTATATTTTAAATAAGAAAGTTAAAAAATGAAAGTGTCAAAAGGCACTTTTTTGCTTTCTAATTTTTAACTTTCAATATAGCAATTTAAGTCCTTTTTTCATTTTGAAAATAGCAAAATACAATGTTTTTATCAAAATTTTTAATTAGCCTAGCCCTTAGCAGTACTGTAGGGTCTGGGCTTTCCCAAACTGTAAATGTTACTAGTTTGTCTCAATCTACCACAATAAGTACTATTAGTAATACTCAAAGCAACCTTAATACTGTGAGTCCGTTTAATCCAGACTCATTTGTGCATCAATATATAGCAGAAGGAAATATTTACTATTATTTTAGAAATAACGCTTTTCCAGTTTCTAAACCTAATACAATAACTAACGGTTATGCTTTACGTTTATCTACACAAGCATTAGATGATATGCTAAGTGCTTTTAAATTAGGGAATAATGGAGGAATGCTGTCTTACATAACTGGAAGTTTTGATTATTATACTCGCTATACAGGAAAGTTTGTTTTAAGTGGTAAATATCGTGAAGATGCCCAAAAAGAAGAAGCTAGAATGACGAATGTGAGTTTTGCCGCAAGTAAATTGCCTTTTAGTGGATTCGTTACCAATGCTCTTGAAAATCAACAAGGAATTATGTTATTCTTTTATTCAAAAATACATACAGCAGGGATAAATGTAACTTTTTATGAAAAAGTTGAAATGCTTAATTGTAACACTGGGGCTACTTTAATCAGTCCTTACTATCACAATATAGTAAAGATTAATTAATTATTACTTTAACTCAAATTATTTTAAAAAAGCTATTAAATAATAGCTTTTTTAAAGCTTATTTTCTTTATTGTTTAAAAGCTAAATATGTGTTAGTATAATCTAAACTTTATTAAAAATTAAAGAAAGAAAAAATTATGGTTTTTTTAAAGAACCTTGCTTTAACTTTTGTTACAGCTACATTAGGAACTACATCTTTAGTTAATAGTATTATTTACCACAATCAGGTTAATAAGGATCATGTTTTAACCAAAACTAAAAAAGCTAATCATAAAAATACAGTAAATTTTCCTGATAATAACCCTGTTTTTGATGCTTCTAAGCATGATAGTCAAGGGGCAGACAGTCTTACATTAGAAGATGTTAATAATAATAGTTTTGTCCTTAATTATAAATTTAGTGCTGCTACTTTAGCTTATTTTTACCCTGCAATTGGAGCACTAGTTAATCCTGGTCAAAGCTTATTTAACCTGATGACTACTGGAAAGGCTTGAAGTCCTACCACTCATTACTGAGCACCCTTAAAAACAGGAAATGCTATTAGTACCTTTTTAACTGGGAATGTCTATCCCACTTATGTACATCTTTTACTACAAGCTTTAACTAATTCTTTTTATTATGACACTAATGATAACCCCACAACTGATATGAGTAATCTGCAAAGAGCAGTCGAAACAGGATCAGCTTTTAGTATAGCAGTGCAAGCTCAAGTTGCTAACGAAGCTGTCACTAGTGTTAGTAAAATTCAAACCAAAATTATTCCATGTAATTATCCCCACTTTGTGACAGGAATTGGGGCTGATGCTGTCTTTGGAAACATGTTTGAACCTAGCAATGTTTTAACTATTAACATTAGTAAACCTACTTGTGCTACTATTTATCAAAATTTTCACAGTAACTTTGCAGGTTTTATTTCATGACTGTTTGGAGCCTCAGAGCAAGGTTTTAAAGCTAGCACTACTTTGAACGCTTTAATTAACAATAATGCAAACACTAGAGGAAACAAATATAATGGAGGTCAGTTAGCCTTTTACTGGAATGATCCGAACTATAATGCAGTACAAACTACTTTACAGGCTCAGTTTCAAGCAACTATGCAAGCAGCGCACAACCCTAGCAATGCTTATGGCATTACTTTATCACTGAGCCGTATGCAAGCAGGTAATGCTACCCTTGCTGTTTCAAGCCAACTGCAACCCTACCGTCCTACCTACTACAAAACCCGTTCAGCTTCAAGTAATCTTAATTATGACTATATCTTTTTAAATGTACTAGACATCATGTCACTACGAGCTGCTTCTTTTAGGTATTTAACTCCTACAGGAGGATTCACTAATGAGGCATACCAATACGCTATGGTATGACTATACGATATTTGTTCTCCTTGAGATAATTCAGATGTAGTTCACCCTTTTCAAGCCGCAGGACTAATTAGTGATCCTAACCAATGAAACATGGCTCTTAAAATATGGAATTGAAAAAATGTAGACCAATTAATGGCAGAACTAATTATCCAAGACAGAGGGGCAACGCTCCAATTAGTGGGTAAAAAGACTAGTAATCCTACCATTAATGTTTATGGGCAAAATATCAATCCTAATGGTTAAATCTAATTACTAAACTTAGCCCAACCATAAAAAAAGCATGGGTATAACCATGCTTTTATTTGGTTTGAAATAAATTTAGGCTTGCTTAGGGCGAAAAGAGCAAATTAAATTAACTATTTTTTTAAGATTCTGTATGCATGGATGCATGACCATAGTCCATTAAATGTTATTTATTTGTAGTTAAAATTAAATTTATTTAACCTTCATACCAAGCTGTTGTTAAGGTAGCTTGGGTTGTTTCATTAGCCATCATAACTTTAGTCCAATATATGTCATGCAAAACACTATAAGTGGATTCTGTTCAAATATAAAAATCTATTCTTTGGTTTGTTTGAATAGCATTGTAGACAAAAGTATGAACATCTTGGGTAGTGGCTGCAAACCCTTTACTAACTGATTCTTGTTCTTGGGTATTAGTATCTGCATGGTAATGAGATCATCCAATTCAATTTCCTCAAGGAGTTCAATAGTTAGGAGCATTAATCAGATAAGTAATTAATCCTCCGTTAGCATACCCATGGGCTGCTCCATAGCTATAAGCACGTATCATATATTGCATAGAACCTGCTCCTAGTTTCATAACATAGCCGTACTGATCTCCTCAGCCATGAGTAGAATGAACAGGCATGAAGGCATAATATTTATAATAAGCATAGTAATCATCGCCCATTTGATAGGTTTGGTTAAGAGCTATTGGATCAAAAGGATTAACATCCTTAAGGTTTGAAGAAGCAGGATTTGCTTTTTGAGTAGTTTTGATAGGGTTAGTAGTTTGCAAAACTCCAGGGGTTACAACAGCACTGAGAGTTAAACTAATTAAAAATTTTTGAAAAATCATAATTTTTTATTTTTGCTTGATACTTTAATATTTCAAACATTTTATCAAAATTATAAATAGATTAAAAAATAAAATTTTATACTTTTTTTAAAAAAAAAATTAGTATTAAATAAAACAAATCTTTTAGCTTTAACTTCAAGAAAAGCTTGTTTTTTTTGTATTTATAATTAACCTAACCTAAAAAACAGAAATAATTCTGTTTTTTAAATAATGATTATAGCTTAAGTATAATTATTAATTAATTCATAGTAATAACAAAATTAGGTTCAACAGCATGATATGTAGAAGTATAAGTAAACCCAAAATTCAACTCAATTCCAGCTACATTACCAGTTGCGGCATCTTTGTTATATGTATTTTCTACATTTTGTCCAAATGTTGGCCAAAATACACCAGTACCAATCATGTTTCAAGCAGTTCCTGTTTTTGAATCAAAAAGAGAACCAAAGTGACCCATGTGGGTTTCTAATCTATTTGCCCATACCATAGGTTCATGTCAGAAACCTTGTTTTGTATGATCCCCTAAATCAGGGAAATTCCCATTAAAATCATTATCATCTAACCATTGAAAGAAGAAGATACCTCAAGCTTGTTGTGTTAATGGAGAATGTATTACTATCTGGTTCATAAAGGCAGGAAAGCCATTATAGGTACTATTGCTTAACCTAGCTTGAAAATAGAATTGATGTCTTTGAACAGATTGAACAACAATGTCATTATTAACTACATTATTAGGTTTAACTTTAGTATTTGTAGTTGCTTTTAGAATAGAATATTGTAAGTTTTGTGTTTTATGGTTAACTACATTTAATGCTAAAGCAGGAGAGCATGTCATAGCTAAAGCACTAAGAATGGTGATTGTTTTTTTCATGTTAATTTAAGTTTAGATCAAATACATAATCTAGGTTTTGTTAATTATTTTTGATTATAACATTTAATAAAAACTTTTACTTAGACTTATCATGAGCCTTATAAACATTTTTTACATCCACATCAAAATAAACTTGAGGATTAATATAAGCAGTTTGGATGAGGGGATTTCGGTCTGCTTTTAAATAAGCATTATTTTTAAAAGCCCTTCACTTTAACATCATTTTATGGTAAACTAATTGGTTAATTCTTTCTCTTACATTGGGGTTCACAATAATGTACAAATACCTTAAGAAATATAAAATAATGTATTTAAAATAAGCATATTCAATCATTTCTCTTTCTTCTTTGGAACTGTTAATACGCCGATAAAAGTTAAAAACATGCACTCATTGCCGTAACAAGTCGTTTAAACTAGCTTCCATTGGTTGCAGTAGTAAAAAGCCTTGGTTAATATCTGCATGACAAAAACTTTGAGTTCACCACAAAACTTTATATAAAAATAAAACATAATAGTGACACTTAGCACGCATAAATAATTTATTGGCTCTTAGCATCTCTGCCTTAAAAGCTTTATTAAACAGTAAAGGGGTAATGTGAGAGATTAAAGCTAGCCTGTCTTTTTGCATTAAACTTACTTCTTGTTTATAATTATTTTCATGCATTTTATATGATCAGATTTCTTGTTTTTTATAAGAAAGCATAATGTTAAATTCATACACATCACAAGCCTTATTTTTATGTCGATTCAAAAGAGCTAGAAATTTAGCGACAAAATCTGGAGCAAAAACAGTTTGTCCGTTATAAACAAAAATAATGTACTCTCCCTTAGCATAATCAATAGCTGTGTTACATGCATAAGTAAAGCCTTGGGACTGATGGTTAAAAACAATTTGTACTCTTTCTTTTGAAAAGAAACGATATGCGTTATTAAAAGAACGCATGCATGCTTGGGAATCTGCATTGTAAACTCCACTATCCTCTACAAGCATTAAATTAAAATTTTGATTGGTTTGGTGTCTTAATGAGGAAAATGTTTTATGGAAATTAGAAGTAAAACGGTTTTGATAAATAACAAAAACAAGTTTCATGAATTAAACTTTAAAAATAAATATTTATCTTATTTTAACAATTTTTATTTTATTATTTTCAATTTACCCAAAAGGAGCATAACTTACAAAAGCTTCCCCTTTTCCATTAAAAACCAACTTTTTAGTTTTTAATTGACATACCACACATGATTGCCCCATTTTAAGGGTAGTATTATTAAGTTTAATAGAACCTTTAGTAACTGTAACTAAGGCATAACTAGTAGTATCGTTTAAAACTAAAGTGTATTTCTGATCTACATCAAGATAATAACAAGTGAAATATTGATTAGTAATTAAGGGAAGATTAGCTTGAGGTTGAGTAACATGAGGTAATGAAGGAATAGTAGTAACAGCTATTGATTTATCAATCATTAAAGGTCTGAGCTGGTTGTTTTTATCTAAACGATCATAATCATAAAAACGGTATGTGACATCAGAAGAACGTTGTAGTTCAAAGACAGTAGTATGGGGCGCTAAACTATGTACTGTTCCAGGAGGAATATAAATAAAGTCATGTTTTTTAATTGGTACTTTTCTGAGTAATTGCTTTCAGTTTTTAGTAGCTACTAAATGTTCTAGTTCCTTTTTGTTTTTGGCATGATGCCCATAAATAATATAAGCATCTTTTTTAGCATCTAAAACATACCAACACTCTGGCTTACCTAAACTGCTTTCATGTTTTAAAGCAAAAGCATCATCAGGATGTACCTGCACACTTAATCAATCATTAGCACTAATAATTTTTGCTAATAAGGGAAATTTTTGAGCCGAGGTATTAAAATATACGGCTTTGTATTTACTAAAAAAAGCTTCAAAAGTAATTTTTTGCCCTTCATCCTCTACATAAGTAGGTCCTTGTGCTAAAGCACTAGTCACTCATGCTTCTCCAATTTTAGTATTTTCAGGAATACAAAAATTATATTTACTTAAATGTTTCCCTCCTCATAAGCGTTCAGATAAAAAGGGTTGAATAATAAAAGTTTTCATAAATTTTTTTATTTTTTTTAATAATAACGAAAATATGCCCTCAAAGCAATCATAGCTGCGTTATCGGTACATAATGTTACATCAGGCATCATAACTTTCAAATTGGGGCGGTTAGTAGCAATGTTTTGTAAAACTCTTCTAATGCCAGAATTAGCTGCTACTCCTCCTCCAATTAATAAAGTTTTAAGGTCAGGATGCATTTTTAAAAATAAGTCTAGTTTATAAGCAAAAATCGTTTGCATTTTATCTTGTAAGCTAGCAGCCATATCTTTTTGAACTTGACTATTAATAGTTATTTTTTGTAACAAATATGCTACAGCAGATTTAAGACCACTAAAACTAAAATCTAAGGAATGATCTTTTTTAGGAAAAGGCAAAGGATAAGCAACTTTCCCTTGAGAGCTTAGTTGATCAATGATTGCTCCTGCTGGGTAAGTTAAATTCAGCATAACTCCCACTTTATCAAAGCATTCCCCTACTGCATCATCTAGGGTAGAACCTATTATGGATCATTTTTGATGGTTAGTTATTTTTAAAAACAAGGTATGTCCACCACTAATAATCAAGGCCCCTACAGGAAAAGTTCATGTCTTATCTGCTAAACAAGCATAGGCATGACCTAGTAAGTGGTTTACTGGTAGTAAAGGTAATTCTAATGAGGCTGCTAAGGTTTCTGCAAAAACCTTTCCTACTTGTAAACATCCAGTTAGACCAGGTTCTGCTGTATAAGCAATAGCTTCTATTTTTTTAAATAATACTGCATGTTTTTGTTTAATTTGATCTAATAAAATGGGTAAATTATCCATATGCATTCTAGCTGCCAGTTCAGGTACAACCCCTTTATAGGGCTGATGAGCTTTAATTTGAGAAGCAACTAAATTTACTAAAATTTGATTATTGTTGCTAATACTTAAGGCTGTTTCATCACAGCTAGTTTCAATGGCCAAGAGATACATTTATTTAAAAAAATTGCTTTTTAATTTAAATATAATACATGTAGTTTATAATTTATTAAAAAATCTTGTGATAAATCTTTTAAAAAGGGCTTATAACTTTAAAAATTGAGCTTTAAGCTCAATTTTTTAAAGAATATGAAATAGAAAAATTTTTTGTGTTGTTTTAGTACAGAACTGTGTATGAGTGCCCATAATCGGGAAAAGTAGCTACAAAGCCTGCATCATGGGATTGAAAACCAAAATTAAAGTTAAATCTAATTCCTGTTGGGTTTTGAGCGTTCTGATAAGCGGACTCTGCTCCTTGCATAAACCCATTACTTATATCCCAAATCATACTATAAACTGTATCCTCATAGGTGTATGATCAAGGCCCAAAATGACCCATGTATTCTTCAAGACGATTATCACTTGATAATGGTCAATGTCAGAAACCATGGGCTGTATAACTATTTAGGTCAGGAAATGTAAAATTTCTAGATGGAGCCGAACCAAACTCATTATCATTTAAGTATTGAAAGAAAAAAATAGCATAAGCATTATTTTTGCCTTTATAGGTTTTATCAACAACAATTTGGTTAATTCAGCCTGGAAAACCATTATAGGTACTATCGCCTAATGTTACCGCAAATTGAAGGTGGTAGGATGTATCAACATAATCTACGATACCACTGTAATAAGTAGTTTGTTGGGAATTAGACTTAAAATTAATTTCTGCCTGAGCATTGAATGGGCTTTTGTTCATTGCTAAAGTAGTAGAGGATCCAACTAACAATAAGATCCCTACAATATTTAAAATTTTTATCATTTTTTAATCACCCTTTCTTTATTTAATTAATTTTGCTAATGAAATAAATTTCTATCTCTACTTTAATAGTAGAATTTTTATTTGAATCTAAAAAAGGGTAATTAATAAAATAAAATTTGTCCCGTAAACCTCTCTAACCTTAAACATTAAAAATGTGAGTAAAAAAGTATAATCTTGGTATTATGGGTACAAAAAAACTAGGTAGATCAAGTAAAATGCCTGAAATAGATAAAGTCTATCACAGAAAAGGTAAGCTTGAGGATTTAACTCCTCATGATCATAGAATATATACTGAAATATTAGAACAAATTATTGCTAATCATAAAATTTCAAAAACTGAAATTTTAGAGGAAATGAGAAAAAGAAAAGAAGAAATTGACCAAAAAAAGAATACTTGTGGGATAATTGGGGTTACAAGGCAAAAAGTGTATGAAATGCCTAAAGGAAGGCAATATAGGTACAATGAAGGCTGGCTTAAAATGCTTGTTTTAAAAGTTTTTTTAGAAAGTCATTGTGTTTATGGATACATAAAAATTTTTGGTATCCTTCAGCATTTTCCAAATGTAACACTTTGAAAAGTGAGAAAAACATATGAGGAGCGTAAATTAAAAACTAGAAAAACCATTTCCCAAAGCAAACACCGCCCCAAAGAAGATAAAACCACAAATATTTCAACCCAAAACATTATTAATCGCAATTTTATTTCTACCAGTCCTAATCAAAAATGGTTTATTGATTCTAGCTGTATTAAATTACACAGCAAGAAACATTTATGGATTTGTGCTATCGTGGATACATTTGCTAGCAAAATTGTGTCGTGAAAATTAAGCCACACTAACGATACCAATTTAGCAGTTTCCACGCTAAATTTAGCCATTGATAAATTTGGTCCTCCTAAAGTAATTCACTCAGACCATGGAACAAACTTCTTATCACAGAAATTCAAGAATATTTTAAAAGCTCATAATATTACGCAATCAGTATCAAGAGTAGCAAATTCGCTTGATAATAGACCAATTGAATACTTCTTTGGTTTACTTAAACATGAATGGCTTTATCATATGAAATTAACTAGTTTAAGCAAGGCTTCTAAAGAAATTAATAACTATATTAATTGATACAATAATGATCAAATTAAACTAAACAATATGTCCCCAAATCAATATTTAGCAAAATTTAATTATTTAAAAATAAAATTTGTCCCGTAAACCTCTCTAAGCTTAGAATTTTAAATTTATTTTGATTTAAGTTATGATTATTTATAATATTTAAATATATATTTATTTCAAAAGGCTCAAAATATGTTTTTACAAAAAATAATGATTTGTGTAGCTTTTAGTAGTGTTGTAACACCACTTGCTTTGCAAACAACTAATGCAACTTCCCAAAGTGTTAGTACTAATCAAGAAGGGGTTAAAACTAAATCAAATGTTAAAGATGCTAACCCTTTTAACCCTAAAACTTTAGATTTTTCTACAACAGACCAATATGGAAATTATTATGCTTATTACAATGATGGCGCCTTCCCTGCTGGACCGAATGAAGATACATATGGTTATGTTTTTAAAGTGATAGCATCTTTTGCTCAAACCTTTCATTATGCCTATGAATGAGGTTTAAGCCATCCATTGATGACTGATCCTGTTGGAGACATGATCACTTATCTGACAGGTAGTTTTCTTTATAACAATCCTTATCGAGGACAGTGACCACTTTGCCACTATTTTTACAATAGTACTACTAGTTATTTAAATGAAGCTACCACAATGAGCTATGCTGCTACAAGTAATGTTGATCAAGTTATTAGCTTTATGAATTTTGCATATAAGGATGTAGATGAGCTTGATTTTTATTTTTATGAAGGTAATACTTTGACAGGAGAATTTGACCCCACTATTATCAACAGTTGTGCAATTTTAATGGTTAATGAATGAACTGGAGCAAGTTTAACAACAGATACCTATAAGGTTAAACATTCCGTATAAAATCAAATTTTACAATTTTAAAGTAAAGCTAATTTCTAATTGTAATTCGACAGCTAAATATAAAATTACTTAAATTAATTAGCAATCAGCATATAAAAATTTTAAAATTATTTAGCGGAATCACCCTAAGACCAATAAAATAGTACATTGACTCCTAAATTATTAAAGTTGTTATAAATATTAAAAGAGTAAAATTGATGATCATCTAAACGAAACTTGATATTAAAACAAATATTATTATTCAAATATCACTTATTTAAAAGCGTTTGTATTCCCAATGTATAATATAAAGATGTGTCAAGGGAAGTAAAATGATTTGGATTAGAAATATAATTATCAAGCGTGTTAAATAAATCAGAATTATTTAAAACCTAATCCTGACTTATAATTTTAATTTGTAAATAAAATATAAAATTACTTAAATTAAATTAAATTAATTCGTAATAAGAGCATAATTTGGTTTTTCTACAGTATATGTATCATCCCCATAAAGAAAACCGAAATTCAACATAATTCCTGCTACATTACCTGCTTTAGCAGCTTGGTTATATCCCGCTTCTGCACTGTCCCCAAATTTCCCTAAATAAAGGTCACCATTAGTACCATGAATCATACTGTAAGCAGTTTCAGTTTTGTTGTCAGACCAACTACCAAAATGACCCATGTCTTCGTCTAATCTACTTGATCATGTAATAGGGTCATTGAAGAAACCATGTTTTGTAAATTGATTTAAATCAGGAAAATGGTAATCTGATGTTGTATAATCATTATCGGCTAGTCATTGGAGAAAAAAGGTAATTCATTCAGTTTTATAAGGAATTGTAAAAGGAGCAACTTGTATCTGGTTCATAAATCCAGGGAAGCCATTATAGGTACTATTACTTAAACGAGCTTGAAAATAGAAGTGGTAGCTTGAAACAGATTGAACAACAATAGCATTGCTAACTGTTTCATTTGATTTTGCTAAGGTTGGTTTTAAAATATTTTTAAAATTTTGTGTTTTATAGGGAGCAACACTTGAAGCTATGGCAGGAGAACTGGCTATTGCTAAGGCTCCAAAAATAGTGATTGTTTTTTTCATGTTGTTATATGTTATATATGTTATAAATTATTATTTAATACTTAAACATAATATCATAAATAAAATCTATTTAAAAAAAACTAACTATCCCCAAAACACAGTCTTTGAACTTAAATTCAAGCAAAGCTTGCTTTTTTTCTTTTGCAATTAACCTAAAAAACACAAATAATTCTGTTGTTTAAATTAATTATTGTTATTTTTTTGATGATGATAAGCAACTACACTTTTTAAAACTAATTCAAACATTTGACAGACATCATCTTCTTTTTGTTGGGAAGTTAAATGCTTGTCTGTGACAAAAGAGTCCGACACAGTTAGTAAACAAGCAGCTTTCTTTTTGCACACAATCGAATTGACAATTAAGGCACTTGCTTCCATTTCTGCTACTTGGCAACCATCTTTTTCTTTTCATTCTTTTCACTTGTCTTCTCCATAAAAAGTAGAAGAACAATAAGACCGCACTAGCGAGACTGGTATGTCATTAGACTGGGCTACTTCTTGCACTAAATTGTTAAAATCAAGATTGGTTTTTAAACATTTAGTATCTGAATTTAAAAAAACTTTAGCAAAACAGCTTTCATGGCTAAAAGATTCTGCTACTAATACTACATCATGCACTTTAACATTGGTTTCAAATGAACCACATGTCCCTAAACGGATAATTAAATCAACATCATAAAAATCATACAATTCATAAGAATAAATTCCGATGGATGGCTCTCCCATCCCGCTTGCTCCAATTGTGACAGCAACTCCTTGATATGTCCCTGTGTAATACAAACAATTACGCACGCTTGATACTAATTTTGGATTTTCTAAAAACTTTTCGCTCATTTTTTTAGCTCTTAAAGGATCGCCTGGCATAAGAACATAAGGAGCTATTTCTCCTACTTGAGCACTAATGTGTATACTCATAAACTTCACTTCACATATAACAAATTATTTATTTAATTAAATCATATATAAGTTTTAAAACAACAAAAAAATGTAATTAATTAATTTAATTAATAAATTCTTTGTTGTTATTTAATTTATGTTTTTTGCTAGCTTGGTATAAATAATAAGTACGAAAATATTTTCTCACGAGTGTTCAGTTAAAAACACCACTTCGTTTTACAATACTTTTAATTAAACGGTCATACTCATTATGCACTGCATTAATGACTTCGTCAGGGTACTCCCATTTTTTGCCATTGTTTAAAAAGTCTTTCATATCAATTAAACGATATTGCCCGTTTTGGGCTACTTTCACATCTAAGTCATAATCAATAAACTGAATGATACCTTTTTTGACCAGATATGGGCTTGCTAAGTTGGTGTAATAAATTAACCCCTTATCCTTTTTACTGGCTAAAGTGTTACTTCATCTATCACTAGAAAAAAACCATAAAGCAGGGTTATAACTTTTTCATTTCCGACCGTTTTTTTCGATCACTAAAGCACGGCAATTATAAAGCACTAAGTGCTTAGGGTTATGCACTACCACATAAAGGTTTTTTCAACAACGATGAAAGCTCCCATCATGCTTAAAAGCTAACACCTTAACACAAGCACCACGGGAAAAATATTTCATAACTTTAAAAGAAAAATAATATTAAAATAATGGGGCGATCGAGGGGAATCGAACCCCCGAATGTCGGAACCACAACCCGATGCGTTAACCACTTCGCCACGACCGCCATAATAGCAGATGCTAGCTTTAATTGTTTAAATTAAAGGTTTGATATCACATTGTTAAGGAATTTACTAAATTATTGGGAATAATTTGAGCTTCCTTTAAATATAGGATTAATTGCTTTATATTTACTAAACTATAATAACAAAAATCCTGTTCTTTTGATACTTTTTTTAAGCTTGCAAGTTCATAAGAAAAAAGACTTACTACTCCTAAAACTACTACCCCCTTATCCCTTAAAGCTTGAACTACTTTAGTAACAGATTGCCCTGTACTTAATAAATCTTCTATGACTACTACTTGAGAGTCAGGTTTAAGTAGCCCTTCTATTTGTTGCTTAGTACCATGTTTTTTTTGACTACTTCTTACAAACCCTACAGGAAGGTTTAAATTAAAAGCTACCGCTGTAGCAGGAATAATTCCTCCTACAGCTGTACCCATCAGGCAAGTAGCAGTAGGGAACTTAGCTTGTACTAAAGCACTTAGAGCTTTTAAAATAACCTGTCTTGCTTCTACAAAACTATAAAGCAATCTGTTATCAATGTATAACGGAGCTTTTAGACCTGATGATCAAGTAAAATAGTGTTCAAAATTAAGCCTAATAATTTTTTTGGTTAAAAGGATGTTAAAAACATCCGTAGTTAATTGATTAAGCATGACTACTAAACTCTTCTTTAATCCTTTCATATGCTTGTAGCGGGTGAGGATCTTTAATAATAGCTCGCCCTACTACTATATAATCAACCTTAGCTTTAGCTGCTTCTGCAAAAGTCATAGTACGCCTTTGGTCTGGCTGCTGATAGGTTTTTGTGATAATGCCAGGACAAATAGTAGCTACTTCAGGAAGAGTTGCTTTAACTAAGCTACTTTCTTGGGCACTACACACAACATATTTAATATGATTAGCTCTAATTCACTTTAAGCATTGTTGAAAGTGTACCTTAAAGTTCACTTGATATCAATTTTCATATGCTTGTGGTGCTACAGAAGTGAGAATGGTGACCGCTGCAATGTTGGTGTGACTATTTTTTACTCCTTGCATCGCAGCCTGTAAAACATCAGGCCCTGCTAAAGCATGCACAGTAATAAAAAAGACATGTTTTCAAGCAGCCAGCTGTTGACTAATTCTTTGTACAGTGGAAGGAATATCATACAGTTTTACATCAAGAAAAAAATAAAACCCGAGCTTAGTTCATTTTGTAAGAACGGCTAAGGGAATTTGATAAAAAAGGGTGAAATTAAGCTTTAAAAACAAAGGTTCTTTGAAAGGTTTTAAAAAAGTAGCTAATTCAGCATAACTTAAAAAATCAACAGCAATAATCACCCGAGCGGGAAGTTTAATCTTTTGCTTTGTCATTATGACTTTTGACAGCCTTTTTTACTTTTGGAAACCGTTTTAAACGCTTAACATAACCATGATAAATGTTCATGACAGGTCAGCCAGTTAAATTATAATGATAAAAAGGTGTGTTCACACAAGCAGAATGTAAATTTTCTTTTTTGACTTCATAATAATTTTTAGTGTCAATGACGACTAAATTAGCATAATTCCCTTTTTCAATAGCGACTGACCTTTGTAAAAGGCGAGCAGGATTAATGCTGGTAGCATGTAAAAGGGTAGCAAGGTTTAATTTGTTTTTGAGTACTAAATTAGTGTATAAAAGGGGAAACATAATATCTAACCCAATAAAGCCAGGTTTAGCTTCGCTAAAACTTTTTTGTTTATCTTTTCAAGGGTGAGGGGCATGATCGGTTGCAATACAAGTAATAACTTTAGCTTGCAAAGCTTCCAGCACGGCCTTTTGATCTTTTTGCGAACGAAGGGGAGGGTTAACCTTGTACAAACCACTATCAGTAGGAATATTGTCACAATTCAGTAACAAGTGATGCGGAGTGACCTCTGCTGTAACTTTGAGGTTTGCTTGTTGGGCTTGCTTAATCAAGGCTACTGACTCTGCTGTAGAAACATGAGCTGCATGATAATTGACATGGGGATATTTTTCTAGAAGTTTTAAATGCTTAGCAAGTTGTGCACTTTCATGTTGGTTAGTTAGCCCTTGATAACCAAAGCATGCTCCCTTTTCAGCTTGAATCACTACCCTATCCTTGGTAGCTTCCATCTCTTGTAAATGCATTGCAACCACATGCTTATCTGCTTCTAAAAAACTAAAGAAGCGCCCTAATAATTCAAGGTTGTCCACTCCTTTGCCATCATCACTAAAAAGTCTGACAAAAGAGGCAAGGATCTCCATGTTGACAAGCTCTACTCCTGCTTGGTTAAGCGTAATCGCACAATAATCCATAATTTCAATTGGAGCCTTCTTTTTTTTACGCTTAGTTTTGTTTTGGATTCAAAACTTTTGTAAATCATCAATGACAGGTTGGGTGTTTGGCATAGCACAAATTAATTGGTACCCTCCATAGTAAGCTGCTTGTGATTCTTGATTCATACCAGTAAAAGCATGAAAAGCAGGATCCCTTAAGTGGGTGTGTAAATCCACAAAAGCAGGAGCAATAATGTGATCTTCTGTTAAATGTACTACTCTTCCTTTAGTTTTTTCAGATAAGGCTACAATTCATTCCCCTGCGATAATGACATTAGTTTTAACTAATTGATCTCCCACTAAAACTTTTGCTCCTGCTAAAGTAAAGACTGTTTTCATGCTTACTCCTAACTTGCTTGCATGCTGCTTATAATTTTATCTCCAAGTCCTAGTAATTCTAAAATTAAGGCTGCTCTGATATAAACTCCGTTAGTCACTTGATGTAAAATTCGTGACTTAGGAGCTTCTACTAGATCTCCGTCTATTTCAATTCCTCTGTTGACTGGACCAGGATGCATAATAATGGCATTAGGTTTAAGATTATTATATTTTTCTTTAGTTAATTGCCATTTTTTACGAAAAACTTCACTGTTTAATGTGAACTTTCTTGCATGACGCTCAAACTGATAACGTAACAGCATAATAATGTCAGACTGATTAATCGTTTCTTCTGAATAAACTGTAATGTTTTTATAAATAGGATCGGCAAACTGTTCGGGTCCTGTTACTTTTACAGTCATCCCAAATTTTTCCATAATCATAATGTTAGTTTTAGCAACCCTACTGTTCATAATGTCTCCAATGATTAAGGCTTTCTTATCTTGAATAGCTCCATCATATTCTTCATAAATGGTGTATAAGTCTAATAAAGCTTGGGTAGGATGACGCCCTGTACCATCTCCTCCGTTAATTAAAGGGATTTGTACTTTTGTAAGTTCTTCATAATAATTAGTATCAAAGTGCCTAATGACAGCAATGTCTGCTTGAATGGCTTCAAAGGTTTTGACGGTGTCGTACAAAGTTTCTGTTTTGTTCAAAGCACTCGAATTAGCAATGTTAAAGTTAATGACATGCATCCCTAGTTTACTAGCTGCTACTTGGAAAGAGTACTCAGTTCTCGTAGAGGGTTCAAAAAACATTAAAGAGATCACAAGGTTATTTACTTCTGGATAGAGTTTGATTCAATTGTTAATCCCTTGTTTTTTAAGGATGGAAGCTTTTTTAAAAAGATCAATAATTACTGATTTAGACAATTCATCAAGGTTAAATAAATTTTTCATCTTTAAGAAAAGGTTTTTTATTTAATTATAAAGTTTTAAAAAGAATAAGCTTCAAAAAATTAAGATTAATAAAATTAAGCTAGGTAAATAGTGTAATTAGCTATTTGCAATGTTCACTACAATGTTAACAGCAACTTGTACTCCTTGGTACACTACTTCTGCTGAAACATTAGTAGCTTTCCCTACTACTAGTTTAGTTTTAGCAAAATTTAAAAAACTCGCAGCTCATCCTGTAAAAGGTTTTGCAGGTCCATCATTAGCTTTTTCTAAAGCAGTACGAATGGCTTGTTGAGTAGTAGCATTACTAGTATCAAGGTTGGTACTATTAGGAAGGGTAATCGTTTTAGTTTTAATCAGTTGACTAATGTCATAAGCGTCGCCGTTAGGGATAAAAACCTTAATCGTTTTTGAGGCGATAAAATGATTAATGCTAGCTGTAATGTCCATACTAGTTTCTTGGCCAATGTTAAGCCGTACTAAGTTTTGCAGGGATAAGTAAGACAAATCTTGGCTAGTAAGAGTAGGATTAAGACTCACTAAGGTATCAAAAATAGCTTGATTAGTAGTTAAAACCATAGTGTTTGGGTTTAGTCCAAAAGGTAAAGCTACATTAGTGTTAGTAATTTTATTTAAGATGTCCTCTGCTAAATTAGGTTTAATGTAAACAGTGAGATCAATAGTTTGGTCTGTTCCTAACACAGCAATTGTCAGGACTACATTAGGACTTGATGGTCTGGCTTCTGGTAAAGGAGCAGGAGGGCTAGCTTTGCTAGCAAAAGTCATAGTAGAAAGGTCTGCATAAGTCAAAGCAGTGTTTTCTAATTGAAGATTAGTAATTAAGGCTGCTTGAGTAGCTGGATCACTCACAACATTAGGAGTGTCTGCTGGTAAAACTAGAACTTTGTTTTTAACTTTATTAAAAATATCACTAGCATTATCATTTGAAATTTGTACTTGTACATTAACTTGGGCTTGTTTGGTAATAGTTCCAGTAGGGTCAGCAATTACTAGATTAACATTTTCATAAGATGATGTACTTAGTGTTTCTCCATCAGGAACAGTAATTCAAGCTAAATCTTCTTGAGATAAAGTGGTATTAAAAGCTTGTAAAGTTTTGCTAATAAAGGCTTTAGTAGCTTTATTAGTAGTACTAACATTAGCGTTAGGACTAATAACTAATACTTTGTTTTGGATTTTATTTTTAATAGCATCCACAGGATTTTCGTTTAATTTAACTTCAACATTAACTGGTTTATTAATTCCTCCATAATCTACATCAACCCCTACTGCAACAAACTTATCATCCTTTAAGGTAATGTTTTTGCTTACTGTTAAGTTATCCTCATAAGGTGCTATCACGGGATTAGCTTTAATTAAAGCTGTTTTAATAGTTGTTCTTGTTTGTTCATTATTAGTAGTAGCAATTGTGTTATATGGTAGCAGTAAATTACGGTTAACAATGGCTGCGATAATGTCATCTGCTGTAATTTTTTTAATAGTAGCTTGAATTGCTGTTGCTGATACTTGAGAGTTATTTTCCTTTTGGTTTTGTTCTTTACTTTTTTCAGGAATAGTCACAACTACTTTCAGCTGAGTACTAACTCCTGGAGGATTTAAACTATCCTGGGGATCACTACTTTTAAAACTAATAAAAGCCATATCGGAAGTTGTTAAAGTAGGAACTTGAGCTTTGAGTGCTGTTTTTAGCATGGTAATAGTAGCAGGGTTTTTTAAACTATTATTAACAATTTTCCCTACTGCTCCAATTGTTATTTCAATTCCATCGGGACTGGCTTTTTCTACTTTTTCTATTTTTGCAATAATGTTAGCTGCTGAATTATCTTGTTTGACCTGTGGGGTAGATAAAATACTTCCTTTACAAGCAACAACAGAAGATGCTGTCACACTTGTAACAGCTATAATTAAAAAAAAGCGAAAAAAGTTTTTCATAAAAAGTGTTTATTTTATTAGTATATTTAAATTATAACCATTTTAAACCGTTTTAAACAAAAGACAAAGTTGCATGTAAAAAGTAAATAGTTTTATGTGCTTCTTTAAATTTGATTTCATATTCTGTAGCAGGGATCTGTTTTTGAATAAAAAAGTCTTCAGAAACAGGTTTAGCTTTTCAAGCAGATGATCGTAATTCTGTAAGAGCATAATCAAACAAAGCTTTTTGATCAGTTTTAAAATACAATTGTCCTTTTGGTTTTAATAAAATTTGATATATTTTTAAAAAAGCTTGATTAACTAAACGGCGATGGGCGTGTCTCCTTTTAGGTCAAGGATCAGAAAAATTAAGATAAATAACATCTAATGATTGGGGAGCAAAAACATCTAACAGTTTCTGGGCATCCAAAACCATAATTTTTAAATTGCTACAAGGATTTTGTTGGTATTTGCAAATAATTTTAGCTACCACAGTTGCGTGTAACTCACACGCAAAAATGAGATCAGCAGAGTAGTTATGAGCTAATTCTAAAGCAAAAGCTCCTTTTCCCATCCCGATTTCTAGATGTTTAGTTATTTTCTCATTAGCTAAAAGCTGGTTAATTTGAGGTTTAATTTCTTTAACAGAAGAGCCGATAAAAAAAGACGCATGGCTTGCTAACTTAGCTAATGCGTCTTTGTCATAACGTAATCTCATTTTTTAATTAATAGGGTTTCAAAGTAAATGCTAATTTACAGTTTAAATATTTTAAATGGTGGAGATGGCGGGATTCGAACCCGCGTCCGATAAGAAAATAAAAGTGACTTCTACAGCTTAGTTAATTTTTAGTTTTAACCAAAACAAAAGATTTATTAACAAACTATTTGTTTGGCGAAGTAATTTTTTTAATAACTACCTATTACTATTAGTAATTACGAGAACATTCAGCTGAAGTTCATTAAAGAATAATGTTCAACTCCCTTAAGAACTCTACACATTTAAAAGAAAATTATGCAGTGGCGAAGACAGCTGCAGGGTTTCTCCCTAACAAGAAAGTAGGAATAGCAAGCTTATCTTCTTTGGTTTTTTGAGTTCCGTTTATTGAATCTCGAGGTAATTAGGTTACCAACCGCTGCCATCAAATGTCATGCCTTAAAGTCAAAGCCATACATCCCCTCTTTATTTTAGCAAATATCATTATATACTAATAAAGTAATTTTAGATTTAAAGTCTTAGATTATAAAAAGTAATTATTTGATTCTAGATTGATGATTTATTCCAAACTTTAAGCACTTGATAAAAGATTTGCATTATGTTATATTTCTTAAGGTTTATTTTTTAACTTTATATAATCATTTAAGGAGAAACAAATTGAAAAAATTTTTTCAAATAATAACAGCAATTATCCCTTTTACAACAATAGGGAGCAATGTACCATTATTATTACATCAACAAAATAATGCAACCCTAATTGCAAAGAATAAATTAATTACTAGACTCATCCACCAATAAACAATTCAGTTTATACAGAAGGATCGTAAACAATGCAAGTCAATAAATTTCATCAGGTTAGTGTTCCATGAAAGTAATCAAAAGTTGGCAATGAAATTTTCTTTCAAACTTAAAATGGGATTATTTATCTTCTGACTTATATCCATATGTGCAATAAAAGCATGTAAATATTATTAAAAATAAACCAGTACTTTGTGAAATGTATATTCCAATACTTGGGTTTACCAAAAACCATCCACGTTATTTTTGGATAGAAGGGAATTAATAACATGAAAAAAATATTATCATTACTAACTGTATTATCTTTAACAACTCAATTTGCATTTTTTGCTAATGGTTGTGACAATAATAATAAATTAAATTTAAAGCAAAATTTAGGATCAAAATTTAAGGCATCAGATCTTAACACATGAGGGAAAACTCAAAAAAACATAATTAATAATGTTTACATAGATGCTGTTAAGCAATCTCATTTATTAACATGGGAAGGTTGAATAAAACATAATAAAAATTCTAGTTCTTTGGAGGAGAGAGCACTTGTAAATGCATTACACAAAATTAATCCATCTTTATATATTCGGGGCATTAGGAAAAATATCATTTGATCCTATTTAAACACTCCTAGTAATCAAGACTATTTAAAATCAGTTCTTGCTAAAGGCATTCAATTATCTATTGCATCAATAAATGGTCACGAGAATTTCAATGTTGAAATTAAAGGTTTTATACCAAGTATTAAAAAATTTAAGCCTTTATCTAATGTTATTAATTTGAGTGAAATTAAAACAATATTATTAGATAAATACAATTTATATGCTTCTTTAAAATATCCTATCTACCTTAGTACCCCAAAATCTGGGAAACTTTTAGCAAAAAATTGGGATAAATATTGTGTAGCTAGCGATTTAAGCGAACAGTGAAGCTGAATGGGAGGGTTAACTTCATGCTTATATCCTTATGTTCAATACAAACATATAGATATTATTAAACATCAACCAAGGCGTTGTGAAATGTATTTTATTAATAGTAAGGAATACCCTAACATTGCCCAATTTTTAGGTTATACAAAAAAACATCCCCGTGTTTTTTGGATAGAAGGGAATTAATAAAATGAAAAAGACATTTGCTTTATTAGCGTTTTTATCTTTATCTATTCCTTGTGTTAGTGGTATGTCTGCGTGTGGACAAAAATCTTTTCTTAAAAAATTTGATATTCGTAACTTAAGTAGTTGAGGAGCGTCACAGAAGAAAATTTTTACTGAGTCCTATTTGGCTTATGCCAAAAAATATCAATCATGAACATGAAAAGCATGAATTGATAGTGGCTCAATGCCCTATTTTGAAATGTTTATACCAGCAATAGCAAAGGTCGATAAAAATATAGATGCCTATTCTTGTGATTTAGCATATCAAAACGCTCCCCCTGGTCAAACTAACTTAAACAAAGCCTTTGAAAAGGGGTTTGATTTAGTAATTAATAGTCATAGAAGCTCAAAAGATGATAAATTAGCTTGTGGTAGCTTAAAAATTTGAATTCAAGGAAGCATATCAATTCCTTTTAGTAAGCAAAATGTAAGTTCATGAGGATCAGTTCAAGATGAAATCATTAACAAAGATTATTTAGTTTTTGCAAAAAAATGATATGTGCAGCAAGCTCCTCAAAATAGAAAATGAAGTGACTGATTAAATGTTGGTTTTTATAATAATCCAGAAAATCAGGCTTTAACAAAAATATTTGATAAAATTAATCCTGATATATCTATTAATGCTGATGCCCTTCATCCAGGTAATATATTTAAAGAATTTCCTTTTCCTCAATCTAATAATGAAGATTTAAAACTATTACTAACACAAGGTGTTGACTTATATTTTCATGGGATTCCTTACCCTTACAATGTTAATGGTATTATTGGAGTGTTAGGGATTAGTATTAAAGGTATTATTTAGATAAAATTAATTTAATGTAAAATATGATAAAGCTTTAAAGTTAATTAACATTTTAAAAAAATTTACGCCACATGAAAAAAACAATAACCCTTCTTAGTGCCTTAGCTATAACAGTGTCTCCTACTTTAGCATTACATGTAGTTTCACCCAAAACACAAAATATTTTAAATAAAACTTTTTTAAAATCAAATTTTGCAGTTTATAACACATTTATTATCAACCATCTCTCAAGTTATATATTTCAATTTGAAGTAACCTTAAGTAATGGAACTTACAATGGATTTTCAGGATTTATTAATCAAATTGACACGATTATGACTTATGATGATCACCGTGGATGAGCTTTGTACTTCTTCCAATGATTAGATGATGATGATTTTGATGGCGATTTTCCAGGTTTAAATGGTCATACTCAACAAGGTTTCTGACATCCTCCATTTGCATGAGGCACAAGACTTGAAACCCATATGGGTCATTTTGGTAGTTGTTTTGATTGTAAATCAGATACTGCCCTTAACATGATTTTCTCTTATCGTCCTTGGTCTACATTTGGACAACATGCTGAAGACAGATGGAATGCTGACATCCCTTCTGGGAATGTAGCTGGCATTGCTTTTAATTTTTACTTTTACTGAGGTCGTGATCCTAGTGGTCAAAACACAGGTCTTTACACATCAAAAGCACCTACTTTTAACATTATTTTTTATCCTTAATTAATAATTATTGAGGCTTTAAAAAATACCTTTTTCAAGCAGAATAATTCTGTTTTTTTAATTTTGTTTAAAAGTTATCAATTAATCCTTTTATAAATTTTTGTTTGTAAATATTTATTTTATTAATAAAGGGTAAGATTAGTATTTAAAGGGATTCCTAAATTAAAATTAAGCTTTTATTTATATAAAACTATTTACTACTTTTTTTGATTCTTAATTCATCCTTTGCTTTTAAAGCTTGACGCTTGTCTCATTTTTGCTTGCCAATAGCTAAAGCAAATTTTAATTTAGCTTTGTTATTTTTTCAAAAAAGCTTGAGAGCAATGCAAGCACAATGGGGATGAGTTTTTTTATAAAAAGCTATTTTTTTAATTTCTTTTTTTTGAAGTAAAAGCTTACGAGTACGGTCTCCTTCTGGGGTTTGAATTGTGCTATGAACATATTTTTTAATATGCATGTTAACTACATAAGCTGCTTGATCTTTAACAATTACATATGCATCATTGATGTTTGCTTCATTATTACGCAATGATTTTACTTCTGCTCCTACTAAAACTAATCCTGCTACAAATTCTTCAATTAAGGTGTAGTGATAAGTGGCTTTACGATTAGTAGCAATAGTACTACTAGAATGATTAGCTTTCATAAATTTAAGTTGCTAAGGAAAAATTAAGCCGTTCCTTAACCATATCTACATCTTGTAAAACTACTTTTATTTTTTGACCAAGATAAAAAACTTGATGGGTATGTACTCCTTTCAGGCGTTGTTTATTTGCTTCAAAAACATACTCATCATTTGCAAGTGATTTGACATGCACTAGTCCTTCTACTTGGTTTTCTAATTGTACAAAAAAACCAAACTGTAAGACTCCACTAATGACAGCAGAATACACTTGATTAGTATAATTTTGCATGAACTCTACTATTTTCATATTTTTAACAGTGCGTTCACAATTAACTGCTTTTTCTTCATTAAGCACAGATAAAGCACAAGCTTTTTTTAAAAAAGCTAAATCTTCAGGAGTAGCTGGAAATGGTGGTTCTTCTAAGTAATATTTCTTTAAATAACGGTGCACTAAAAGGTCAGGGTACCTTCTAATAGGAGAGGTGAAATGAGTATAACATTGAGAAGCTAACCCAAAATGTCCAAAATTTTTCACATCATATTTAGCCTTCGCCATAGCTCTTAAAAAGAACATGTTAATTAAAGTGTCATCAATGTTATGTTTAAAGCAATAAGCATCTACTTCTGCTAAAAGCTTCTGCATTCCTAAAGAAGTGATCTTTTTAGGATCAATTAAAGCATGTTTAATATGCATTAAATCTAGGGTTAGTAATAAATACTCTATTTTTTCTGCTTCTGGTTTAGTGTGAATTCGGTAAAGAAAAGCTTTTTTACTCTTTAATCCCATTTCAGCTATTTGTTCATTAGCATGAACCATAAAGGTTTCAATAAGTTTTTCAGCTGCTTGTTGGGTAGTATTAGTAATTTTAAGTACTTGTCCTTGCTTACTTAGTTTAAGTTTAATTTCTGGAATACTAAAATTAATAAAGCCTTGAGCTACTTTTTGAGCAGTTAACATTTTTGCTAATTCAGAAGCATGATTAAGCATATTATTGAGCTCTTCCTCCCTAAATAAGTGCTCTTGCTTTAAAAAAGCGTTTACTTGGTTATAAGTTAAACGGGCTTTTGACTTCATGTATCCTTTAAAAGCAGAATGCTTAACTACTTTTCCATTTGCACTAAATTCTGTTTGCGAACACATACATAACCTTAAAAGGTTAGGGTTTAAAGAACAGATCCCATTACTTAAAGCAGCAGGAAGCATGGGTACGACTTGGTCTACTAAATAAACAGAACAGCCTCTTAAATAAGCTTCTTGATCTAAAGCAGAATTAGGTTGTACATAATAACTGACATCAGCAATAGCTACAGTTAAAACAAAATTACCATTAGCTTTTCTTTCGACACAAATAGCATCATCAAAATCTTTTGAGTCGTCTCCATCAATTGTAACTAAGTATTTATTTGTAAGATCAATACGACTTTTTATGTCAGAAACCTGAGCTAAGTCCACTTCTTGAGCAATTTGCTTTGTTTCTTGTTTTACTTCAGAGCTAAAACTATTACGGATCCCATATTCATGAATTTTGGTAATTACATCAAGTCCTGGTTCTGTATGGTGTCCTAAGTCTTGTAATAATTTAATGACAAGGCGATCTCGTGCTATGTGGTACCCTGCTAAAGAAGCTACATAAGTATGATTCAGTACTGCTTGTTTGTAATTAAGAATAATCGTAAAAACTTTTTTTAATCGATAGTCAGAAAAAGCAAAATAAACATAACCATTATCGTTTTGGCAAATTCTTCCTACAAACTGAGTTTTATTTCTATGACTAATACCATCAACAATAGCTTGGTCTCGCTCATAATTGGCTGTTTCGTTAGGAATCACATGAAAATAAACCTCGTCATGATCTAAAGCTCCATGCAAATTTCTTTTATTAACAAAATAATCATCTTCTTGGTCTTCACAACTAATAAAAGCGTACCCTTTGGGTTTCAAGTTTACAATCCCTTTGTAATGCCTTGGTTGACACAAGTAATAAACATTATCGTACCCTAAAAAAAGCACTTCTGCTTGCAATAAGGCTTCTAAATCATGCTGAAAAGTGGTTGGGTTAAAAACTTGTTTTTGTTTTAAAATCTGAATTAAAGAAGATTGATTAATCCCGTTATGGGCATGAACAAGTTGGCATATTTTTTGCTGTTGTACAGAATTGGTCATTATCAGGCTTTGCCTATGATGAGGCTGATGCTAAAAACAAATGACTAAACAAGGCAATAATGGTAGCAAAAACAAAAAGAATAATTCCTAAAACTGTCATCACCTGGGATAAACGTTTATCAAAACCACGTTCTTTGACATTAATAAATAATTCTTCGTTTCCGCCATTTAAGGCAGTCAACCCAGATTGACCTTTTTTATTTTGCATTAATCCTACGATTACCATAAGAGTTGCAATAATACAGGTTACTATTTCTATAGAATATACTGTGACGTTTCAATCATAAGCAGTATCTAGCAAATAGAGAAAATGTGGCATAAATAATCCTTTAGTAAAATAATTTATATTATAACATTTATAAAAAATAAGTTATGACGTTTACTTATAATAATCATACTAGCATTTTAAAAGGGGATTTAAACAAAATAGTATTCTTATTTGATATATGATAAAATGAAAATGTAAGAACAGAAATGTTCTCATTCTCAAAAGAAGGCAGACCTTCTTTTTATATGCCTAAATGTTCTTGATAAAAGTTAGTTATTTTAGCAAATCAGTGAGCAATAGTGGATTTGCTCACATTAATATGATATTTTTCATAATAAGCCTCATGTAATTTTGCAAAAGAAGCTTCAGGATACTCTAACCTCAGCAGAGCTAGGTTCTTTATTTTAACACTTAATTGGTCTAATAATTTTTGTCCTTGCAAAGCTTTAATTTTTTGAATTTGTTGATAAGCTGTAGTCATCGTTTTAACCTTATTATGAATATCAATATTACTTAAGCGGTTAAAATTGTTTTTAATGTCTCGATAAATTCTTTTTTCTTCAATATCAAAAACTGCTTGCACTGCATCAATTAGTTTTAAAAAATCAATAATTTGTAAAATTTGTTTCAAATAACAAAAATAACGGTCTTTTCTTTTTAAAATATTAAATTGAAAATTAAAATGAACCATCATTTGACAAAATGTTTTAGCAAGAGCTAAAGTTTGAAACACCATTTCCAAATGATAAGAAGATCTGGCTGGGTCATTGACACTTCCTTTAGCTATGAAAATTCCTGCAATGTAAGCTCTTAAAACATTAATACTATTTTGATATTTTCTTCAAGCAAAGGGAGTGTTTTTTTGCCATAAAGATAAATCTTTTCAAACGGTTTGCAAAGCCTGAGTGTTTGAACAAACCAAATAAAAACTACGACCTGCTTCTAGTTTTTTAATTTCTTTAATGTTAGTTTTTAAAGCAGGGCAAACATGATTTAAGTGTTTAATAAAATTACGAGTGAGGGTAATGTCATAAAAGATAAAACTAGCTTCCCTATAATCATGGCTAAATTTAGCTTTAAATTTAAAAAAGGCTTGTAAAAAACTATTTTCTTCTTGAGGACTAAATTTTTTAGCTATAATTTCTTTTTTAACCTGTAATGAAAAAGACATGTTTTAAAGCTAAGCTTTAGCTTTTAATTCATCTAAATATTTAATCGTAAATTGAGCCGCTCTGGCTCCATCAGAAACAGCAGTTGCAATTTGGCGAAAATTAGTATTAGTCACATCTCCTGCTCCAAAGAGTCCTGGAACTTTACTTTGCCCATCTGGTCCCACTACTAAATATTTTAAGGCATCTAGTACTGGAAGTCCTTCTAGTAAGGCTACTGCAGGATCTGCTCCAATGTAAGGGAAAACAGCTTTAACGGCAACTTTTTTTGTTTCATGAGTTAAGGTGTTTTCTAGCACTACTCCTTTTACTACTCCATTCCCTACTACTTCTTTTAACACATAATTTAAAAGCATTTTAGTTTTTGGATTACTCTTAAACTGATTAATAATAGTAGCATCTGCTCGAAACCCTTCTCTACGGTGTACTAAATAAAGGGTTTTAGCAAATTTAGTTAAATAAAGTCCTTCTTCAAAAGCTCCATAACCTCCTCCAATGACCATAATGTCTTCTCCTTTATAAAAAGAACCATCACATACAGCACAATAAGAAACTCCTTTTCCATAATAATGAGCCTCTCCTTTAGCTCCGACAGTTCTTTCTACTGTTCCTGTAGCAATAATTACTGCTTTAGCAGAAAGGGTTTCACTATTAGCTAGTTCTAAAATAAATTGTTGAGTATGGGGATTTTGTTTAATCAGAACTACTTCATCCCCGATTAAAGGCACATTAAGTTGTTGAGTTTGCATAAACATGTTTAAAGAAAGGTCAGGTCCTAGGATAGTATTAAAGCCAGGATAATTTTCTATTTCACTAGTTTTGACCATTTTCCCTCCTGGAGGTCCTTTATCAATCATGACTACTGTACACTCTGCTCTTTTGGCATAAATAGCTGCTGTCATTCCTGCAGGTCCTGCTCCCACTACTACTAAATCATAATGTTGCTTAATATTGTTTTTCATATAATCAGTGATGATGCCTCCATTTATTTGGTGCTATAAATTGAGCGATAAACATTAGCAGGGCTCCTAGTAATGCTAAAAATATAATTATATTATAATCCAGTCACCTGATATTTTTAATAAAAAGATCTTGGTTTGCACGCTGGGTTTCTAAAATAAAACGAATAGTATTATAACCAAACCAATAAGCCATTCCAGAAACTCCACATTTTTTAATGATAATTTTTTCTGGGTTATTAAGTTGGTTTAATTTTTTACTAGAAGCCTTAAATCATAAACGATAAGAATTTAATTTATAGACCATTCATGGTTTAATTTTACTTTTTAAAGTTAGTTTTTTAGCTTTTTGCAAATATTTAGAGCGTAATAAAGCTTGAGGATGGTCAGAAGGATCTGTTTTAACTGTGTACTGATAATAATGGTCTTGTCAATAACTCTTTTTGCTTACTAAAGTGTTATTTTTTTGATATTGCTTCATACTAATTTGCTTCACAATGAAAGGAACTAAAAAAACAATTACTAAAAATAACAAAACATCTGCAAATGATTCATACAAAAAGATTGGTTGATAATATTGAATTTGATGAAACTGATCGACATTAAAGCCTTGCCCATTAAGACCAGTAGCCTGGGAAGGTAAAAAATTAGATCCTCTATTGGCTGGAATGTACCATTTAAATAGGCTATTTTTAATAAAGGCTGGTAATCAATTAAGCCCTGAACGAGCCACTGGGGCTCCTAGTAATTCATGGTTAAAAAAATTTCCTCACCTCCCAATAGCTTGCCCTAATAAAACATTTGGAAAAATTAAATCCGCATACACTCATTTAGAAATTCGATATTTAGGAGCACAATAAGAGAACCAAAATCAAGCTCCAATTGTGCCAATAATCATTCCTCCATGAATTGATAAACCAGGTTCTCAAAAGGCAAATAATTCATAAAAAGGAATCGGATGCTTGTAATCTAGTTTGCCAAAAAAAGAGGCTCCAAGCACGCCACAAGGCACTAAAATAAAAAGCCCAATGTATAAGGGTTGCACAGGAATCTTTCTGCGATAAAAGCAATAAAAACTAACAGCAATCACTACTAAAAAGCCTATGACTAATAAAAAGGAATAAACTCTAAATCAGCCTCCGTACATTGCTCTTGCAATTCAAACGCTTGATAAAAATGGCATAAAAAAATAAGGATTAATAATTTAATGTTTTTATTTTACTAAACTTTTGAACGATGAAGGCGTGATCTTATTTTAATCCAAAAGTTTTGCCACCATTTTGGTTTTAGTTCATTGTTATGGTCTAAAACTCAACAATCTTGAATCATATGCTCCATCAAATTAAAATATAAAAAATAAAACAAAAAAGAAGCAAATCCATAATAAATGACTATTTCAAGCGGAAGTTTAATTAATTTAAAAATAAAACTAGCTTTAAGATAAGATAGTCCAAAAAAGATGTATAAGTATAAAGAATCAATCCCTAATGACACAAAACTAAAGGTCACGATAAAACAAAAAAGCGACCAGGGGATTCAATATTTTTTTAAATTAAAACCAAGCATGACACTCCCCATAAAAGCCATTAACACATTATCTAAAGTAAATAAAGCACTATAGGCTCCTCCTAAATAAATTAACCCTAAAGTATCAGAAGCTACTCCAGTCAAAACAGCATAATAAGGTCCTAATAACATTCCAATTACTACTAATAAGGGATAGCCTAGCTGCAGTTTAATGCCTTTCCCTAAAGGAATAAAAATACTTACAATGTTATCTAGCACAAAAATGAGGGCACAAAAAAGAGCAATTAAGCAAATGTTAAAAATGGTAGGTTTTTGAAAAGCTTTTCTATCCCACCAAACAGCACACCCAAACAAAGCAAGAATAGTGGCTCATGCTATGATGTTTGCCATAATGTTAAGCAGTCCTGTACTCATAATTAACTTTAAAAAAAATACTCTTAGCCTTTTTGAAGGTCTTAAGAGTATTTTAAAGTATATTTTTAAAAATCTGCTTAACTAACTATGGAGTAGCTTCATAACTTACAAAAAGGTTTTGCACAATCGTGTTTCCTACTTCATCAGTACATGTGATTGGAACTACATTAGCAACTAGGGGTTGTAAAATAACACTATCAGCTACTGAAATATGGTCATTATCTCATTCTGACCAATTATCATTTTTATAATAATGAGCAATGGATAGTTTAATCATTTCTTTAATGTAAGGGTTAGAAGTATTATTATCATGAGCTCGAATAATAACTCATTCTTTTGGAATGCCCTTAATTAAATCAGCTAGTTGTTGATATGTGCGATAAATATGGACAGCACTTAAAATACGAGTTTCTGGTGGTAAATCTCCTATTGTAACAGTTATGTTCAAAATGTTTTGAGCTTCGTTTTGTAACAATTGATTATTAGGATGTTTAGTTGGAATAGTAAAGGCCATATTAGTGAAATATGCTAAATCAGAAGCTTTTAAAATAGGATTTGCTTTCAGAATGGCTTGCTTAATGCTTGCTTGAGTGTCTTTGTTAGCTAATGAAAGGTTAAGATTGACCCCACTAATATATAAATCTTGAGTTCAATTAATTTTGTTTACAAAGTTATAAAAATCAGCATTTTTTTGTTGATCTTGAGCATAAAGCTTAACAATAATCTCTTTAGTAACTGCAGGTCCTTTCACATCACTACTAATAGTAGCAATTAAATTATTAGGATTATTAGGGTTAAAACTAGTAGCTGATCCTGCAAATTTATATTGAATCCGACTTATGTCTCTAGTACTTAGTCCATAATTCATAGCTTTTAAATTATCACTTATTTTTTGAATGTTAGCAGCACTTAGCGAAGTGTCATCAGTAGCAATAGCTAAATTAAAGCTAGCAAGTTTAGCTTGAATTTGAACTGCTGAAGCATTAACAACTACATATAAATCTTTAGAAACAACAGCAGTTCCTTGTCCTGTAGAAACTTTAACAATCACAGTTCTTTCTGAACCAGAATTATCTAATTTCACAACATCAAAGTTTAGTTTAGCTAAATCAGGATTAGATAAAGTTGGATTATCCGCTTGTAAAACTGTTTTTAAAGCAGTTACAGTAGCTGGAATGTTAGTATAAGGATTCACATCAGATGCTAATAAAAGGTTAGGGTCTTTAATTTTAGCTAAGATTGAGCTAGCAGAAGGAACAATTTTACTTGCAGGGGTAACAACAGGCGGTTGTAAAGGAACCACCTTCCCACTGTAAGGTTTAGAAGGATTTAGTTTATGCATGGCAACTGGGTATTTTATCATTGCGGGTTTAAGATTTTTCATTACAGCTTTTTTAGAAGGTGTAATATCTGATATGGAGGGAGAAGTGGCATCATCCATGTTCACAGTTGTATTATTATTACAAGCAGCTACAGTAGAAGCTACAGTAGTGGTAAAGCTTAAGGCTGCTAAGGTGTTAAGTAATTTTTTCATTTGAATCCCTTTCTAATGATACAACGCCACAGATGCTTCTGATGGTGGTACAATTGATACATTAATTTGAAAGCTGGCTTGTTGGCCTTGAGCATCAGTCACATTTAAAGTAAAAGCTTGGAACGCAGGAGCAACTCGATTAAAGCTTGCTCCGTTAGGAACAATAATGTGATCAAGGTCTCAGAGGGAAAGTTGGGGAATTTGATTAATAATGCTATCTTTAATAAAGGTTTTAACTCAAGGAGTGTTTGATGAAACTGCTGCCATTTGACTTAAAACTGGAATTTTAATTAAAAGTGGTGTTTTGGCAACAGAATTAATCACATCTACAATTTCTTTGGCTGATCGATAAATCACTACCTTGGTTAACTCAAAATTGGCACTTGCTTTGTTAACTTGAATTCCAATAGTTATATCATTAGCGACTTCCCCTTTGTTTAATTTTTGATCTGGATTAGAAGTAGTCATAGTTGTCATATAGGCAACATCTTGAGTAGTTAAATCATGAAAGGTACTAAGCAATTGGTTTTTGATTAAAGTTTCAGATTTTTCTGTTAAATAAGGAATAGTGCCAAAAGGTAGCCCTATTTCAGTATCATGTTCCATTTTATTCATAATGTTTTGGACAGTAGCTTGATCTTTTTGATCTGCTGCTAACCTAGTGACTTGAAGGTTCACTTTAGCACTTGGATGCAGTACTGGATTATGGTCTTTAATAGTTGCTATCACTAAGACTGGTTTATCTAGAGTTAGGTCAGGAGTTTTATCAAAACTATATGTAACATCTTTTAAATCAAGAAGAGTTAATTGATTATTATTACTTGCTAGTTGTTGACTAATTAAACTGATGTTAGCTGCACTAAGGGTTGCATCATCACTAGCAATAGCGACATTAAAATTAGTAATCTTATTAGCTATGTCTGATGAAGAAGCTTCAACAGCTACTAAAAGGTTTAAGTTAGCCACATCTGTGCCTACAGTAATTGTAGTAGGAACAATCGTGAACTGCTCTGACCCTGAAACATCTAAAAAAACATGTTCAAAAGTAATATGACTAAGATCATCTAAAGTTAGAGAAGGATTCGCTTTGTTTAATGCTTGTTTAAGAAGAGGAATCGTAGCAGGATTATCTGTTTCTGGTTGAACTCCAGCAGGTAAATAGATGCTTTTGTTAGTAATTTTTTTTGCAATATCTCCTGCTGGGTCTCCAACTGCAAGCGTTTTTGCTCGCATAGGGGCTCTAATACGATTGATAGTTGTGAAATTATCTGTTGCTCCTGTGATAAAGGCAGTAGCAGCAGTCCCTGCTGTCACTACAACCACTAAGGAAATAGCTCCTAAAATAAATAATTTTTTCATATTTTCAGTTTCATTTCTTAATATATATAAGTATTATAACAAATAAAAAAAACTATAATAAAAGTGCAAAAAATTATCTCTTTGTTAAAAGCTTTTAAATCCCTTGTGCTAATAAAAGCTGTTTTAATGGTTTAATTTGTTGCGGATTTTCTAAAAGAAAAGAAATGAAACAAAACCCATTTGGTTTAGTATCAAGCAGGGTTTTTAAATTATCTAGCTTTAGTCCTCCAATATAAACAAAAGGCATTTGAGCTTGGTGTAAAATGGTGGCATAATCTATCCCTTTTTCTAAAAGCGTGTAATTCTTTTTACTAATAGTGTCGTACACTGCTCCTAAACTAATATAATCAGGTTTTAAGGTTAAGGCTTTTTCTAATTGAGCTTGGTTTCCTACAGATATTCCTCATAAGAGCTTTTGAGCTTTAATTTGCTTTTGCAATTTATTTTCTCAACCTATTTCTTGGTCATAAATATCATCCCAACCTAAATGAACTCCAGCAGCTTCTAGTTTAACTGCTAAAGCAATATCATCATTAACAATAAATTTAACATGATTAGCTTGAGCTCAGCCTTTAATTTTGGTCCCATAATAAACCTTTTGATCATATTCTAAAGTTTTAAAACGAATTTGAACCATTGTTACTCCATTAGCTAGTAACCATTGAATCCGTTGCAAGTATTTTTGTTCTAAAACATGCATGTCATTAATAATCAAATAAATTTTTAAAGCTTTTTTAAGCTGATTATCATAAGTTTGTGCGTTTGGTGCTATCTTCATCTGGTTTAACTAATAAATACTTGTTTAACTGTCACATTACTCTCAGGAAGTAAGCTATCTTGGTTTACAATTTGGTCTGCTTGATACCACATTTCATCAAACCATCTTCTTCGAAAAGAATAAGGCCCAATGATAGTTTGAGATGCCTCCATTCTTTTTTGAGCTTGATAAGCTGTGACTTTTGCAAAAACAGAACATGCCAAGAGGGCTCCTACGGTAGGTGCTCCTGTTAGAAAAGCAGTTAGCAATCCCATAACGATACAACCTGTACCAGTCATTCTTGAAGCTCAAACAGAACCTCCTGCTACTTTAAAAACATTAGTACCATCAGTCAGATAATCAATCGGTCCTGTCATCATGACCAATGTTTTGTATTTTCTAGCCACTTCTAGTACTAGTTTTTCTGGGTTATCTAAATCAGCTGTCGCATCTACTCCTTTGACAAATTTAGCTTTATCGATTAAAGCATTAATTTCACTATAATTTCCTTTAATTGCAGTTAAATGATGTTGTAACAGCCCATCTCCTACTCTAATACGAGTAGGGGTTGCTCCATAAGCAACTAGATCAAGCACAGTGGGTTGGGTGTGATAAGGATAATCTGTTCTGATTTGGGTAGCATGTTTTTTAATATGCATTGATGTCAGAGTTACTTGAGATAAATCAAAAGCATAAGGGTCAAAGGTGACTTCATCCACTAATGGTAATTCTGAAACTAGCCTTTCTAAATTAGCTTTATGTTCTTGGTTGAGTCCTCCTAAGTTTAAAGCTATTCCTTGAGCAATTTTTCTTAATTCATGAGAATCTTGTGCATCACTCCCCATGGCTGGTGAAGCCTTAATTGCTATTAAAGCGTTAGCTACATCATTGACTGTGACAATGTTAGTAACACACAAAATTAAGGGAGAGTTTTGTGCAATGTTTTTTAAAAGTTGGGTTGCTAAAGTTACATAGTTTTGGTCCATAATTTATTCCTCTATAAAACTAAAATTAAAATGATTGAGCGGATTAATTCCTGCTCCTATTTTGATACCTGTCTGCATGGCTTGCGTGACAAAATTTTTGGCAGAAGCTACTGCTTCTGTTAAAGCAAAACCTTTGGTTAAATAAGCTGCAATAGCACTAGATAAAGTACAGCCTGCTCCATGGGTGAAATTAGACTCTAAGCGTTTCCCTTTAAACCAATGCACTTTATTATCTGCTGTCAGTAATAAATCATCTGCATTATCTTGAGAATGTCCTCCTTTAATAACAACATTTAATGGTCCTAGTTTTTTTAAGGCTAGAGCAGCCTTAACCATATCATCATTATTGTTAATCTTAATATCACTTAAGATTTCTGCTTCTTGTAAATTAGGAGTAATGACATAAGCATATTTCATCAAGGTTTTCATTTGAGTAATATGATCTGTCATTTGCGTTAAATCATACCCTTGCTTACACACTAAAACAGGGTCAAAGATTAATTGGTATTGGGGTCGCTTTTTAAAATAAGCAATTAATAAGTTAATGATCGCCTGGTTAGGAAGCATCCCAATTTTAATAAATTTAACTTTAAAATCCTCTAAAGCTACATCTAATTGTTTTTTAATTAATTCAACAGGCATTGCTTGATTCATAAAGACTCCTTGGGTGTTTTGGGCTGTCACACAAGTAACAGTGGTAGAACCATACACCCCTATTGCAGAAAAAGTTTTTAAATCTGCTTGGAGCCCTGCTCCTGCTCCGTTATCACTTCCTGCTATCGAAAGGACTGTTAATGTTTGCTTCATCTGATTACAATGCTCCTTCTAACTTGACTTGGGATCGATGTGGTAAATAATAATTAAAAAAGTTAATTTCTAATTTTATGACATCTCTTACAATGTTTACTAAAAGCCTTAATCTAGATGGGTGTAAATTATTTATGTCATAGCTATTAATTAGTTTTTTATATGCTAAACACATTTTTTGATAAGCAGACCCATAATAGAATTCAGCAAATTGATAATAAGCTTTGTTATGAGCAAAGTCTTCTAAATTAAAACTTTTACAAAAAATAACTTCATATCCTAATGGACAGATTGATAAGGTAACTAATAAAGCTAAAAAATCAAATCTTAATGCTACTTCATAATAGTAAGAAGTATAAGCCAGGTTTGCTACATTACGAGGTACTGGTTCTGGTGGAATTCCTAAAGCAATTTGATTGCTAATTTCACTTTCAACAGCTTTTAAAAAACTGGTGTGGACAAACTCTTTAGCTTCTGGAGTTTCTGCTTTACTAAAAAGTAAAGCTAAGGCTTGGTTAGCATAATTTAAAAAAACATTATCTTGTGCTAAATAAGTGTCTCACTGCTCTGAATCAAGGGTTCCTTTCTTCATAGCAACTACAAAAGGATGAGTAATGTAAGCATTTCATAGCTTTTGATTACTAGCGATCAGATAATCAAAAAGTAATTTTTTCATTTTTTAAGGTAATTAATATTATTTGCTTTAAGTATAACGCTTTATAATTATTATTGAGTATAATTTTTTTGTAATCATTCTAGCACTAAGGGTAAAAAATAAAGCGAACCACAAATGACAAGATCTTGCTTTTGTTCAATTTGCTTTTTTAAAAAAACTTTTCAATCCTCACACACTACTAGTTGATTAACATATAATGAAGCCTCTCAACTTTTAGGATGAACAAAACTGGCAAAAGTACAATTACTCTTACTAGTTTGCATAATTTTAAGCATTTTTTCAATAGCTTTTTTTTTACTAAAAGCAAGTAAATAACTTGCTTTAGGTAAAATAGTTTTTTGATAATTTATTAAATGAACCAAGGCATCAGGATTATGAGCTCCATCTAATAAAAGAGTTTGTTGCTTAATTTTAAATAACTGATACCTTCCTAAAAGCTTGTTGCAAGTAAGCCATATTTTATAATTGTTTAGCCTAAAATAAGTTAAAACTGTTTTTACTAAAGCTATATTATCTTGCTGGGTAGGAGGCTCATTTTGGTTTTTAAATAAATTGTTGCTTAAAAAAGCATAAGCATGAAGCTTAATAATTTCTTTAAAATATGGCTTATTACTAGAAGCTACCAATAAAGGAGTAGAAGCTTTTTTAATAATTCCTACTTTATTAGCTAAAATACTCTGAATGCTTTCTCCTAACACATCAGTATGGTCATAACTAACACTAGTGAGAAGTACTGCTTTTTGGTAATTAAGACAATAAGTAGCATCGTGTCTGCCCCCAATTCCTGCTTCGATCACTGCAATGTCAACTTTTTGTTGATTAAAGTACAGCACCATTAAAATAACCCAAATAGCAAAAAAGTTTAGTCTATATTTTTGAAATAATCATTGATATTTTTTTTTAAAATTTACAATAAATTGGTCTGAAATCACTTGATGATTAATCTGGATTCTTTCGTTATGAAATAAAAAAGCGGGCGAAAGAAAAAGTCCCACTTTTTGATAATGTTGTTCTAAAGCAAAAGCTAAGGCTTGACAAGTAGAACCCTTCCCATTAGTCCCTACCACATTAATGACTTGAAAATGGTTAGTAAGGTTAATTTCTTTTAGGGCTGCTTCTAGCCCTAAGGCATTATAATGATAATAATCTGCAAATAAAGGTTTGTTAGTCGTTAGCATGATGATAATTATAATGTTTTTTTAAATAATGAGCCGTATAACTGTAAGAATGATCCATAATTTGTTCTGGGGTACCAGTTACTACCACTTGCCCTCCTTGGTCTCCGCCGTCAGGACCAAGGTCAATAATATAATCAGCTTTTTTAATCACATCTAGGTTATGCTCAATCATAACCACACTATTCCCTTGTGCTAAAATCAGCTCCAAAACATTTAAAAGTTTTTTAATGTCATGAGGATGGAGTCCTGTAGTAGGTTCATCTAATAAAAATAAAGTATGACCTGTCATCTTTTTTAATAAAAAAGTACTTAATTTCACTCTTTGTGCCTCTCCCCCTGAAAGAGTAGGAGCAGGTTGTCCTAGCTTAATATAACCAAGTCCCACATCCTGCATAACTTGCAGTTTATGTTTAATTTTTGGTTGTTTGTCAAAAAAAACTACTGCTTCGTCTACTGTCATATCTAAAACATGATAAATGTTTTTTTTCTTGAAAAGAATGTTTAAAGTTTCTTTATTATAACGGTGTCCATCACATGTTTCACAAGTCACAAAAACGGTGGGTAAAAATTGCATGTTAATTTTTTTAACTCCATCTCCTTCGCAGCCTTCACATCTTCCTCCTGGCACATTAAAAGAAAAACGTCCTTTTAAATAACCTTTCATTTGAGCTTCTGGGGTTAAAGCATACAAAGCTCTAATGTCATCAAAGACACTAGTGTAAGTTGCTGGATTAGAACGTGAGGTCTTGCCGATTGGATCTTGGGTCACATTAATTAATTTATCAATATGTCCTAGGTTTTTAACTTTTTTGTACTCTCCTGCTAATTGATGCACATGTCCTAGCTTCACATGAACTGCTCTTGCTAAAACATCATTCATTAAAGTAGACTTTCCACTTCCTGAAACTCCTGTAATCACCACTAACTTATTAAGGGGAATCTTAACATTAATTTTTTTTAAATTATGAGCATAAGCCTGAACTATTTCTAAAGCGTTCCCATCTCCTCCTCTTCTTGTTTTTGGTCAAACAATTTTTTTAGTGCCATTTAAATAATCTGCTGTTAAACTATTTTTAGTTTTTAAAAGGTCATTAAAAATACCATTGTACACAATTTGTCCCCCCTGCTTGCCTGCACGGGGACCAATATCTAGCACTCAGTCTGCTGCTCTAATCACTTCCTCATCATGCTCTACTACAATCATTGTGTTTCCTAAGGCTTGTAGGTTTTTAATCGTTTTAATTAAACGATCATTATCTTTTTGGTGCAACCCAATGGAGGGTTCATCTAAAACATATAAAATCCCAGATAAACGAGAACCAATTTGGGTAGCTAATCTAATTCTTTGAGCCTCTCCTCCTGATAAGGTTTGAGCATTACGATGCAAGGTTAAATATCCTAGCCCTACTTCGTTTAAGAAACCTAAACGAGAATATAGTTCTTCTAGAACTAAATTAGCAATTTTGCTTTGACCTGCAGTTAAGTCAAGAGCTAATAAAAAATCTAAAGCTTCATGGATGACAAAAGTACAAAGTTCTGCAATATTTAAATTATTTAGCTTTACAGATAAAGCATATTTGTTTAAACGTTGTCCTGCACAATCATGACATTGCTTAGCAACCATGTATGATTTGTAGTACTCTCGATGCTTTTCTGAAGCGGTATGAGCGTAACGCCTTTCAATCGCAGTAGCAATCCCTTCAATATAAGCAAAATCTTGGTACACTTTACCACTAGCAGTAGTAATGCTAATTTTAATTTTTTCATCACTTCCTCTTAGTAAATAGTAAAGTTGTTTTTTTGTTAGCATCTTAACAGGAATATCTAAAGGAATATAATAGTGAGTGGCTAATAGTTTAAACTTTTGTCATTCTATGTTTGCTGTGTTCATAAAGTTAGCAAAATACTTAAAGGCTCCCTGAGCAATTGATAAGTTATCATCTGGAATTAGCAGTTTGGCGGCTACTTCTAAATTAACTCCGATTCCTTTGCAAGTAAAACAAGCTCCTAAGGGGGCGTTAAAAGAAAAAAGCCTTGGTTCTAATTTATCTAGGCTAAACCCACATACTTTACAAGAATAATTAGTGGAAAATAAATAAGCTTTAGCTTCCTGAGTAGATCATATTTTCACTAAATTATTACCATTTTTTAAAGCAATTTCAATCGCTTCAGAAAGACGGCTGTTAATTTCTGGAGTATTAGTGTAATTAATACGATCAATTACAATGTCGATGTTATGTCTTTTGTTTTTATCTAAGCTTATCGTTTCATCTAAAGAATAAATCTTGTTATCTACTTTTACTCTTAAAAAATGCTCCGTTTTAAGTTGTTCAAATAAATCATTAAAACTGCCTTTTTGGTCTCTTACTTGGGGACTTAACACCATAATTCTTGTATCTTGAATTTTATTTTGAATGTGACTGATGATGTCTTTAATGTTTACTGCTTCAATGCGTCCGTGATTATTAATACAATAAGGAATTCCGACACGAGCATACAATAACCTTAAATAATCATAAATTTCTGTGACTGTTCCTACTGTAGAACGAGGGTTGTGCGATTTAACTTTTTGGTCAATCGCTACAGCAGGGGCAAGCCCTTCTATTTTTTCCACATTAGGCTTTTCGTTTCCTCCTAAAAACTGACGAGCGTAAGTACTAAGACTTTCAATATAACGGCGTTGCCCCTCTGCGTAAAGAGTACCAAAAGCTAAAGAAGATTTCCCGCTTCCTGAAATGCCAGTAAAAACAATTAACTTATTTTTTGGCAAAACCACATCAATGCTTTGTAAATTATTTTCACTAGCTCCTTGCACCTTAATTCAAGCTTGATCTTTCATTAGTTAAAATCTCCTTTTAGTTCAATAATAATATCACGGAGCGTGGCTGCTTTTTCAAAATTAAGCTCTGCACTAGCTGCTAACATTTCCTGTTTTAATTCTGTGATCAAAAGAGCTTCTGCTTTTTGACGAGTTTTTTTGTTTCTATTTTTTTTAGTTTTAGTAATTTTATGTAAGGTACTGGAATCAAGATTGGCCTGAGCTACTTCTTTCACAATAGATTTAGGAATAATATGATGTTTAGTGTTAAAAGCTTTTTGCTTTTTTCTTCGATAAGCAGTTTCTTCCATGGCTAAGCGCATGCTTGTAGTAATCTCATTAGCAAACAACACTACTTTTCCATGCACATTACGAGAAGCCCTCCCAATAATTTGAATTAAAGAACGATGGTCTCTTAAAAACCCAGGCTTATCTGCATCTAAAATACAAATTAAAGCAAGTTCTGGAATGTCAATTCCTTCTCGTAATAAGTTAACCCCAATGAGGCAATCATACACTCCTCTTCTTAAATCATTAATGACAATCGTTCTTTCTAGCGTTTTTAATTCACTATGAAGGTAGGTAGCTTTTAAATTATAACTTTGTAAATAACTAGCCACATCTTCTGCCATTTTTTTAGTAAGAGTTGTCACTAAAACTTTTTCGTTGTTTTTACTTTTTGCTTTGACACTTTCAATAATAAAGTTCATTTGCCCTGCAGGATTCTTAACTTCTACTTGAGGATCAAGCAAACCAGTAGGGCGGATGATTTGGTGCACAAACTGCTTTTTTACTAAATTACTTTCATATTCTGCAGGAGTAGCAGAAGTATAAATTACTTGGTTTAAAGCATGGCTAAACTCCTTAAAGTTTAAAGGGCGGTTAAACATAGCACTAGGGAGGCGAAACCCATATTCAATTAAATTTTTTTTACGACTAACATTAGTATTAAACATTCCTCTCACTTGGGGAATCGTGATGTGGGACTCATCTATTACAGTTAAAAAGTTTTTTTCAAAATAATTTAGCAAAGTATAGGGTGGTTGCTCAGGTGTTCTTAAATCTAAGTGCATAGAATAATTTTCCACTCCAGGACAAGTTCCAAATTCACTAAGCATTTCTAAATCATGCTCTGTTTTTTGCTGTAACCGATAAGCAGCAATCTTATTATCTGCTTGGTTTAAAACAGCTAACCTAGCTGATAGTTCCTGTTTAATCCTTTTAATCGCTTCGTGCAGTCTTGTGTGAGTTGTTACATAACTTTGAGCAGGAAAAATTGTAATATGGTTAAGTTTTTTTTGCACATTATTATTAAGAGCATCTACATAAGCGATGTCTGTTAATTCTTCTCCAAAAAAATCTAGCCTGATAAAACTCTTATCGTAATCTCCTGGAGCAATTTTAATCACATCTCCTTTGACACTAAAAGAGCCAGGAGTTAAATCATAATCATTTCTAGTATAACCAGAACTAACTAAAAAACCTAGCATTTTTTTTCTACTAATTTCTTGGTTAGTTTTCATTTCAAAGAAAACCTTTTCATACTCTGCAGGATCTTGGGCTGCAAAAATAGCTGCTACAGAAGCCACTACGATCGTATCCTTACGACTAATAAGAGCATTAACCGCACTTAAACGCATCATATCTAACTCCATATTATGTTTGACATCTTTATCAATGTAAAGGTCCCTACTTGCTATGTAGGCTTCTGGTTGATAATAATCAAAATTGGAAACAAAATATTCTACTCGGTTATCAGGGAAGTAGGTTTTTAGCTCGACATAAAGTTGCATTGCTAGCGTTTTGTTATGGGCAAGAACTAGGGTTTGTTTTTGGTGCTGAGCTATCACATTAGCAATTGTAAAAGTTTTCCCTGTCCCAGTTGCTCCTAAAAGTACTTGATGCTTTTTATTAGCCACTAAACCTGCTACTAGTTTGTTAATAGCTTGGTTTTGATCTCCTGCTGGGCGATAGTCACTATGCAAGACAAATTTTTTCATAGTTTTTATCTGTAAAAACTATCCTGCAAGTTTGACTTGAATTTTCTCTTGATCTTGGTTTGGTGCTACATCTGTATCACGAATCACAACTTGAGCAAGAGCCTTAGAGACATCAAAAGCAATTTGGAGTTTCATATTATTAAACATTTCTGCAGACTCTTGCACATAAGCATGCAAAGGGTTGTTTTGAGCATAACTTCTTAAATAAATCCCTGATCTTAGTTTTTGAGAGTTACGAATGTGGTACACCCAATAATTATCAATTGCAGAAATCATAATACTTCTCATAACTTCTACTAAAATTTCTTCTGGCACATCTTCCACTCGATATTCAAAAAAGAGGTCCATTTGTTCTGCTAAAGTTTTAGCAATAATTCTTCTTGTTTGTTTGGCAAGATCAGGTCCATTAATGACATTTTTAAAAATTAAACTATTTTCACATTCTGCTAAAAGCTTTTTCATATCCACAAACCACTCTCCGTTTAATTCATAACCAAAATGCTTAGTTAAGTAATATCCCGCAGAAAAATGCATGTTTTTTGCCATTACTCTTAAGTTATCAGCTCTTAAAATTTGGTTCCGTTGTGAATAAATAGCTTCACGGTGTTGAGCTAAAACATTATCATAATCTAAAATATGTTTCCGTTGGTCAAAGTTCATTCCTTCTACTTTCTTTTGAGCGTTCGTAATGGAACGACTTAAAAGGCGTGATTGTAAAAAATCATCTTTTAATTTGCTAAACATTTTAGTTAACTTTTTGCCTCCAAAACGAATGATTAAATCATCATCAATCGCTACATACAAACGACTTTCTCCTGGGTCTCCTTGACGACCAGACCGCCCTCTTAACTGATTATCAATCCGACGAGCTTCATTTCTTTCGACAGCTAAAACTACTAGTCCTCCTAATTCTGCTACTCCTGGACCTAGTTTAATGTCTGTTCCTCTCCCTGCCATGTTAGTAGCAAGTGTGATCGCTTTCTTTTGGCCTGCTAATTTAATAATTTCTGCTTCAAAACGGTGGTTTTTAGCATTAATCGTTTTAAATTTAAAATCATGCTTTAACAAATGGCGCGCTACTAATTCAGAAGCCTCCACAGAGGTAGTTCCTAGCAAAATGGGTTGTTCTCGGTTATGATAGTATGCTACATCTGCCATTAGTTTTTTCATTTTAGCGTGCACATTAGCAAAGACCATATCAATCCCGTCTTTTCTAATGACAGGTTGGTTAGTAGGAACCTTGATCACACGCATGTTATAAATTTTAATAAACTCTTCTTCTTCTGTTTTTGCAGTTCCTGTCATCCCAGAGAGCTTAGGATATAAACGGAAGAAGTTTTGATAAGTAATCGTAGCCATGGTTACAGTTTCATCTTCTAACTCAAGCTCTTCTTTGGCTTGCAAAGCTTGGTGGAGTCCATCACTATAAGTACGACCCTCCATTAGTCTTCCTGTGTGTTGGTCAATTAACACGATTTCATTATCTTTCACTAAGTATTCCACTCCGTTTTTAAAAATAAAGTTAGCTTTTAAAGCGTTTAAAATAGAGTGGTACAAAACTGTGTTATTAATTTGAAAAAGTTTGGCAAGTTTAAATTTCTTTTCTGCTTTAACTACGCCTGTTTGGGTTAGAAAAACTTGCCTGGTTTCTTTATCAATTTCTACATCGTCTTCTTTACTTAAAGTTTTAGCAAAAAAGTCAGCTAAAACATAAGGAGGCTTCAAAGGAAGTTCTCCTCCTGCAATAATTAAAGGAGTACGAGCCTCATCAATTAGCATAGAGTCTACTTCATCAATGACAGCATAATTAAATTCTCTTAAGACTTGGCGTTCAAATTTAGTCGCCATGTTATCACGCAAATAATCAAACCCTACTTCTGAGTTAGTAGAATAGGTAATATCTTGACGAAAGGCTTCTTGCTTTTCTTGTCAAGAAAGACTTCTGGTGTTTAGTCCTACCGTTAAGCCTAAAAAATTAAAAACTTTTCCGTTTGATTCTGCATCACGTTCTGCTAGGTATTCATTAACAGTAATGACATGCACTCCTTTTCCTGCTAAAGCATTAAGGTAGACAGGTAAAACACTAGTAATGGTTTTCCCTTCCCCTGTCCGCATTTCTGCCACATCTCCTTCATGTAAGCATAAAGCTCCAATAATTTGGACCCGATAAATATGTAAACCTGTTACTCTTCTTACTGCTTCCCACCCAACACTAAAGGCTTCAATTAATAAACCATCAAGGTCTGCTCCTTTTTTGGCTGCTTGACGCAATAATTGACTTTTTACTTGTAATTCATGATCTGTTAAGGCGTGTAAATGTTGGGCTGTTTCTAGGATTTGGTCTGCTATATGCCCCATACGGGAAACGATTGATTTATCTGAAGTTAGCATAATTTATAAACTTTAATTGATTTTTTTTGATTTTTATTACTTAAATATAATTTTAACTTACTATGAGTGTTAATAAGCTTTACTCTCTTAAAACTGCTGAAGCTGTTTTTTTGGTTAAGCTTGCTTGGCGAGCTTGGTCTGTTTGGATGTTTCCTACAATAATTTTGACAAATTCAGGTTGGGTTTGAATGATCCCTCCTGAAGTGTGTAAAATGTGTTTTTGGTTATTAATGCGGTAAGTAATTTTAGAAGGGACGATACTAGACACAAATGGGATGTGTCCTGCCAAAAAGCCAGTATAACCAGTCATGGTTCTGACTGTAACAATATCCACTGGTTGGTCGATATAGACTCCTGCTGGAGTGACAATTTTAAGATTAATTTGCTTCATAAGATTTATTGATCTCTTTGTTATTATAAAATATGCTTTCTTAAGAACAAGTAATTGTTTTAATTTTTTTCAAGCTTGTCTGCTGCACTAACAACATCCTCAATAGTTCCAGCAAGCATAAAGGCTTGCTCTGGTAAATGATCATGCTTCCCTTCTAAAATTTCTTTAAAGCCTTTGATACTTTCTTCAAGCTTCACATAACGCCCAGGACGCCCTACAAACTTCTCAGCTACAAAGAAAGGTTGGGACAAGAAATTTCTTACCCTTCTAGCTCTGAGGACAACTTTTTTATCTTCATCACTTAATTCGTCAATTCCTAAAATTGCAATAATTGATTGCAATTCCTTAAATTTTTGCAAAATTTCTTGCACTTCACGGGCTACTTGATAGTGCTCCAAACCAATTACTAGGGGATCCAAAAGTTTAGAACCTGATTCTAAGGGGTTAACAGCAGGATAAATTCCTAAAGCAGCAATGTCACGATCGAGCACTACTTTAGCATCAAGGTGAGAAAAAGTAGTAGCAGGAGCAGGGTCAGTTAAATCATCAGCTGGTACATAAACTGCTTGCACAGAAGTAATAGAACCTTTTTTAGTAGAAGTGATCCGCTCTTGCAAAGCTCCCATTTCTGTAGCAAGGGTGGGTTGGTACCCGACAGCTGAAGGCATTCTCCCTAACAGAGCTGATACTTCTGAGCCTGCTTGAATAAACCGAAAAATATTATCAATAAATAATAAGATATCTTGTTGTTTATTATCACGAAATTCTTCTGCCATAGTTAAAGCTGAAGATGCTACCCGCATCCTTGCTCCAGGAGTTTCGTTCATTTGCCCAAAAACTAGGGTTGTTTTATCAAGGACACCTGATTCTTGCATTTCGTTGTACAAATCATTCCCTTCTCTAGTTCTTTCTCCTACTCCTGCAAAAACAGAAAAACCGTTATGCTCTTTGGCAATATTGTTAATTAACTCCTGGACTAGCACAGTTTTCCCTACTCCGGCTCCTCCAAATAAGCCAACTTTCCCTCCTTTAGCAAATGGAGTTAATAAATCAATGACTTTAATTCCTGTTTCTAACACTTCACTCACAGTAGCTTGTTGTTCAAAACTAGGAGCTGCGTTATGAATAGAATGTTTGGGAGCTTTAGTTAAAGGAGGTTTATTATCAATAGGTTCTCCTAAAACATTAAACATTCTTCCTAAAGTAGCTTCTCCTACTGGTACCATAATAGGATTTTTAGTGTTTATGACCTCCATTCCCCTTACTAAACCATCAGTCGGTCCCATAGAAATAGTACGGACAATGTCATCTCCAATGTGCTGAATTACCTCTAAGACTAATTGGTGCTGATTGTCAAGCTTAATTGTTAAAGCATTAAACAATTGAGGGAGGTATGCTTCTTGAAACCTGACATCCACTACAGGACCCATTACTTGGACAATCCTTCCTGGGGCTTGGATGTTGGCTTTAGTCGTTTTTGTAGTTTTTGCTTGAGGTTTAGTTGTTTGTTTAGTAGTTGCCATCTGACTCTCCTGTTTATTCATCTTGTTGGGCATTAACGCCTGAAATAATCTCAATTAATTCTTGGGTAATGTTTGCTTGCCGACGTCTGTTATAAGATATAGAAAGTTTATCTATTAAATCATTAGCGTTATTAGTAGCGTTTTGCATAGCGTTTCTGCGTGAGGCTTGTTCTGATAATTGTGATTCTAGCACGCTACTGTACAAAATAGCGTTTAAATATAAAGGGATCGTATCGTCTAGCACAGCTTCCGCACTAGGATCAAATTCTGTAATGACGTTAGGGTGAAATTTATTTTGCGAAGCTTTAATTTTAGTAATTGGGAGTAATTGTAAAACTAAGGGTTCAAAAGTGACATTGTTTACAAAACGGGTGTAAGCAATTTTAATGCAATTAATTTTTTTTTGATTGTACATTGATAAAATTTCTCCCATAATGGCTGCCCCGTCTTCATATTTAAAATTTAAATCTACTTGGCTAATAAATTGGTCAAGCTTTAAATGCTGAGCTTTAATAAAAGATTGTAATTTAGAACCAATCCCGCAAATATAATCTTTTGGTTTTATTTGGTCAACTAAAAGCTTATGCACATTGAGGTTATAACCTCCACACAACCCTAAAGAAGAATTAATAATAATTCAAGCTGTCTTGCTTGGACTAAAATGGGACCCTGTTTGGTAGACGGATTGGTCTGCCTGACTAATAATGTCGTTAAAAACAGTGTAAATTTCAGAAAAATAAGCCTTGGAATTAATCACTACTTTACTAAGTTTTTTTAACTTAGCAGTCGAAACTAATTCCATCGCTTTAGTAATTTTTGCTGTGGATTTAATATCACTAATTTGTTTTTTTAAAGCACTAGTACTAAGCATAAGCTACCCGTTTCATTTAACCGCTAATTTTACTTGCGGATACTTTTTGCAAAAAGCTGTTCATTCTTGCTTAGAACCATAAAGCAAAGGGTTATAATGCTCAATCTTTTTCATAATCGTAACTAAGGCATCAACTAAATAGCCCATAGCAAGGGTTTTTTGCTGTTCTGAAAGCTTTTGGCTTTTATAAATGCTGGCTTTTAGTTTTTTAGCAGCAGTAGATCGGCTAAAAACCTTGATAATAGCAGCTTTATAATCATCAAGGATCTTTAAAGGAAGTCATTTAGTTAACAGTGAGACAGCAGATAAAATAATCAGCATTTGGTCTACTTGGTGCAAGGGACTGTACTGGTTTTGTTTTAAAATAGCCACTACTCTTTCTCCATGGGCTAAAATAGCTTTAGTAGTTTCGTCTAAATCACTACTAAACTGGGCAAAGGCTTCTAGTTCTCGGTACTGAGCTAATTCCAATTTTAAAGAGCTAGTGACAGTTTTCATAAACTTATGTTGTGCTGCACTCCCTACCCGAGAAACACTAAACCCAACATTAATGGCAGGCATTACTCCCATGTTAAACAGTTTATTATCTAGAAATAATTGTCCATCAGTAATCGAAATCACATTAGTAGGAATATAAGCAGAAATGTCGCCTGCTTGGGTTTCTACAATTGGTAAAGCTGTAATACTGCCTCCCCCGTTATCTTGATTAAGACGACATGCTCTTTCTAAAAGACGGGAATGTAAATAAAAAACATCTCCTGGGTAGGCTTCTCGCCCAGGGGCTCTTCTGAGTAATAAAGCCATCGTGCGGTACGCTACCGCATGTTTAGATAAATCATCATAAACAATCAGCACATCTTTTCCTTGCTCTAGCCACTCTTCTGCAATGGTAATTCCAGTATATGGGGCTAAATATTGTAAGGGAGCAGTTTCACTAGCTGTCGCTGCAACAATTGTTGTGTATTTTAAGGCTCCTTGGGTCTTGAGTTTTTCTACTACTTGAGCTACCATAGAAGTTTTTTGACCAATCGCTACATAGACGCAATAAACATTTTTTCCTTTTTGGTTCAAAATAGCATCAATAGCAATAGCAGTTTTTCCTGTTTGGCGGTCTCCAATAATTAGCTCTCTTTGTCCCTTCCCAATTGGCACCATAGCATCAATTACCATAATTCCTGTTTCTAATGGCTCATCTACTGATTGGCGAGTCATAATTCCTGGAGCAATCCTTTCTACTGGTCTAGTTTTAGCGTTTTTAATGATAACTTGGTCGTCAATAGTGATTCCTAAAGCGTTCACTACTCTTCCTAATAAAACATCTCCTACTTGAGTTTCGACAATGCGTTTGGTTCTTTTGACAAAAGAACCCTCTTTAATCGTAGTATCATCTCCCATGATCACAACTCCAATCACCCCTTCTTCTAGGTTTAGTACAATGCCATAAATGTTATTGTCAAATAAAACTAACTCTCCCATCATGACTTTGTCTAACCCATCAATCATAGCAATGCCATCACCCACACTAATGACGGTACCAATTTCTGAAGTTTGGTAGGGTTTATCATAGTTTTTAATTTGTTTTTTGATAATTTCTGAAATATTGTCAATACTTAAAGCCATAATGTCAGGTTATTTTTTAGAAAAAGATAATAAAAGGTCTTGTTTCATAGTTGTTAATTTATTTTTAAGGGAGTGGTCAATAATGTTATGCATTACCTTAATTACCAGACCACTAATTAAGGTTTCATCAATAATGTTTTTAAAAAAGATCGATTCTTTAAGTTTTTTAGAAAAAATTTGGTTAAGACGCTGAATCTGAGCCTTGGATAATAAGACGCAAGAATAAACTTTTCCATACGAAATTTTTTCTAATAAATTAAACTGCCTTCTCACACTTTTCATAATTGGCACTAGTAAAGAAGCAAAGTGACGATCGATAATGAGAAAACACGCATTTAATAAATAAGGATTTAAAACAGCTCCAAAAGCCTCTTTAAAAAACTGCTTACGCTTAGTAGTACTAATGTTACGGTTAGCAAAAAATTTAACATAGCTAGGGTTAGCACTAAAGACTTCAATAATCGTACCAATTTGCGGCCCAAATGCTTGCACTAGCTTTTGCTCCACAGCAAGGTCGTAAATTGCTCTTGCTCATTTATCTGCTAATCTAAAACCAAACATAAGCTATTCTAATTGATCGATAATTTCGTTAATAATCTGCTCTTCTTCTGCTTTTGAGGCTCGTTTTTTCACTAGTTTATCTGCGATCAAAAAAGCGTTTTCCACAATCGATTTTTTAATGTCATCTTCCATTGATTCCTTTTCTTGTGCAATTAACATTTGAAAATGGTCATGCAGGTTTTGGTTTTCCTCACGAGCAGAATTTAAAATTATTAATTTTTTATGCTCTGCTTCTAAGGTAGCATCATGCAAAATTAAATTAGCTTCTGTTCTTGCTTTTTCTAAGCGGATGGTAGTTAACTGTTGATTACGGTTCGCATCTGCTTGTTTAGTAGTAGCATCTTTAATGGTATTACTAATAAACTGCCTTCTGGCACGCATCATTCTTCTAAAAGGGTTATAAACTCATTTAGAAAGTAAAAAAAGCAGAATAAAAGTAGCAAATAAATGAGCTAAAAATATTCATAAGTTAGGAAATAATTGGTTAACTATTTCTGCTGGGTCTACAGCTTGGGCGTCGAAAACAAACATAATTCTTAGTAAATATTGTTAATAGTTTAGGTTGTGGTAGGTTTCCCGTCTCCAGCTACCACAAACATTAAAATAATCGCTATTACTAAAGCATAAATAGCTCCAGATTCTGTAATAGCAGCTGAAATAATCATTTGAGTTCGGATTTTATTTTCTACTTCTGGATTCCGACCAATGGCTTCTACTGATTTACCACCAATAAACCCTTGTCCAATCCCAGAACCGATACATCCGATAGCTGCTAGACCTGCTCCTAAATAAGCAATAGAGCCTCAAACATTAGTACTTACGGCAAGCATAAAACCAATATACATAGAACACAGGTTAGAACTGATTGTTACATCTCACATAATAGAAAGATTTTCTCCTTAATAGTAATTGTTATATTTTATTATATATAGAATTGAAGTGAAATAAGCCTACAAAGCTAAAGTCATGTCAGGATTTAGCTTGACTTGCACCGCTTTGCTTTTTTTAAGCTCAATCATAATTTTTTCCTTCCGTTCTTCATCAGAAGTTCTTGATATTTCCATCGACCAATAAGCAATAGTTAAAATAGCAAAAATATAAGATTGAATTAACCCATCAAAAATATCAAAATAAATACTTAAAAAAGGTAAAAAGACTCCTGCTAACAAGTCTACAGGTCCAAAAAAGGGAATGTAACCTCATACTTTGTTTAAAAGCGTAGTTAAAAGCAAAAGAATAATGGTTCCCCCTAGGATGTTGCCAAAAAGACGGAAAGTAAGAGAGATTAACGGAACAAATTGTTGCACTATTTCTAAGGGATTACTTAGATATTTTTTAAAAAAGGTTAGTTTTTGATAACGAAAGCCAAAATAGTAAATCCCTACAAACATCACTAACCCAAGCGTGCCTGGTACTGTGTAGGCTGTTACAATGGAATCAAAACCAACAATCGACATTAAGTTTCCTACTCCGACAAACAATAAAATATACATAAAGTAAACTGTTAAAAATTTATATTTCATCCCAAGCAGATCGGTCACTTGATTTTCAGCCCATTTAATCGTTAGTTCAGCAAATAAGACAATCCCTCTGGGAGCATTGTCCACTCTTGATTTACGTAAAGCCTTATTATATGATAAGAAAAGTACCATCAAAATAAAGGTCACAATAAAAATAGTTACCAGTTCTGGTAATAAAGTGTATGGAGATCAAGCCTGAATCCCTGATTTTTTATCATTTGGAATAAGGTTGCTTAATAAATTAGGATTTCACATAACTTAATTTGCTTTTAGTAAATTATTTTTATTGTTTGCTTCATGATAGCTTAAGTTATTTTTTTTAGGATATCATATAGAACTTGCAAAAGTAGCTAAAGTCATTAAAATTAAACTACTCATAATACAAAATAAATTAAAGCTTTGCAGATGGTAGCTATAAATAATAATAGGAATTCCATAAAATAGTATCCTAATAAAAAATAATAACATAAATCAATATTTATTTTGTACTTGGATCAAAAGTCACACCGAAAAAACTAGCATTCCAAAAGTCAGGCAAGAAAAACAAAACCCTAGGCTTCATCCTGCTATTAGAGGATTAAAATTAATTTTAGCTCCCTTTGCAATAATAGCAATAATGATAGTTCCAAGTAAAAAGAAAATTACTCCTATTAACAGGGCTTTATATTCTATTTTTTTATGCAAAAAATTAAGCAAAACTTTATGTTTATTCATCTTCTAAAGTATTATAAATCCGATCCCCTGCGTCTCCTAGTCCAGGAACAATATATTTATGATGATCTATTTTATCGTCTACCTGTGCCACATAAAAAGCCACTTGTGGGTACTCTTGACTTAAAGCTTCAAGGTTTTTATCATAAGCTACAATCGATAAAACTTTAATGTTGCTCGCTTTTCTAGCTGTTAAAATATCTAAAACATGACGCATTGAGTTTCCTGTAGCAATCATCGGTTCTAGCACTAAACAACTACTATCACTCTTAAATTGTTCTGGAGCATTAATGTAATAAACATCAGATTGACCTGAGTGATCTGCTCTCCTTTTTGCTCCAATAAAAATAGTAGTAGCCTTAGGAAGAAGGTGGTTGAAAATATGTAAGGGTCCTAGTCCTGCTCTCATCACAGGAACTAAAAAGATTTCTCCTTCTAAGCTCTTACCATTATATTCCCCTAATGGGGTTTGCACTTTTCTATCTACTACCTTGATATCTGCTAAGGCATGCCCTGCCATTAAATGAAAGACACTTTCTAAATACTCACGAAAGATATAACTACTAGTATCTTGCTTACGAATAGTGGTCATTAAATATTGAATTAAGTTGTTATTGTTAAAATTTACAATCGCCATTTTATTTCTCTAACCAATTTTTTCTATTTTATTGACTCTTGTTTCATGGCGTCCATGATCAAAAGGTGTCCTTAAAAAATCAAGGACAATTAGTTTAGCACTGTATTCTGCTGTAATACGAGCTCCTAGGGCTAAAACATTAGCATTATTATGCTCTCGTGCTAACCTAGCAGTAAGGGGTTGATAGCATAAGGCTGCTCTAATTCCCTTGATTTTATTAGCTGCAATTGAAATTCCAATTCCTGTACCACATATGACAATCCCATAATCAGCTTTGTTTTGAGCGACAGTTTCTCCTACCTGGTGCCCATAATCAGGATAGTCCACAGGATTAGTACTATCACACCCACAATCTATTACTTCATAGTTCTCTTCTAAAAGCATAATTTTAATTGAGTTTTTTAAAGCTACAGCTGTGTGATCATTGCCTAAAGCAATTACAATATTTTTACTCATAAGTTTATTTATAACTTTATTTAATTAATATTTAATTAAAATATTATTATAATTATTTAAGAATAATAAAATTTTAAGGAAAATATATTAATGTTAACTATCAATGAAGAAAAAGATTTTTTAGTTTTAAAGGGAATTCATAAAAACAGTGAAAACATTCACCCTTTAGTTAACCAAGAGGATGGATGAGTTACTTTTATTAGTGAAGAAAAAACTTTTTACTTATACATGGATGTAGAAAAGATCACATGTTCTAGAAAACTAGCTAAGTACTTAGGAGCATTTATTGCAGCCAACAAACATGATATTACAATTGACCTTTGTAGTTTTAGATGTGAAAAATTTAGAACACTAACTACTGCGATTGAAACAATCTTGTATGTGACCCATCCAAGTTATTCTCTTAAAACAGAAGAAAAATTTAAAAAACAAAGAGCTAAACAACAAGCTCTTAACTATAACATTTCTACTGAAGTCTGTGATGCCTATCACGCAGCTCATCCAGAAGTTAAAACTCAAGAAGAAATTTTTTGTATTTCAAGAGCGGATGAAATAGAAAACGCTAGAATCAAAATGCAGTATGTTAACTTTGCTAGGGATCTCCAAGATACTCCTGCAGAAATTGGAACCCAAGCCTATTATGCAGAAAAAATTAAACAAGAAGCAGAAAAAATTTCTAATTTAAAAGTAACTATTTTAGGTCAACAAGAAATTGAGGCTAATAAAATGAACTTGTTATTATCAGTTAATGCTGGCAGTCCTTATGAACCAAAAGTAGTGATTTTAGAATACAACAATAACCCTGATTGTGAAAATAAATTAGCTATTGTTGGGAAAGGTGTTTGTTTTGATAGTGGAGGATATTCTTTAAAACCTTCTCCCTTTATGAAAGGAATGAAGTTTGATATGTCAGGAGCAGCCATTGCATTAGGTACAGGACTAGCGATGGCAAAAGCAGGCTTAAAAACTAATTTTGTAGCCATTGGTGGTTTTGTAGAAAACAGAATTGGTTCTAAAGCTAACCTTCCAGAAAGCATTATTACTTCTATGAATGGGAAAACTGTTCAAATTGACAACACTGATGCAGAGGGAAGATTAGTGCTAGCAGATTGCTTAACCTATGCTATTCGTAAATTAAATGCTACCCATTTAATTGAACTTTCTACTTTAACAGGAGCAGTAGTTTATGCTTTAGGGGATAAGATTACTGGAGTGTGATCTACATGTAATAAGTTTTATGAATTTTTTGCCCAAGGGGCTTGCTTAAGTGGAGAAGAATTCTGAAGAATGCCATTCCATCAGTTTTATGATGAAATCATTGCTAAAACACCAGTAGCAGACATTTCAAACATTGGAGACACTCGTAACGGTGGAGCAAGTACAGCAGCCGCCTTCTTAAAAAACTTTACAGAAGATAAACCTTATATTCATTTAGACATTGCAGGAACTGCTAGTGTAGATAGCAAAAGAGGAACTGGAGTAATGCTTCGTTCTCTGTTTGAAGCTGTCAGATTAGCTAGTAATTGTAAAAAAAGCTGTGATACCAAATGTGAGAATAAAGTAGAAGGATGCAATAATGAGTAGAGTTTTATTTATTGCTTGTTCTGTAACTATGAACTTCCCTAATGGTTCTACTTCTTATGAAGCTCTCAAGCTTTTTAAAAAATACTACATAGCTAGCCATCCAGAAGATGAAATTATTGATTTGAATTTAAACCAGCTTCATATAGCTCAAAAAACATTAAATAGTGATAACTTTTCTGAATTTTTTAAAGAAGGAGATGAACAAATTCAACAACTAAGAGATGTTGATAAAGTAGTAATGGCTTCTCCGATGATTAATTTTAATATTCCTGCAGTAGCTAAAAACTATTTTGACCATATTTTAGTAGCTAAAAAAACTTTTATTTATAAATATGATGGCAAGGGAGAGGCAGAAGGACTACTTCCTCATTTAAAAGTGCAAATTATTACTAGCCAAGGAGCTAGATTAGGATGGTATCCTTTTGGAAACCATACAGAATATTTAAGAGGAACATGAGATTTTATCGGAGCTAAAGTAGCTCCTGCAGTCGTGATTCATGGAACCAAAATTCCAGAAAACCGAGAACGCCAAGCGGTTGACATGGCTCATGACTATGAAGGACAGCTAAAAAGAGCAGCAGAAGCCTTTTAACATCGTTTTAAAACCACAAAAAAATCTACTTGTAGTAGATTTTTTTTAAAATAAGCTCTTTACGATTTAGTAGAAATGGCATTTTGCCCATAAAAGTTAATATAGGTTTTATAGACAGGGTAGAAACTAATGTGCAATTCCAAGAAAACGCCTCGGTTTTGGATAATAGCTTCTGCCATAAATTGATCCACTGCCTTCCAATCTCAATTCCACAAACCTTGAGCTCAATAGATCCAATCATTAACTTGACTTCCAAACACTCATGGATGAACAATACTAGCAAAGGGTCATGGCGAACCTCAATCAAATAACCAATCTCTCGCATATTCATATGCCTGCATGGTTATAGCAGCATCTGGAGTTAAATAACTAAAGGAAGCAATTCTAAAAGCTTCTTCTTCTTGTACAGTAAGATAAATAAAATCTATGTTGTCGCCTGGTACAAATTTATGGTCGTTTCCATAAGCTATCCTAAAAGGGGGAAGTTGTGACTCTACTGTCAGACTTACTGCTCCTGCTTGGTCTCTACTAAAAAGCAAGGTAATCCCTTTTTGGTTTAAATTACTATTAACAGCAGTCATGATGTTACTAAATTGAGCTTGAATAGTTGCTTGAGTAGCTTGATAGTTACCAGTTGTTCAATAATTAACTGCTTGCTTAGTGCTTTCATCATATTTAACCCCTTTAGTTCGATCGTCATTATTAATGTACTGTCCTAATGTATAGCTTGCTTTATAACCATTATTATTAAATAACCATCCCATAAAGCTCGAAAAGTCACTATATTCATTATGAATAGCTTGACAGCTAGTAGCACTAATGTTAACTTTTAAGACATTGTTAGGTTCATTCATGTTCCCAAAGACAGTATCAGTCCCTTGAGTTTGAGCAGAGGATGGATAATGGTTAGGTACCACACTAGTTGTTAAAGAGACACTATCAACATTATCTCCATCTGTTATTACTTGTGCTCGTATGTCAAAGCCTGAACCTGTATCCATTGCTTTTTGTAAAAGGCTCATGTTATATGAAGGAGTTAAATTAGCACTTCAGCTAAACTGGTTATTTAATTGATAATTAAAATGCAATATATAATTAACATAAAGTTGAGGAGTAATAAAGCTAGTAAAAGCATCATTATTTTTTAAGGGTTGTCAGTAGTGAGTGGTAGGGAACCAAGTACTTCCTTTAGTTAATAGATCAAATAATCGATCCCCTGGTTGGGCTAACCTAGCAATGCCTGGGTAAAAATAGGCTACACTAGCTTCACTTAAAGTATAATTAAGCACAAAGCCTGATGAATTTACATTACTAAGCGTTACAGTATCAGCTCCTTGGCTATCATGCTGACTGCGTACAAAAACAGGATTGTTGTTTGCAAACCCTACTGGTTGATGTTTTTTAATTGTATTTAAAGAGTGATAATTAATTTGATAAGTAGCTACAGCTGTAGTAGGAACAGCAGTTCCTATCGTTAATAAAGCTAAGCTTTTAAATAGAATAGTATTCATTTTATTGTCTCCTTAGATTAATGTTTGCTAGGGATAGCATTTTGGGCATACAAACTAATAGTTGCGTCAGCAGGGTTAGTAGTTTTATTGCATTGAATCACTACTCCTCTGTCTTGAATAATTGCTTGTGCCATAAACTGATCCACATTTTTTCAATTTCATTTTTTAATAGCAGGACCTCATTGGTCAGGATCAGATAAATAGTTTCCCAAACTTCAGGAATGTACCACATTAGAGTCATCTCACAAAGGAGGTTGATTAAATAATCATGCCATCGCATTATTATAGGCCTTATCAGTGTATTCTGCTTTTGGGGTTAAATAACGGAAAGAGGCAAGTCTTAAAGCCATTATATCTTGTGTGGTTAGAAAGGCAAAGCCTCTATCACTACTACTATAAGCATTTTGAGCATTATAATAAGCTATGCGATAAGCTGGTAGTTGGGATTTTATTTTTAACTTAACTTTACCTGCTTGGTCACGGCTAAAAAGTAAGGTAATGCCATTTTTATGTTTATAAAGATAAACAAAATGAATAATTTTATAAAAATATTTTTTGATGCTGGCATAGGCTGAATCTCAATTAGCAGTTTGCCAATAAGGTAATAATTGATGGCTAGCTAAATCATATTTAAAACCTTTAGTGCTATCACTATCATTAATATAATAGTTTAAAAGCTTACTAGCAGGATAGCGACTAGCTTGCTTACTAAATAACCATGAAATAAAGTCAGCAGGTCTACTATAATAATCATTGATAACTTTGCAACTAGTAGCACTAATGTTAACTTTTAAAACATTATTAGGTTCGTTCATGTTGCCAAAAACTGAATCTGAACCTTGTGTTTTAGCTGTAGGGGGGTAATGATTTGCAACCACAGAAGAAGCTAAGGCTACTGAATCTACATTACTACCATCTGTTACAACTGATGCTTTTAGGTCAAACCCAGACCCTGTTTGCATAGCTTGTTGCAAAACATCCATGTTAAAAGAAGGACTTAAGCTAGGACTTCAAGTAAAATCATTCCTTAATTGATAATTGAAATGAAATAAATAGTTAACATAAAGTTGCGGATCAATAAAAGTGTTAAAGGCATTCTCTTTCTTTAAGGGCTCTCAGTAATGAGTAGGGTTATCTCAATCTGTCCCTTTAGTTAAAAGATTATATAATGCATCTCCAGGTTGCACTAAAGTTCCAATTGCAGGATAAAAATAAGCTAAAGTAGCAGCACTGATTTGATAATTAAGCGTAAATCCTTGGGCAGTCACATCACTTAGTGTCACACCATCAGTTCCTTGACTATCTTGCTGGCTACGATAATAAATAGGATTGTTGTCTGCAAACCCTACTGAATTATTATGCTTCACATTGGTTAAATGATGATTAACATCATAAGCAGAAAGGGCTGTTGTAGTAACACTAGTCCCTATAATTGCTAATGATAAGCTTTTAAATAAAATAGTTTTCATATCAAACCTCCTTAGGCTTACATTTCAATTTTTTTAATTTCTATTACATTAAAATTATAATTGAATCAAAGCATAATAAAAGATATTTTTAAAATATTGAAAGGCTTATTTATTTTTTTTTAAGGCTTAAAGTACAAGAATAATTATTAGAATAAATAATATAGTAATTATTAAAAAAGGTTTTTAAAAAAATGTGTTTAAAAAAATTTACCATTGGGTTAGCTTTAAGTAGTATTGTAGCATCTGGAGTAATCCAAACTGCAAATTTAACTGAGCAACCTACTAAAATCAATACAACAAAACTAAGAGCATTGGATGATTATAACCCATTTAATCAAAGCACTTTAGCTTATTCTATTAGCAATCAAGAAGGAGATCTTTACGCTTATTATGTAGGAGATGTCTTCCCTGGTCAATGAGAAACACCACGTTTTGGTTTTCAATTAAGCATGAGTGAAGCATCTATGCATCGTTTAATACAATCATATCAGGGCGTTAAAAATAATCAAAATGGTGTAATGCTAAGTTATCTTACTGGTCCGGGAGCTTTTCTTTGTCCTTATCCATGCTGAGTTTATCATGAGCAATACACATGAAACGCCTCTAAAAAAAACAATTATGTTTTCGATAAATCATTTGCATCAGGTCCCTCAGGAGAAGCTATGATTCAAGACGCAATTAACAATAAACAAACTATAACCTTCTTTTTTGAATTAGAATTGGATAGAAGTTCTTCTCATCCATATTGAGGAAGAGTAATTGAAGCTAATATAAACACAGGGCAAAATATCACAGCAGCTTGATATCACAAAATACATAAAATTTAATTACCTGTCCATAGATAATTTACAAATTAACATTAAAAATAAGTTTTAGTTTAAAAAAACTACTGAAAGTAGTTTTTTTATATGTCTAATAGCTATCCTAGTGGTGTTTAAGAAGCCAGGTCTTGGCCATAAACATCAATGGTTGGTTTTACTTTATACAAAGCGTTATTTAATTTAAAGACAACTCCCCGGTTTTGCACAATTAAGTTTCCTGTTAATTGGTCCACACTGGCTCAATTTCACACCTTCATCGCATCAATTCAGGCTCCTTGGTTGTTAACTGATGAACCGTCTACAAAGGGATGGATTACATCAGGATGATTTCAATCTCCATTCTGACCAAATAATCATTTATAAGCATTAATTCATGCTCGTTCAGTAAATTGAGCTTTATCAGTTAAATATGTAAAAGAAGCATATCTGAAAGCCATCAGGTCACTCACATTTAAATACAAATAATCAGTGTTTCCTGTACTAGTAAACTTACGCTCATTATTATAAACAGGACGAAAGGCTTGTAGTTGAGGAGTAACTGTCATATTTACATTCCCTGATGTGTCACGGGTCATAGTTAAAGTAATCCCGTTTTTATTAGCAGGATTATTAGCTGCGTCCATAATGTTAGTAAACTGTTGAATGATAGCGTTCTTGACTAAATCATAATTATTAGTTCCTCAATATGATTCCATTTGACGAGTATTCTCATTATATTTAAACCCTTGGGTATCATTATTATTTACATAAGCGTTTAAGGTATCACTAGCAACAAAACCAGTGTTTCCTGAATGAAATAGTCAACCTAAAAAAGCATTAAGATCATTATGATAATTATCATAAGCATATTTAGCAGTATTAGCACTAATGTTAACTTTTAACACATTATTAGGTTCATTCATGTTTCCAAAAACCGCATCAGCTCCTGCAGTTTTAGCTGATGGAGGATAGTGGCTTTTGACTGCTTTTGAGACAATAGTAACATTGTTAACATTATCCCCATCTGTTTGCACTTGTGCTGTGATTTGATAACCAGATCCAGTTGCTACGGCTTGGTTTAAAATAGCCATATTAATTGGAGGAACAAGTTGAGAAGTATAGGAATAAGCTACTGTTAAAGCAGACAAAAATTTAGGTAAATAATTTTGATACAAACCACTATCAATAAAAGTGTTAAAGGCATTTTCTTTGGCTAAAGGTTGTCAATAATGAGTAGTAGGAGATCAAGTTGTGCCTGTAGTTAAAAGTTGATAGATAAACTGATCAGGGGTTACAAATTGTCCAATTGAAGGGTAAAAATAAGCTAAGGTAGCAGCACTTAAAGTATAATTAAACACAAACCCTTCAGGGCTTACATCAGAAAGGGTTACAGTATCAGCCCCTTGACTATCATGTTGACTAGGATTAAAAACAGGATTAGTATTAGGCCATCCTACTGGTTTGTCTTGTTTAATAATGGATAGGTTAGCATGATTAGTCTGGTAAGCCGAAATAACTGTAGTAGGAACAGTACTTCCTATTACAGCTAAAGCTAGGCTTTTAAATAAGATATTATTCATTTTATTCACTTTTTAATTATTACTTCTTTATTTTCATTATAACAAAAGGCTTTAAATTAAAACCTTACTTTTATAATTACATTTTATGCTTGGCCTAAAATTTAAAAAAAAGGATGTTTTTTTATGCGATTAATAAAGAAATTTATAAGATTTTTAATCCTTACCCATAAAAAGGAACAAAGTTAAAACAAAATAAGTTTTATTTTAAAAAACACTAAAAAAGCTACTGAAGGTAGCTTTTTGATCTGCTTAATAGTTGTTTTAATGACGCTTAAGAAGCAAGGTCTTGGCCATAAACATCGATGGTTGGTTTTACTTTATACAAAGCGTTATTTAATCTAAAAACAACTCCTCTGTTTTGCACTAATAAGTTAGCTGTTAATTGATCCACACTGGCTCAATTTCAAACTTTCATAGCATCTATTCAAGCCCCTTGGTTATTAACTTTTGATCCATCTGCAAAAGGATGAACTACAACAGGATTGTCTCAATCCCCATTCTGACCAAATAATCATTTATAAGCATTAACTCATGCTCGTTCAGTAAATTGAGATTTATCTGTTAAGTAAGCAAAGGAAGCATATCTGAAAGCCATCAGATCATGAACATTTAAATACACATAATCAGTGTTACCTGTACTAGTAAACTTACGCTCTTGATTATAAACAGGACGAAAGGCTTGTAATTGAGGAGTAACTGTCATATTGACATTCCCTGATGTGTCACGGATCATAGTTAAAGTAATCCCGTTTTTATTAGCTGGATTATTAGCTGCGTCCATAATGTTAGTAAATTGTTGAATGATGGCATCTTTGACTAAATCATAATTATTAGTTCCTCAATATGATTCCATTTGACGGGTATCTTGATTATATTTAAACCCTTGGGTATCATTATTATTCACATAAGAGTTTAAGGTATCACTAGCCACAAAACCAGTATTTCCTGAATGAAATAGTCATCCTAAAAAAGCATTAATATCGTTATGATAATTATCATAAGCATATTTAGCAGTGTTAGCACTAATGTTAACTTTTAACACATTATTAGGTTCATTCATGTTTCCAAAAACCGCATCAGCTCCTTCAGTTTTAGCTGATGGAGGATAGTGGCTTTTGACTGCGTTTGAGACAATAGTAACATAGTTAACATTATCCCCATCTGTTTGCACTTGTGCTGTAATTTGATAACCAGACCCAGTTGCTACGGCTTGGTTTAAAATAGCCATATTTAATGAAGGTATAAGATTAGAAGTATAAGAATAAGTTGTTACTAATGATTCTTTAAATTTATTTAAGTAATTGTTATAAAGGGCAGTATCAATAAAAGTGCTAAAAGCATTTTCTTTTTGGAGGGGTTGTCAATAATGAGTAGTAGGAGTTCAACATGACCCAGTAGTTAAAAGTTGATATACAGCGTCATTGGGATTAACATACTGTCCAATTGAAGGGTAAAAATAAGCTAAGGTAGCTGCACTTAAAGTATAATTAAGCACAAACCCTTCAGGGCTCACATCAGAAAGGGTTACAGTATCAGCCCCTTGACTATCTTGTTGTGCAGGCACAAACACAGGATTAGTATTAGGTCATCCTACTGGCTTTTCATTTTGAACAGTAGATATATTGTTAAGATTAGTTTGATAAGCAGAAATAGCTGTTGGAGGAACAGTACCTCCTATGACAGCTAAAGCTAAGCATTTAAATAAGATATTATTCATTTTCTTCACTTTTAAATTATTATTAATACTTTTATTAAATTATAACAAAATTTTTATTTTAAGAATTATTAGTCAAATAAGGTAAAAAAAGTTAAAAAATTAAAAAAATTATCCTTTATGAAAGCCTCTATAAAATACAAAAGCTTTATCTTAAATTTTAATAAAGAATTTTATAAGAATGCCCATAATCAACATAGCTGTTATTTTCATAACCAAAATTGAAAGAAAATGATATTCCTACTTTCCCTCGTGCTACTGTATAATCATGTTCAGCACATTCCATAAAATAATTAGAAATATTAAAAATCATCTGAAAAGCTATCTGTGTATAAGTAAACTTTTCACGAAATGTTCCTATATGAGATTGAAGTGAATTATCTTCTAGAAATGGTCAGTGATAGAATCCGTGTTGGGTTCATTTTGATAAATCTGGAAAATAATAACTGCCAAATCGATTGTCATTTAATCATTGAAAGAAAAATATAGCATAACCATAATCCAAATTACTAAAAGTTCTTTGTGCCAAAATTTGACTCATATATCCTGGGAACCCATTATAGGTACTACTGCTTAACATAATGGTTCATTGCAAATGATTTTCTGAAGAATGATAGGTTACAATATTATTATCAATATTTGGCCTTGATTTTTTTTGAAATAGTAGATAAGATTTTTTAGAAGAGGAAATTATATTTAAAGCAAGAACAGGTGACACCGATAATCATAAAGATCCTATAAAATTTAATATTTTAAACATTTTTTTAGAATCTAGATTTATTTTTAATTACATAATAATTTTAACACATTACCCCCCCCCCCAATAGAATAGCAAATAAATTCAAAACTTTGGTACGACTCATAAAGTCTCTTAAATTAGGAATTTTTAATAACATAAATTAAAGGAGGGTAAAACATTAAAAAAGTCAAGGTTATTAACTTTTTAAATAGGTATCCTTATATTTTTAAAATTTAATAAAGAATGTTATATGAATGGCCAAGATCGATAAATTGCGAAGCATATTTACGGTCTTTGTTTATCCCAAATTCAAAGAAAAATTGAATCCCTGCAGCCCCACGTGCTACTGTATAATCATGGTAGGCACACTCCATAAAATAATTAGAAATAGCAAAAATCATATAGAATGTTGTGAAATTTGGATCTTTTGCCCCTCCAGCAAAATTGAAAAAATGCTGATCTAGCCTTTCGCTACTAGAAAAGGGATTATAAAAGTAACCTTGTTTTGTTGGATAATTAGTTAAATCAGGGAACCAAGAACCAAAATTATTGTTATTTAATCATTGGAAGAAAAATAAAGCATATCCATAATTCACACCATGAAAGGATTTTGTTGCACTAACTCGCTGCATAAAACCTGAGAACCCATCATAAATACTATTACTAAGAGTAATTTTTCATTTCAAAACTGTAGGTGAGTATTCTCATGTTATGAAAGCGTTACTAATATTGCTTGATTTTGGAATAATTGATTGAGTTTTGTTATAAGAAACAGTGCTTTTTAAAGCTAAGACAGGCGATGATGATAGACATAAAACTCCTATAACATTTAGTATTTTTAACATTTTTTTAGTTTATAGATTAATTTTAATTACACGATAATTTTAACACAATATTCTTTTCAAATAGAATGGCAAATAAATTCAAACTTTAGCACGACCCATAAGTTTCCTTCAATCAGGAATTCTTAGTAACATGAATTAACTGGAAGAAGAACAAAACATCAAAAAAGTCAAGGTTATTGACTTTTTACATAAGTATCTTTATAGCTTTAAAATTTAATAAAGAATTTTATATGAATGACCAAGATCGATAAATGTCTGAAACGGTTGACTATGATCATTTTTTACTCCAAATTCAAAGAAAAATTGGATCCCTGCAACTCCTCGAGCTACTGTATAATCATGGTAAGCACACTCCATAAAAAAATTAGAAATAGCAAAAATCATATAGAATGCTTTAAATGATTTAGAACTCGCTCAAGGATCAAAATTAAAAAAGTGCTGGTCTAAACGTTCATTACTAGAAAAGGGATTATAAAAGGAACCTTGTTTTGTTGGATATTTAGTTAAGTCAGGAAAATGATCAAAATTATTATTATTTAATCATTGAAAGAAAAATAAAGCATATCCATAATTTACACCATCAAAGGTTTTTGTTGCACTAACTCGTTGCATAAATCCTGAGAACCCATCATAAATACTATTGCTAAGAGTAATTTTTCATTTCAAAACAGTAGTTGAGTATTCTCATGTGATGATAGCGTTACTAATATTACTTGTTTTTGGAGTAATTGATTGAGTTTTGTTATAAGAAACAGTGCTATTTAAGGATAAAACAGCCGATGATGATAAGCATAAAGTACTTATAACATTTAGTATTTTTAACATTTTTTTAGTTTATAGATTAATTTTAATTACATGATAATTTTAACACATTACCCCCCCTTAAAATGAAGGGGGTACAAGAAAAGTAAATAATAAAACCTAACCAATAAAATTAAGAAGTAGATTGAACAGTTATGGTTGCAGTGCTTTGATTAACACTAGGATTTAAAAGATTATCCACATTATCATCTGTAATCCTACATGATATGCTTCTAGGAGTGGTATCGTCAATCACAACATTACTTCCTATAGTAAATGTCGATAAATCATAATCAGAAAGATTAGAATTTTCTTTTTGCATTGCTGTTTTAATCCGTTCATTTATATCCCCTTGCCCTGTGGTTCCACCTGCTCCCGGAAGGACAAGAGGAGATGTTATATTTTCAATTAGAGTTTTAATGGCGTTGGCATCTCTGTGAATTACAACACTTATTTCAAAACTCTTAGACCCTGTATCATAAAAACACATCATTACAACTTTAGTAATTTGTTCGTTAGCCTTGAGCGTTATATTTTTACCATAAAAAGAGTCTCAACTTATTTTTGATAGGTCAGCGTTCGTTAAGGCAGGATTTTCACTTTGTAGAGTTCTGATAAAAAATGAATAATAACTACCTTCATTCTTAAAGGTTGTAGGGAATCCTGCAGGCAAATTAATCATTTGAGCAGTATTAATTTTATTAATAATATTCATTGCTTGAATTGCTTGCTTTCTCACCACAGGATTATTTACTCGTTTCACTTCTAAAGCAATTTTTGTGTTATCAGGTTTGGCCCTTGAATCTGAAACATTAAGAGTAACAGGCGTATATATCCCTAACTTAAGGTCAAATGAAGCATCAGGAGTAATAGAAACAAATTTTTGGTCTGCTATGCTTAATAAATAATTATTAGCAATAACTACATTCATAATTTTTGCAATGTTAGCCTTACTAAGAGTTGAGTCATCACTTCCAATCACAATTTTATTCCGATTAATTTTATTTTTAATTCCATTAGCATCAGCATAAATAAAAACTGAGATCGTTACTGTGTCTGACTTACCCCCCCCCCCAGCAATAGTTAAAACTACTGGCTCTTTTTGTTCTAGTCAGGTGTTATCAAGGGTTGTAGAACCAACACTAATGCTAGCTAAATCATCATCAGTTAATTTTGGGTTAGCTACTTTCAGAGTGGTTTTAATAGCTTTGACCGTATCTGGATTAGCAGTGGAAGGATTAGTTCCTGTAGGGAGAGCAATTTCTTTATTATTAATTTTATCTTTAATGCTAGCCTTAGTTGAAGGGTTTAATGGCGTATAGGTTTTGGAATCATGTCCAAATTGTCCTGCATTATAGCATGCTACAACAGAAAGTGATGTAGAACTAATAGTCACAACAGATAATAACAAGCGATAAAAAACTTTCATCATCATAAATTCCTCTTTTTTTAATTTAATTATATATTTTTTATAAACATGCATGGCTTTTAAAAATTTACAAAAAAGGTTTGCAATAAAAAATAAGCCTTTAAAAAATAGACTTATGTCTATTTTTTAAAAACTGAATTATTATGAGCTAAAATTATTTAATAATTTTTACAACCATTCCCGCTCCAATGGTACGACCACCTTCACGGATACTGAATTTGGTACCTTCTTCTACAGCAATTGGATAAATTAAAGTCACAGTTAGCTCTACATCATTCCCAGGCATCACCATGTCGACTCCTTTATCTAATTCAACAGTTCCAGTTACATCAGTAGTACGGAAGTAAAACTGAGGACGATAATTATTAAAGAACGGAGTATGGCGTCCTCCTTCTTCTTTAGTTAAAGCATAAACTTGAGCTTTAAAAACAGTGTGAGGATTAACGGTACCAGGTTTTGCAATGACTTGTCCTCTTTGGATGTTTTCTTTTTTAATTCCTCTTAATAAGAGTCCTACATTGTCTCCTGCTTTTGCCTCGTTTAATAGTTTACGAAACATTTCAATTTCTGTTACTACTGTTTTAGTAGTAGGACGAATGCCAATGATTTCTACTTCTTCGTTTTTGTTTAAAATTCCTCTTTCAACACGACCAGTCGCTACTGTTCCTCTTCCAGAAATAGTAAAAACATCTTCCACAGGAAGTAAAAAAGGTTTTTCTGTATCACGCACAGGATTAGGAATGTAAGAATCTACACTATCCATTAATTCGCCAATGGCTTTTTGAGCTTCTTCATCTCCTTCTAAACTTTTTAAAGCAGATCCTCTAATGACAGGAGTGTTATCTCCGTCATAGTCATACTTATTCAGTAAATCTCTTACTTCCATTTCTACTAATTCAATTAGTTCTTCTTCTTCTACTTGATCACATTTGTTTAAAAAGACAATAATTTTAGGTACTCCTACTTGTTTTGCTAAAAGAATGTGTTCACTAGTTTGAGGCATAGGCCCATCAGTAGCAGCTACTACTAAAATAGCCCCATCCATTTGAGCTGCTCCTGTAATCATGTTTTTTACATAATCGGCATGTCCTGGACAGTCCACATGAGCATAGTGACGATTTTTGGTTTGGTATTCAACATGAGCGGTATTAATAGTAATCCCTCTTGCTTTTTCTTCTGGGGCGTTATCAATACTTTCATATGATTTAGCTTCAGCTTGTCCTAATTTATTTAAATAATGAGTAATAGCTGCAGTTAATGTTGTTTTTCCATGGTCCACATGACCAATAGTTCCGATGTTAACATGTTCTAATGAACGATCAAATTGTTGTTTTGCCATATTTGTTTTTGTTTATATTTATATATGTATGTATGTTTTTGATAATGATTTTATGATTAATTAATAATAGTAAAAGCTTGAAAGCTAAGTAATACTATCTTCCTTATTTAAAATTATTTTAACAATAAATAAGTTTATAACTATTATTTATTATAGTTATTTTTTAATTGAAAAGCGTTATTTTTAGGTTGCGTTTTCTTGAATAATGCGTTCCATAATACTTTTTGGAGTTTTATCATAATGATCAAAACTCATCATATAGGTTCCTCTTCCTTGGGTAAAACTACGTAGATCGGTAGCATAACCAAACATTTCTGCTAAAGGTACAAAAGCTTTGATAATATGAGCGTTTTCTCTTTGTTCTGAACCTTGCATTTTGCCTCTTCGAGCTGTCAGGTTCCCAATCACATCTCCATAATAAGCATCAGGAACAGTAATATCCACTTTCATAATCGGCTCTAATATAACGGGACTAGCTTTTTTGGCGGCTTGACTTAAGCATAATTTAGCTGCTACTTTAAAGGCTATTTCAGAGGAATCGACATCATGAAAGGAACCATCAAATAAAGTTGCTTTTAAGTCAATTAAAGGATAGCCTGCTATGACTCCACGCTCCATCCCTTCAATAATGCCAACTTTAACAGGATTAATGTATTCACGAGGAATTTTTCCCCCTACAATTTTATCCACAAATTCAAAGCCCTTGTCTTCGTTTGGTTCAAAACGCATAATGACATGACCATACTGACCACGCCCTCCTGATTGCTTAATGTATTTTCCTTCTGCCTCACAAGGTTGAGTAAAAGTTTCTCGGTATGAAACTTGGGGTACTCCCACATTAGTTTCTACTCCAAACTCACGTTTCATCCGATCCACAATAATGTCTAAGTGAAGTTCTCCCATTCCTGCAATAATGGTTTGTCCTGTTTCGCGGTTAGTAAAGGTTTTAAAAGTAGGATCTTCTTCTGAAAGTTTGCTTAAAGCATTAGACATTTTTTCTTGAGCTGCTTTAGTTTTTGGCTCAAGGGCTAAAGAAATCACTGGTTCTGGAAAAGACATGGCTTCTAAAATAATAGGATTAGCTTCATCACATAAAACATCTCCGGTCGTAGTATTTTTTAAGCCAATGGCTGCTCCAATGTCTCCTGCTCTAATTTCTTCAACATCTACTCTGTTGTTAGCATGCATTCTTAGAATTCTACCTATTCTTTCTTTTTTGCGTTTAACAGAATTATAAATGTAAGTACCCTTTTTAAGCACTCCAGAATAAACCCGTACAAATGTTAGTCTTCCTACATAGGGATCTGTCATAATTTTAAAAGCTAAAGCTGTTACTGGCTCATTTGGATCACTGTGTTTGGTTACTTCATTCCCTTTTAAATCTAGACCTACAATAGCAGGGACATCCAGGGGACTTGGTAGATAATCAATCACTGCATTTAAAAGAAGTTTAATTCCTTTGTTTTTAAAAGCACTCCCACATAAAACAGGAAAAAAATTAGCTTGCAAAGTAGCTTTTCTTAAAGCGGTTTTAATTTCTTGTTCACTAAGGACTTCTCCTTCTAAATAACGCTCCATTAAGGTTTCATCATGATGGGCTAAGGCTTCTATGAGATGAGTACGATGCTCTTCTGCCAGGGCTTGCAGTTCTGAAGGAATCGCAATTTCTTCCATGTCTTCTGCAGGTTGCCCATCAAAATGATAAGCCTTCATAGCTACTAAATCAATAATGCCATCAAATTCATTTTCTGCTCCTATTGGTAGTTGAATGGGAAAAGCATGTTGCCCTAGTCTTTCATAAACACTTTTAGCAGAGTACAAAAAATTGGCTCCTATTTTATCCATTTTATTCACAAAGACTAGCCGAGGAATTTTATAATTACTGGCTTGGCGTCAAACAGTTTCAGTTTGCGGTTCTACTCCTGTCTGGGCATCTAGTACTGCTACAGCACTATCTAGTACTCTTAGGGAACGCTCTACTTCTACAGTAAAGTCAACATGACCTGGAGTATCAATAATGTTAATTTGAAAATCATGTCAGTAAGCTGAAGTAGCAGCAGAAGTAATTGTAATTCCTCTTTCTTGCTCTTGGTCCATTCAGTCCATTTGGGCTGCTCCGTCATGAACCTCACCAATGCGGTGAATCTTTCCTGTATGAAAAAGAATTCTTTCTGTGGTAGTAGTTTTCCCGGCATCAATATGAGCCATGATGCCGATGTTACGGATTTTATTTAAATCATAACTTGTGCTCATAAGTTAATTCCTTTAACTCTTATCATCGATAGTGGGCAAAAGCACGGTTAGCTTCTGCCATTTTATGGGTTTCTTCTTTCTTTTTAACAGAAGAACCAGTGTTTTTAGCTGCTGCCATGATCTCATACGCAATGCGTTCGATCATAGTCTTTTCGCTTCTATTTCTAGCAAAACTAATAATTCATCTCAGAGCTAAGGTGATCCGACGGTCTTCGTTAGTTTCAATCGGAATTCGATAGTTTGCTCCCCCAATCCTTCTGGAACGTAGTTCTAAAAAAGGGCTGACATTACTAATAGCTTCTTCAAAGACTTCTAAAGCAGGCTTGTCACTTTTTTCTTCTATCATCTTAAAAGCATTATACAGAATTTTTTGTGCATTTCCTTTAGCTCCGTTTCACATAATCTTATTAATCGCTTTTGTGACTAAACGAGAATTATAAACTGGATCAGGAAGGACAATTCTTTTATTGGCTTGTTTTTTACGCATAATTACTCCTTTTTGTTACTTTAATTTTTTTGAGGTTTTTTAGTACCATAACGAGAACGTCCTTGTTGACGTTCATTTACTCCAGAAGCATCAAGGGAACCACGAACAATATGGTACCTTACTCCTGGTAAGTCTTTGACACGTCCTCCTCTAATGAGAACAGAACTGTGTTCTTGTAAATTATGTCCTTCGCCTGGAATGTAAGCGGTTACTTCCATTCCATTAGTTAAACGCACTCTAGCGTACTTACGAAGAGCAGAATTAGGTTTTTTAGGGGTTTTAGTAGCTACCCTAACACATACTCCTCTTTTTAAGGGAGCATCGCTATTAACTTTTTTACGTTGTAAAGCGTTAAAGCTATGCTTGAGGGCTGGAGCTTTGACTTTGGTAGTTTTAGAACTTCTTCCCTTACGCACTAATTGATTAATTGTTGGCATAATATAAATAGATTAAGCTTTTTTTTGTTAATATTCTTACACTGTTCCGTGTGTTTAAAAAAGCACACAGAAAAATTATAACTTTTTTTATTAAAAAAACCAAACTAAACCTTTTTTTTTGGTTTTAAAGTAGTACTAAGCTTCCTTACTCAGCAATGATGCACTACATCATAAATTGGAGAAGCAGTATGACTGATGCTATCTTGATCTGCTTTAACTACTGCTGCTACAGCATCTGCAAAAAATTGCATTTGCTTGACTTGTGTAAAAACTGGCTTATAGTGTAAATTAGCACTAGAAGCTAATAAGGGTCCTGTTTTTTTGATAATTTTTTTTAACCAAGGGTTATGAGTAATTCTTACTGCTGCGATACTTCCTTTAGCTGCATAACGGTTATAACGAGAATAAGGATTTTTATAATTTAAAAAAGTAATTGATCTTTTGTATCTTTTAGTAAGTTTTTTCACATAAGGAGTACTTTCAATAATACGGCACAGCATCCGATAAGAATTAACAATAATGGCAATTTCTTGGTCTGGATCTCTTTGTTTGGTTTGGTTAATTGCAATCCTTCCTCTGGGATTAGTGATAATAGTACAAATCCCGTAAACTGTATCAGTAGGAAGGATCAGCAGTTCGTTGTCTTGTAAGAGTTCAATAATTTTTTGAGATTCCGATTGCGTTAAAATTTTCATTTTTAAAAAAACTTAATTGACAAGAAGCGCAATAGCCTTAATATAAATTTCTAGCATAGCAGTTAATTCTGAAATTTTAATTCTTTCATTTACTCCATGCATTAAATCTACATCATGGCATGCCCCAAAAGCTACAATTTTTTTAAAAGCTCGTGAGTATGTTCCTCCTCCAATGGCTTTTGGTACAGCTTGATAATCTTGGGTCACTTTTTTATAAACATCCATCATCCCTTGCACTAAAGGACCATCTTTATCAACATGTTTAGGGGGTTCTCAATCTTTAAGTTCATATCTTAAAGCAGGAAAGGCTTGTAAGCTTTTATCAAAACAAGCTAACACATCTGCTTTGCTATAAGTAACAGGAACTCTTAGGTTAAGACATAATCTTTGCTGATCACCTTCTTGATGAAGCATTCCAATGTTAACAGACACTAAGCCACTTTCATCATGCATCTCTTCAAACAAAGCCTCCATTCGATATGTAAGGTTAGCAAAATGTTTCAGTACATATGCATAAAGTTGATTATCACAAGGATAATTTTGTTTTAAAGCAGTTAACCCTTCTAAGACTGCATTAACTCCTTCTTCTGGAATAGAACCATGTTTTGCAACCCCTTTGATGAGATAAGACCCATCACTTTGCTTGACAAAATCTTTGTTTAAAGCTTGCAGGTTTTTTGCAAAAGTTCCCTCATCTTCAGTTAGTGTTAGTACTGCTTGGTCTGGTACCATGTTATATGCTCCGCTTGGAGTCAGGATCTTAGCTTGAGGATCACTAGGGCCAATGATGTCTAAGTCCATAATTCCTTTTTCTGCATACACGACAGGTCACTCTCCATCAGGAACATAACCTGCGTCTACATCTTGCTCATGTTTTTTGTACTCTCCAATTGAAGCTCAATCAGTTTCTTCTGTGAGTCCAAAAATAAAACGAATCGTGCACTCATGAGGCATAAAACCATGATCTTTTAAATATTTTAAGGCGTACATGTTAATAATGGTAGGCCCTTTATCGTCTAAAGATCCTCTGCCGTAAAGTTCTTTGTTTTCAATAATAGGTTCTCAAGGAGATTTAGTTCATTTACTTAAATCTCCAGGAGGTACTACATCTAAGTGGCAGACAATACCAAAGATTTTAGAACCTGAACCATAATCGGCATACCCATAAGTATGATTTGGACCATAGTGAGCTCTAAAGCCCATCTTTTCTGCTAGGGTTAGTACATATGTTAAAGCTTGACTCACACTAGTTCCATAAGGAGCATTAGGAGAAGGAGTTCCTCTCACTGAGCGAAAAGTCATTAATTGCTTAATGTCTTCAATTGCTTCTGTTAAATAAGTTTTTAATTCACTTGTTTTAATTTCCATTTGATTAGGTTATAAAAGATAAGCTTGGCATCAACCTTAACTCTCCTTTTAAAATGATATTTAATTAAATAATAACTATTAAGATAGTCTTTTGCAAGGTTAAAAGATTTTTGGGTTCCCAACAAAACTGCCAGCCACCAGTGATCCAATCGCAACTAAGAATAATGCTAGTAACAAAGGCCAACTCACTTTTAAATAATCTGAGTATTTAATATGACTTAAAGCTAAGGCTCCCATGACTACCCCTGAAGTAGGAGTAAAGAAGTTAACAATTCCGTTTGCACTAGAAAAGGCTAGAATAGCTCCAGAAATTTTAGCTGTTCCTAGTACTGGTCCAATAATAGGAAAGACTGCTCCTGCAAACCCACTAGTAGAAGGAATACAGAACGAGATCACAAAGAAGGCTAAAAACAAAATCAATAATTCTACTGTATAACTAAAACCCTTAATGATTTGTTTCAGACTAGTCACTAATAACTGCTGCATATTGGTCACTTGTAAAATATAAGCAAACCCAGCAGCCAGAGCTAAGATTAGGGTTACAGGTAAAATATCTTTCACTCCATCTATGTAATCAATTGTAAAATCTTTTTCTCCCTTTCAATTAATAAAGCCAATAATGACAGTACCTAAAAATAAAAAGGTTGCGACATCATATAATTGCCCGATCCCAATTCCTGGAATAAAGCCAGTTAAATAAGGAGCTTTAGCGTTAACTTTATTTCCAAAATTTTGAAAAACATGCATTCCAAAAATCTGATCTCATGGGATCAAATAAAAGATCATAAATAATAAAGTAAAAGCAAAAACTACAAAGGAAGCAATTCTTACTTTGTTTAAAGGAATTTCTTCATTCATATGACTTAAAAAGAAGTCTTTGTCTTTTTGGTAAGTAGCAAAACACACAGAGTGCTTCATGTTTTTTTTAACCCGAATTGCATAAAACATGGTATAACCAATCGCTAATGCTGTAAAAAGAATTCAGTTAATGCCTCTTCATGCTAATCCGTTCCCGTAAATATGACCAAGTCCTGCAAAATTAAAGGAAACTACTACTAAAAAAGGGTTTACAGTAGAACCAGCTACCCCTGCAGCTGAGCCAAACATGACAATCATAAAGCCAGTCACTTTATCAAAGCCAGCTAACATCATTAAAGGAATGACAATTAAATAAATCGATAAGCTTTCTTCACAAAACCCTTCAGTACTTCCTAAAATAGAAAAGAAGATCATTAAAAAGGGAATAATTCATACTTCTTTCCCTTTAGTTTTTTGAATAATTTTTTGAGAAATAGCGTCCATACATTTAGTTTTGATGCTCACATAAATAAAAGCTCCAATGACTAAAATAAAAACAATGATATCAGCTCGATTAATAAACCCTTTTACTGGGGCTAAAAAGATGTCTAAGACTCCAGCAGCCTTAATTGGTAAAGTATTCCCGTTCTTATCTACAGTTGTGACTCCGACTCATGATAAAATTCATGAAGCTATCACTGCAAACGCAATGATAAAAAGCAAGATGGTATAAGCTGTTGGTAGCCTTGGAACCCTGAGACTAAACTTACGACTAGGTTTACTGCTTTTTGTGGGGGCACATTTCATTATGATGCTACAAGATTAATTAGTAATACTAAAAGGATCTTCTACTAAAGTAGCCAGAATAACTGCTTGAATAGTATGCATCCTGTTTTCTGCTTCATCAAAAACAATAGATTGAGGTGATTCAAAAACTTCTTCTGTAACTTCAAAAGATGTTAAACCATACTTAGGTCCCATTTTTTTGGCAATTTCTGTTTCCATGTTATGATAAGCAGGTAAACAGTGCATGAAAACAGCATCAGGCTCTGCTGCTTGCATCACTTCTGCTGTAATAGCATAAGGAGTTAAGAGTTTCACTCTTTCATCTCACACTTCTGCAGGCTCTCCCATAGATACCCACACATCTGTGTATAAGACATGAGCCTGTTCAACTGCTCTTAGTGGTTCTGTACAAAAGGTAATTTCTGCTTCTGTGCTTTTGGCTATCTCATGAATCTTTTGCATCATACTTGCGTCAGGATGGAGTGCTTCTGGGGCACATCCCACAAATTTCATGCCTAACTTAGCACAACCAATCATTAAGGAAATTCCGACATTATTACGCACATCTCCAAAAAAGACTACTTTTAGTTCTTTTAAAGCTTTGTTTGGAAAATGCTCTTGCATAGTTAACAGATCCGCAATAATTTGGGTAGGATGGTATTCGTCAGTTAAGCCGTTTCAAACTCGAGCATTAGAGTATGCTGCTAATTGATCTACTGTAGTTTGAGCTTTCCCTCGAAAAGCAATTCCTGTGTAGTATCTTCCTAACACCCGAGCTGTATCCTTCACAGTTTCTTTAATATTCATTTGTGAGCCTCCACTAATATAAGTAGTGCTTGCTCCTAGTTGGTGGCTTGCTACTTCAAAACTACAACGGGTACGAGTAGAAGTTTTTTCAAAAATAAGGGCAAAATTATGACCTTTGAGCACTTTTAAATCAGCCACACGGCATTTTTTAATAGCTTTAAGATGAGCACTAAGTTTAATTAGCATTGCTACATCTTCGCTAGAGTAATCTAGTAAAGTTAAAAAACTTTTTTTGTAAAAATTATTTTCCATAGGATTATCAATAAGTTAAGTTAAATAATAATAAATAATAAATTGTTAATAATGGTTTCCTAAAAACTAAGCCTTATTCGATTAAATCTCGGTTAATCGGCATACTCATACAGCGTGGTCCTCCAGCTGCCGTCACTAGTTCTGAAGAAGGCACTTCATAGACTTTAATCCCATGAGCTCTTAAGGCTTTGTTTGTAAGCTCATTCCGGTCATATGCTATCACTTCTCCTGGTTTAATGGTTAGCACATTAGCTCCATCACTTTTTTGTTCGCGAGCTTGGGCCACAGCATTGCCAGATTCTGCTACAAAAATAAGTGTGACAGGTTTTTGCAAAATACTTGATAAGTAATCTCTTAAATTAGAATGAATTGCTTTAGCACCTGCTTGAGTGTGTTCTGTAGCCTCTAAAATGATATCATCTCCAAAATAAGGTTTATAAGCAATAAACTTATCTACATCCACTTGAGTTAAGACAGTGTCCAAATGCATGCATTCACGATAAGGAGGAATAGCTAATTCTAAAACTCGCTTAATTTTATTTGTTTCTGATTGCTGTAAAGCTTGAAATAATTTTGCTCCTGCTCCTGGAGGAGTTCTTTCAGAATTAGCAAGGAGTAATAACTCTTCACTAATCATTAAAGCATCCCCTCCTTCCATAGCAATTCATTCATCACTTTCAGGGTCTGTTAAAAAAAGGTATCCTGCTTCTTTATTAAAGGTGTGAGAATATTCAAGAGCAAACTGACATGCCATCGCTTCTGCTTTGCGGGTTCTAAAACGCATTTTATGAATATTAAATTTATTCCCTAAAGTAGTATAAGGATCTCTTTGAAACAAAATATTAGCTAATGGGTCAGCAATATAAGGTCAGTCCCCTTCTTTAATGCTCATACCACAATCTTCTTTGCTTAGTCCTTTCATTAAAAAATTTACTAAAGCTTCTGAAGAAGTTCAATCATGTAAATTTTTTATAAAAGGCTTAATCGCTTGAAGATAAATTTCTTCATACTTTTGTTTCACAAGGAGTTTAGTAAAACGTTTAATAAAACTATGAAACTTTTCTGAATCTTTAGCATTTAATAAAGCTTGCATTAACATCTTTTCAATGTAATAGACTTTAATGTTTTTACTACGCATAATTCCTGTAAAAATATCATGACTGCGTTGAATCTCTTTTAAATAAGGGACATAATCAAACAACAATTTTTCAATGAAAGCAGGATGTAAGGCATTGATTTCATAGCCTGGTCTGTGTACAATCACACTGTTTAGTTTACCTATTTCAGAATAAACTTGAATTTTTTCGAATTTCATAAGACATTTAACAATTTAAATAGTAATTCAAATTCATTTTACTATTTATAATAAAAGTAATTGATGATTTTAACTAATAATTAGCTTTAATAGCAAAAGAAAAACTTATTACTTGATTGTGACTAAATTTTGTAATAAGTTTTCATTAATAATTCTTTAATAAAAGTTTAGTTTAAAGTGGTGATAAAACATCATACTGGTGTCCTAAATCTCCATACTTAGGCAAAAGCCCTTGTCATTTGAAAGCAAATTTAAAAGAAAACGCTATTCCTGTTACATTTTGAGTATGTAAATAATCGTGCTCTGCATTTTCAAAAAAAGTATTGTCAAGATTGAAAATCATATGATATGCAGTTTCTGAAAAGCTTTCTGACCAAGCTCCAAAATTACCCATATGATATTCTAGTCCATTATTAAAATCAAATGGAGGATGTCAGAAACCTTGTTTAGTATAGCGGTCTAAATTTGGGAAGTATCCATTATTAAATTGATTATTATCTATCCATTGAAAAAAGAAATATCTTATTTGTTGATGAAAAGCTTGGGTACTATCAATTTGGTTGATAAAGCCACTAAACCCATTATAGGCACTATTACCAAGTGTTACAACAAAGTGAAAAATATAATCAGTTTGTTCATAGATCGTCCACATATTTGGAACCCCAGGGATTTTTAAACCAGTTTTTTTAGTTTGAATTATTTTTTTTGCTTGAAGCTGATGGTTGGTCACTTTAGTAACTTGGCTAATTCCAGGGGCAATAATGCTACTCAAAGCAATGCCAATCACAGTTTTTTGTAAAAACATTTTTCCATTCCTTATTTTTTTAATTTCATATACTTATATATTAAGGAATTAGCATCAGATTAGATTAGCAAAAAAATAAAATATTTGTATGCTTATGATTAATAGTTTTATTGGTTGGCTTAAAGTGGTGATAAAACATCATACTGATGTCCTAAATCTCCATACTTAGGCAAAAGCCCTTGTCATTTGAAAGCAAATTTAAAAGAAAACGCTATTCCTGTCGTATTACTAGTATTTAAATAATCGTGTTCTGCATTTTCAAAAAAGGTGTTGTCAAGATTGAAAATCATATGATATGCAGTTTCTGAAAAGCCTTCTGACCAGGCTCCAAAATTACCCATATGAAATTCTAGTCCATCGTTAAAATCAAATGGAGGATGTCAGAACCCATGATTGGTGTAATCATTTAAATCAGGAAAATGACCTGTATGAAATTGATTATTATCTATTCATTGAAAAAAGAAAGATCTTATTTTTCCATCATAGCCTTTAGTATTAATTTGGTCTAAAAATCCAGAAAAACCATTATAATCACTATTCCCAAGGGTTACAACAAGGTAAAAAATATAATCAGTTTGTTCATAGATTGTCCACATATTTGGAACCCCAGGGATTTTTGTGACAGTTTTTTTGGCTTGCTTAATTTTGTTTAGTTGAATCTCATGATTGGTCACTTTAGTAACTTGCGATACCCCAGGGGCTATAACGCTACTAAGAGCTATCCCAATCACTATTTTTTGTAAAAACATTTTTCCATTCCTTATTTTTTTAATTTCATATACTTATATATTAAAAAATTAATAGCAGATAGCATAATCTAAAATACTAGGTTCTAAATAAATTGTTAAAAAATAAGAATGTGCATAAGAATGTTTATGTTTTCTTTAAGCTAGCTAGCTCCTGTTTAGGGCAACTTTTAATTAGTTTTATACTTTAGTTTTTTTTAAACCTGCCATTTCTTGATGCATAGGATTTATTCCACCTTTTGCTTTATGATCGATAGCTTTTGTTTTTGGGTTCATTTTATTTAATTTTGCTTTTATCATTAAATATTTAATATAAACAAGAACAAAAGCAAGTAAAAAGATTAAACAAAGAACCATAAACCCAAAACCTACAGCTCCTAATATCATTAAATTCTTTATAGTTTTTTTATATAAATCATCTTTAGCTTGTAAATTTTGGTAAATAGCTCCAAAAGGATAATCAAAACCTGTTACTATACAAAGGGTTCCTAAATAAAGTAAAACAATAATTACCATCCCTAGGATCATAAGTATTTTTTTATATTTATATACTTGACTAACACTTATAGATTTTTTTGAAGTATTGTTTAGTTGCTTTAATTTATTTTTATGAATTGTCATTTGAATAATGTTATATGCTAACCCAATAAAACAAATTAACGCTATTCATACAAAGACTGCTCCAATCACTCCTAATATTGCTAAATCTTTTAAAATTTTAGGAAATGGGGGTTCAACAAATCCTTGTTGAAACAATTTTCAGTTTTTTAATAAATAGTAATTGCCTCCAAAGGAGTTGTCATATCCAAAAATTAAAAAAACTATTCCTATAAACAGAAAACTAATAGTTACAATTCCTCAGATCAAAACTAATTTTTTATCTTTAACAATATGATTAGTATTATTTTCATTCATTATATTTGCTTTAATTTATTATTAATTAATAGCATTATAAAACAATAACTATCTGATAAATATAATATGTCTTGATTATTAAGTTTAAAATGTAAAAAACTTTATTAATAATCAAGAAATTTAAATTTTGATAAAAAAACATGTTTTTTTTACAAAAAAGCTTGACTTTTTTTTGAAAGGTGTTATACTAAAAAAGGTTTGAAGATTGACACACTTTGAAGTAAAAAGCAAAGTGGAGGAAAGACCACGGCTGCAAAGCAAAGAGAAATCGCAAGAGGAATCAAAGCTTAAATGTGCTAGGAAAAGAAATAATCCTAGGAGGAGGCAAAGTTTACGAGCCAGACTCAGGAGCAAAGAGCTAAGGGCAAGAAACGCAAGTGGAAAGCCTAAGCAGGAAGCAGAAAGATGCCAGAGAGACGAGTTACAAGGGAAACCAAGTAAGTGGAACGGGCAACCTCACAGCAGAGTTACAGAAGAGGAATTGGAAGTAGCACAGGCAAGGATCAGCAATGAGAGAGGCTGAAAAAGTCAATGGCGATCTGAAAAGAGAGCAACGAAGAGCGGTAGATACTGAGAACCAAAGAAGGAAATTAGCCAGAAGGCAAGAAGCAGTAATACAGAAAGCAAGAAGGCTAATTTTTTATTTTTTTTTGTTAAAAAACACCTTTTAAGGTGTTTTTTTAGTGTAATAAAAATTACTACAAGCTATTCAAGCTAGACTATGATGTGCTTTTTTTTAGGGAGTACCTGGATACCATGGGGTTGTAATAGTGGCTCTACTTCAATTATTTGCAATCATTATTTTAGCATAATGTAATCTCACAAAAGGTCTTCTGACATCTGAAACTATTTGGGAATAGAAATAAAAAGTAACAGTTGTGTTTAAGTCTTTTGCTTGTTGGATAAAATCAATCGCATTAATGGAAGCCCCAAACATATCAAAAGCATAATAAATAGATGCTTCCTGATTTTCTGTGGCATCATCTTGGAAGTGCCCTCATAATGGTCATCCTGCTGTAAAAGGAGTTTGGTACATGTCTCCTCCAATAACATAACTAAGGATAGCTCCATAAGGATTAATTCCATGCTCTACTCCTCATTTATAAGATCCAATTAAATAGATCATGGAACCATATCCCATTTTTAAAGTATAACCATAAGTTTTCCCTCCAAAAACAAAAGGAAAAGCAGGATGGTCATAATAAGCATAATAGCTATCTTCTGAATAATATTCATGCACAAAAGTATCAGGATTAAATGGTTGTAAAATATCAGGTCCTGCTTTTGGTACTGAAACCAAATTAGAATGACTTGCTTGCATGGCTTGGTTAGTTGCGTTTGACGCTTGCAATCCTAATGGCGAAATAATACTTGTTAATGCTAAAGCAATAATGGATTTTTGTAAAAACATATTCACCTCGAAAAATACTTTATTTTAAACTTACTTTAATTTTACATTGGTAATCTTTGTTTAAAAAATCTCTAAAAAAGGATTAGATTAGCATAGTTGATCAAGAAAATATTTAAATGGTTAATTATTATTTATATTTATGTTAATATCAGCTTCCTTTGAATTGACAGCAATCGGTAACATATCATGCCCTATTCTCATAGTTAAATGGTTATTAGGAACTATAAAATTATTCAAATTCACCTTATCTCATGAATCATCAACCTTAATAGGCATTTTGCATTTTAAATCTAAATGTTGATTATTTGGCAATAATGTCATTCCTAGACTAAAAGCCAGAATTGTGCTTATGCCTAAAATAGCTCAAGAAAAAACATTTAAAAATTTGATCATTTAATAAATCCTCCAAAATTATCTGCGTCAAAAATAAATTTTTTATTATTTTCATCAAAAGTCAAATTATAAGCTTAAATTCCCCCTTGTAAAAGATTGTTAAATTGCCTAGATTCCGACTTGGATAAAGCTAAATCTTGGATTGCTTGAATCATTTCATAAAGGCTAGTGTTATATGATAAATAAGCTGGATATTTAGAATGAGTAATTTCTATAGCTGACATAAGGAACTAGCAATGGCAAGATTTTAAGAATTTTATTTGATGAATTATTAGTAGACTGGCAAAATTGTATCATAATTCTAACATTGATAAAAAAATTAGTTAATGTCTTTATCATTCCTTTATAGGTTTAAAGAAAATTTATGCAATTATTAATGAGAATTTAAGGAAAATAATTTAAAATAGTTAAGTTAAATAAAATTAAACAATCTTTTTATAATAATTAATAATATTCAATTTAAATATGGCTAAAAACATTCATCCAGCTTATCATCAAATAGAAATTACTTGTTCTACTTGTAAAAATAAATTTACTAGTGGTTCTACTAAAGAGAAAGGGATTGTAGTTGACATTTGTTCTCAATGCCATCCTTTTTATAATGGTAAAAGTAATTTTGCTCGTGCTAAGGGACGCATTGAAATGTTTCGTTCTAAAATGAGCAAAAAAGAGCAAATCCAAACCAAGGTTAAAACAGCTTCAGCAGCTCAAATAGAAAAAAATAAGACTCAACAAAAAGCTAAAGCTTCTAAATAGCTTGATGATAAAAAATTGCTAAAAAGCAATTTTTTTTAATTTAAAAGTCCTTTATATATACATGTATATAAGACAATTTTAAAAGTTGCAATACAATTCTACAAAACAAATAAATAAGCATTAAAGTAAAAGGCTTTTAAAAAAAGATAAATGTTACAATGTTTTTATTAAACAAAGAAAAATTTTATGACTGGTCTGGAAGTTAAAAATTTACAAGTTAGAAGTAAAAAACTAGCTTATTTAGTTAACCTAAAGATTCCTGAGCACAAATTAGCTTGTCTTATTTTTGATAAAAAGCCTTTTTATCATAACTTTATAAAAAAAATAACAGGCAGGAAAAAAATTAGTATTGGGAAGGTTTTTTTACAAGAAAAAGAAATAACTACTAATCTTAAAAAAAATAAAACCATTGCTGTCATTAGACCTTTTCGCCTATCATTTAGAGTACTTCCTATTAAATGAATTTTAGCTAGTAAGATTTTTGTAAACCCTAATTTCTACCACAAAGCCTACCTTATTTATCAAGACTCTTTAAGTGATTATCACTATGCTAAAAGTGCTGTTAATAATAACAATTTATTAGAACTTTATAAGACTCTTGATTTTTATATTAAAGCATATTTAAATAACATGAATTATCTGTTTGTCTTAGCTAAGGATAATTTTGTAAAGAGTAATCAGGTTTTTTATAACAAAAAAATTAAAGCAGTTAAAAAATGACCTAACAGTAGGCCTAATTTAGCTAATGCTTTAACAACATACATGCAGCAACAATCACGCACCTTTTGCTTACAACAAAAAGTGATTATTTTACAGGCTTTATGGGATCAGTTAGAGGAAATTAAAAATAGTGAACCCCATTGTGAATGCTACACTATGGCTTTTTCTCAAAAAAAGGAATACAATTTTTTTTCGCTAGAACCCTTAAAACTAGTTTTAAATAAATATCAAAAAAAAATTACTGCTAATATTTTGCACTATCGTTATTTAATTCATAAAGAAGAACAAAATTTAAAAGAACACTTAAAAAAATTCAGCTATTACTGCAACGATAAAATTTTGTTAAGCGAAATCCGCAAGTTATGTAAATTTCAAGGCAATAATTTTAAATATTTTTTTAATTGGCAAAAAGAATGAATGGCTATTATGGGGAACTTTCAAAATAATATTCATAACTTAGTGAACATTATTATTAAGGATGAGCAAATTATTACTAAAATTATTATTTTTAATAGTTTACATTTGTACCATATTATGCTTTGGAATGATGAAATTGTATACAACAATATGCAATTAATGAAAAACACGATTAAAAAGAAACAACAAGCTATTAAGCCTGTTTTTAATCAAGCATTTGTTTTTGTCAAAAGAGTTATTGAAAAACTTGACATGAAAATCAACATTTGGCAAATTACTAAAAACTTTACTACTTTTGATGCAATTAAAATTCAAATTATTCATTCCTATTTAAGAAGAGATAAACTGATTATTTTAGACAGAGTGATTGATTATTTAACCAATAAACAAGCATTAGAATTAAAAAACATTATTCTTAATTATCAAAAAATAGAACCTGATATTTGTTTTATTAATACTAGTAATTCTTTAAGAGTTCTTAAAAACTATGGGGACTGATTTTATATTTTAGATGCACGTAACATTAGTTTTAGTAGTGCTGAAAGTTTTAATTACCCTATGAGTTTAGAAATTTATAATCGCTTGTACGAGCATTTTTTAGATAATATTTATCAGGCTAATTATTATAAAAAAGATAATATTATTAAAACAGAGCATACCCAAATTTTCTTAACTAGACCTTTAAAGGCTGAGGAGGGAGATATGGTTTACTTAGTTTTTCATCCTTTAAACATTAGCTTTAATCGAGACGCTACTTTTAACCAAACCCTTAATCTGAACATTCAAGGAAGAGTGATTAAAGTTCAAAAAATTCATAGCAAATATTTAATTAGTTTTGAAACTAACTCAGGGATGGTGATCCACTTAGAACAAGCTTTAAAAATGCCTTGGAAACTCCAAACAAATATTTATTTTAACTACAACTCCTTTTTAATATATAACAAACAAAAAAATTTAATCTATCATGAATAAAACTAATCCACTTTACCTAGAACCGATTAATAAAATTAAAGCAACCATTGAAGCTTTTGATACAATCATTATGCTTCGCCATTTAAACCCTGATGGTGATGCTGTGGGGAGTGCTTTAGGATTAGGAAGCTTTTTACAACAACTATATCCTCATAAAAAAATCTTAATGGATGGTGCTTTAAATGATAATTATTTAAATTCGATTAAAAGGCTCCCTGTCGCAAAGCAACAAGATTATTTAGAGGCTTTAGTCATTATTGCAGATACAGCCAACCGAGAAAGAATCGATAGTCAATATTGAAGTACTGCTAAAAAAATTATTAAAATAGACCATCACATTGATGTTGATGATTATGCAGACATTAATTTTGTGGACCCAGAATGTATTGCAGCTGCAGAAATGACTGCAGAACTAGTTTTTGCTTATAACACTCCTGTCCCTTATGAGACAGCTTTAGCTTTATTTATCGGTATTATTACTGATTCTAACCGTTTTATGTATGCGAAAACTTCAAAAAGAACTTTAGAAATAGCAGCCCAATTAACCACATCAGGGCTTAACCTTCCTCAAATTTATGAGGAGTTATACACCCAATCCCTTAAAACCTTTAATTTAAAAGTAAAAATTATGCACCAAATGCATGTCACTCCTAAAGGAGTAGGGTACATTACTATCCGTAAAAGACAACTTTTAAAAACCAAAGAAAACCATAATAAGCTAAAATCTTTTGTAAACTTATTTAACCATATTAAAGAAGTAAAAATATGAATGCTTGCTGTATATAATCCCCATGATCATAATGTTAAAATAAGTATTAGATCACAACGCTATGATATTGAACAAGTAGCAGTAAAATATGCAGGGGGCGGACATAAATTTGCTGCTGGCTGTCGAATTCCTAATTATGATATGTTCCATTTAGTAATTAAAGATTTAGAAAAAGTAATTAAAGCTCATGACAGTAGATCGTAAACAACAAAAACGAGGCAACATTGAACTAATTACTGGTTGTATGTTTGCAGGAAAAAGTAACATGCTGATCAGAAGAATTAACCGCTTACGCTATGCAGGTTATGTCTGCCAATTGTTTAAACCAACTTTAGATAAACGCTACCATCAAGACCAAAAAATTGCCAGCCATAATTCTTTAACGCTAGCTGCCATTCCTGTAAATAACAGTCAAGCAATAAAAACCTTAATTAAAAAAGAAACAGAAGTGATTGGCATTGATGAAGTTCAGTTTTTTGATGCAGGCATTGTAGCACTAGTAGATGAATTAGCTAATCAAAACTACATTGTGATAGTAGCAGGTTTAGATAAAGATTTTCGTAACCAGGCTTTTTTAAACATTAAAGAGTTTTTTATTAAAGCAGAAAACATTTTTAAACTACATGCTATTTGTAATGTTTGTGGAGGGATGGCAGATCGTACTCAAAGAATCATTAATAACCAACCTGCTTCTATTAGCGGTCCGCTCATCATGATTGGTTCCCAAGAAAAATATGAAGCAAGGTGTCGCTTTCACCATGAATTAACAACTTAATCTTTTACAATTATGCTTAATGACCTTTTAATTGCTCACTTAGAAAAAACTTTAACTGCTTTTCAAGCTTTAGAAAAACAAATGCTTGATGTAGAAACTATCAAACAAACTAAACTTTTTGCTAGTTTAAAACAAAAAAGAGCTTACTTAGCTCCTATTTGTGAAGCTTTTCTAGCTTATCAAAACACCCTAAATAAATACCAACAAGCAGAAAAAATGTATCACACAGAGCCAGAACTAGCAGAACTAGCTAAGCAGGAAATGCAAGAACTATTAATCAAATTAGAAGCCCTTACTAAAGAGATAAAACTCTTACTAGTGGTGCCTGATGAAGATTTAGCTAATAACGCCATTGTAGAAATTCATGGAGCTGTGGGGGGAGAAGAAGCAAACCTTTTTGCTAGTGACTTGTTTAATATGTACCAAAAATTTGCCGATCAAAAAAAATGAAAAATAGAAGTGCTTTATAGTTCTTTTAGTGAAAAGGGAGGATTTAGTAACATTACTTTTAATGTGATTGGTAAAGGAGCTTATGGAGTTTTACAATTTGAATCAGGGGCTCATAGAGTACAAAGAGTCCCTAAAACAGAAGCAAAAGGAAGAGTTCATACTTCTGTAGCAACAGTAGCAGTGCTCCCTTTAATTAAAACTAATACTAAAATTGTAATTAACAATAATGATTTAAGGATAGATACTTTTAGTTCTTCTGGAGCAGGAGGTCAAAGTGTAAACACTACTAATTCTGCTGTGCGCATCTTACATCTTCCAACAGGCACAATTGTTCAGTGCCAAGATGGTAGAAGTCAACATGCTAATAAAGAAGCTGCTATGAATCATTTAAGAGCGATTTTATACCAAAAAGCTAAAGAAGAAAAAGCTGCTAAGTTGCGTTCTCAAAAAGCTAGTGCTTTAGGGAAAGGGGAGCGAAGTGAAAAAATTAGAACTTATAATTATCCCCAAAATAGAGTTACAGACCATAGGATTAATCTAACCCTTTCTAATTTAGATCGCATTATGAGTGGTAATTTAGAATTCTTATTAGAAAAATTAGCAGAAGATGCTAATGCTAAAGCTATTGAAAATGTAGTAAAAGACTTAAGCCAAAATTAGCAAAGATGACAATTGGTCAATTAGTTTTTTACTCTATGCAGTGAAGAGAAGCGTCTCATAGCTTTCATGTAAATCAAAGAGACATTCTCACTTTAATTGCTTTTATGCAAAAGATTCCTGTGGCTTCTGTTTATGGCAATCAACAAATCATTAATTTTAAACTAATAAAATACATTACTTATTTAGAAAAGCTTTTTAATCAATATCCTTTAGCTCTTATTACTAAAAAAAATGTTTTTTATGGTTTAGCCTTAGATGTGGAAAAGAATGTTTTTATTGCAAGACCCTGCACAGAACTTTTAGTGAAAGAAGCTATTCAACAGTGTTTTAAATGATTTAGAAAAGTAAAAAAACCAATGATTGTTTTTGAATTAGGAACTGGTTCAGGTGCTATCAGTATTGCTCTTAAAAAACATTGCCAAGATAAATTAATCATTTATGCTAGTGATATTTCCCTTAAAGCTTTAGAGCTTGCCAAAAATAATGCTATCAAAAATCAAACTAAGATTAATTTTTTACAAGGAGATGGTTTTGAACCTTTTAAAAAATTAACTGTAAAATGTAATTTATTTATTAGTAATCCGCCTTATTTAAATTCCCAAAAAAAATACCATGCTAGTTTACTAAAAAATAATCCACAAACAGCCTTATTTGCTCAGGAAAAAGGAACCTTTTATTATAAGACAATTGCCTCTCAGCTACCAAAAGTTAGTAAAAAAAATGTAATTATAGGTTTGGAAATTGCTCCTCAACAACATTTGTATATTTTAAAACTTTTTAAAAAACAAGCTTTTGTGAAGGGTCTTACATTTTCAAGAGATGCTAGTCATAATGTGTTTGCTTGTTGAATTAATGCTCTTTAAAATATTTTAATTGTAATTTCTAATGGTTAAGGCTTTTAAAGCTTGGTATAAAATTTTTTAAGAGGAAAACTAATATTAGGTTTAATAATTTACAATAAAGTAAATATTTAAAATAAGGAATTCATTAATGAAAATTAATGTAGAAAATCGAACTATCTTTTGTCATGATAATCTAGATATCTTAAGAGGGATTAATAGTAATTCTGTGGATTTAATTTATTTAGATCCACCATTTAATAAAAAGAAAATTTTTATTGCTCCAACAGGTTCTTCAGCTGAAGGAGCATCTTTTAAAGATTGATTTGAAGAAAAAGAAATTAAAGAAGAATGATTGAATACAATTAAACAAGATAATCTTGCTTTACATGATTTTTTAAATGGAATAAAGACCTTGGATGGTAGAAAATCATATAATTTTTGTTATTTAGCTTATATGGCGATTAGATTAATTGAATGTCAAAGAATTTTAAAAGAAACTGGCTCAATATATTTACATTGTGATCCAACAATGAGTCATTATTTAAAACTAGTTTTAGATTGTATATTTGAAGAAAAAAATTTTCAAAATGAAATTATTTGATATTACAAAAATGCAAGTAGAAGCAAAAATAAATTTGCTAAATCACACGATATTATTTTTTGATATTCAAAGTCTTTAATTCATGTTTTTAATAAAAATGATATTGTGGTTCCTTTTGAAAGTGGGATGACTGAGTGAAGGTATACAAAAGGAGGACAAAAAAATAAAAAAATGCCAAAGGGTAAAATACCAGATGATGTCTTTGTTCTACCTTCTTTAAATGCTATGGCGAAGGAAAGAACAGGTTATCCTACTCAAAAACCGCTTGCTTTGTTAGATATAATTATTAAAACTAGTTGTCCAGAAAAAGGAATTGTTTTAGACCCCTTTTGCGGTTGTGCAACCACATGTGTTGCTGCAGAAACATTAATGAGAAAGTGAATTGGCATTGATATATCACATAAAGCATATGAATTAGTAAAAAAACGTTTAGAAAAAGCTTTTATACAAAAAAAAATATTTGAAAAACCGTGAAAAGATATAATTTATTTTACTTATCCCCCAAAAAGAACAGATCAGAATGGAGATGGTGATAAAAAATGAATTTATGTTATTTCTAATCCTAGATATCCAGGCGAATATAAAGTAGGAGTTGCTAAAAATACAACATCTAGATTAAATAGTTATCAAACTTCTGATCCTGATAGGAAATACAAAATAGAATATAAAATAGAAACTGTCCATTTTAATCAAATAGAAAAAGCAATTCATGATTTTTTTTCTAATAAGCATGAATGAGTGCAGGCTTCTTTAGATGAAATTAAGGATAAAATTAAAGAGTTGATTGCTAATTTATAATTGAACAAAATAAACAAAATAAACACTATTATAGATTTTTTAATACAAGATTTTTTATAAGGAAAACTAATATTAGGTTTAATAATTTACAATAAAGTAAATATTTTAAATAGAGAATTAATTAATGAAGATTAATGTAGAAAACCGTACTATCTTTTGTCATGATAATCTAGATATCTTAAGAGGAATTAATAGTAATTCTGTGGATTTAATTTATTTAGATCCACCATTTAATAAAAAGAAAATGTTTATCGCTCCAACAGGTTCTTCAGCTGAAGGAGCGTCTTTTAAGGATTGATTTGAAGCAAAAGAAATTAAAGAAGAATGACTAAAATCAATTGAACAGGATAATCCTGCTTTACATGATTTTTTAAATGGTATCAAAGCGATGGATGGCAGAAAATCTTATAATTTTTGTTATTTAGCTTATATGGCAATTCGTTTAATTGAAATGCACCGTGTTTTAAAAACAACAGGTTCAATTTATTTACATTGTGACGCTGTTATGAGTCATTATTTAAAATTAGTTCTAGATTGTATTTTTGGTGAAAAGCAATTTAGAAATGAAATTATTTGATTTTTTAAAACAGGAGGAACATCAAAAAAATATTTTTCAAGAAAACATAATATTTTATTTTTCTATAGTAAGACCAATAAATATTTTTTTAAACATTTTAAAATTAAATCTTATTTAACACATAAATATGGTTTCAAAAATATAGAAATACTTAAAGATGATAAGGGTTTTTATAATCAAGTGGGATGTAGAGATGTTTGAGATATTTCTGCTTTGAGAGGAAATTCTCCTGAATATTGTGGTTATCCCACCCAAAAACCTTTGAAGCTGTTAGAAAGAATAATTAAAGCAAATTGCCCTGAAGACGGTATTGTGTTAGATCCTTTTTGCGGATGTGCGACCACATGTGTAGCAGCTGAAAAATTAAAAAGAAGATGAATTGGAATTGATATATCTCCTGAAGCCCATAAATTAGTGGAACAACGTTTAAAAAAGGAATTAGGTCAAAAAAGAATTTTTGAAAAGCCTTGAAAAGATATGAACTTTTTTGTTTCTCCTCCAAAAAGGACCGATGAAGGCGAAACATATAATGAAAAAAAATGAATTTATATTATTTCACATCCTAATTATCCTAATGAATATAAAGTAGGAGTAGCTAAAAATTGTAAGTCTAGATTAAATAGTTATCAAACTGCGGATCCTGACAGAAAATACAAAATAGAGTATAAATTGGAAACTGCTAATTTTAATAAAATAGAAAAAGCCATTCATAATTTTTTTCCAAATAAGCATGAATGAGTTCAAGCTTCTTTGAAGGAAATCAAGGATAAAATCAATGATTTGATTACAAATTTATAATGCAATTAACCAATCAATATTATATTTACACAAGAATAAACACTAATTTATGGCTTTTTAAATTACTCCCTTATCTCTTAATTGTGAAAGGGTCAAATACTTGTTGTTATACATAATATGAACTTCATTATAAATAGAAGTATTATGTCCTCTTATTAATGAAGATATGTTCTTACCTTTATAAAAACTAATGTCTTGAATTGCTTTAACAGCATAAAATTTTTTATTATTTAAGAAAACTTCTTTGTATTCAATTTTATTTTCTTTAGCTAATGAAATTAACCTTTTTTTGCATGTTTTAGCATATTCTGCGTAACTGCTTGATTTTGAATCCAAGCAATTTTCAGTTTTAAATTCTATACCTTTTTTGATATTTATATACCAATCTTTTGCACTATTAATTTGTAATCAAACTTCACATTTTGCTTTTAGTCCGTCCTTAACATAACCTTGATAAACAAAAGAAGCAGAGGATTTATGATTAAGATTAGATGAATATCCTTTCTTTCTAAGCGATTGAAGAATAATACCATGGTCTCTCATCCATCCTAGAGTTCTTTCATGACCATTATAATTTATTATGACATCATCATTTATGTTAGAGGATGACCCTTTTATTAATGCAGATATATTACTGCCTTTAGGAACACTAATATCATTAAGAACTGTTACATCAAAAAATTGGTTTTTTACCCATTGATAGTTAAGTTTATAAGCATTTTTATATTTATCTAATTTTCTTTTTACTGTCCTTGCTTCATTACATTGGTTAACAGAAAGTGATTTCAAGTTATCCTTAGCTTTAAATTTTGCTCCTTTGATAATATTTATAGACCATTCATTTGGATTATTAATTTCTAACTGAACTCTACACTTTTGCTTAGATCCATCTTTAACATAACCGTTATAAACAAGAGAATTAGAAAATTTAGAATTAATGCTTGTGTCTGATTGGTTTTCTTTTTTTTCTAGACGTGGTATATTTAAAAATCTAGAATAACCTAGCAATAATTCTACATATTTTTTTATAATCCCAATTTCGTTATAATATGGTTTATTTTTGTGTGTTCTTCTACTACGACATTCATAATCAGGTAGGTGTTTTTTTAGATATTCATTAATCTCATGTTCATAAAATTTACGTTCTTCTTCTTTAAGCTCTTCATCTGATTTTGTTGTAACAATAACAACTCCAGTAATGTTCTTTAAATCCTTATTTCTGTTATGGTTTTCAAACCTATGAAATATATAATCTGTCTGCCCTACCCGAAATCATTTTTTATTAATTGCTTCATTAAGCAATATATATATTGCTTTTTGTCTAGAATTTTTTGAATTTATATTTATATTAAATATTTTAGAGTAATTGTCTGTAATATCTTTAGGAGTATTACCTTTAAATAGATAACCTGTTATTGAATGTGGTCTTCCTCCTCTGCTCCCTTGATATTTACGAAAATAATTACATTCTAAATATGGAGGAACATCATGATAAAAACAAGTATACTGTTCTTTATTTAATTTAGTATTATTCATCCTTTAAGAAATTTTTTTATGCTAATTTATAGTTTAATTTTAAAGAAAATAACTTTATATTACTAATAAATTGAAACCTATTAAAAAATATGTTTTAGCGGTTTATATTTAAAAGAATAGGATAAAATTATTAAACAAATAACTAGGTAAAGTTAAATCAATCATTGATTATTAAATATTAACTATATTAACTATAAAGTAGCATCTAATTCTTCTATTTTACTTTTAATTTCCTCCAAATGACCTTTTACTCATTCATACCTATTAGGAAAAGTATTATGAATCGCTTTTTCTATTTCATTAAAATTAGTGGTTTCTAATTTATACTCCATTTTATATGACCTATTAGGGTCATAAGTTTGAAAATTATTTAATCTAGAACTAGGATTTTTAGCTACTCCTACCTTATACTCATTTTTATAATTTTCGTTTGATATAATATAAACAAATTTTTTGTCTTTATCAGTTTTCTCTTGATCAGTTCTTTTTGGTGGGTCATTTAAAAGAGTAATTTTTTTAGACTTTTGTAGGGAACGTTCAATTAACTCTCCACTTTCGCTTCAATGAACTTCTTTTTTTAAACGTTCTTGAACCAATTCATAAGCTTTATGTGACACATCAATGCCAATTCATTTTCTTTCTAATTTTTCAGCTGCTACACATGTAGTAGCACAGCCACAAAAAGGATCTAAGACAATACCTTCATTAGGGCAGCTTTTTTTTATAATTCTTTCCAAAAGAGCTAATGGTTTTTGAGTTGGATAGCCTGTTCTTTCTTTAGCCTGAGAATTAATATAACCAATGTCATTCCAAACATCATGCATTTGAACTAGGCTATAATGTTTTTGCTTTTCTTTATCTCAATAAAAATAAGCACTTCCTTTGCCAATCTTTGCAACCCCTTCTTCTTCTTTTTTTAAATTAGGTTTTGTTTTATAGGATTTCTGTCTTATTTGAAAATCATAAAAATTTTGAGTTTTTGTGTAAAATAAAATGATATCATGTTTTTTGTTATATCCTTTTTTTGGACCTCTCCCGCTATGATAATGTCATATTATTTCATTTCTAAAAGTTTTTTCTCCAAAAATACAATCCAAAACTAATTTTAAATAATGACTCATTTTAGGATCACAATGTAAATAAATAGATCCAGTTCCCTTTAAAATTCGATGACATTCAATCAATCTAATAGCCATATAGGCTAGATAACAAAAATTATAGGATGATCTACCCCCCCCCCATCGATTAATTTAATGCCATTTAAAAAATTATGAAGGGCTTCGTTGTCTTGCTTAATTTCTGTTAATCATTCTTCTTTGACATCTTTTTTACGAAAAATGTCTTTAAATTCAGCTCCTTCTGCTGTACGACCTATAGGGGCACTAAATTTTTTATTCTTATTAAAGGGAGGATCTAAATAAATTAAGTCTACACTATGGCTATTAATTCCTCTTAATATATCAAGATTATCTTTACAAAAGATAGTTCGATTTTCTACATTAATCAACATTTTATATTCTTTTATTTTTTAATATTATCTATAGACAGGTTTCAATTTTTTTCATTATATTATTTATTTAGTTTTTATTCTAATAATACTCCCTTATTAAAAAAATCTGCATAAGCAGATTTTATTAAAAGAATGTATAAAAGTGATTAAGCTGCATTAACTAGTTAAAGTAAAATCCATGCTTTCATATTTTTCAATTCAGTGTTCTGTGTAATTCATAGTAACACCGTTTCCATAGAGAGCAGCTTTTTCAAAAACAGCTTTAATTGGGGTTCAATTTAAACTTTCTGATTTATCATAAAATTGTTGAAATTCATAACCTTGTACTTTTCATCAAGCTAAAAACTGACTACCTAGAGCTCATGAGGCTGTACCTGCGTCTCCAAAAATTCAATCTAAGAATTTACTTGTATAAGTTCCTACATTAGGATGATCTCCTAAAGCAATGACTTCTTTCACATCAACTAAATTAAAGTTAGTAGTAACTGTATAACTTGGAGGAACAGTACCACTATAACTTCTTATTTGTTTAACTATTCTAACTTGAATATTAACAGAAGCTGTAGTTTGGTTAAGGTTTGCTGTAGCTACTACAGGAGCTAAAGTAGTAGTTAAGGGATTGGCTGCAGTAAAACTAAGAGCATTAATGTCTTGGATAGTTAAAGCAGGATTATATTTTTGTACTTCCATTCTTAACACTATTTGAGTAGCAGTTCCTGCTACATTAGGATTAGTATCTTCAGGTACAAAGATGGTTTTATTATTAATTTTATTAACTACATCTTGAGCTGTTTCATTAACAGTAGTAGTACTGTAAGTAACAGGTGTAGTTCATGCACTTGCCACAGAAACACTAGGAGCTGATACTGCTAAAGCAGTAATTAAAGATAAAAATTTTTTCATAATAATAATCTATTGATTTTTTTTAATTTATGAGTCCTAAACTAGGAACTTGATACGATTGGAGAGTTATATTCCATTCCTCTACACAACATGACGCATATATCATAAAAGGGTATAAAAGAATTATTATTTTTTTTATCCTATACATTAGTTGAGATGAAATAAATGTATAAAAATAAACCTTTTTTATGTATAGAAGGGTTTACGGAAAATAAGGAATGAAAAACTTATTTGTTCGTAAACCTCTCTATGTATAAGTAATAGTAATAAGTTAATTTAATTCATTAAATTTATATAAAGCAGTAAAAATCCAGACAATGTGTTTTACCATCATTAGTCAAAAAAGGTTTTTTTACATTTAAACAAACATATATAAAATTTGCTTTTTTTAATTCTGTCCGAAAAAAAAGAAATAATTCTTTTTGAAAGGTTTTGCCTCATAAATCTATTTCGGATAAATAATGAATTTTTTGTGGAACAGGTTGATAAGCATCAATTAACAAAATAATAGAATCATGAGATATAGAATTTTGATTGTGATCCTTATAATTTTTTTTATCGGATATATCACAAATTAAATTTTGAATTTGATAGGTTAATAATTCTCAAGAAAATTCTTTTGTGAATTTTATTTTTGAATGTATTCAATGCTGTGTTGCGATTGCCCTTCTTATATTTGGCACTATATTTACATCCTTTAATTCTAAAAACCATTCTTTATTATTTAATTGAAAGGCATAATCTGGATTAGAGTTCCTTTTTTCTTTTTTATTATCATAATTTATAATTTCTTTTAAATTTATGTTATTTTTTTTGCATATTTCTACAAAATTTTTCTCTTTTAAATTAGCTGCTTGGGCTTCTTCTTTTTTTTTTGTAGTTTTCTCTTTTTTTGATATAAAATCACCTTTTTTGTCATAAAAATACCATTCTTCTTCTTGAGGATAATATTTTTTTTCTTCAAAATTATCTAGCACTTGATAAGAGTTTATGTTCCATAAACTATTAAGGCTAGAAAGGTTCCCATCAGAATACTTAGTATCTTTAACTAATTCCTTAATTTTATTTAATTCATGATTCTGTATATCATAAACTTTTGGTTTAAAAAATTCCGTGCTTGGGGTTGGTATTATAATAAAATCCCCTATTTTTATATAAATATTTTTGTTAAAAATTTTTTTAAGAAAACAATTATTTCTATCTATAAATGGAGTAATATCTACCAAATTATATAATTTGCTTCATAGAATCATACAATCAGGAATTTTGTCCTTTAATCCTTTACAACGACTACTTGCATTAGATTTGAATTGATTATACTCATTAATAACATTAGCTATATTATCAATTCTGGTATTTCTAATTTCCTCGGAAGAAGCATTTTCTTTAATGGTTTTCATAATATTATAATAAAACTTGTACATTTTTAAATTTAGATTAGCCTAGTTGATCCCAACACTCCCCTAAGGAGTGAACATGAAACATTTTACAATTGAAACAAAAATTAAATGAGCAGAAGCATACCTAAAAGCTAAAAAGAAAAACCTTATTGTTAAAAGCTTTTTAAATACTTATCAATACCGTTATAATAATGGTTATAAACAGGCATTAAGATGTGCCTGAACTAATCTTTATTTATGAAGTAGAATTTATGAAAAGTATGGATCATGAGCATTGCAAAGAATGAACAAACATAAAAGACGAAAACCAGATAGTATTACTAAGCTAAATAAGAATGATCTACAAATTTATCAGGAAATCATGGAGGCGGTTTTAGCCAAAAAGGGCGTAACTCCTGAAGACATTGCTGAAGAATTTCGCAAAAGAAAAGAGGAAATTGCTAATAAAAAGCAAAGTGCTGGTTGTATAAGCATTAATCGTTGTGCAGCATATTATAAGCCTCACCCTAGAAGCAAAAGCGTAAAAATTAATCCTTGACTTTTACAAAAAATTCAAGCAATTATTGTATTTAGTGATTACACGATTGGGCAAGATAAAATTGTAGCTATGATTCAAAATATGTATCATAACACACGATTAAAGCTAAATACTTATTTAGTTCTCAAACATATCCAATATCTTAAATACAAGTCAAGAATACATACCAAGAATCATTATCGTCCTAGAGAGAAAAAGCTAAAAGCAGAACTATTTGCTGATTTGATCCAAAAAAAATTTAAAAGCACAACATATAATGAAGTTTGATACACTGATGTCTCGTATATTCTGATAAATAAAAGATTTTACTACTTATCAATCATGATTGATGGATTTAATAACGAAATTGTTGGTTGATCAATTAGCAGAACTAATGACACCAAATTAGTTATAGATTCGTTTAAAAAAGCTTTAATCTATAGAAATAATCAACCACCTAAAATAATCCATTCTGACCATGGTGTGCAATATGGAAGCAATATGTACATTGGATTAATGAATGACCTTGGAATCAAAATATCAATGTCTCCAAAAGGGGATTCATTAGCTAATCGTCATGCTGAATTCTTCTTTTGTAATATTAAACGGGAAAAAATAAGAATCTATAAACCTAAAAATTATTCAGAGTTAATAGCATTAGTTACTGAATATATTGATTGATATAATTTCAGACGTGTACAAAAAAACCTAAATTACCAATCTCCTTTTTTCTACAAGGAGCAATTTTTAAATAACAAAAAATCCCAAAGTGTTGGGATCAACTAGGCTAATCTAGATAATTATTAATTCGTAAGAATAACATAATTTGGTTTTACTACATTGTAGTAATTAAAATTTTGAGAAGAAAAAACATCGTAAGTAAAACCAAAATTCATATCAATTCCTGTTACATTACCAGCTTTAGCAGCTTGGTTATATGCTCCTTCGACCATGAATAAAAATTTTGCTAAATAATTCATAGGGTCAACGCCATAAATCATATCGTAAGCAGTTTCTGATTTATCAGTTCTTCACATACCAAAATGACCCATGTGGGTTTCTAGTCTGTTTGCTCATGTAATAGGATCATGAAAGAAACCATGTTGAGTGTGATCTTTTAATTCAGGAAAATAAGAAGTTGAAAAGTTATCATCATTTAATCATTGAAAGAAGTATAATGGTCAATAACCATCAAGTTTGATCTGACTCATAAATGCTGGGAAGCCATTATAGGCGCTATTATTTAAACGGGCTTGAAAATAGAAATAATCGCTTGTAGCTATTTGAGTAATAATATCATTGGTAACTGACCCATTTGATTTTGCTAAGGTTGGTTTTAAAATATTTGAAAAATTTTGTGTTTTATGTTTGATTACATTTAATGCTAAAGCAGGAGAACATGTCATAGCTAAAGCACTAAGAAGGGTAATTGTTTTTTTCATTTTATTATAAATTGAATTATTAATTTAATAAATAATATCAAAATATCTTTTATTTTTAAAATACTATCTAACTAAACAAGGCTAATTTTTTAGTTTTAAATTTAAGAACAATTTTTGTTGTTAGGTCTTTTGTAATTAACCTAACCTAAAAAAACAGAACAATTCTGTTTTTTAAATTAATGTTTATATATACTAGATTAAATAATAATTATGGATTCATAATAACAACAAAATTTGGTTTTTCTACAGTATAAACACTCTTATAAAGAAATCCAAAATTAATCATAATCCCAGCTACTTTACCAGTAGCAGCTGCTTGGTTATAAGCTTCTTCTGCTTGGTCCACAAAATTTGATAAATATTTATAATAATTAGTACCATGAATCATATCGTAAGCAGTTGCAGATTTATTATCATAAAATGCCCCAAAATGACCCATGTGTTCTTCTAGCCTATTTGACCATACCATAGGATCATGGAAAAAACCATGTTGCGTAAATTGATTTAAATCAGGAAAATAATTGCCAAAATTATTATCATTTAATCATTGAAAGAAAGATTGTGTTGAAGTAGTATCTATCTGATTCAGATATCCTGGAAAGCCATTATAGGTACTATTGCTTAAACGGGCTTGAAAATAAAAGTGATAACATGAAACAGATTGGACAATAATATTATTGTTAACTACAACATTTGATTTTGATGTAGCTGGATTTATAATAATATTTTGAAAATTTTGTGTTTTATGGTTGACTATATTTAAAGCTAAAGCAGGAGAACCTGTGATAGCTAAAGCACTAAGAATGGTGATTGTTTTTTTCATGTTAAATTTAAGGTTTTGTCTTTAGTTTTTTATTAATAAATTTTAATAATTATAACATTTAATATAAATAGTCGCAAATAGTCGCATAATTGGCTATTTAAGATTGTTAATTAAAATAATTATTAGCTCATAAGAATAACATAATTTGGTTTTTCTACGGTATAGTAGTTATAGCGTAGAATACTATGTTTATTATTAGAACTAGCATCATAAGTAAAACCAAAATTCATATCAATTCCTATTACATTACCAACTTTAGCAGCTTGGTTATATGCAGTTTCGACCTTTAGTCCAAAAAATCCTAAATAATTATGAGGATCCTTACCATTAATCATACAGAGAGCAGTTTCTGATAAATCGGCTCTTCAACTACCAAAATGACCCATGTGGGTTTCTAGTCTGCTTGATCATGTACAGAATAAATATTATATTTGTCCCGTTGACACCTCTCATCTTATAGTGTACGAATTAAAAATAGAAATAGCCTTTTTTAAAAAAAAGCTCTTTAACCATATTCATCCAAAGGAGAGTTATTACTAAAAAGCAAACAAAGAAGCCCTTACGGACTTCAATTTATTTTAAATCAGAAATTAAATAGCAATTAGACTATTTAATTCAATTCAATTCAGTCAAATATGAATTAATTCGTAATTAATTCGTCATAATATCAAAATTTGGTTTAATGACACCATAACCGCTGAAAGCACCACCCCAAGTAAACCCAAAATTTAACATAATTCCGGTTACATTACCAGCTTGAGCCTCTTGTTTATATGTGTTTTCGGCGTTTTTACCAAAGTTTGCCCAATATTTATCAGAATTAACACCATTAATCATTTTGTAGGCAGTCTCCGTTTTATTGTCAGTCCAACATCCAAAATGACCCATGTGTTCTTCTAATCTACTTGACCATGTAATAGGGTCATGGAAAAAGCCGTGTTGTGTAAAATCATTTAAATTAGGAAAATGATCATCAGGTGAGTACTGACTAGATGCAAAATCATTGTCATCTAATCATTGAAAGAAAAATTGAGCTCAATCTACCCCAGAAGAATTTACTATCTGATTCATAAATCCCGGAAAACCATTATAGGTACTATTATTTAAGCGAGCTTGAAAATAGAAATTATCGCTTGAAACAGCTTGGACAATAATATTGTTAACTAACCCATTGGTTTTGGCTGAAACAGCTGTAGCTGGTTTTAAAATAGTTTGGAAATTTTGTGTTTTATAAGGAGCAACACTTGAAGCTAAGACAGGGGATCCTGCTATGGCTAAGGCTCCTAAAATAGTGATTGTTTTTTTCATAATAATAAAATTGTTTTAATTTTTGTTTGATAAGCTCTAAAAATTATAACATTTAATTTAAATATCAATAAATATCAACAAATTTGTTATTTAAAATTAGTTAAAGATAATTATGGATTCATAATAAGATCATAATTTGGTTTGACTACAGTATAGCCATCCCCATAAAGAAATCCAAAATTGAGCATAATCCTAGCTACTTTACCAGTAGCAGTAGCTTTGTCATATGCCTTTTCAACAATTGAAAGAAGGGGGGATAAATAATGATAACCATTAGTCTTATTAAGCATATGGGGGCAGTTGAAGTCTTGCCTTGCTTCAAACTACAAAATGACCCATGTGTTCTTCAAGTCTGTTTGGCCATACCATAGGGGCATGTCAAAAGACTTGTTGACTATAAAGATTTAAATTAAGAAAATCATTGTCATCTAATCATTGAAAGAAAAATGTTATTGAACCAGTATTGAACTGATTCAGATATCATGGAAAGCCATTATAAGTACTATTGCTTAAACGAGCTTGAAAATAGAAATAATAACTTGAAACGGATTGGACAATAATATCGTTAACTATACCATTAAGTTTGGTTGTAGTGGTTGTAGCTGATTTTAAAATAGTTTGAAAATTTTGGGTTTTATAAGGAGCAATACTTGAAGCTAAGACAGGAGATCCTGCTATAGCTAAAGCCCCAAAAATAATAATTGTTTTTTTCTTTTTAATGTAAAGTTTTATTTTAATGTTTGTTTAATAATTTTAGGATTTAATATCAATAGTAAAATAGTAATAAGATAATTAGTTAGGGATATTATGGGTTCATCATAAGGTCATAATTTGGTTTCACTACAGCATAATTAGTACCATCAAAAGTAAAACCAAAATTCATCATAATCCCAGCTACTTTACCAGTCTTAGTCGCTTGGGTATATCCCTTTTCAACATTAGCACCAAAGTTTTTTAAATAATGCTTAGGGTCAGAACCGGTAATCATATGGTAGGCAGTTTCAGATTTATCGTCTAACCAACCACCAAAATGACCCATGTGTTCTTCAAATCTATTGGATCATGCTATCGGGTCATGGTAGAAACCATGTTGGGTGTGATATTTTAATTGAGGAAAAAAAGTAGTTGAAAAGTCATCGTCATCTAATCATTGTAGCAAATAGAAAGGTCAAGTAAAACCTTCTATTTTTATCTGACTCATGAATCCAGGAAAGCCATTATAAGTACTATTACCTAGGCGGGCTTGAAAATAAAAGTGATAACTTGAAACAGATTGGACAATAATATTATTGTTAACAACAACATTTGATTTTGATGTAGCTGGATTTATAATAATATTTTGTAAATTTTGTGTTTTATGGTTAACTACATTTAATGCTAAGGCAGGAGAGCTTGCCATAGCTAAAGCACTAAGAATGGTGATTGTTTTTTTCATGTTTTATAGATAATGTTTAAATTAATATTTATGTAATATTATCATAAATATAATTTGTGTAAAAAAATGCTATCTATCTAAACAAGGCTAGTGTTTTAAATTTAAATTTAGGAACATTTTTTTGTTATGTCTTTTGTAATTAACCTAACCTAAAAAAACAGAAATAATTTTGTTTTCTGTTTTTAAATTATGTAATTATAGGTTAACTAATAATTATTGATTCATAACTACTTTAAAAGATGGTTTTTTTGCACCATAGACATCATTGGCATAACTAAAGCTAAAATTAAATTTAACCCCAGCTACTTTCCCAGTAGTAGCATCCTTTTTATATGTACTTTCTACATTGTTGCCGAATGTTTTTCAAAATGTACCAGCCCAAACCATGCTTCAAGCAGCCCCAGTTTTATTGTCAAAAGGATTACCAAAGTGACCCATATAGGCTTCTAGTCTTTTAGCTTTTGCGAATGGTTCGTGATAAAAACCTTTTTTTGTATACTGCTGTAAATTAGGAAAATCCCTTTTAAAACTATTATCATTTAATCATTGAAAAAAGAAAATACCTCATTCTCTCTGTGGTCATATGGATTGAATAGATATCTGACTCATAAATCCAGGAAAACCATTATAAGTACTATTGCTTAAATGTACTTCAAAATTAAATTGGCTTTTTTTTACAGCTTGAACAATAATATCATTGTTAACTACAATGTTTGGATTGGCTGTAACTTGTAAAATATTTTGTAAATTTTGGTTTCTATAAGGAGCAACACTTAAAACTAGGACAGGCGACCCTGCTATTGCTATTGCTCCAAGGACAGTTATGGTTTTTTTCATTTTATTGGAGAAAATTTTTACTATTTATGTGTATTGATTTCAATATAACATAATAAAATTATTAATTAGTAATAATGGTAAAATATGGTTTTTCTGCAAAGTAAGTACTATGATAACTAAACTTAAAATAAAATTGAATCCCAGCTACATCTGCAACAGGAGCTAATCTGTTATATACTGTTTCAACATTTTGTCCAAATGCTTTTCAAAAAGAAGCAACTTTAATCATATTTCAAGCGATAGTAGATTTGTTATGTAGCACAATCCCAAAATTCTTCATATATGTTTCTAGTCTGCTTGAATATGCAAATGGTGAATGAAAGGCACCTTGTTTTGTATGTTGATTTAAGTCAGGGAAATTACCAATAAACTGATTATCATTTAATCATTGAAAAAAGAAAATAGCTCACGCTTGACCTGTAGTGATAGAGGATATGTCTATCTGATTCATAAATCCAGGAAACCCGTTATAATCACTATTGCTTAAAGTAACATCAAAATTAAATTGATCATTTGAAACAGATTGAACAATAATATCATTGTTAACTACAATGTTTGGCTTTGCTGTAGCAGTTGTAGCTACTTGTAAAATATTTTGTAAATTTTTGCTTTTATAAGGAACATTATTTAAGGCTAAGGCTGGAGCTCCTGCTATAGCTATAGCTCCAAGAATAGTTATGGTTTTTTTCATTTTATTGGAAAAGATTTTTATGTTTATTAATTATATTAATTAATTTTAATATAACATAAAACTTATTTGTTAAAAAAAATTAGCTATCTAAAGAAGGCTAATTTTTTATTTTAGTTATTTTTAATTAGCCTAGCCTAAAAAAAAACAGAAATAATTCTGTTTTTAAGGTAATTTGATAGGTTAGGTATATTTATTAGCTCGTAAGAATAACAAAATTTGGTTTCACTGCATGATAATCACCATCGTATGTAAAGCCAAAATTTAAATCAATTCCAATTACATTCCCACTAGCAGCGTCTTTATTATATGTGTTTTGTACATTTTCTGCATATGAGTTTCAAAATGAACCTTTCCCGGCCAAAATCATGTTAAAAGCACAATTACTTTTATTATCAAAAACATCCCCAAAAGGACCCATGTGTTCATCAAGTCTGTTTGGTCATGAAATAGGATCATGAAAGTATCCATGTTTGGTAAATTGGCTTAAATTAGGGAAATTACCATTATAATTATTATCATCTAACCATTGGAAGAAGAAAATAGGTCATTGTTGTTGTGGTCATCATGGATAATATACCCCTATCTGGTTACTAAAGGCAGGAAAGCCATTATTAGTACTATTACTTAGACGGGCTTGAAAAAAGAAGCGATCAGTTTCATCATCTTGAGTAATAATGGTGTTAGCTACACCATTAGACTTGGATGTAGTGGTTGTAGCTGGTTTAAAAATATTTTTTAAATTTTGTGTGTTATAAGTTGTAATATTTAATGCTAAAGCAGGAGATCCTGTAATAGCTAAAGCACTAAGAATGGTTATTGTTTTTCTCATTTATATAAATTGAATTGTTTAATTTGATACTAGAATAATAATATCAAAATATTTTTTATTTAAAAAAATGTTATCTATCTAAACCAGACTAATCTTTAAGGTTAAAATTTAAAGCAAGCTTTTTTTGTATATTTTGTAATTAACCTCACCTAAAAAACAGAAATACTTTTTTTAAAATTGTCTGTTACAACTTCAATAACAATTATTGATTCATAATTACAATAAAGTTTGGTTTAAATACAGAATAGGCACCATCATATTTAAACCCAAAATTAAACTCAATTCCAGCCACTTTACCAATAGTATAATCATTCTGTAAGCATTAAAAACATTATTATGCTTATGATTTCCGAAACGCCTTCCGTAAAAAACGCATATGTTTTCCAAGTCTGTTTTTTCTTGCAACAGGATTATGGAAAAACCCTTGGTATGTAAATTTATTTAAATCAGGAAAATAACGAGTTTTAAAACTATTGTTATTTAATCATTGAAAGAAAAAGACAATGAATTTAATATAGCATTAAACATCTTTTTAAACAAGAACCTTTCTTATTCATGCATGAGTGATTTAAGTCTCAAAACACAACAAAAGAAACCCTTGCGGGTTTCATTTTGTTTGACAATAATAAGGATTAAAGACAGAACTATTTCTATGTGATTATTTAAATCAGAAATTCAATAGCAAAAAATAACACTAATTAGCCTATTTAATCCAATTCAAAACCATAATTATTGATTCATAATAACAACAAAATTTGGTTTAATTACAGTATAACTGTCGTTCCCATTATAAGTGAAACCAAAATTTAAATCAATTCCTGCTACTTTACCAGTTTTAGCATCTTGGTTATATGTGTTTTCCACAGCTGTGCCAAAGTTTGTTAAATAATGATTAGGATCAGTACCATTAATCATTTTATAAGCAGTATCGGTTTTACTGTCAGACCAAGCACCAAAATGACCCATGTGGTTTTCAAGTTTACCTGACCATTCCATAGCATAATGGAAGAAGCCATGATAAGTAAATCTACTTAAATCAGGAAAATGATGATCAGGAGCATATTGACTAGTTAAAAAATCATTATCATCTAATCATTGAAAGAAAAATTTAGCTCACTCTAATCCAGCAGAGCTTACATCTATCTGGTTCATAAATCCAGGAAGACCATTATAGGTACTATTACTTAAGAGAGCTTGAAAATAGAAGGAATAACTTGAATCAGCTTGATCAATAATTTCATTGTTAACAACTTAGATTAGCCTAGTTGATCCCAACACTCCCCTAAGGAGTGAAGATGAAACATTTTACAATTGAAACAAAAATTAAATGAGCTGAAGCATACCTAAAAACTAACAAGAAAAACCTTATTGTTAAAAGCTTTTTAAATACTTATCAATACCGTTATAATAATGGTTATAAACAGGCATTAAGATGTGCCTGAACTAATCTTTATTTATGAAGTAGAATTTATGAAAAGTATGGATCATGAGCATTGCAAAGAATGAACAAACATAAAAGACGAAAACCAGATAGTATTACTAAACTCAATAAGAATGATTTACAAATTTATCAGGAAATCATGGAGGCGGTTTTAGCCAAAAAGGGCGTAACTCCTGAAGACATTGCTGAAGAATTTCGCAAAAGAAAAGAAGAAATTGCTAATAAGAAACAAAGTGCTGGTTGTATAAGCATTAATCGCTGTGCAGCATATTATAAGCCTCGCCCTAGAAACACAAGAGTAAAAATTAATCCTTGACTTTTACAAAAAATTCAAGCAATTATTGCATTCAGCGATTGAACAATTGGGCGAGATAAAATTGTAGCTATGATTCAAAATATATATCACAGCACAAGATTAAAACTAAATACCTATCTAATTCGCAAACATATCGAATATCTTCACTATAAGTCAAGAATTCATACCAAAAAACATTATCGCCCTAGAGAGAAGAAACTAAAAGCAGAGCTATTTGCTGATTTGATTCAAAGAAAATTCAAAAACACAACATATAATGAAGTTTGATACACTGATGTCTCGTATATTCCGATAAATAAAAGATTTTATTACTTATCAATCATGATTGATGGTTTTAATAACGAAATTGTTGGTTGGTCAATTAGTAAGACTAATGACACAAAATTAGTTATTGATTCGTTTAAAAAAGCTTTAATATATAGAAATAATCAACCACCTAAAATAATTCATTCTGACCATGGTGTGCAATATGGAAGCAATATATACATTGGATTAATGAATGACCTTGGAATCAAAATATCAATGTCTCCAAAAGGAGATTCATTAGCTAATCGCCCTGCTGAATTCTTCTTTTGTAATATTAAACGGGAAAAAATAAGAATCCATAAACCTAAAAACTATTCAGAACTAATAGTATTAGTTACTGAATATATTGATTGATATAATTTCAGACGTGTACAAAAAAATCTAAATTACCAAACTCCTTTTTTCTACAAGGAGCAATTTTTAAATAACAAAAAAATCAAAAGTGTTGGGATCAACTAGGCTAATCTATTCCTTTTTTAATCTATTTTTAAATTGTATTATCTCATGCAGTAGTATTAAAATTAGGTAATTGCTCGATTAAATCTAAACTCATCAAACTTAAATTAATAATTCTGATTAATAATTTAAGAATATATTTAGCATCATGCATGGTTTCCATTGCAAAATTATTAGGATCACTATTTTTCTTCTCTTCTGCCTTATAGCCATCCATTACATGTTTAATAGCAGATTTAAAACCTACTTTATAATCATATGCTCTTAATGGAATGTTGTTTAAAGTAATAAAATCATTATAAATAATTACTCTTTTATCCTTCTTGTCTCTCCATTTCATGTTCTTGACTTTATATTTTTTTATATCAGGCAGTTCCCATCCCCCTTTAGCAAATTGTGCTACATATGGAATTCCTTGTCCTTTATAAGGCACATCTTCATAGTTTAAATGTAATTTAAGCAATGATTTACCAATTTTACTAATTTTTATAAAATCATTATAATATTTAGGCTTACATATATAAGGAGAATCCTTACCAATAAAATTATTTTTAAATTTTTTTAAATATTCCTTATAGTGCAAAAATCCATAAATATAATTGAAAATTAGGTCTTCATTAACCTTCTCTAAGCTTATCTTTTCTTTTTTGTGAAATTTTATTTTTTTTCTATAAGTAAAATATTTACTTGCCAAAACATTAATGTTTGAAGTAATTTTAGCTATATCTAAATCTATTTTTGCTTGATTTCCATTATTTTCGTCATAACACTCTTTAATCTTATTATTTAAAATAAATAACCTAGGGTAATTAAATCCGATGTCTACAAATCCGCTTGATGTTAAAGTCTTTATTGCTAAAGGATTAACAGAAAAATTAATCAATATATTTTCAGCTTCCTGATTAATAGGGTATATATTTTTCATATCATAATGATTAGCAATTAAATCCTCATCATAATAACATCATTTTTTCACAAATGGTCTTACATGTATATACTTTAAAAACTTTTTATTAAAAGATAAAATTTTTTTAGTTTTTGCTCAAGAATTAATTCTTGTCTGTAAATCTTTTGCAAAATAAAATTCAGGCTTTAAACTATTATTTGCAATATATTTGTTACATGCATCAATTTCTCTCTTCATATTAATTGATAAATTTCCTTTAGAAAAATTGGTAGCTAACCTTGTTCTATGAAATTTTATGCCAGTAGATTTAAGATTAAAAATATTTTTATCAATATTTAAATAATTGCCTGGTCATAAAAGTTTTTTATTAAATAAATTTCCGTTTTCAAGCTTGATTTTTATTAACTCTTTATTTGTAATTAATTTTGAGATACTTCCCTTATTTTTTAATCATTGCAATTTTGATTCACAACTTAAATTTTTTTCTTTTTTTAGGTTATTAAACACATCTACATAAAAAATACCTTTATTCTTTAGATTATTTTTCACTTTTAAAATTCCAATAAATAAACAAGCACCTACCATTTTCCCTTTAAATATTGATTCACCTTCTTTTTGAGATTCATTGGATCTTATTGAATTTGTCCCCCTTCCTTTTAAATTAATAATAAATATTTTATAAAATTTATTTACTAAATATTCTCTAAAACTATCGCAAGAATCATTGTATAAATAACCATTATTGGTTATAAAAGCAATAATTCCATTTTTATTTGAACTTTTAATTTTATCTATACTATAAATAAAAGACATAATATATGAATTGTAAACTCCATTAGTTCTTTTTGCTTTAGATTTGGAAGCTAATTTACTTATTTTTGATTTTAAGAATTTATATTTATCTGGTATTGCCTTAACAGAATATGGTGGATTCCCAACAATAACATTAATAGATTCTTGTTTTAATTTATTCACTCTTACATTATTATCATCATTTATGAAAATTTGTTTTTCATGCAATAAAAAAGTATCATTTCAAATAATTCCAGGAAATGGATAATATGAATTAGTATTTATATCTTTCTGATGATTCTGTTCTATTTTAAATCTTTGATTAAAAACATATTGAATATTAGTGCTAGCAATATAATATGGTAAAAGCAAAATTTCATTTGCCCAAATATCATTATTGTATTTTACAAATAAATGCTTATCATCTACTAAATTTAAATCCTTACTTAAAAGTCTAGTTATAAATGTTCCAACTCCTGTGAATGGATCTAACACTTTAACTTCCTTACTATTAAAAGAAACTTTTTTAAATTCTTTTTTTAACAAATAATTTACAGAATTCAATATAAAATCAATAACCTCTATTGGAGTATAAACAATCCCTAGTTCTTCAGCCTTGCTAGGATAAATTACTTGAATATATTTTTCGTATATTTTTCTTAACAATTCTTGCTTTGCTGATTCTTTTTTAATAGTTTTAACTTCAATTTCAATTTCTTCATAAAAACTTTTTAAATTTTTCCTTTCTTCATTCATAGCTTTATCTAATTCTAAATCCTTCATAAAATTATTAATAGTTTTAGCAACTGGATTATTAATTAATGAGTTGGGGAATAATGTATTAAAAATAGGTTCTGTTACAAAACTATCTCTTAATAAATTAATGACATCTACTGGCTTAAGATCAGGATCAAGATATGTTTTAAGGTTATCCATAAATTTTTTAAGAGAATTTTGGTTTTCTACTTTTGCTAGTAAATTAGAAATATATGTTTTTGTTCTATCCGCATGCCCCTTAAGATAACTACTCATTCATATATTTCAATATGAACGGGTGCCTATTCTTTTTAGAACTCCACTTTTAATGTTTTCTTCATAGGCAACTTTCATTGTTCTTATTATTTCTTTTTTGATGTCATCTCCATAATGAGCCCTTTGATTATTTTTTTGCCCCTTAGTTTTTTGATTAGGTTTTTTATATCTATTAGACAACTTTTTTCTATTCGCTATTGCTTTTTCTAATTTTTTTTCATCTATTTCAACTATTACTTCAATCTCTTTTTCATCTCAATCATCTCCAAGTTCTAAAACATTATTTATATTTTTAGTTAATGATTTTTTTACAGCTGGACTTCTTAAATGATTTAATATAGTTCTTATTTTTTTATATTCTTTTTCATCAGCGTCTAAAACAACTTCAACTTCATCTGTTTTTTGTTTTTCAGATAAAAAACCAACAATAGGTAGAATAACCCTTCCATATGCTTTATGTTTTGATTTACGCATAACTCTTCCTGTTGCTTGCACTATATCAATTTCAGAATCTCGAGGATGCATAAAAATCACAGCGTCTAATGCAGGAACATCTACGCCTTCTGTTAAGCATTTTGCATTAGACAAAATTACACATTGTTCTGAACTATAATTTTTTAACTGGTTAATTTTAACTTTTCTGGTAGCAGTAGACATAGTTCCATCAATATGTATCATTTTTATTTTATCTTTTAAATCTTCATGTTTTTTTAAGTAATCTTGAAAAAAATTTGTTAATGACAATGAACTTTCCGATTTTTTAGCTATAGCATAACGACAAAAGGAAATCGCACTATGTATGTTCTTTTTTAATAAAATTTTAGCGACTCCCATTAATCTTGTATAGTCACTTAAAGTAATGTTTTGTGTCCCTTTTAATTTTTGATATTCCTCGCTATATTGTCCCCCTCACAATGCAGGAACACAAACTCTAAAATCAGATAATCTTTCTTTATTGACACCATCTGTAAATGTAAATTTAAAAAATTGAATTCCAAAAGTATCTACATCATCCATACTTAGTAATTCAACATCATATTCCTTGCTTTTTTCTTTAGCTGTTTCAGTAAAAATTTTTGGAGTAGCAGTCATGTACATCCTTTTTTCAGCTGAAATTTTTTCATTATCATGAATACTACTAAACTTAGATTCATTATTTTTAATTTTGGCAGTTTTATGAGCTTCATCACAAATGATTAAATTAAAACTAGGAAGATTATTTTTTAAAACTTCACTTTTTTGGGCTTTCATCACTTTATCTAATGATTGATATGTTCCAAAAATAATGATTCTTTTACTATCGTCTAGTGTTTTTAATTTATGATATTCATTTTTAATTTCTTCTGGAGTTGTGATAACCCTACCTATTGGCATTTCTGCGTCACTTACAAAGGGATTATCATTTTTATTGCGTCTAACAGCATCTTTAGCAGAACAAACAGCAAATCCATTAAAATCAAAATCAGCATCTAGTCTAGCAAACATAATAGATTGACGCATTAAATCAAGTGATGGAACTAAAAATAAAATTAACTCCTTAGGCTTAGTAATTTCTTTCATAATAGAAAAAGCAGTAAAAGTCTTCCCAGAACCACATGCCATAATAAGCGTACCTCTTGACTTATGCTTGTCAATAAAATGTTTTTTAGCTTCTTGAACAGCTTCAATTTGATAATCATATGCTTGTTTCTTAGTTCTAAGTAATTTTTTATCCTTTTGAATTATGTTTCAAAAATCTTCAATTTTTTCTATATTATTAACTTCTTGAAGTTTCTCAATTACTTCATCAAGTATTTCATCTACATGAATCAGTTTAATTTGCTTTCTTTTACGAATTTGATTTTCTTTATCAATTACCTCTAAAGCTTTTGAGGTTAACTCTCCATTATAAACTAGCCACCCCTGACTGATAAATTCATTACGGTTTCAATCATTAATAAAACCATCAATTTTTTCTTTGTCAATTTTATTTATACCTGGATAGTTTTTACATTGAATATTAATATAATCTTTAGTATTTAGTATAGCAGCTAAGTCACTACCTCAATCCTCTCTAGTAATTGGTAATTGATACTTGTCTACAAAATCTTCCCACATTAAAACCTCCTTGGCTTCACGCCCTAGGGGATGATATTGCATTATGTGAAGACATAGCCTTTCTAACCTTTTTCCTAATTCTTCGGATCTTTTACCTTTTTCACCAACAAAATCTTCTGCAGTTAATCATTGTTTGATAAGTTTAAAAAATTTACTATCATTACTTCCCATATCACTTAGTAGATTAATCTTAGCTTTTTATTTAATTCTATCTTAAAACATGAATTTTTAATTTACATTCTAATGCTTCAGATAAGTCTAATTAACATTAAAAATTTAAACTTTTATGTATTTTTAGTTAATAAATAAATGTGTTTTAATTATCCATTTTTTTATATATTCATATTCACTTCCAAAATTTTAAAAAATAACTTAACTAATCTAAACGCCTAAATTAGTATCATTAGTCAATACAAATTAGAGTTAAAACAGATCGCTTTAATTTAACTGATTTTATTTAGTTTAAACCTTTGATAAAATTTAATAAATAATCTAATATTTCATTACATTCCTTGAATACATTTTTGCTTATCTCAAACAAATCTATAGGATCATCATCTTTCACACATGAATTAATATGTAATTGCTCCCCTTTATAATTATAATTGGAAGCTAATTTTGTAAAAGGTAAATAAAAAATTCAAGGATTATCTTTTTTATAAGAAAATTTTATTCCGGTTTTAGCTTTTACATTTATACTAGGACCTCAGTAATTATCTCTATGTGTAAAAAAATCTCTTAAATTCTTTATTGTGCTTTCATTAAAGTTATCATTTCTTTCTTTTAATCATTTTCATTTACACTCCTGTCCTTCTTCTTCCTGCTTGTCATATTCATTTGACAACATTTTATAAATGCTTAGTTTATTTCGATTATTTACATATTTTGGAAAATGTAAAAAAAATTCATTATTTATAATTTCTGATACTGTAAAATGCTTAATTCCATAAATAAAAAAACAGAAATTTATTAAAAATTGTTGCAAATTAAATAATAATGAAGAGATAATAAAACTAAATAAATAATCTGATCGAAAGGGAGAAAAATATTTAGATTTATATAATAATTCAAATAAATCATCTCTTCCTAATATCTTTTTAAATAAACAATCCAGCACGCTTTCTATATAGCGATAATCAAATTTATGTTTAATAATATATTGAAGTTCTAGATTAGGTATAATTTTGCTCTGATGACCTTGTTTTATTGCTAAATTTTGATATGTTGAGCCCTTATTTAACCAGTCTTTATCTGATAGGCACCTGCAATCGTCTTTTTCAATATGATCATCTATAATTTTTTTAAGTTTATTTTGAAGTGTCACTATAACTTTTTGCAAAGCAATACTACTACACTCATTAATAGTATTTTTACTTTTTTCTACCAACAAATTTCATTTTTGCAAAAATTTTTCATTTAATATTTTTCATTCTTTATGTTCACTATACATAATATAAACACATCCTTCATGTATTTCTAAATAGCCAGATATTTGCTTAATAAACTCATTATGCAATGCTCTAGGTGATAAAGCTTTTAATTCTAAATTAGATGCTTTATATAAAAAATTTTTTAAAGAAATAACTGCATACTCATCAGTAATAAAATTAATATACTTATACCCTGCTTTTGGTTTAATAATATGTTCTCCTTTTTTAGCTAAAAACACATAACTATTATTATTCATAAAAGTTACATTATACTTTTTAACTAAAAACAAACTAGCTAAATCATATTCTAAATTTGTACCATGAGCATAAAAGAGTATCTTATTTTTGTTTAGAGTAATAGCTTTTTGTACAGCAATTTCACCATCTACTAAATCTTTTGCTTGAGGATATTGCTCAAAACTATCAGCATAATCATGGATTAATTGTCTTTCTGCATCTGTTACACTATCAAAGTCCCCGACAGCATAATGCAAAGGCTTATGAGCTTGCATAATACTTAAACAACCTTTCTCTACTCCTATATAAATAGGATTAGCAGTACTAGGTAGCCTTGTTACCTCACAGGGGCTACATACAATAATAATTTCAAACATATCTCTATTTAAAACTATTCTAAAATTAAAGTTTGGAGTGCTAAAGCATAATCGTTTTGTTTAAATAAATAACTACCGGAAACAAGCATATCTGCTCCAGCATCTCAAGCATCCTTGGCAGTTTCATTATTAATCCCTCCATCTACTAAAATAGTTAGAGCACAAAACCCTTGGTCTACTAATTGTCTTAACTCTGTTACTTTAGTTAAACAATGAGGTTGAAACTTAAGACCTCCAAAGCCTGTACTAACAGTCATGACTGTTACTAAATTTAAATCTTTTAAATAAGGTTTAATAGATGCTACTGAAACATCTGTACTAATAGCAAAACCTAAAGAGATGTCTGGATATGTTGCTTTTAAAGCTAAAAAATTTTCAATGCCGTTTTCTCGATCATCAAAAGCATGAAAATCTACATTTAATAAATTAACTCCTGCTTCGATAAAAGGTTTAAAGTAATCTGCTAATGACATGTCTTGCCTAATTTTAACCATAAAATGACCATCAATAAATAAATCTGGAAAAGCTTGATGAATTTGTTTTAAAATATCTACTCCAAAAGTTAAATTATAAACTAAATGATAATCCATGACATCATAATGGATGCGGTTAATTCCTGCTGCTTGTAATTTAGTTATTTCATCATGCATGTGCAATCAGTCTGCTCCTAGTACACTAGGAGCAATAATTCTTTTTTTAGCCATGTTTCTTATTATTCTTTATTTCTTGTTGCATTTTTTGATAATCTTGATAAAAATCATTATACAATCTATTGCTTTTTAATATTAATTTTATCTTACAATTCTTTTCTTTTAAATGAAGACAATTTTTAAATTTACAGACAGCTTTTGCTTGTAAAACAGTACTAAAGCAGTGTGCTAATTCAGTTGCCTGCAAGTTATTTAAATCAAAAGATAAAAAACCTGGAGTGTCGGCAATTTTTAAATAATGATTAGTATAAATTTGATTCACAGTAGTAGTATGTCTTCCTTTTTGGTTTCCTTGAGAGACAGTTTGTACTTTAGCATGTACATCCTTAAACAAACCATTAATAATAGTAGACTTCCCTACTCCTGTTCTTCCTGCTAAAACACATAATTTTCTTCCTAATTTAGAACGTAATTTTAAGATATTAAAGCAATGATGTTTCACATTAGTCATAGCTACACATACATATCCTAAAGAACGATATGTTTTTAATAGGTGATGTAAATGGACCCGATCCTTTTTATTTAATAAGTCTGTTTTATTAAAACAAAACATTAAATTAATCTTATTAAAACAAGCAGAAAGAAGGTAAGTACTTAACTGATAGTTATTAAAAGGAGGTTGTTTTAAAGTAGTAATATAAACTACTTTATTTACATTGCTAATCTTAGGTCTTTTTAATTGATTACTTCTTGGCAAAAGTTGGTTAATATAATTAACATCATATTGACTTTTCCCTAGTGCTACAGAAACATAATCTCCTACCATAAAAATAATCTTTTTATCTTTTTTTAAACTTCCTTTAATTTCACAAATATAATGCTTATTCTTAGCTACTACTGTAATGTTTTGGTTATTAATCTTAATAATTTGAGCACGCATTTAAATTCAAAAGCTTAATAAAAAGAAAGTTAAAATTGTTATTAAACCAAAAATAAAAAAGAGAATGACAATTCATTGCTTAATTAAAAGCGGAAAGAAGCGATAACTATATCTTAAACTTACTTTAACAAAATGATTTTTTTTATAAATTAACACTTTATTGTTAATAGCCTTCATTTTATGGAGCATAAAGGGCTCTTTTTCTAAATGACAAAGATCTGCTTGTACTTCTTTCACAGTTTGATAGCGTGCAAAAATATTTTTAGCTAAAAGTTTTGCAATAATGTTATTTACTCCAACACTAACAGCCTTGTTTAATTTGTTAATATCAATAGGAACTTCAGAAATGTGTTTATAAGCTAAAAGCTTACGATTATAGTTTTGAAAGGGAGTTTTTCCTGTGAGCATTTCATAAAAAATAATTCCTAAAGCGTATAAGTCAGATTGATGTGAGGCATATTGTTCATAAACCATTTCTGGAGCCATGTACTTAGGATTTCCTACAATGTTAATATGAGTAGCTTTTTTTTCTTTAAAGTTATCTTTAAAATCAATGTGTTTGGTGTACAAAGCTATTCCAAAATCTCCAATTTTGACTTGGCGATCAAAAGTAATAAAAATATTACTAGTACTTAAATCACAATGTACAATGTTATTTTCATACAAAAAAGCTACTGCTTTCAGGAGAGGTTTGATAATTTGGATGGCTTCTTCTCAACTAAAACTAATATAACTATCAATTACTTCCTTCAAAGTTTGTCCTACAAAAAGTTCCATCACCAAACAGTGATATTTTTTTTCTTCAAAATAATCATAAACTTGCAAAATCATAGGGCTTTTTAGTCCCGCTGTAATTTTAAATTCCTGATAAAAACGCTTTTTGGCTTTTGGGTCTTGCACTAAATGAGGCTTTAGTACTTTAACAGCAATTTGTTTTTTTAAATAAAGATCTTCTGCTTCATAAATATAGGCCATTCCCCCTTCATTAAGAAGATGAATAATTCTATAGCGGTTTTTTAAAACAGTTTGCAAAGGAATCAAAACACATCACCTTTTTTTATTTTATCCTTACTAGAATAGTACTAATATTATCAGTAGAAAGCTCATGTCTAGCTGTTAAAATAAACTGATTGACTATTTTTTTAAGACTATGATGATCATTACTTTTAAAAATCTTAACTATTGCTTCTTTAGAGACATAATCATGAAAGCCATCACTACTTAAAAGATAATAACCAGGCTTTAAAGGTTGCACTTCTAATTGAATCTTAACTTTTTTATAAGGCCCTAAAGAACTAGTAAGGCTTTTCCAAAAGGTGTAATTAGTTTGGTGTTGGTATAAATCACGATTAATTAGTTCTGTCTGTTCGTTTTCTTGTAACATTTTGTTCATTAAATTATGATCTTTACTAATTTGAGTTAAGGTGTGACCATCATAAAAAGCAATTCTACTATCTCCTATGTGTACTATATAAGCCTTTGCTTTAATAAAAGCTACTGCTGTAAAAGTAGTACCCATGTCACGGTATTCTGGTTTTTGTTGAGCTAAGACATACATTTGATTTTTAATTTGTTCAATAGCACACACCATTCACTTACTGATTTGTTTACTAGAAAGGCTTTTAAACAAAGTCTTACTATACAATTTAGCAAAATGTTTAGCAGCAAAACTGCTTGCTTTTTTGCCATGAGCATGCCCTCCCATCCCATCACACAAAACTGCTAAAGAGTACTGTTCTTGGTTAGTAGTTACAAGACAGGTGTCTTCATTTTTAGGACGATAATCTCCCCTAATACTTTTGACAGCAATACTAATGTCCATCTTAAGCTAGATTTTGCAAAATAATTTCTTTAATTTGTTGCACTGATTGCTTAATACTATGGTTTACTACTTGATAGTCATAAAGGTTTGCAATTTTCATTTCTTCTTCTGCTTTTAATAAACGTTTCTCTACAATTTCATGACTTTCTGTACCTCTTCTTCTAATTCTTAAAACTAGCTCTTCAGTACTAGGAGGCATTAAAAAGATGCTTACTGTGTTAGTCATGTTTTTTTGAATGGCATTACAGCCATCGACATCTATTTCAAAAAAGAGATTATGACCTGCTTCTAAAATAGCAAGGCAATCTTTTTTACTGGTACCATAATAATTACCTATGAATTTAATGTATTCAATCATTTCTTTGTTTTGGATCATTTTTTCAAATTTTGCTTCACTTACAAAATGATATTGATCTCCTTCTATTTCTCCACTGCGTTTAGGACGAGTGGTATAAGAAATAGAAAGTTTTAAATTCAGGTCTTGGTCTAAAATAATATGATCAGAAACAGTGCTTTTACCTACACCACTTGGTCCTGAAAGAATAAAGATTTTATTCTTACTTTGAGAATTTTGTTTTTCCACACTTATTTATTAATTTAATGATGTACATCATTAACTAAACTTTTTTATTTAATAATAATTTATCATAAAAAGCTTTAGTTTATTTATAGCAATTAAAATAAGTAATCTTGTTTCTGTAATAATTAAAGATAAAAGATCATATTTATAAAATATTTTTGTTGAATGGGTTATGTAAATATTATTATGTAAATATTAAAAGTGGCTTATTTATTACCCCCTGTTTTGTTATATCCATGGTCAAAAGCATCATATATTTCAATCAGTTCCTTTTCTTTACGATCAAGCTCATCTTTTGTTTTTAAAATAAAATATCTAAAACTAAAAGGATCCCCTTTATACCAGTCTTTTGCAAAAACAATGTTATTAACATCACCACTTCTAAAATGCTGTTGGAAAATTCTTTTTTCTAGGTTTTTTGATTGACCCACATAATGTTTATCGTTATTTTTATTTCATATTACATAAACACCTTTTTTGTTGATAAGCTTTTCATGTTTAAAGTTTACAGCTTTTCTTAAATTGATTCATCCTTCCTCATCCTGAGAAAATAAAACAATTTTTCTGTTTTTTTCCTTTGATAATTGATCTCTTAATTTCTGAACCTGAACAGCATTTTTTTCATTATGATTCTTAATTTCTAAATCTAATTTTTCATTAGCCTGATCAATCTTTTTTTTATGATTTGTGTTTCAAATTTTATTTTCACCATTTGTTTCTTGATTAATTAAGGCTTGTCGCTTGGAAATATATCCAATAAAAGATAACCCTAATGTAAAAATTACTAAAAATAATCGTAACCAAAAATTACTAGGTTTTTCTATATAATTTGTATCACGCAAACTATAAAAACTACATTCACTATTATAAGATCTTTTTAGTTTTATAGTTGCATCAATTTTTTCTTGCAAAAAAATGATTTTCTCTCTTTTTTTTAACCATTCAGGCTTAATTCCTATTTCATTAACAATTTCAATAACTTCATCTACCATCCCTTCCAGCTGAGGGATTTGTAAAATATCTTCATTGACAAATTTAATTGGATTAATGGTTTTATCAAACTTTTTAACAATTCTGGTTCTCTCAGAATAATCTTCATAAATAGGAGTTTTTTCATAGTTAACAGTTACATAGCGAGTAATTTTAGGTCTTCTAGTATAGTGGCGAATAACAAATGAAAGTTTTTTTGAATATTCATCATAATTTAATTCATCTATGTAGTCATATTCGACAATTTCACTACTAACTTTATAATTATTTTGTGCTGCCCTTACTCTTGCATTATGACCTTGTCTTGGTTCAAAAAGATTTGCTCAAAATCCCATTATTTAATTTTTTACCTTATTATTGATTATATTTTTGTTATATCCTTAATTATTTATATTTTATTTTAAAAAATATTTATTACTTTTACTTTTTTAAACTTATTAATGCTTTTGTTGATTAATGAAGAGCATGTCCTTGTCTGTCTCACACAGGGAAGTAATTTTCATTTTTAAATTGTGGCTCATAATATTCAAAAGACTTTTCATTATTAATTTCTGTACATTGAATAAGACAGTCAATCTTAGTAAGAGATAAATTAGCTATTTTTCTTTCTATACAAGCATAAAAACTTTCAAGAGGATATTTTGAAGCCACAGTAAAGTTAGTGTAACAATCATAAGCTTTTTCATATCGTTTTCTTTTTTTAATTGTTAAGAGATTATAACGAACCCTAATATAAAAGGTTTGGTTAGTCTTATTAAATAAAACAGGAAGATATCTAATATTTTCTTTAAAACCTGCAAATCTTAAAGCTTTAACTCCAGTTAAATCTATTTTAGTTTTTGATACCTCCTTTTTAGGAGGGTCATCATGAACTATTTTTGGTAGATCTACCTGAGGTTTATCAAATAGAGGCTTATTATAATTTAAATCTATTCTACTATGATTTGTTTTTGAATGATTTTGATTTATAGTCTTTGAAATAAATTCTGGTTTACTCTCAACATTTGTAATTAAATCATTATCTATTTTTTGTGCTGGATATGAAGAAATATGAGTTGACCTGCTTAACGGTTTGTATTGTTTGTAATATTCAACTGAATAGAATGTGTGATCAGTATTTCGATAATATCTATGATTTTTAAAAATATTTTTAATTTTATCAAGAGAAATATTTTCGATTCATTGTTTTATTTCTTCTATATCACGAGTACATATAGCTGGGAAATTATCACGACATTCAAATTTTTTTATTACATTGGAATAAGTTGTACCCTTTAAAATATAATAAGGTCTAATGTAAACCCTATACTTACTTTTATTTGTTCTATATGGTATAGCATAAATATCCTCTATAAAACTTTCAAATTTGATATCTTTAAATTCCTTTAAATCTACTTTGACCTTTCCTGATTCTTCTCTTGTTTGTGGAATGGCTTGGTCTGAAAAGGTTTGTTTTTCTTGATTGGTTTGTTCTAGTTTTAAATTATTCTCATCAACTAAATCATTATTTTTAGAATTTTCAGAATTTTGTGGTAGACCAATTTGTTCTGCTTGTTCTGAAAAATTGTTTTCAAGTTCTATAGAATTTTTTTCGATTGATTGATTAATATCTGAGCCTGAAAAAATTTTATCTGATTCGTTATTTTCAATTACTGATTTATCATTATATAATAAACTACCATTCCAATCATTTTCTTTATATTCAGCTAAATCTTGCTTTAAATTTTTTTGTTTTTGTTCTTCTAAATCTTTTAATAAATTTTCTAATAGAATAATTTTAGGTGGATCATATGAGACAGAAGAACTGATATTATCTGTTTGCGAAGAGTTACTTGTTTCTTTTTTAAAGACAACCTCAAAATATTTATCTGGGATATTCCTATTTGCTCAAATATATTCCCTAATTCTTTCTATATTTTCTAAAGAAATATTTCTAATTTTTTTTTCAATTTTTTCATAATCTTTTGAGTTAAAAATGGGGTTACTTGATGAAACTTTAAAATAATTATTACATTCCATATATTCTTGTTCTGACTTAAGCTCTCTTTTTTTAATTCAATATCATACACTAACAAAATGTTCATTTGTGTGTTTATTATATGTGATGGGCACATTAATAATGTCCTCGCTAAAGCGGTCAAATTCTATTGATTTAAAATCTTTTTGGTATAAAGTTCTAAAACTTAAATCTTCAGGTTTTGGAATATCTTTTAGATCGTCCCATTTATTATGTTCATTTAGATTAGTTTGAATTAATTCTTTTTTATGAGATGAAACAGGCATTTCTAATTCTGCAGGTCTACAGTCTGGATCTTTAAATTTGACTGAATAATATTCAAAATCACTTCCAAGAAACCTACCTCAATACTTTACCATAATTACAATGTTATCAAGATTAATGTTTTCAATAGTATCTTTAATTAATTTATATTCCTTTGCATTTTGTTGTGGATCATTAGTAGAAACATAAAAGTTATTACGGCAATCAAAAAATACAGAATTATCAAAATGATCTACTCCTTTTAAACGGTAATTAATACAAACATATTTTTGCAATTGATTAGTTTTAACATGAACTTCTTCAATTGGCATTAAAAAATTTTCAAATTCTATTAATTTTAAGTAAGATAATTCTATTATCTTAAAAGATTTATTTATCGACATTTTTAATTAAAATAATGATTGCTATATCTTTTATGTTGATTGATGTGTATTCAGGGAATAAAAGTATTAATTATCCATTTCATATTATAAAGAAAATAATTTAATTAACAAATCTTTTAAACATAATCTTCAAGAAGATCTCTAATTTCATTTATAATTTTTCCCTTATGATAGTTATATGTTATTTCACCGATCCTATAAATAGTGTACCCTTTAGCTTCTAAAAAATTTTTCCTATCCATGTCTTTTATCATTTTATTATTTGCAGAATGATATTTAGCTTCTTCTATTTTAAGCCCTAATAAAAATTTTCCATTCTTTACGAAGGCTTGATCAATACGGTATGACCCTACTACATATTGAGTTTTTAAATTAATTTCTTCATTTTCTAAATCTAGTTCACGGCGTAAAAAATGATATACTTCCTTTTCAAAATTAGATTGAAAATCCTTTATTTCTTCTTTGTTATTGATGGATAAGTAATTTTTCCTATCTTCGGGAGTAAGTTCTAAGTATTTTAGTCATTCCCTAAAGGTTTCAATAGAAGGCTTATTAGGAATTATTTTAACATCCTCAGAAGCTATAGATTTAAACACTATCATTTTAGACTTGGCTCTTGATATGGCAACATTTAAACTATTTCTTCCTTCTGAACGAGCTACATATGTTGCACCTAATTTAGCGTTTTTATCATATGCCACAGAAATTAAAACACAATCTGCTTCATCTCCTTGGATATTTTCTAAGTTTCTTAAATAAACTTCCTCATCTTTTAATCAATCCATTACTTCTGAATATTTTGGGTTATTAAAAAATAATTCAGTTATGCACCTTTTTTGCTTACTATTAAAAGCTAAGATAATAATTTTTTTATATTTAGGTTTAATTTCTAGCAATTTATCCAAAATTGCTATGGCTTCTACTTCATTTTGTTGTTTTTCTCATATCCCATTTACGCTATGAACTTCTATAGGAATTTCAGGGATATCAATGTATTTATCCACAACTTCTAGTTTAGCCTCATAAAAATGAGAAGAAGAAAAGGTCATTAATTCTGCATAATTGGAACGATAATTTTTATTAAGCATGTACATACGTTTTTCAAATCCTTTAAGCTTAGCATATTCTAATAAAGAATCTACATTTTCTTCAGCCTCAATACTTTTATCAATTTTCGCATTTGCTACAAAAAAATTGGTTGGTTTCATTTGTTGATCATCCCCTGCAATAACACATCTTTCTGATATATAAATAAAGGGGAGAGCTTTTTCTAAATGTAATTGTGAGGCTTCATCAAAAACAGCATAATCAAACTTTTTGTTTCAATTGATATAACAAGCTAAACTTTCAGGGGTGGAAATAAAAATTGAAAATAAATAATCAATAATTTCTTTATATTTTTGCATAAATTTATATGGAAGTTGCCATGCAGTACTGCAAGCTATTAAAAAAGAGTTAACTTTTCGGTCTTTTTCTTTACTTTCTTTTGTTAAACTCAATAATCTACCTTTAAAATGACACAATAAAATATTTTCTAAATGTTTTTCATCACTTATGAATTTATTTTTATTATTAATAAAGGATTCTTCTGTTTGTAAATATAAAGCAAAGTTTTTAAGGTTATTAATATCATTAACTCGAACTAATTTTTTTAAAAAAGCATAATCATAATTTATGTATTCTAAAAAATCTATAATACGGTAAATATCTTCATCATATCTTCTTCAAAAACCTTTTTTGGGAACCTTTAGTAGTTTTAATTGCTTTTTGATTTTAATTCCTGGTTCGAATTGAGAAGTAATATGTTGATTATTTTTTAAGGTATCAAAAATTTTTTCTATTACAGAAATTTGATAATCATCTTTAAGATAAGCGTGATGTAAGTTCATTAAATCTTTAATACTTATGTCTTCTTTTGACAAATTATTTTTTTGAGCATATGCCTTTTTTGTTAGATCTGTTAAAAGAGATTGTGGTTTTTTATCCCCATTAGGTAATGATAGTTCAACCGTTAATTTTTCAACTAACTCTTTAAGTGGCTTATAAAATTCTTTTTTATTAGCTGTTTTATCAGTTATTCCAAAAAACATAAACTTACTTAATTTTCCCATTCTTTTTTTTAGAACATCTAAAGCAGCTTTTTTTTCAGAAGTAACAATAACAGATTTACGATTTTTTAATAAATTAGCTAAAAGATTAGTAATGGTTTGAGATTTACCTGTCCCTGGGGGCCCTCAAATAATACTATGGTCCAAGAAGGAACCATTTAAAGCCTTTTCCTGCGAAAAATCAGAAGGATGAAGCCGAAAATGAGGTTGGTTAAAGTCTTCAGACTCAGCTTCAAAATTCTTTCATTTATCGATATAAAGTAAATCATCTAAATCTTCATTTTCATCTAAAATTTTTTCAAGTTTTTTTCTTAATACTCCTCCTAGAGGAGACATAATTCCCATAATTAAACCTGGCACCAATTGCATATTTACATTATCAATTTCTTTTTTAGAAGGAAGAGGACTTTTATGATTTATTTCTAATGTTGCATTATTCAAATCTGCTTTGAGTTTATTTTTAAAAAACTCAATTAAATGATTAAAGTCTTTTTGTTCAAATGAGTTTGATAATGGCAAATCAATAGAGAATGCTTCATGAATAATGAATACCAATTTTTCATTTATGTTATATGAATCATCTAGTGTTTTTATTCTAATTTTATTGTTTTCAGTTTCAATTTGGATTTTTTTTAGTAACAAAGGGGCATGAACTTTACGTCCACTTTTAGCCTTAAATTTAAGAATGAAGGTGCCAATATAAAGGGGTCATAAATTAGTTTGTACTTGAAGATCATAATATTTTTGCTGGAACATTTTTCATCTTTTCAAATGTTGAGTGGCATTTTTCCAAATATTATTAATAACAATATCTTTTTGCTCTTCAAAATTTTTTTCTAATAATGTTAATTTGGCCTTAGAAAGATAGATATCATAATTGTTAATAAGAGTAGAAAAGGTTTCAAAATTAGTAATGTGTTTTAATTCATTAATTACTGTTTTAGTAATGGTGTTTTTTACTAAAAGTTGAAATTCGGGTCTTTCAAAAGCTTTTTGATAGTCTGTCTCCGATAAAATTTTAGCCATATCATGCACACTTCGCCCGTTTGGGAAAAAGTTAATACTACTATCTCTGCTACTAATTCTTAAGAGGTTATCAATTAATCTTTGATATTCTGGTTTTCTTTGGGCTGAGGGCATGTTAAAAGTTTTGCTTAAAATAATAAATTATAAAATTACTTTAAAATTTTATCAAAATAGTTAGATAGATTAATTAATAATTTTTATGAATTATGAAATAAGTAAAGATGCTTATGCTTCAGTTTTTTATAAACCAAAACTTTAAAAGCTAATTCCTCTTCATTTAGGGCTTGATCTGCTTCACATAAAATGATTCCCTTTTTGCTTAATAAATTATGCTTTTTAAAGAATTCTAAAATATAGTAATATCATGCTTTTTCTTTAAAAGGAGGGTCAAGCAATACTAAATCAAACTGCAAATTTTCTTTCTTTAAAAGATTTAATAACTTCTTAAAATCTAGTTTAGTACATTTATAGCTTTGTTTATCTACTTTCAGCTTACTAAGATTGGCTTTAATACAAGTCTGAGCTTCTTGTGACCAATCATTAAACCAACAAAACGCTGCTCCCCTGGATAAAGCTTCAATCCCTAATTGTCCGCTTCCTGCAAAAATATCTAGGGATTTATAATCTTTTTGATTAAAATGATTACTAAGCATGTTAAAGATACTTTCTTTTACTGCGTCCATCATAGGACGAGTTTTAATCCTTTTTGGATAAATCAGTTTATGTTTTTTATATAAACCTGCTATAACACGCATTTTAAAATTATCATGTTACTATAATATAAATATACAATATCAAAAAAATAGGGTATAAAACTTATTATCTTTATGAAAAATTTAGAAGCATGACTTGTTCCTCAAGACACTCCTGTTTTAAGAAAAGTCTGTCAAAAAGTACCTCTTCCTTTATCTGAAGCAGATAAAGAAATTATGGATAAACTAATTACTTATGTCACATGATCACGTGACCCTAGCTTAAACGAAGGATTGTGTAAAAGGCCTGCAGTAGGAATTGCAGCTAATCAAATCGGAGAAAATAAAAGAATGTTCTACATTCGCTTTAGAGATTATGAGCATAATTTAATTGAACATGCAGTGATTAACGCTGAAATTGTGCAAAGATCAGAACAAAAAATGGTAATTACTTCTGGAGAGGGATGTTTAAGTGTACCTGTTGAGGGTGAACATCAGTTTTTTGGAATTAGTCAACGTAACTATGAAGTCACTGTAACTGGTTATGATTACTTTGCAAAAAAAGAAAGAGTATGAAATGTCAAAGGTTTTGAAGCAATTGTCTTTCAGCATGAAACTGACCATCTTAATGGAAAATTGTTTTTAGACCGCATTAGTAAAACTAAACCAGAATACATTGATCCTGCTTGAAAAACTATTCCAAAAATTAAAAGGGATTAGTGTTTTTGATCTAAAATCACTGGAATAATCATTGGGTTAATTTTTTTAACTTTAAAAACATAAGGGGCAAGCTTAGTTTTAATTGCCTTTTTAATGTGAAAGAAAGTCGGGTGTTTTCCATTTAAAACTTCTTTGACCGCATCATTAGAAATATTAATCATTTTACTAATTAAATAATTATGGCTTTTTACACTAAGTACTCCTCGCATAATTACTCTAGTAGCTTTTAAAAGTTTATTACTTTTTGAATCAATAATAGCTACTACTGTAATAACTCCGTTTTTAGCCAACACTTCTCGGTCTCTAATGACAAAATAAGCTTGTCCTGACATATCACGCCCATCGATATAAATTGGATCTGCAGGGACTCTTTCTCCAATTCAAGCTTTATCTTGAAACAAATTAATCGTGTCTCCGTTCGCACAAATAAAAACATTTTCTGGTTTAACATTAACACTGACTGCTGTTTCTCCATGTTTTTTAAGCATGCGATAATCTCCATGCATGGGCATAAAGAAACGAGGTTTTAATAAATTAAACAACAGTTTTTGTTCTTCTTGAGAAGCATGACCTGAGGTATGAATTCGTAGCGGTTTGTTGTTTTCATACACTGTTGCTCCTTTTTTCACTAATTTATTCACAACTGATTCTACTTCTACTTTATTGCCTGGAATGGTAGAAGAAGAAAAAATAATACTATCAGTCGTTTTAATACTAATCACATTATGGGTACCATTAGCCATGCGTGCTAAGGCTGCTACTTCTTCTCCTTGTGATCCTGTGCATAAAATTAGAATTTGGTGATCTTTGTACTGTTTAATTTCTTTATCACTAATAAAAAGAGAGTTTTGGATTTTTAAGTGACCCATTTGCCTAATGATCCGAATGATTCTTTCAATACTTCTTCCTGCTACTACTACTTTACGGTTGCATTTAGCTGCAATCTTCACGACATGTTGAATCCTGTGTACATTAGAAGCAAAAGTAGAAAGTAAGACTCTTCCTGGAGCTTGGTGAATAATTTCATATAAATTATTAATAATGGTTTTTTCTGTTACATTGTACCCTGCTACTTCTGAGTTAGTAGAATCAGCCATTAATAAGTTAACGCCATCATTAGCAGCTCCTAGAGCTACTAGTCTTTTTAGATCACTATTATGTCCTAGTGGCGTTCAATCAAATTTATAATCTCCTGTTGTGACTACTAAGCCATTAGGAGTATTAATGGCAATCCCATAAGCATCAGGAATACTATGGTTAATTGCAAAATAACTAATTAAAAAGTTTTTAGTTTTAACTTTTCCTAGTTCGTTAATGTCATTAACAACTGTTAAGTCTTTTAATTTATGTTCTTTTAGCCGATCTCTAATCATGGCTGCCGCTAAGCGAGGGGCATAAATAAAAGGAATTTTTACTTTTTGTAATAAGTAAATAATCGCACCGATATGGTCTTCATGACCATGTGTAATAAAGAGGGCTTTAATTTTATAGTTCATTTCAATTAAATAACTATAATCAGGAATAATAGCCTGTACCCCTAGTCTTTTAATATTAGATTTATTAGGAAACTTAACTCCTGCATCAATAATAATGAGTTCTTCATTATGTTCAATGCAATATGTGTTTTTTCCTATTTCTTCTAGCCCTCCTAAAGCAAAGACACGGGTCACTAAAGAGCTGTCAATATGATAATCATTATAATTCATTGGTTAAGATAAGCATTTAATAACAATGCTTTAAGTAAATTGTGTTACAAGTAATTTAATCTTATTGTAACTAAATAATGCATAATAAGCAAACTTATCGACTAATAAGCATAGAAATTTAATGGGGATAGCTTGGATATCATTGAGTTTCTATGGAGTCAAAAGTTTGATTATTAACAATCATGATCTTAGCATAATACAAATTAAGCAAGCGGGTATAAACTATGTTGGAATAAAAATAAAAACTGACAGTTTGGTGATAAATAATAGCATTTTGAATAAAACCATTTGCATCAATAGGATTAAGAGCAATACTTCATGAAATACTAGCTACTTCTGCAAAATGAGCATCTCGATCAAATTCATAACTTAAAGGTCAATATCCTGAATAAGGGCTTTGAAAATCTTCATAATTAGTCAAATAACTAATCATATAACCATATGGATACCTTACTGCTATCGGAAGAGACATGACCCAGTTATAAACATATCCTATATAAATTAACTGTTGGTAGCTTAGATCTAGTACATAACCATTCTTTGTGCCTCCTGCCACAGAGGGAGATATGAAAGCTTTTTTATCATAATAAGCATAATAATCCCCGTTCCCATCTGAAAAACTATGATCAAAAGCATCCGAATTAAAAGGTTCTAATCGATTGGATTGATGAAACCTAGCATTATCAGCTAAATAAGAATTATTTATTTGATTATTAGCTTTTGTAGTTTGTAACAGACCTGATGCTACAATGCTACTAAGAGCTAAATAAAAAATTATTTTTTTAAAAACCATGTTATTTCTTTTAAATTAACTTATACCTTAATTTTAATCTTAATTAAAAGAACACAAAAAGCCTTTTTTTACAAGTAGGTTTATTTAATAATTTTTATTATCTTACCTGTACCTTAACAATTTATGGTTAAAATAATTTTTTAGAATAAAAAATTTAATTTATAATTATTTAAGAATGCTTAATATTTGTTTTTTATTAAGCTTCTTAAAATTATTAAAAAAATTACATAAAATAAAATGTTTTTACAAAAATTAATGATTTGTGTTGCTATTAGCTGTTCAGCAACCCCAATCGCTCTCCAAACAGCAAATTTGTCTCACCAAGGCATCAAAGCAAGTACCCCTGCCACTAAAATAAAAAAAGCAATGGGCATTGTTGACCCTTTTAATCGTCAACACTTTTTTGATTCTGATTCTGACAAGTATGGTAACTATTATGCCTTTTATATGGATGGGGCTTTTATTCCTAAAGTAAATACGGATCGTGCTTATGGGGCTGTTTTAACAATAGCACCAACATATGTGCATTATTTAATTGATGCATATCATCAAGCCCAAAAGAAAAGAATTAACCCGCTAGCAGGAATGTTTAGTTACTTTACCAATGTAATTGATTACAAATCAACTATCCCTGCTACAGGAAAATGACCTCTCCTTCCAGCCTTTTCTGCAGATGTGGGAACATATATAAGATATCTTATCAATATGAGTATTGCTGATGGTCCTAAAAAGATTTACAGTTTTGTCAATACAGCATACAAGAAAAAAGATGGGATTAATTTTTATTGCTATTTAGATTTAGACACTTTAACTCCTCCCTTCATGTTTATGAGTAAAACATTAATGGTTGATGAAAATACTGGAGCTAGTTTAGCTACAAAGTGATATTCAAACTAATTTCTTAGCAATCATAAAGCAAAATAGCTTTTAAAAATCTGCTTAAGCAGATTTTTATTAGGCTTGAAAAGCTTAAAAACTAATGGGGTTTCCCTGGATACCACTTGGTTGCTAATGTTGCTCCTGTTTGATCATTCCCAATCACTAATCCAGCATAATGGAGTCTTTCAAAACCATCAAAGATAATGTCAGAAAAAAAATAAAAACACACGGTTTGGTTTTGAATAATAGCATTTTGAATAAAAGCATTTGCATCAATAGGATCCATAGCAATACTTTGTGTAATGCTATCTAAAGCATCTGAATCAGCATCTTGCAGTAAGTCGCCAGTAAAAGTTCATTCTCCAGAATAGGGGGTAGCAAAAGCAGGATCATCAGTAAGGTAGCTAAGCATATACCCATAAGCAAATTGTAATTTTACAGGGAGTGATGTGATTCAGTTATAAACATATCCTAAATAAATTTCTTGTTGCATACTTAAATCTAAGATGTAGCCATAAGTTTCTCCTTGAGCACCAGAAGGGTCATTAAAGGCTGATTTATCATAATAAGCATAATAGTTCCCGTTCCCATCTGCTGCACTACGTTCAAAAACATTAGGATTAAAAGGTTCATAACGACCAAGACTGTTGCTTTGTGCTTTGCTTACTAAACTAAGCTTATTTGCATAATTGGTTGGGTAGGTGGTTTGCAAAACTCCTGTTGTGACAACGCTGCCCAGTGTTAAACAAATAAGTGTTTTTTGTAAAACCATGCTTTTCTCCTTTCAAAAATATTATTTAATTTTTAAAAGAAATTATTTATTAGCAATAATTGTTAAAAATGTACTTCTCTATTTTATTTTACCACTTATTAACAAAGCTAAAAGTTGCTTTTATCCACTTGCTTTAAATATAAACCTTGGTTAAAGGAAGCTAAATAATAATATTGACCTACAATTTCTGGGGGTCTAACAAATTCTGCTATGCTATTAATATCAAGATTTTGAGTTCACTTAATACCATTTGTGCTTGTTCATAAACCACTACTCATAGAAGCTAAATAATAAACTCCCCTCAAAAGAGTAATGTTACGAGTAGCTTCAATTTTTGGAGGAAGATTATATTTTGAACCTGTCATATGAGTTCATTTTAGTCCATCTTTACTTTCTCATACCCCTTGACTTCCTAGCCCAAAGCTATCTGCTACTGTTGTGAGAAAATAAGTTTTATTATATTCTACCAGCGAATCTTGAATTCCTGTTTGAGCAGGTAAATTACCTGCTCCACTCACTTGGGTTCAATTGGTTAAGTCAGTGCTAGTTCATAACCCTTGATTGTTGGTTCCAATAAAATAATGATTATTAATAGTTGTAATTGCTGTAGGGAAGGAGATATTTTTAGTTGGAAGATTATTTGCTCCCCCCACTAAGGTTCAGTTGGCTCCTTGATCTGTGCTGGTTCATAATCCTTTGTTAGTTCCTACAAAATAATGATTGTTAACCACAAAGGGAGCATGAGTAATTTCAAGGGATGTTGGTAAATTATTTTTCCCTCCTACTTGAATTCAGGATTGTCCTTGGTCTGTGCTTTTTCATAAGCCTTGTGATTGGGTTCCAAAGTATCATACCTTATTAATTTGCACAGGGTTTACCTGCAGACCTTGTCATGTTTTAAAGGCTTTTGTACTATTGCGAGTTCAGGTTTTTAAATCTTTACTCATCCATAGTCCTGTATCATTCATAGCTATGAAGTAAGTATTACCAATTTGAAAGGGCTTGACAAAAACAGGTCCTACTTCTTGATCTGAAAAAAAGTTGGCTTTTTGTCAGTGTAACCCATCTTTACTTTTATAAAACCCATTCCCTTCTGTTCCCACTAAGTATTCATTATCTAACCTGACAGGAGGTTCGACTAGCTTATCATCTCCAGGAATTGAACCGTCAGTAATTCAGGGTCCTCATTTATCTAAGGAACGAGTCCCAATGATATCATCATCGCAAGCTATTAAGGATGTTGTTAATGAACCTATTAAACTAAGGCTCATTAAACTAATTAAAAATTTATGCATATATATTTTTGTAAATTAATAGAAATATAATTTTAACCTCTTTCTTTAAAGTTTAGAGTTAATTAATTTTATCAAAAAGATTAATATAGTAATAAGAAAAAACATGCTTATTAATAAACATGTTTTTTTATTAGCTAATTTTTAATTTTCATTCATACCTTAAAATATAATTTTAATAAAAGCGAGCTTAATGTTAAGAGGCTTAATTAATTAAAACATTTAACCCTGGCAAAAGGTCTCCTTCAATGAAAGCCAGTGAAGCTCCTCCTCCTGTGGAAATATGGCTAAAGCCGTCTTGGAAACCTCCTTGTACAGCAGCAGAAGCAGAATCTCCTCCTCCGATCACGCTATAGCATTCCTTATTTTGAATAATAGCTTCACAAACATTTCTAGTACCTTTGCCATAAGCTGTAAATTCAAACACTCCTACAGGTCCATTTCAAAACAAAGTTTTAGCTTTTTGAAGTTCTTTTGAAAAAAGTTCTACAGTTTTTGGTCCAATGTCAAGTCCCATCTCTGCTTTAGGAATATTGACATCCTCTGTGTACACCACAGGATTATTAGTATTTTCAAATGTCTTACTTACAGCATAATCAAGCGGCAGGATAATTTTATCTTTGTATTTTTCAAGGTAGCTTTTAGCATATTCCTCACTTTTTTCATCATATAAAGAAGTTCCTATTTCATTCCCTAATATTTTTTGGAAGGTGTAAGACATTCCTCCTCCAATTAAAACTTTATCAGCCTTTTCTAGGACAGACTCTAAAATTTTAATTTTATCAATAACTTTAGCTCCCCCTAGTAAGACATAATAAGGATGTTTAATTTCGTCTAGCAAAGGTTCTAAATGGTTCACTTCATCTAAAATTAAATTTCCTGCGTATTTAGCTTGCATGTTTTCTGGAATTCCCACATTAGAAGCATGAGCACGGTGCACTACAGCAAAAGCATCATTGACAAAAATATCTCCTAAACTCGCTCAGTATTTTCCCAAAGCAGGGTTATTAGTAGATTCCCGTTGAGCTTTTAAATCGATGTCTCCTTGAGCATTAATAATATCTGCAAACCGAGTGTTTTCTACTACTAACACTTGTCCTGCTTCTAAGCGTTGAATAGCTTCTTCTAGTTCTTTTCCTTCAATGGCAGGACAAAATTCTACTGGATGTTCCAATAGTTCTGCTAACCGAAAACTAACTTTTTCTAATGATTTTTCTGCTAAATCATCCGCCTCCTTAATTCTCCCTAAATGAGAAAGGATGACTACTTTAGCGTTTTGGTCCATTAAATATTGGATCGTAGGAAGCGACCTACGCATACGTGTGTCATCTTGAATCACATTATCAATAATTGGTACATTAAAATCTGTTCTTAATAAAACTATTTTGTCTTTGACATTAGCATCTGATAAATTTTTAAAATGAAACATAAGAAAATTTTGTAAATACAATAAATATTAATTAATCAATATCGCAAAAACGATAATTCAATAATTTAATTTTATCTTATTATTGCTGTTTCATACAAATTGTTCAAAGAAATTAAGTTCTGATAAGCACAAAAAAACAGCTTAATTAGCTGTTTTTTTAAAATAAACTAATTTGCTTGCCTTTTTTAGACTTCTACGTGTTCTTCGTCATGTTTCATCCGTTCTTCACGTTTTTTATCATATTCTTTTTTAATTTTTTGCATTTTTTTATCAGTTTGTTCGGCAAAGATGTAGTTATCATTTACTCGATTATGGTGTAAGGCTACATTTCGTACCATATAACTGTCTAACACAGATTTAATATGGTTAGAAACATATTCTCAGTCGTCCACAACTCTGAATTCATAATTCAAACGTTCTTGAACTTCTGGGTTCGTTTTTAAACGAGCTCTGTATTTTTTACGATAGTAAGTAAAGTAAATAGTAATAGCAATTGCAACTACCGCTGAAATAAAGAATAATTCAATTACTACAGCAATAATTTTTGGTCTTGTCGGATGAGCAACTGCAACAGTGGAAATTAAATTATAGTAGTGATAAACAACCACAAAAGCTAGAAAGACCATTGCTATTGGAAAGACAATTCACTCTCAGATCGCCATTGCCATTTGTTTCTTGATAGCTAAGTTAATTAAAGCTAGCACCACCATGGCATAAATGAAGATGGTAATTCCAGCAGAAATAGAACTAAAGGAGTTTAAATTCAAAGAACTAGCCATTTGATCAGGAGTAACTACTTTAAGCCCTACTAAAAAGTCAGGAATAATTAATCATAAAATGATTAAGATGACAGTAATCCCAATGTTTAAGACAGATGCTCTAATTGGAAGGTTATCTTTTCCTAGTTTTTTAAAGTAATCTGGAATAAAGCCTTCTTTAGCAAGGGGTTGCAATGAAGTTCCTCCATACAAAGCATTTTGAGAAGCTATTTGAATTTTCATCGCAAGAGCACTAGCAATCATAATTCCTATTCCTGCTCATTTGACGCCTGATGGCAAGGAGGTTCACGTGCCGATAATCATGTTTTGTACAAAGGACTTGCCATTATTTTGGTCTCCTATCCCTCTTCCTGCAAAGCCTGCAAAGAAAATTAAAGAAACAACAATGTAAAAAATAGTACAAGACAGCATTACTAGCATGATCCCTAGCCCAATGTTGCGTTCTGGGTTTTCAATGTTTTGCCCTGCGGTTGAGAATGTTTCAAAGCCAGCATAATAAAAGAAGATCACATTAAAAGCATTAATGACCCCTGATAAACTAATTTGGCTCCCACCTCCATCGCTAACAGATTTATTCCAATAGCCATTACTACCACTCAAGTTATGGTATTTAATAGCCAGATAAATCCCAGCAATAATCATTAATGAGGATGTACCTCATTTAATAATACTAGTAATGTTATTAGCGTATTTAAAGGCTTTCATCCCTAAAAAGATAGAAAAAGCTGCAGCTCCATAAATAGCAATTCCTATTAAGTCAAGGTATAAATCAGAAAATGATCCTAATCCCTTAATGGCGACTGGACTGTTTCCGACATAACCTTGTCCAAAAGTTCCTTTCATTAAAAACAAAATTTGGAGTGTAATTAAGAAAGGCATAGTTACATATTGTAAAAACAAAATTAAGTAACCTGTAAAGATTCCAAAACTGGAGCGCGTGTAAATATATGCTGCTCCATTATTAGAAGAATGATGAACCCTGGCCATTTTAGCAAAAGCTCAAGCTACCACAGCAGCTAAAAGTCCAGTTAAAAGAAAAACTCAAATCGCATTAGCTCCAATCGCTAAGGGATTTTTACCTGTTCCAGGGTTGTTAACATTACTTAAAAATGCAAACCCCCCAATAAAACTAATTCCCACAGTAAAGTTAAAACCATACCATACAAATTCTGCTAAGGTAAGTTTTTTCTTATCGATTCCTTTTTTAGTTGTTTTACCCATAGATAAAGTTTATTGTTATTAGTTTAGATATATTTAAATAAAATTATATAAAAATACTGTTCATTTTAGTATTAAATTTTAGAGTTTTATGCTTTAATCTTTTATTTTTTAAAGCTGTGCAAAATAAATGCAAGAGCGGACCATTTGTGAGACATAAGAAGCTTCGTTATCATACCAAGCAAAAACTTTTACTAATTGACCAGCTTCCTCTGTGTTGGTAATACGAGTTAAAGTACTATCAAAAATAGAACCATAATGAGAACCAATGACATCACTAGAAACAATTGGTTGTGTTTCATACTCCATGACTCCTTTTAGGCAGCCTTGACTGTACTCAGCCATTTTAGCATTAATCTCTTCTACCGTTACTGTTTGCTTTAGTTCTACACTTAAGTCTACTAGTGAGCCTGTAATAGAGGGAATTCTTAAAGCGATTCCATCAATCTTCCCAGCAATAGCAGGAAGAACCTTCCCTGCAGCTACTGAAGCTCCTGTATTAGTAGGAATGATATTGCCGTAACATGAACGTCCTCTTCTAAAATCACTGTGAGGGAAGTCGAGAATTTTTTGATCATTAGTAGAAGCATGTACTGTTGTCATAAACCCTTTTTTTATGCCGTATTCTTTTTCTAAAACATAAGTCACTGGTACTAAACAGTTAGTTGTACATGAAGCACAAGAAATAATCTTGTCTTCTGCTGTTAAGGTTTTATGATTAACTCCATAAACAATGGTAGGCATTGCTCCTGAGGCTGGAGCTGAAATGACTACTTTTTTCGCTCCTGCTTCTAAATGTAGTCCTGCTTTTTCTTTAGTTCTAAAAAAACCTGTGGATTCAATGACCACATCGACATTAAGTTCTTTTCAAGGTAACTGAGATGGATCCCTTTCTTGAAAAACAGCAATGCTTTTGTCACAAACTCTTAAGCAATGCTTTTGTGCATCAAAAGATATTTTGCCTTTTTTAAATTTTCCTTGAGCTGAGTCATGCTCTAAAAGGTATGCTAAATTACTCACATCACCTAAGTCGTTAATGGCGACGATTTCTACTTGATCAGTTTCTTCAAAAAACTTCCTAAAAGTGATACGACCAATCCGACCGAATCCATTGATAGCTAACCGAATCATTATTTTGATTTCTCCTGTTTGATAAAAAATGATAAATTGTTTTGTAAACTATTTTAACTTAAAAAATCATTTACTTTAATTAGAATAATAATAAAAAATAAGATAATTTTAGTAAATATTTAAGAATTTAGTGATGCTTTAAATAAAATAACTAAGATTTTAAATAAGCTTATTTCTCACATTAATAAAAAGCAAACAAATAAAATTTAAGGTCTGAATAAGGATGAAAAAAACAAAAAGCTTTCTGTTTTTTTAAAATATTTTGACCTTAATCCTTAATGCTTAACTCATAAAGATTTGAAATGATGGGGGATATGTTCCGTACTGATCGATTGGTTCATCATAGATAAACTCAAAATTAAAATTTATCCCAATCAAGGGTTTTGAAGCGGCACGATCAGCGTTTCATTGGTTATCAACAGTTTGTCCAAATGTTCCTCATGTACCTCAAGAAGAAGCCATGTTAAAGGCAGTTGCAGATTTATCATCTCATAAAGAACCGAAATGACCCATATAAGTCTCAAGTCTGTTTGAAAATACCAAAGGGTAGTGGAAAAAGCCTTGTTTTTCATGGTTATATAAATCAGGCATAGGACCTTGTTGGAAATCATTATCATCTAACCATTGAAACAAATAGATGGGTCAAGCATGGTAGTTGTATTCAGAAAGGCTAAAGCTAATTTGATCTAGAAATCCAGAAAAACCGTTATAATCTCCGTTCGTTAAATAAACTGAAAATTTAAATACTGCTTTATTATCGATGGAAACAGAGATATTGTTATTTTCTCAGTTACTTTTTTTGATAACATTGACTAAATTTTGTGTTTTGTGAGAAACAATGTTTGCCAAAAGAATTGTAGGGGCACTTGCAACAGTTAATGCTCCAAGCACAGTTATCATTTTTTTCATATTAATTAAAGATTTTATATTATGCTATTTCCATTAATTTTAACAAATTAAGTTTTTAAACAAAAAACTTATCTCATCTATATGACAAAATAATTAAAAACATTAAAATTATAAAAGCCTAAACAAAACAAGGTATATGCTTAATCCATATAAAAAAACAGAAAGCCTTCTGTTTTTTTTAAAAATTATTTTAAGTTTAATGCTTAATACCTAACTCGTAAAGATTTGAAATGATGGGGGATATGTTCCGTACTGATCGATTGGTTCATCATAAATAAAGTCAAAATGAAGGTTGATACCAGTAGGGGGTTTTGAAGAAGCACGGTCTGCGTTTCATTGGTTATCAACAGTTTGTCCAAATGATCCTCAGAGACCATAATTAATAGACATGTGATAGGCAGTATCAGATTTATCATCTCATAAAGAACCAAAATGACCCATGTGTTCTTCAAATCTGTTTGATCATGTAATAGGGTCATTGAATGAACCATGTTTGGTATGACTATTTAAAGCAGGCATCGGACCACTATGAAAATCATCATCATCTAATCATTGAAACAAGTATAGTGGTCAAGCATGATAGTCATAATCAGAAAGACTAAAACTAATTTGATCTAAAAACCCAGAAAAGCCGTTAAAATCACTGTTTGTTAAATAAACTGAAAATTTAAATACTGCTTTATTATCGATGGAAACAGAGATATTGTTATTCTCTCAGTTGCTTTTTTTTATAACATTGCCTAAATTTTGTGTTTTGTGGGGAACAATGTTTGTCAAAAGAATTGTAGGGGCACTTGCAACAGTTAATGCTCCAAGCACAGTTATTATTTTTTTCATATTAAATAAAATTTTATGTTATGCTATTTCATTTAATTTTAACACATTATTTTTGCATAAAAAAATCAATCAACTCTAGAGGCAAAGCCAAATATAATCATCCATATATAGCATAATAAATAAGTTTATGCTGCTCAAGGCATTAAAAAAACAGAAAGCTTTCTGTTTTTTAAAGAATTATGCTTAGCCTTGAATTATGAAGACATTAAGATTTGAAATGATGGTGTTTCTGTTGTGTAATTTTCGTCTTGAGATGAGTAATCAAAACCAAACTTAAAGTTGATACCAATCAGGGGTTTTGAAGCAGCACGGTCTTGGTTTCATTGGTTATCAACAGTTTGCCCAAATGATCCTCATGTACCTCAAGAAGAAGACATGTCAAAAGCAGTGTCAGACCTACTTTCAAGTGGTTTTCCAAAATTACCCATGTATGTTTCAAGTCTATTTGCTCATGGCATAGGGTCATGGAAGAACCCTTGTTTCGTATGATGACCTAAATCAGGCATAGGAGAGTTAAAATCATTATCATCTAATCATTGAAACAAATAGATTGGTCAGGCATGGTAGTTGTATTCAGAAAGGCTAAAGCTAATCTGATCTAAAAACCCAGAAAAACCGTTAAATGCACCATTTGTTAAATGAACTGAAAATTCAAAAACATTCCAGTGTTCTGAAGAAACAGAAATAGTGTTATTTTCTCAGTTACTTGCTTTTTTTAAAACATTTTGTAAATTTTGTGTTTTATGAGGAACAGTGTTTCTTAAGACTATTGTTGGTGAACTTGCAACAGCCAATGCTCCAAGGATAGTTATTATTTTTTTCATATTAAATTTAATTTTAAGTTATGTTAATTAAAATTAATTTTAACATATCATTGCATAAAATAACATAATATTAATATCCATGCATTAATATCTTATTACTTATAGCAAGCATAAAATATATTATTAATACAAATTTAAATAAGATTAATGATTTTAACAGCCATTAAAAAACAGAAGTATTTCTTCTGTCTTAAAGAATAATTTTTATTTTTTTATGATTGAGCCTTTATGATATAAAAAGATGGTGTGTCCGTAGTGTAATAACGACCAGTATAGTTAAAACCGAATTGAAAATCAATTCCATAGGCGGTTTTAGCTGCTTCCGCTGCTTTATATTGGTTATCAACATTTTGCCCAAATGTTGCTCATTGACCTCAAGAGGAACCCATACTAAAAGCAGTTTGACTTTTATTATCTTGCCAAGCCCCAAAATGACTCATGCATCATTCAAGTCTGCAGTTAAATGGTACAGGTCAATTGATATAACCATATTTAGCATGTGCATGTAAATCAGGCATAGGGCCAACATGGAAATCACCATCATCTAATCATTGAAGCAAGTATAATATTCAAGCGTGATAGTTGTATTCAGAAAGTAGAAAATAAACCTGATCTAGATACGCAGAGAAACCGTTATAAACACTATTATTTAAAATAACATCAAATTTAAAAACATAGTCTGTGCATGTTACCAAATCAATCTCATTACTAAACAAATTAGTAGCTGGCGGGTTAGCTCTGTTTAAAATATTTTCAAAATTTTGTGTTTTATGAGCCGTAGTATCGAGGGTGAGAGCAGGACATCCTGTGAGAACTAAAGCTCCAAGGATAGTTATTGTTTTTTTCATTTATCATTTATGTTTAAAATGTTTGTTATTTAAGAATCATATTAACATATTATTTTATATACAGCAAAAGAAACAATATGCTTAATAACAAGCCTGACAGGCTTTAAAAAACAGAAGAATTACTTCTGTTTTTTAACAATTTATGTTTAGCTTTTAATTATGAAGCCATGATGATGTGAAAAGATGGCGTACCAGTTTGGTATCCTGAGGTTCTTCCAAGATATCCAAAATTAAAATTAAAGGTTATGCCAAGAAGGGGTTTTTCAGCAGTACGATCTGCGTTTCATTGGTTATCAACAGTTTGTCCAAATGTTCCTCATTGACCCCAACAAGTAGACATTTTAAAGGCGGTGTCAGATTTATCATCTCAAAAATCACCAAAATGGTACATGTTGGTTTCTAATCTTTGCGAAAATGGTAAAGGATCATGGAAGAAACCAAGTTTAGTATGATTATTTAAAGAAGGCATAGGTCCGCTATGAAAATCATCATCATCTAATCATTGAAATAAGTATAGGGGTCAGGCATGATAGTTATAATCAGAAAGTTTAAAAAGAATCTGATCTAAAAATCCAGAAAAGCCGTTATAGTCACTGCTACTTAAAGTAACAGTAAATTTAAATCAATATCTTGAATGGTCGGCAGCAGAGATAGCATTGTTAATTCCATTACTGGTTTTTTTTATAACATTGCCTAAATTTTGTGTTTTGTGAAGATTAATGTTTTTTAAAAAGATTGTAGGAGTGCTGGCTACAGTTAAGGCTCCCAGAATAGTTATTATTTTTTTCATATACTAAATGTAATTTGAAAATTATTGTTAATTGTATTTAATATTAACATATCATTTTTTAAAAGACAAAGACCAATCTAGTTTATAAAACGTTCAATAAATATTATAAGAACAAGAAAACAAAATAGCGTTTATTCTGCTAGTAACATTAAAAAAACAGAATTTTTTCTGTTTTTTAAAAATAATTTTAGGTTAATGCTTAACTCATAAGGATTTGAAATGAGGGGGGATATGTTCCGTACTTACTGACTGGTTCATCATAAATAAATTCAAAATGAAGTTCAATACCAGTAAGAGGTTTTGAAGCAGCACGGTCTGCGTTTCATTGGTTATCAACAGTTTGTCCAAATGTTCCTCAAAGACCATAAGAAGAAGACATGCTAAAAGCAGTGTCAGATTTATCATCTCACAAACTACCAAAATGACCCATTACTGTTTCAAGTCTTTGAGCATATATTAAGGGTCGATGTCAAAACCCGTGTTTTGTATGACTATTTAGCCCAGGCATAGGACCACTATGGAAATCATCATCATCTAACCATTGAAACAAGTATAAAGGTCAAGCATGATAGTCATAATCAGAAAGACTAAAACTAATTTGATCTAGAAATCCCGAAAAGCCATTATAATCACTATTAGTTAAGTGAGCATAAAATTTAAATTCATATCTTGTATCAACTAACACATTGATAAAATTGTAATCCCCATTACTTGCTGTTTTGATCACATTGTCTAAATTTTGTGTTTTGTGAAAAGCAATGTTTTTGAATGTTATTGTAGGGGTGCTTGCTACAGTTAATGCACCAAGAATAGTTATTATTTTTTTCATGTTAATTTATGTTTTCGATTATATTATTATTTAAATTAGAAGGTGTCCCATGGACACACTTTATTGTTTAATTACTGAGTCATCATAATGTTAAAAGATGGGGCAACTGTTTTGTAGCCAAAATCTTTAGCTCAAGTAAACCCAAAGTGAAAGGTAATACCAATTAGAGGTTTTGAAGCCGCACGGTCTGCGTTTCATTGGTTATCAACATTTTGTCCAAATGTTCCTCAGAGACCATAATTAATAGACATGTCGTAAATAGTGTCAGATTTATCTTGATAAAAATCCCCAAAATGACCCATGTCGTTTTCAAATCTTTGCGAAAACACAAAAGTTCAATGGAAGAAACCATGTTTTGTATGACTATGTAAAGCAGGCATAGGACCACTATGGAAATCATCGTCGTCTAATCATTGAAATAAGTATAGGGGTCAGGCATGATAGTTGTATTCAGAAAGGCTAAAACTAATTTGATCTAAAAATCCCGAAAAGCCATTATAATCACTGTTAGTTAAAGTAACTATAAAATTAAAATTATAACGTGTCTGTTTTGTGTCAATTATCTGATTAGTAGTTTCATTACTTTTTTTTGTTACAACATTGTGTAAATTTTGTGTTTTGTGGGGAGCAATGTTTCTTAAAACTATTGTAGGCGAGCTGGCCATAGTTAATGCTCCAAGAATAGTTATTATTTTTTTCATGTGAGTTAAAATTTTAGATTATGATACTAACATAAATAATAACACATCATTTAAAAAAGTAAAAAAAACTAATTTAGTCTAACTCTTTAAAAAATTAATATTTTAGAAAAAAAATAAATAAACTTTATTCTCTAAAGTCATTAAAAAAAACAGAAATGTTTCTGTTTTTTTAAAAAAGGTAATGAGCCTAAACCTTAACTCGTTAATAATTTAAATGATGGATCATTTGTTGTGTAAATATCGTGTTGTTCATCAAAACCAAAGCTAAAGTAAAAATAGATCCCAGTAACTTGTGGCAAAGCCCCATCTGCAATTCATTTATTATCAACAGTTTGTCCAAATGTTCCTCATTGACCTCAACAAATAGACATGTTATATGCAGTGTCAGATTTATCGTCCAGTGGGGACCCAAAATGACCCATGTGGTTTTCAAGTCTATTTGCCCAAACAAAAGGGTCATGGAAGAAGCCTTGTTTGGTGTGAAGATTTAAATTAGGAAAAGGGGCATTCTCAAAATCATTATCATCTAATCATTGGAAAAAATATAAAGGTCAGGCATGATAGTCATAATCAGAAAGCTTAAAAGTAATTTGGTTCATAAAACCAGAAAAGCCGTTATAATTATTTTTACCTAGGGTAATTGAAAATCTAAATTCAGTTCTTGAATCTGTTGAAACAGAGATAGCATTACTAATTCCATTACTTGTTTTTGTAATAACATTGTGTAAATTTTGTGTTTTATGCGGATTAATGTTTTTTAAAACTATGGTAGGAGTACTAGCTACAGTTAATGCTCCAAGGATTGTGATTATTTTTTTCATATATTAAATTGATTTTTTAGTTTATTAACTAAAATTTATTTTAACATATCATTTTTTAAAACAAAACCATTATGTTATTAGAAACTGAAACAATCAAGACCTTATCGCTTAAGACAAATAATCAAAATATCTCTTATCTTATCATTTGTCAGAATTAGAAGGCAAGTGTGATAGCACATTTAAAAGGGCTAAAGCTAATCTATTTAGAGGAATTGCTTTTTAAAAAGGAATTAAAGATAAAACTAAAGATAAATTTTTTACAAAAATTTAAAATTTAATATAATATAAAATAAATTAACATACTATACATACTAAACCTTAAAATGAAAAAACTTTTAACCTTTTTAGGAACTGCTATTATTGCAGGAAGTAGCACAAGTACTTTAACAGCATATACAACTCCTGTTTCAGTGCATAATACCAATCTTACAAAAGCAAAAACAACAACACCTCAGTACAAATATCAAATTTTAAGTAGTTCTCATTTTGCTAATGAAAGAAGTATTTACGCTATTAAATCTATTCAAAACGGAAAAATAGTTTATGTAGGAGGACAGGATGCTTATGGAGCAAGCCTTTTAACTGTGGTGACCCGTCAAAGTGATGGTACTTACACTTACAAACGCATTGTAGGAGGAACCATAGGAATTATTTATGATATTTGAGCTTCTGAAAATGGAAAAGTAATTGTTTGTGGCACTAACCTAGGTTTGGTTATCTACCGTTTACAACCAGACGGAACATACATTCCTTCCTGGTTCCGCCTAGGAGGAAACATCTACCATACTGTCAGACAAGTAGTCTTTTCTTCAGATTTAAAAACGCTTTATGTTACAAAAGCTTCCGAAGGACTTTATGTAGTTCACTTTAATAGTGAAGGAAGTCACACTATTGATCACTATCAAAACATAGGAGGAATTCAAGGAAATTCAGAAATAGATACTTTAGTTTTAGGAGCAAATAACAAACTTTTCTTTGCTACTAACAATTTAAGCACTCCTCAGTTCCCCCCTATGCTATGAACTGCTATTACTAATCAAGCAGGAAAATTAACTTTTAACAAAATAAACATTAATCCTCAATCCCTTCCTGCAGACACTTTCTTTTTTGGAATGAGTGTTTCTAATGATAATAAAGTTTTTTCAATCGATGTTGATGTTTATAAAATAATGGTAGGAGTTTTACAAAGTAATGATACTTATAAAATTTCATACTATAACTTTAAAGATAGTACTCAGGTACAATTTACAGCTATGACTGCAGATGCAAAAACAATTATTGGGAGCAACGGTCCATACATGATGGTAGGGGATAACACTGGAACGATAGGACAATATGTCTTTCACCAAGAAAAAATTCCTGGCTTAAGTTTGAGTGACACTCCTTCTTCAGTATCAATTAGCCAAAATGGGCAATATGTTTATGCAGGAATGCTCAAAGGACTTGTAGTAGGAACTAGAATTAACAGCTAAGCTTAATTCACTTTTGCTTTAAAAAATTATCCTTATGGGATAATTTTTTTTAGCTATTTCAAGCTTCCTTTATAAAATTTGGTATGAATGGCCTAAGTCAGGAAATTGAACAGCAAAACCAGCATGGGTGTAATGAAAAGTTCAATTAAAATTAAAAAGAATTCCTGCAGGATTGACAGCACTTTTATAGGCATTTTCTGCTGCTGTTAAAAAACTATCAGTAATGCTTTTAGTTGCATCATCTGCTGTTTCTGAAAATCCAAACGATCATGGTCCAAAATGCCCCATATGAGTTTCTAGTCTAGTTCCAAAAACAAATGGGTAATGTCAATTCCCATATTTAGTTCCTGTAGATCAATTTAAATCAGGTCAATGATATTGACAGCTAAAATCATTATCATCTAACCATTGAAAAAAGAATTGTCTCATATGAATGTTATAAACTGGAGCAGGAATTTGAATTTGATCCATAAATCCTGGGAACCCATTGTAAGTACTATTGCTTAATTGTACTGAAAATTGCCAATGATAGCTTTGTGCTAAGTGAACTATAAATTGATTTGTAACAGCGTTTGTTTTTGATTTAAACAAAGAAGCTTGCTTAATATTACTAGCTTTAATGGCTTGATTAGTAAAAGAAGTCATTTGCATAGCTCCAGGTGAGACGAGGGTACTCAAAGCTACACAAACAACGGCTTTGTGTAAAAACATTTTTTTTATTCTCCTAAAATGTTAAATATCATTAATTTAAAAAGTAAAAATTTTACTAATTAAATATTTTTTAATTATAAATTATAAATAAAAAATAAAAAAATAGTAGCCTAATAAATTACAAGCTAAAATTCAGATTGGTAGTACAAAAGCATAAATCAACCTACAGTTAGCCTTCATGCCACAGTAGCCAAATTAAACACAAAATTACGCCTTCTAAAACTACAGTTATTATTATTAGAGCTAATTCTAACACTATTGCTAGTGATAATACAGTCTTTTCTGTCGATGTTAGTGTGTATAAAATAGCAGTGGGAGTTTTACAAACAGACGGAACTTATAAAATTAAATTTTATCAATTTGATGATAACACCCAAGTTTTATTTACAGCTATGACTACTGATGCAAAAACCATTATTGGTAGTAATGGACCATATTTTATGATAGGAGAAAATACAGGGCAAGCAGGACAATATGTCTTCCATCAAGAAATGATTCCTACTCTTGCTTTATATGACAGCCTAAAATCAGTTGCTATTAGTCAAAATGGACAATATATCTTTGGTAGTGTACCAGAAGGACTTGTGATTGGGACAAGAATTAATAACTAGGTTTTATTAAAACTGTTTTAAAAAATTATCCACTTTAAGGATAATTTTTTTTGTGTAAAGGTTTAAGTTAATGAATTATTTTATTTAATAAAGCACTTGGTATGAAGAACCAAGGTTTAACCATGTTACTGTAAAACCAGCATGTCCGTAATGAAAACTAAAATCAAAATTGAATTGCATCCCTGCTGGAGCTACTGCGTTCTGATAAGCTGATTGGGCTGCTTCCATAAAATTGTTGGTAATAAGTTTATCAACCATTCCATGACAGGTTTGTGAATAATCAAATGATCATGGTCCAAAATGACCCATATGAGTTTGGAGTCTTGTAGATCATACAAATGGGTCGTGCCAAAAGCCATGAGCTGTATAACTATTTAAATTAGGAAATCAATTTTCGGCTCTAGTAAAATCATTATCATCTAATCATTGAAAGAAAAAGATACCAACTTGACAAGCACTAGGATTATGGCATATTTGATTTATTCATGCTGGAAAGCCATTATAAGTACTATTGCCTAAGGTAACTGAAAATTTTAGTTCATAGTCTTGAATGATTTTCATGATAAAGGCGTTTTGAACACCTGCCTTAACCCTAGATTTACAATTTGGAATAAAATTACTACTTTTTATTGTTTGATGGCTAACATTAGTCATTTGCGTTACGCCTGGAGTAACAATGCTAGCTAAGGCAAGGCTAATGATGGTTTTTTGTAGAAACATGTTTATTACCCTTTGTTAAAATATTATTTTATTTTGTTTATTATACATATGAATTTAATTTTACCATATAGATTAGCAAGCTTTCTAGTTTTTTCTAAACCTGCCTCTCCTAATCTACAAAGCATATTTTAATCTAATATTTTTCTTTTATTAAAAAAATTATCCTTTTCAAGGATAATTTATTTTGTTTTAAAATTTAGGCTAATGAAGTATTTGCGTTAAACCTCACCAATAAGCTATTTTAATAAAGAACTTGGTATGAAGAACCAAGGTTTAACCATGTTACTGTAAAACCAGCATGTCCGTAATGAAAACTAAAATCAAAACTGAATTGAATTCCTGCTGGATCTAATGCGTTCTGATAAGCTGATTGGGCTGCATCCATAAAATTGTTTGTAATAAGTTTATTAACCATCCCATGACAAGTTTCTGAATAAGGAAATGATCATGGTCCAAAATGACCCATATGAGTTTGTAGTCTTGTGGAAAATGCAAATGGCTCGTGCCAGAAACCATGATCAGTAAATCTATTTAAATCAGGGAAAAGGTTTCAATCAAAATCATCATCATCTAATCATTGAAAGAAAAAAAGACTAACCTCACAAGCACTAGGATTATGGCATATTTGAGTTATTCATGCGGGAAAGCCATTGTAAGTACTATTGCCTAAATTAACTGAAAATTTTAGTTCATGACCTTGAATAACCTTCATGATAAAAGCGTTTTGAACCCCTCCATTAGGCTTGGATTTAACAGTTTGAATACTTGTTATTCTTTGATGACTAATATTAGTCATTTGCGTTACTCCTGGAGTAACGATGCTAGCTAATGCTAAGCTAATGATTGATTTTTGTAAAAACATTTTTGTTTCCCTTTGTTAAAATATTATGTTGTTTTTGTTATGTATATTGTCACCAATTATTACGAAGTGATAATTCTAAAAATTGGTGTTGTTGATGAGTAATTATCTTTGATGGTATCATACATAAACCCAAAAGTAAATTGAATGCCAAGCAGTGGTACTGAATGAGCACGGTCTGTGTTTCATTGGTTATCAACAGTTTGTCCAAATGTCCCTCACAAGCCATAAGAGGAAGCCATTTTAAAAGCGGTGCTAGATTTATCATCTAATCAAGACCCGAAATGACCCATATTTGTTTCAAATCTTTGTGAAAATACAAGAGGATAGTGGAAAAAGCCATGTTTGGTATGACTATTTAAACCAGGCATAGGATGATCAAAATCATCATCATCTAATCATTGAAGCAAGTAAATTGGTCAAGCATGGTAGTCAAGATCAGAAAGTTTAAAACTAATTTGATCTAAAAAGCCAGAAAAGCCGTTGTAATCACTGTTACTTAATCTAACTACAAAACTTAATTCATAATCTGTATGATCTAAAAGTTCAATACTATTAGTAACAGCTGTATAACTTGATTTTGTTAAAATATTTTGTAAGTTTTGTGTTTTATTGAGAACAATATTTTTTAAGGCTATGGTAGGCGTACTTGCTATTGCAAGGGCTCCAAGCATAGTTAGTATCTTTTTCATATTAAAGTAAATTTTTTATCTTATATTAATTGAATTTAATTTTAACATATCATTTTGTTTTACAAAATTATTATCTTACCTTTCGTACCAATCAAGGTAATCATTACTTATGTATTAAATTTTTACTTAAAAAAAATTATCCCCTTCAGGATAATTTTTATTTAAAGTTTTAAATTAATCGCTTTAATTTAAACTAAAAGATGAAACTTATTAAAGGACTTGTCATGAATGTCCATTATCCTTATAGTAAGGGACTCAATGAAGAAAGGTGTTATACCCAAAGCTAAAATCAAAATTAAACTGAATGCCTGCTGGAGCTATTGCTTTATTATAAGCGTTTTTGGCATCAGTCATAAAATCATCATTAATAGCATAAATCATGTTCTTTGCTGTTGTTGTATAACCATCACCTCAATATCCAAAACTACCCATATGAGTTTGTAATCTTGTGCCAAAAACAAATGGTTCGTGTCAGAAACCTGCTTTGGTAAAACTATTTAAATCAGGAAAATAGCCACTTCCTATAAAGCCAAAGTCATTATCATTTAATCATTGAAAAAAGAAATAACTAATAGGTATGTTCACTTGTCCCTCAGAATTAATTTGATTTAAAAATCCTGGATACCCATCATAATCACTATTACCTAAAGTTACAGCAAATTTCAAGTGATAATCACTAAGTCCTTCTATGATAAAGGTGTTTTGAACTCCTTCTCCTAATTCAGCTTTACTTGTAAAATTAACATGACTTGTATCAATTGCTTGTTTGGATACCATGGTAGTTTGTGCTAAACTAGGAGCAAAAGCACTAACTATAGCAACCCCAAGAATCATTTTTTGAAAAAACATTTTTGCACCTCTTTAAAATATTACTTTTCTTATATTAATTTTACCACAATAAAAAATTTAAAAATTCTGAGCTATTTATTAGCTAAATTAGCCATTGCTTGACTTTAGAAGTTAAAAAATTATGTTTTTTATTTCTGCTTATTACTTCTGATCACAGCATCCTTAACTTTAGTTGCTACTTCTGGATAAAAAACATCTGGAATAAGGTAATCCGCTCTTAACTCTTGTGGTTTAATAATATCTGCTATCCCATAAGCTGCTGCTTTTTTTACATTTAAGTCAATGTTAAGACCTCTCAACTCTAAAGCAGCCTTCATAATTCCTGGAAAAGCAAGCAAATTATTAATTTGGTTACACTCTAAGGGTGAACCAGAAGCAGTTAAAAAAGCCCCTGCTTCTCTTGCTAAAGCTAAATTAATTTCTGGTACAGGATTAGCAAGAGCAAAAACTCAGGGATGAGGGTTCATGTTTTTAATGTCTTGTGCTTGAAGCAAATTAGCCTTTGACAGCCCTAGAAAAAAATCTGTCCCCTTAATTAAATCATGCACAGTAGTTTTTTCATTACTAGCTAAAGTTAAAACTTTTTCATCAATTGCTTTTTTAATGTAGCTATCAAACAAGTAATAATTTTTTTGATTTACTACTCCTTGAGCATTAATCCCATAAATAGTTTTGACTCCTAGATAAGCAAGCATTTTAGCACTTTCTAGACCTGCTGCTCCTAACCCACAAAGGCATACTTTTAAGTCTGCTATTTTTCTTTTAGTTAAGCGGCAAGCATTAATCACAGCTGCTCCAATTACTACAGAAGTACCATGGCGATCATCATGAAAAACAGGTAGTTAGTAATTTGTTTTAACTTATCCTCGACCTCAAAACACTCAGGAGCAGCAATGTCTTCTAAATGAATTGCTCCATAAGGAGCAGTTATTTTACTAATAATTGCTACTAATTGATGGGGATCCTTTTCTTGGATACAAATAGGTCAAGCATTTACATGAGCAAAAGAACGGTACATATTAACCTTATGTTCTAAAACTGCTAAAGCTTGCTCACATCCTACATCTCCTAGTCCTAAAACTGCTGTACCATTGCTAATCACAGCAATAGTATTCCCTTTAATTGTGTAATCATACAAAGCTTGAGGATCTTGTGCTACTGCTTGACACACTGCTCCTACTCCAGGAGTTCCTACTAGTTTTAATTCATCCTTGTTATTAATAGGTACAGTATTAATAACTTTTATTTTTCCATGACTTTTTTTATGTAACCCGAGTACTTTTTTATCAAAATTTGTTGTTTCCATTATTTTTTTAAACCCTAAACCATATTAAGAGGATCAATAATTTTTTTAATTTCTGCTTCTGAAAGAGAAGTACAAGCTTGGGCTGCTTCTAATAGTCCTACCTCATGTTCTGTACTATAATCTATGAGCTTTTTAGTAGCATCATAACCAATTAAAGGTACAAAAGCTGTAGCTAAAAAACGATATTTAGCCATTCACTGTTCTATTCTTTTGGTATTAATAGTAATTTTTGCTAAAAACTTATCATTAAATGACCTTAGACCATCTTTAATTAAGAGCATACTATTAATTAAATGATAAGCAATTAAGGGACGATAAGTGTTTAATTGTAATTTACTGGCAGCATTAGCGAGACTAATAGTTGTATGTGATCCCATTACGTGATAAGCAAGCATAGAAAGCATTTCACACTGACTTGGGTTAATTTTGCCTGCCATAATAGATGATCCTGCTTCATTACCTAAAAAAAGTACTTCTTGAATTCCACATTCAGGTCCTGAAGCTAAAAAGATAAAATCTTGACTTAGTTTTTGCATAAAAGTTGCAATAACATTTAAGACACCACTTAAATGTAAAACACTATTGTGAGCACTAATATGAGCAAACTTATTATTACTAGGAACAAAGCCTTGTCCTACTAATTCTTTAATTTCATTACATACAGCATTATCAAAGTTTTCATATGCTCCTAGTCCTGTTCCTACTGCAGTTCCCCCTAGGGGTAGTTGTAATAATTGAGCTTTGCAAAATGCAAGACTTACTTGTAATTCATCTATTTGAGCTATATAAGCTGATCACTCTTGAGCATAGGTTAAAGGAACAGCATCCCTTTGATGAGTTCTCCCTGGTTTAATAATAGAACCATACTTTTGAGTTAAAAGTTCAAAGGTTTTTTTGAGTTGATTTAAACTTGCATCCACTTCAGGAATAGTTAAAACTGCTGCGATATGAATAGCACTAATGACAACATCATTAGTAGATTGGGCATAATTAACATCATTGTTAGGATGAACTGTAACTTTATGATTGCATTTTTCATTAGCAAGGTTAGCTATTACTTCATTAACATTCATGTTAGTTTGAGTTCCTGAACCTGATTGTCAAATACTTAAGGGGAAGTTAGTAAAGAGATCCTTATCTCCTTCTCAAATCTGAAAAGCAATTTTTTGAATTAATGAGGCTTTTTGTGAATTGATTTTTTGGTTCTCTCCGTTTACCTTAGCTGTAGCATATTTAATCAGTCCTAGGGTGCGGTAAAGGATGTTAGGTCATGCATAGAATTGGATTTTAAAATTATCAATGGTAAGAGCAGTTTCTTGCCCTCAGTATACTTTTTCCATTTTTTTATTTAAAGGTATTTCTTGTTTTAATAAAGTTAGTATATAAAATTAAATTAACATTATAAAGAAAGCTTTCTACTTAGCAAGATTGACAGATAAGTAGAATGAATCACTATAGTTAATATAAAATGAATCCTACCAAAGCTACAAACCCCCAAAATAAAAAATTAACTTTTTTTGATTTTTGTGCTGGGATTGGAGCAGGACATACTGCTTTAAAAGGCATGTTGGATTGAGAATGTCTAGGTTATTCAGAAATAAATCAAAAGACTGAAGAAACATATAAGCAGTTAAATAATTTTGACAAAAATATTAAAAATTGAGGAGATATTACAAAAATAAAACCTGATGTATTACCTAATTTTGATTTAATGATAGCTGGGTTTCCGTGCCAACCATTTTCTATTGTTGGATTAAGAAAAGGCATGAAAGATCAGAAGGGTCAAATTATATTTAGCTTAATAAAAATTTTAAATGTTAAAAATCCGATGTTTTTCTTGTTAGAAAATGTAAAAGGATTGGTTAATCATAATAATGGAGAAACATTAAAGCAAATAATTAAAATGTTGAAAAGCTTAAATTATTATGTTGGTTGAAAGGTTTTAAATTCTTTAAATTTTGGAGTGCCTCAAAAAAGAGAAAGAGTTTATATTGTTGGGATTAGAAAGGATTTGATAAATGAAAATTATAATTTTAGTTTCCCTTTAAAAATAAAAGAAAAAAATATTAAAATTGAACATTTTTTAATTAACAATGATTTAACTTTTATTTTTAATAACAAAAAACAAGGGTGGCAAACATTTATTAAATATTTAAACAATAAATATAATAAGAATAAATTTAATTTGCAAGATATTTTAGAAGAAGAATATCTAATTTTAGATACTCGCCAAAGTGATTTAAGATTGTATAGAAATAGTTGTCCTACTTTAAGAGCGGGAAGACATGGAATAATGTATGTTAAAAACAAGGAATTTAGAAAATTATCTGCCCAAGAAGCACTTTTATTACAGGGGTTTCTTTTGAACAAACAAAAAAATTAAAAAATGTCAGTAATAATAATTTGCTTTCACAGGCTGGAAATGCTTTTACTGTGAATGTTATTTTTAATATAGTTAATAATATATTGAGAGAAATTAATGACCAAAAAATTAAAATCATTTAGTGATTGATCTAGAATAGCTAAAAGTGGCTTCCAAAATGAAGATTGAGTGATTCATTGTTTCTATAGTTGAAAAAGTAATTATTATATATTATACTTAGTCATGTCATGTTAATCTTGATAAAAAAATAAAAAATAATTAAGGTTTTAATCCCCTTCAATGTAAAAAGGACGAGGGTGTTCTTTTGTAAATCCTAGTATTGGTAAATACATTTCACTAAGGCTAGGCTGATTAAAAATAATTTTTACTGGTTTATAAGAAACATAGGGAATTAGCGAATCCACAAGTCCTTTCATATTAATTCACTCTTGATTTAAGGTTGAAGCTACTTGATCTTTTTTTCAATCAGTAGCTGGAATTGGTGTTACACCTCAAACATGAAACAGCAGGGGATATGCTTTAGAACCATTTAGGGCGTTATCTAAAGCTCTTTTTTGGGGGCTATAGTCTATAAGTAAATTTTCAGCTAATTGTGTTTTAATGTATGGAGTTACTTTAGCAGGTTTTATTTTTCTTTCTTTAATAGGGTATTGTATAGAGTAAAGAGGAATAGGAGGATCTTTCTTTTCGCTACAACTGCTTACAATACTAGTCAAAGGACTTGAAAAGGCTATCACAGTTATTAAAGATAAAATTTTTCTCATAATCATTTTTAATTAGATGAACATAGTTTATTACATTGTATAAAAAAATAAAATAATTTAATCCCCTTCAATGTAAAAATAGCGTGGGTGATCTTTTGTAAAACCTAGTATCGGTAAATACATTTCACAAAGGGTAGTTTGATTATAAATAATTTTTACTGGTTGGTAAGAAACATAAGGAATTAGTGACTCCACAAGTCCCCCCATTTGGATTCAATTTTGATTTAAAAGTGTAATCACTTGATCACTTTTTCAATGAGAGGGAAGAATTTGTTTGCTACTTCCTACAGGAATAGGGATAGGATCTGTTTTAGAAACATTTGAGAAGTCATCCAAAAAATTTTTTTGAGGGGTATAATCTATAACTAATTTTTCAGCAAATTTTACTCTAATGTCTGGAATTATTATAGCAGTTTCTTTAATAGGATATGGAGGTATATAAGGTAATTTCTTTTCACTACAACTACTAACAATACTAGTCAAAGGACTTGAAAAGGCTATAACAGTTATTAAAGATAAAATTTTTCTCATAATAATTTTTAATCACATTAAGATAGTTTAATTATACATTATATAAAAAAACAAAATAATTTAATCCCCTTCAATGTAAAAATAACGAGGATGTGCTTTAGTAAATCCTAGCATCGGTAAGTACATTTCACAAAGGATAGGTTGATTGTAAATTATTGTTACTGGTTTATATGAAACATAAGGAATTAGGGAATCTACAAGCCCACCCATATGACTTCACTCTTGATTTAAAGTTGAAGTTACTCCATCACTCTGTCAATCAGAGGGTGGCATTTGTTTTCTGCCCGCAATATTAATTAAAAGGGGATATGCTTTAGAACCATTTAAAGGGTCATCTAAAACTTTTTTTTCAGAACTATAGTTTGGAGGAGCTTTAGAAGCGTTAATACTAAAATTTAAAAAAGGTTCTAAATTAGATAAATTAATTTCATTGGTAGCATTATGTCTATATACATATCCTTTCCAATATAATGTACTAAGTCGATCCCCTTCAGGTAGTCATTCATCAGTTTCACTTTCCTTAGCATTAGCTATGCAATTATTTACACCATATGAAAAATGATCCAAGGTTAGGCGACTAGGATATGTCTCATTTTTTTGAATAAAATTATTGATAACACTTTTGGCAGGAAAAACAGAACTTCCGTCTCCAAGAATAGAACTCATTATTTGGTCTATAAAATTTAAGGATAAAGGTTGACTAATAAAACGGTAATGATTTGTGGCCGATTTATAAGTAACAAATCCTCCTCCTAAGATAAGTCCAAGGGCTCCAAGCAAAAACCCTAATAAATCTCCTACTTCTGGAATTGGAGCTGAAACAAGCCCTGCTAATGAAAGTAAAGTGCTAGTTGTTTCATAGTAATGAATTTCTTGCTCAACATTATTGTATTGCCCTCCAAATTCAAGCACAATTAAATCATCAAAATATTTTTCATAAAAATCATGTATAGTTTTATATGTACATTCTAATAAAAAATTTAACGCCTCTTTCTACCAAATAGCCTTATCAATGACCAAATAGCTCTTTTAATTTTTGTTTCAATTATAAAATATTTGATTTGAACTTCTTGTGAAGCTTTGGAATAAGGTTTACTAATTTAAATGAAAAAAAGATTATCTTTGTTTAAAATGACTTATCCTGCTGATGAGGTCTTATAAAATGTTGTCAGTGTTCTTGCTGAGGCATACAAAAAACCTGACTTAAATCACTAATTCTTCTCACAAGCCGTTGGGCTTTCATGAAGCGAATTTCATAATCATTAATCTCTTTAGTTTGAGCGTATATTTTTTCTAGATCGTTTAAGGAAAAATTAGAAGTAAAAAAAGTAATTTTATTATGTTCTAAACGATAATTAATAATGTGATACCAAACATCTTCTCTTACTCAAGCACTAATGTATTCACTCCCTAAATCATCAATTGCTAAGTAAGGGCGAGTTTTAACAAAATTAATAATTTGGATCACATTATTTTTAGAAGTACGCATTTTAGCTTTTAAAAGACTAATAAAGGCATTAGCATTAATTAATAAAGAACCCTTGTATTTTTCGGACAAATAGTTCATATAAGTGGTCATAAAATAGCTCTTCCCTAACCCACTTGCTCCATACAAATAAAATCCTTTATTAATAATAGTAGGGTTAACAAACATAGCTTTTAACTGATGTCTTAAAGGGCTAGAAACAAATCCTACTAACTCATGGTTTTTTCATAGGCCAGCCACACTTTTTAATTCAGGATAATGACCATAACGGTTTCACATGTTTTGAGCTTGCAAAGCATTTGCTTGACCATGCACACAAGGTTCTACAGTACTATAAAGACGGTTGTTGTTGATAGTTAAGCTGTAACGATAATTAGTAAATGGTTGCTTGCAAGCATGCTTTAATGCTTCTTTATCAGTACCACAATCATGATAATTTTTTAAAAACTCTGCTAAAATAAAATGATTGTTTTTTAAAAAATAATCACTTAAATTATGTTTCATAATGAAGCTTTTTAAATAAGGATTTTGTTTAACACTTCTTCAAAAAGTCTCATTTTCTTTAAAATCATCATAGTTATTCATAATGGCTAAAAGGTTTTTGTTCTGCATATTTATAAGATTGTTTTAAATAAAGCATAGCTCCAGTAACAGTTTCAATGTTTCGCTTAGCTAAAGAAGAAGCAATTTTTAAAATATAATTAATAGTTAACCTTTGGTCATTTTTAAAATAAACATAATCTAAAAGGCAATTAATTACTCCATTATTTAATTTATATTTTAAAACTAAGGTGCTAATTAATACTGTGTAACAGTCCTTAAGTTGAGTTTCATGAAGTAAAGCTTTTAAATAGGTTGCACATGAGAAAGTAGCCATTTCAAGTTTCTTTTGCTTGAGCATTGTTTGATAAGATCCCTGAGAACGAGGGAAAGCAATCATTACTTGGTCTATATCATTTTCATATTGCTCACTAAATCTTTTGCTCATAAAACAAACCCTTTTCTTTTATTACGCCTTGTATCTTATTAAATATGTTGGCAAATTTATCTAATGTTTAATTTATAATATTTTTATCTTTGATTTGATCAATAATTTTAAATAAAATGTTTTAAAAAAAACAATAGTGAGTTTAATTTTGAATTAAAAAAGCTATTGTAAGAGTTTTTTGAGTTTTGAACATTTAAACATAAAAGCTGCTGGTCATCTTTCTATGCTTGACAAAAAGGACAGTAATAGGTTCCTCTTTGTCTCAATTTAACCTTTTTAATCGGTGTTTTACACACATAACAAGGTAAATCTTGACGATTATGGACTTTTAAGCATTGCTGAAACTTACCATCTATCCCTGGCTCGCTTTTAAACGAAAAAATGGTTGTACCTCCCTTATCAATAGCCTGTTGCATAATGGTCTGAGTTTTTTTGATGAGCTGATTACAGGTCGCTAAGTTAAGACTAAAAGCAGCCTGATAAGGACTGATTTTACAAGCAAACAAAATTTCATTAGCATAAATGTTTCCAATCCCTGTTAAAACATTTTGTTCTAAAAGGGTTGCTTTAATAGGTAGTTTTTTATTTGCTCAGCTTTGTTTTAAATAAGCTCCTGTTAAATTGAGATCAAAAATTTCTAGCCCTAATTTACTAAGAGGAGGTTTTTGCATAAAGCTATCTTTTGGATACAAATGCATAGTCCCAAACCTACGAAAATCGTTATAGCGTAATTCGCTTTGATCACTAAAAATAAAAATTACTAAATCATGCTTTTGTCAAGGTATAGTTTTTGCTTGAGACGCATTAAAAAAATAATACTTCCCCTCCATTCGTAGATGGCTAATTAAAACATAATCATCTAATTCAAACAATAAGTTTTTCCCTTGGCGTTTTACATTATAAATAGTTTGAGCTTTTAATTGACTACAAAAGGTTTTAGGTGAAGGATCTTTCACTACTTTAGTTAAATTAAGGATTACATTTTTAATGGTATGCTGAAGAATTTTTTTAACTAAAACTCTTCTCACAGTTTCTACTTCTGGCAGTTCTGGCATAAGACCTCTTAATTAAGCAAAGAATCAAATTGATATTTTTTAAAAAAAAGTTTTTGCTTTTTAAAATCTATTTTAGCTTTTTTAAATTGATAAGCTTTCATGGGAACACGACAGTTAAACTTAGCTAGTTGTTTGCACATTTTAGCACTTTCAAGGGAAGCTTCTAATAAAAGCTTATGTTTAGGGCTTAGTTCATCAATATGAGCAATAATGTTTTCTAGGGTTTGGTATTTATTTAAAAGAGCTTTAGCTGCTCCAGGCCCCATTCCTTTTACTCCCTTTAAATTATCGGCACTATCCCCTGCTATTCCTTTGAAATCACATACTTGACTAGGACTGATTCCTCAAATTTGATAAACTTTTTCTTCTGTTATTATTTCGTATTGAGTTTGTTTTTTAGGTTTTAAAACCATCACGCTTGGTCCTACGAGTTGTCAAAAATCATGGTCTGCCGATCAAATAATTACTTGATGATGTTTTTGAACGGCTCCATGAGCTAAGGTTGCTATGATATCATCTGCTTCATAGTTTTCTTTTTCAAAATAAGTAATGTTACTACTTTTTAAAAATTCTTTAGCAATAGCAAATTGATCTAACAAAGTTTTAGGAGTTCGACGACGACCTGCTTTGTATTCTGGATAAAGTTCTTTACGAAATGACTTAGCACTTTTATCAAAAGCTACTACTACATCAAAATAAGAATAAGTTTGTAAATGCTTTTTCAGCATTCTCACAAAAGTATAAACAGCAAAAATATGAGCATTTTCTGTCACATGAGCTGTAGCATAGTATGCTCTAAACAAAAGGTTATTGCCGTCTACTAATAAAATGGTTGCCATGTTTTATTCTATAATTTTTAATTTTTCTAAGTGAGCTGATCATGTGTCGTTAAAAAAGCTCATCTTGATTTGTACTAAAGCTAAATGTTGACCTTGCAGTTTAGCTTGATAACTTTGGTACTGTCCTGCAAAAACCACTACGCTTATAGTTCTATCATCTTCTTTTAAAGTAAAACGAGCCATATCATTATTTTTTTTATCTTTAAAGACTCTTAGATTATCAATCATCCCTAAAATAACAAAGCTTTTTTTAGCTGTATTGGTATGGTTATTTAAACTTTTTTTCACTTCTTTGATGCTAGTCACATGATATGCTTGGTACTGTTTTTTCAAAACAGAAAGTTTTTTATTTTGCATAATACTAAACCCTAAATAGGTTTTTTCTGCTTGGGCTAATTCTTCCAGGTCTAATTGGCTTTCTGTAGTTTTGCGCAGTAACGGTTTACTCATACTATCTTCATTATTTAAAGCAGCATATTGCCATAATTTAAGTCATGACCTAATAAGAGTAGTTCTCCTATATTGAAAACAGTCTAAAGCTCCACTATAAACTAAAGCTAAATAAAAAGGTTGGACACTTCTGTCTCCTGAAGCTCTAGTGGGAAAAGACTTTAAAACTTTAGCTTGGTACAAACGGTGCATAAAATCATAAATATCAAGAAAAGGTTTATTGTCATAAACTACTTTTAACTTATGATAATAAAGGTTCCCAATTTTAGATACTCCAATTAAAGGAATCATCAGCTTTTTATCAGAATGAAGTTGATAAAGACTAGTAGGGTTTTGCACGGAAGGATAAGCCAACTGGTAGCCATGTGCTAAAGCTTCCTCTAAAAAGTTTTTAGTTTTAGTTTTATCACTTCTAAAGCTATCAAGCATGGTACAAACAAAATGGCCAAAGTAATGAGTTTTTAAATAAGCTAATCAATAGCTAACTAAACCATAAGAAACAGCGTGACTTTTGTTAAATCCGTAACCTGCAAACTTAGCAATTAATGTTCAAATAGTTTTAATTTGGGTGGAATCATATCCATTTTTTGAAGCTTGACTGTAAAAAGCATCTTTAATTTCTTGCATTAAAACAGGATCTTTTTTACTAATGGCTTTTCTTAGTAAATCAGCCTTACTTAAACTAAATTGAGCTACTGCTTGAGCAATAAGCATTACTTGCTCCTGAAAGAGGAGCACTCCGTATGTTTCTTGTAAAATGTTAGCTAAAGTATGGTTTAAATAATGTACTGCTTTTTTTTGAGTTTTGCGATCTACATAATCGTCAATATGATCTTGTGGTCCAGGACGAAATAAAGCAGAAGTAACATAAACATCTTGAAAAGAAACAGGTCGCATTTTTGTTAAAAGATTAGTCATCCCTCATGATTCAAGCTGAAAGATTCCCTTTGTTTCTCCTTTTTGTAATAAGCTAAAGGTTGTTGCATCATTTAAAGGAATCTGTTCTAAAAGCAAGGGGTTCTTTTTTGAAGCGGTTTGGTTAATTTTATCAACAATTGTATGCAAAATGCTTAATGTTTTTAAAGCTAATAAGTCGAGTTTTACAATATTAAGATCAGCTAAATCATCCATAGCATACTGTGATTTTAAGAAACTTTCTGTAGCTCCTTCATTAACGATAGCACAAGGTACTAAGGTATTAAGGGGTTGCTGGGTCATGATAATTCCTGCTGCGTGGGTTCCGACATGACTAGGAATTTTTAAAAAATAACGAGCTTGCTCAAACAGCACAGGGTACTTATAAGCATAACTTTGAAGCTGTTTGTTATCTTTAAGAGCTTTTTTATAATTAAAGTTAAGTTTAGGATTAACTAATTTACAAATTTTATTTACTTCTGACAGATGCAAGTCTGGTTCTAACCGAGCTAAATCCCTAAGAGCAGATTTTAAACCATAAGTTTGAAAAGTAGTAATATAAGCTACTTTATCTTCTCCATAGGTTTTAATTAAATAGTCCTTAATAAATAAATCTCTTTTAGTATCTTCAATATCTATGTCAATATCAGGAAGGTCTTTTCTTTCCAGGTTAAGAAACCTTTCAAATAACAAACCATATTTTAATGGATCTATTTGAGTAATGTTAAGAGCATAACTCACTAATGATCCTGCCGCTGATCCTCTTCCTGGACCAATATAGATATTGTTTTGCAAAGCTTGATTAACATAATCTTCTATCAAAAGAAAATAATTAGCAAAATGACGATCACTAATTACAGCCAGCTCTTTTTCTAATCTGAGTTGATAAGGTGTTGGTAGCGTTTGGCTTTTAAGGCGTTTTTTTAATCGAGCAAATGCCATGTTTTTTAGTACTAGGTTCTCGTCTTGGTTAAGGGTACTTTTAGCTCTAGCTAAGTTTTCTGCAAAACTATGTTTTTTAATAATGAGGTTAATACTTTCAGCTAAAGCCTGCATGTTATCGACATAAAACTGAACTTCTTGAGGAAAAGTCATACTAAAATGCTTAACAGGTTGGTTAGTGGTTTTAGCTATTTGATAAAGCTTTGATAAATAAATACTATCTTGAGGATAAAAATATAAAACAGGTTGAAACCAAATTAAATGTTTTTGATAAGAGTTTTTTTGTTGTTCTGTAAAATAATGTAGGTTATTATTATTGACAGCTATGTATAAAAATTGTTGATCCTCTTGCTTAATTACTTCAGTGAGTTGGTCTAAATAATTAAAACAAGCTTGTTCTTCTTGAATAGAACCATCTTCTTGATAAACAAAAGGATCAATAATTAAATGATTCCCTGGTAGGTATTTAAGTAAAGCTTGCAGACTTAATCCTTGCTCTTGTGATTTTTCATTTAAAAAGGAAGATAGCTTCACTAAATTATAATACCCTTTATTACTAAAAGCTAACAAAGATCCTTGAAAGCTAATATCTTGATATTTAAATGTAAATGATAGTCCTAGTAATGGTTTGATTTGATGGGCTAAACACTTGCGATAAAAATAATAATGCTTATACATAGTTTCATGATCAATTAAGCTTAATCATTTTCATTTTTGATCAACAGCATAAGCAAGATAATCATCTATTTTAATAACTGATTGTAAAAGCGAATAGCAACTTCTAACATTAAGTAAATGAGATAATTTTGACAGCATTATTTATATTTTTGGTTTTTAATAATCTTGATACTATTTTGTAAAAAAGCTTCTAAATGATTATTTTTATACAAATTTTCTGTTTTTAATAAGGCTTCTTGCACATGATTAGCAATATTATTAAGATAAAAACTTTGTAAGTACATCACAGTTCAATCAGATAATAAATAAAGTAACATACTATTTTTCATTTTTTCAAATAAAAAATAGCCTTCTTGTTCTAAAACAGATGCTTGATCATTTAATTCTTTGAAACTAAGCGTTTGCTTACTTTTATTATCTAATGCTAATTTAAAATTATTAATTTTATAAGTTAAGTTATCAATGCTAGCTTCATATTCAAATTTAAGCCTAGCATATTTAATTTGATGGATAATTTTTTGACACTGAATTAAATTAGCACTAACCCTTTGCATAGTTTGATTAACTTCATTATTAAGCTTAAATTTATTTTGCGTTAGGTTTTTTAAGGATAGCATTTTTTGGTTAATAACAGCAGTTTCAGCAAGTACTTTTAAGGCTTGATCAATAGAAGAAAATTCTTTTTGCATAATTAATGTTCAAGCAGTATTAATTTCTAAAGCTAAATCTTCTATTTGAGAATCATGTTTTTGTTTTTGGTGAAAAGCTAAGTACTTTGTCAGCTTTTGGTAATCATTATTTAAACGATCAATAATTTGATGGGTTTTAAAGACTAGGCTTTCTGCTTTTTTTTGATTTTTATCAAAATCAATTATTTTTTTATAAAAAGCTTTGATCTGTGATTCTAATTGACTCACAAGGCTTTTACTTGCTTCAAAATTATTCTTTTGCATCAGAGCTGTCACTTTTTTTTGGATATCGTGATATTCATCATTAAGAGCTTTGATCTCTGCTGGCGTAATATTATGTGGTAGAGATGATAATACATTATTACTAATGCTAAGATACTTTTCATTAATAATTTTTAATAAAGCCTTCCCTTTAATGTTTAAGTAATAATTAACATAAAAGACTTTATCTAAGTCTCTAATAATTTGTTTCATTTCTAAGTGACAATGATTTATTTTTTGTTGGGTCTTTTCTAAAAACCCTACCTGAATTAAAGCACTAATGGCTTTAATTTCTTCTATTACCAGCTTTATTTTTTTTTGAAAATATTTTTCTACATAAGGATAAACTAAAACCAATTTATACTCATTGCGGATCATTTTATTTAATACATCTTGGGTTTCACTCAGCAAACTATAATAAGCATGAGTCGGTTTTAAATAAACACTTAGTTTTTGGTTTAAATTAATCAAAAGCTCTTCAACTAAAAAAATGTTTTTATTTAAAACCCCTAATTTCTTATATTGTAAAAAAGATGTTTTTTGAACTAAAACTTGATTAAATTCTTTTAAATATGGAATGACATTATTTTTAATAGTATTGTGGTAATAAGTTCATGATGTTTCTAATTCCTTGATTAACTTAGCATTATGTTTAGCAATTTTTGATAAGTATAAAAATTTTTTATCAATTGTTAGTTTAGCTACAATGTTCATACTTTCTAAAAAATTATTAGCCCTTTTTTTAATTAATCTAATAAATAAAACATACAAAAGTAAAGATAAAACGACTAATAAAAGCACACATGCTAAAATAACAGCACTAAAATGTCAAGGATGCAACCAAATATGTTCATCACGAAACTTATTGATAGCTAAAAGAGGTCCTACTTGCTTAAAAGCATTATTAAAAGAAGGATAAAAAAACATTGATAAGTTAAACTTTTTTTTGATTAATTACAGTAATTTTATATAATTATTTAGTTATTATTGCGCTGCTGTCAATATTTTATTAATTAATTAATTTACTTATCTTTATTTAAAGAATTATGTCAAGATACCTGAAAAGCATTTTCAAAAAATCCCGCCGTTATCACTTTTCTTTATTAGAAAACAATAAAGAATTTACAAAAGGCAAAAAAAGAACAACTGTTCCTGGGCAACATGGACTAAAAAAACAAAAATTATCTCCATATGGCCAACAATTCCAAGAAAAACAAAAAGCAAAATTTATGTATGGTTTAACAGAAAAACAATTCCGTAATACCTTTCGTAAAGCAAAGCATAAACAAGGGCTGTTAGGAGAAAACTTTTTAATTATGCTTGAATCACGCTTAGATAATATTTGTTTCCGCTTAGGTTTATCTCAAACGAGAGCTGGAGCAAGACAAATAGTTAACCATGGTCGTGTTTTAGTTAATGGAAAAAAAGTTGACATTCCTTCTTATCAAACTCAAGTGGGAGATGTTATTTCTCTTAAAAAAGCAGCAACAACTAATCCTAAAATTATGGAAAGCCTTGATGCTCAATCTTTAACCCTACCATTTGTCAAATTTGATCGTTCCAAGATGGAAGGAACATACTTACGTCATCCGAAACGTGAAGAACTAAACCCAGACATTAAAGAATCATCTATTGTTGAATGGTACAGTCGTTCTATTTAGTTTAAAAGACTAAAAGTATATTTTATTATTGCTAAATTAATAAAAACATTATAAAATATACTTTAAGGAGCAATACTCAAGAGGCTTAAGAGGAGTCCCTGCTAAGGATTTAGGTCGGGCAACCGGCGCGAGAGTTCGAATCTCTCTTGCTCCGCCATTGATGAAATACTTTAAAATACCGCAAGGTATTTTTTTTATTTAAAACTAAGAACCTTACTATAAGATTAAGTAAAATAATAATATAACTATGTTTGTCACCTTTATCTAACTATTTTAAATACACTATGAAGAAAAGATCTAAAATTACTACTGTAATTGTGAAGAGTTTTCGTAATTTTATTAATCGAATTCAAGAAGAAAGACAATATGAAGATTTACAAGTAATCAACGAAAATCTTAAACCTGCTAATTCATATAATAATAAAATTATTCAGCCTCTTTTAGCACAAGGAAATAATTATGCTTTATTTTACACAGAAGCAAAAAACATAATGCATGTGTTAGGAAGAGGAATCGAACTTTTAAAAGTGCCAGTCATTGATATTAAATATCATGATGATTCCAACCATGAGAGCCCTAAAAAAATTAGTTATTTAGTACATGAAGATTATATTGAAATGGAGTTAGATGATTCTGCTCGGGTTAAGTTCTGACAATGGTTAAAAACTTATAAAAAAGATCCTATGGACATTGTTTATATAGCAGTAAGTTTAAAAAAATTACTAGCAACAGTAACAAGTAAAATGGCTTTTAACCAAGAAAGCAAGTGTTTACAAATTAAAGAAACTATTAAACCTACTTGAATTAATTGAATCATGTTTAAAAGACCTAGTAAATTAGAAATAGCTAAAGACTATATTCATGAGAAAAAGCTAGGAATTAGAATTTTTTATGGCTCAAAAGGTATTTTGCAAAAATAAAGATGGAAAAAAAGCTGAAGCAACTTAACCAACAAATTACTCCTCGAGCTCAAAATTTTGCTCAATGGTACACAGATGTAACCTATTTAGCAGGCCTGTTTAATTATAGTCCTGTAAAAGGTTTTATCATTTTTAAACCATACGGGTATGCCATATGAGAAAACATTCAAAAGTATTTAAACCAAATCTTTCAAACACTAGGAGTTAAAAATGTTTATTTCCCTCTCTTAATTCCTCAGTCTGTTTTAGAGTTAGAAAAAGAGCAGGTACAAGGTTTTAACCCAGAACTAGCAACTGTAACCCATATTGGCAATAAACCTTTGCCTGAAAAACTCTACATTAGACCCACTAGTGAAGTTTTAATTTGTAAAGAGTTTGCTGAATCTATTCATTCATGACGGGATTTACCGTTGATGTATAATCAATGGTGTAATGTCATGCGCTGAGAAAAAAACACTCGACCTTTTTTAAGAACTAATGAATTTCTATGACAAGAGGGTCATACGACTCATAGTACCGCCCAAGAAGCTAGTCAATTAACCCTAGGAATAGCTCAAATTTATCAAAAAATGATGTATGAATTACTAGCGATTAATCCAATCGTAGGTTATAAATCAGAAATGGAAAAGTTTGCAGGGGCTTATGAAACCCACACCCTAGAAGCCATGATGTATGACGGCCAAGCCCTGCAATGTGGTACAAGCCATTATTTTGGTCAAAATTTAGCTAGGATTTTTAAAATTACTTTTGAAAGCAAGGAGCAAAAACTAAAACATGCTTATTCTACTTCCTGAGGAGTTTCTACTAGATTAATTGGGGCTTTAGTCATGGTACATGGAGATGATAATGGTTTAGTTTTACCTTTTAAAATTGCTCCCATTCAAATTTTAATTATTAAGTATACTAATAAAGACAAAGCCTTAAATCAATATTGCCAAGCTTTGCAAAAAAAACTGGCATGCTTTCGTACAGAAATTAATCAATCTTCTAAAAGTGCAGGTTACCAAATGCATAATGCTGTTTTAAAAGGCATCCCTTGTGTCATACTAGTGGGTAAAAAGGATTTAACAAATAATACTTGTACCATGCAATGAAGGCATGATTTAGTCAAAATTAACATTGAAGCAGAAGATGTACTTCAAAAAGTAACCATCATGAGTCAAGAACATTTTCAAAATATGATTAAAAAGGCGGATGAAGTACAAAAAAGGTATTTTATTAAGGTTAAGGATTATGCAGAATATAAACAAATAGTAGCTAAAAGAAGAGCTTTAGTTTTAGTACCGTTTTGTGGCAAACTCGCATGTGAAAAGAAAGTTAAGCAAGAAACTCATACCACATCTCGCTGCTTCCCTTATGGGCAAACAGAAACTAAAGCAAAATGCTTTTTTTGTGCTGAACCTGCATTTAAAAAAGCTTACTTTGCTGCATCATACTAGCTTTAAAAAGTAAAATAAAAATAACATAAAATATAGATTTAAAATTATGAAAAGAGAAACAATCTTTCAAGCAGTACAAACTATTCTTAAAGAAAGAAACATTAACAACATTACAGAAAATACTGTTTTTACTGAACTTGGTTTAGATTCATTAGATTTAATGGATTTAATTATTAAAGCAGAGCAAAAATATGATGTTATTATCCCAGATGAAGAGCTGCTTGAAATTAAAACTGTTAAAGATTTACTTAACATTTTAGAAAACCTATTAAACAAATAAAATAAACCACCTTCCATATGGGATATCAAGAAAAAAGGGATAAAATTTTACAGCATCTTGCTAGCAAAAACCATCGTATTACTAAAGTACGCAAAGCTATTGTGGAGATTCTGTGTCGTAATGATCACATTACTTTAAATTTCATCAAGCATGAACTTGTAAAAAAAGTAGGTCAAAGCATCAATTTAGCTAGCATCTATAATACTCTCAGTTTATTAATTAAAGAACATTTAATTAGTACAGTTACCTTTGACAATCAGCAAATTCTTTATGAGTGCTTAGACGAGATTACTGTGCATTATTTATGTGATAATTGTAATTTACGAAAACATTTAAATCAAGAACAGTTAGAACAATACAGAGTTATTTATGCAAAAATATGTTCTAATATGATCAAAAATGATAAGTGATCCTTTCCAGAACATGTTAAAATCGAAATTCATGCCATTTGCCAAAATTGTCATAATGAGAAAAATTAGATTTCATTTTCATGTAAAATGTAAATGAAATATTTAGGGGTATAGTTCAGTGGTAGAACATCGGACTTCAAACCCGAGTGTCGCGGGTTCAAATCCTGCTACCCCTGCCAAATAAATTTTCTTACACCTATTAAATAAGAGATGCTTTTAATAGTTTATAATTAATCAAAAATAAATTATCAAAAGCTAACTAGGGGTATAGTTCAGTGGTAGAACATCGGACTCCAAACCCGAGTGTCGCGGGTTCAAATCCTGCTACCCCTGCCATTTTGACAAATTAAAAAAAACACTTTTTTTTACAAAAAAGCTTGACTTTTTTTTAAAAGGTGTTATACTTAAAAAGGTTTGAAGGTTGACACACTTTGAAGTAAAAAGCAAAGTGGAGGAAAGACCACGGCTGCAAAGCAAAGAGGAATCGCAAGAGGAATTAAGCTTAAATGTGCTAGGAAAAGAAATAATCCTAGGAGGAGGCAAAGTTTACGAGCCAGACTCAGGAGCGGAGAGCTAAGGGCAAGAAGCGCAAGTGGAGAGCCTAAGCAGGAAGCAGAAAGATGCCAGAGAGACGAGTTACAAGGGAAACCAAGTAAGTGAAACGGGCAACCTCACAGCAGAGCTAAAGAAGGGAAACTGGAAGTAGCACAGGCAAGGATCAGCAATGAGAGAGGCTGAAAAGGTCAACGGCAATCCGTAAGGAAAGCAACGAAGTGCGGTAGATACTGAAAAACCAAAAAAGAAAATTAGCTAGAAAGCAAGAAGTAGTAATACAGAAAGCAAGAAGGCTAATTTTTTTTGCTTGCATATTTATAGGAATGCAAATTTTGAAGCAAGCTAAAAAATTATTTTTTATTTATATGTATATGTAAATAAGGCTTTTAAATAAAATCTACTAAACTACTTTCTCTTCGTACCAAATTGATGATAAAGTAGCACCAGTTTTCTGATTACCTATCAAAACCCTAGCATAATAAAAATTCCCTTTTTCATTAGACTTCCCTGTAAGGAAGAAGAAAGAAAGAGGCTGATGGTGTGAATAAGCTTCATTCACAAAGCCGTAAGCACTTGACATAAAATTAGTAAAAGCAATGGAAATAATAGATGTTCTTAATGCGTTTGCATCATGATAATAGTCTTTTGAAAAGATTCAAGTTCCTGAGTATGGGGTTTTATAAGCACTATAACCATTCAAATAACTAATCATTGCTCCCTGGGGATTTACTTTATGACTTTGAGCTCATTTATATGCTTTTAAGATATATCCCATTGAGCCAATATCTCCAGAATTATCCCCTTGTGACAGATCTAGTCTATATCCTCATTGCTGTCCTCATCAAGGAGACAGAAAAGCTAATTCATTTTGGCCTTGATAATATTGATACGCATCAGCTCCAGCTTTAGTAATTATGACCTTCCCATGAACATAAGCCTTATAAAAAAATGGATCAAAAGGATTTTTATTGCCTTGAAGTACTAATTTTGTATTGCTATAAGTGGATGTGGTTTGTGTTATGTTGATAGTTTGTACAGCACTTGGTATAACTACGCTACTAAGAGCTAAACTAATGATTGTTTTTTGTAAAAACATTTTTTTATTTTCCTATGGATAATGATAAATATTTTAGTAATTTTATCAAAAAATTAAGCTTAATTATATTAATCTACTTTTATAAATTTATTAATGTTTTAAAAACTTATTATAGATAAATTTCTGAAAAGAAATTAATTTTATATTATTAAAGCAAACCAATCTAAAAATTAAAGAAAAGAAAAATGAATACTATCTTATTTAAAAGTCTTGCTTTAGCTGTGATTGGAACAAGTGTTTCTACATCAGTTGCTTCAAATTATGCAGTTAATCAGCATCTTATTAATCATCAACAAAAAGTTAATTGACCAGATAATAATCCAGTTTATCTTCCATATCAGCATGATAGTCAAGGAGCAGATACTGTTACGCTTTCTAACATGACTAGCACAAGCTTCCACCTTAACTACACTTTAAGTGCTGCTACTTTATCTTATTTTTACCCTGCGATTGGACAATTTGTTAATCCATCGCTTTCTTTATTTGAACTTTTAACTCAAGGAAGTGCTTGAGCTCCTACTACTCATTATTGACAACCTTTAGCCAAAGAAAATGACTTGAGAACCTTTATTAATGCTAATTTATATGATAGTTATTTAACTCAATTCCAAAAGGCTTTATATGGTCAGTTCTACTATACTAATGCTGACACTCCAGCCACTGTTCATATGATTAATTTAGTTGAAGCTATGCAATCTGGTTCAGCTCTGCAAATTTCCGCTTATGCAGAAGTAAGAGGAGGTAGTGTCAGTTATGTCTCAATTGGGACTGCAGTGATTGACAATCATTATCCAGCTTCTGCCAAAAAAGAAGGGGTAAATGCTGTTTTTGGCAACATGAATGAACCAAATAATGTTCTTAAAGTTCACATTAGTGCTTTGAGTTCTCAATACATTTATGAACATTATCGAGATAATGTTAGCGGTTTTATGTACTGATTATTTAATAAAAACCAACCAGGATTTGCTGCAAGTACTAAATTAGATCAGTACATTAATAATGATAATAACACTAGAGGTTATAAATATCTGGCTCAAAAAGCAGAAGCATACTGAGCTACTCCTAATTATGGTCCTACAGAAATAACTATGGCAGCTAACTTTAAAAGCATTATGCAAGCTGCTGGCAATAAAGAAAATAAATACGGGATCACTTTAGTGTTTAATCGTGATACTAATGGGGATGTACATTTAAAAGTGCAAAAACAAAAACAAGCCTACCGTACTGTTTATGAAAACCAACGTAAGGTTTATATTGAACAAGATGATTATGCCTTTTTAAATGTACAAGACGAAATGGCTTTTCGTTTAGCTGTTTTTCGTTATTTAACTCCAAGTGCTGGGGGAACTATTTTCGCTTGAGCTAATGCTTTAAATTGATTATTTGCTACTGCTTCAACATGAAAAGATGCTGATGTAGTACATCCCTATGCTTTAGGGGATCAAATGCAAAATAACGATGATTGAGCTAGCGGGATTTGAAACATTAATTATAAAGAATTTGATCAATTTATGGCACAAGCGATTGTTTTAAACAGAGGAGTTGTGTTAGTGTTGCATAGAAACTATCAAGACCCAGATCTCTCCACAGTTACTATTATCAACCAGTACCCAGCTTCAAAGCAAAACTAAAAAACTTACTTATGATAAGGAAGCCTAGGCTTATTAGTAAATAAAAAATCCTGATTTATTATTTATTAGAACCTTGAGAACCGTATTTTAAAAGCTTTTGACTAATAATAAAAAAGCCTAGTGTTTCTAAGCCTCCATGAGCAGGATAAACTGTAGCTATTTCTTCTATCAAATAAGGAATTTGCTGTTCTTCAAAACATTGTTTTAAAATGCTTAGCCTTCTTCCTTTGGAGGCAGAACAAGCAGAAATGACTATTTTATAATTATTTCCATGCTCTTTGATGAAATTTTGATACACACTAATGAAATAAGAAGCAGTTTTACGCATAGTGCGGAAAAACTTTTTATGAGCTTTTTCTCCTCATTCTACCAGAGCAATAATTTTAAAAACATTAACGACCTTAGCTACCAGAGCAGTTAAAGTTCGCACATGACCAGAAGCTATAATTTGGCTTAGATTTCCAGGACTACAGGCAGTGTAATTGTTAAGATCAGTTTCGTTTGCTATTTGTTTTAATTGTTCAAAACTAACTGCTTTTTTAGCTGCCATATCTGCTAATTTAAAAACTAAAAGTTTTAAAAGAAAATCATTATTGTTATTATGATAAACATAAAGTTTATCCTTATATTTATCCATCTCCATTAAAGGAGCTGCTGTATTATATTGCCCGCTTAATCCATAAGAAACTGGTAAGTAAAAAACACCCTCATAATCTTTTAATAATTCATCAAAAGTCTTTTGTAAAACGGAAGGATTAATTTGGCTTGTTTTAGAAACCATGTTTTCAATAGCAATACTTAATTTATATTTTTTTACATTAGCAGGGGTGTCTTCAAACGAAATAGTATTATCCACTACCATAATTAAAGGAATAACCCTTAAGTTATTATATTTGTTGGCTTCTTTTTTAGTAATAGCACTGGATGAATCAGTTACTATCGCAATTTTTTTATTCATAATCATGTTCCTTTAAATTAATTTGAAATCCTACAGAATTCGGGCCTGTATGGGCGAGAATAATATTGGGAGCTTTTACAGCCTTAATTTTATTAAATTTACTTTTTTCTGCCATACTTCAGGCTAGTTGAAAGATTTCTTCTTTTTTGTTTACATATAAAACAGTTAAAGTATTGTTATGGTTTGGCTTAGTTAATTCTCAAAAGTCGTTAATACTCTTTTGAATAGCTTTTTTAACTGTTCTAGTTTTACCACTTTTAGCAATGATGCCATTTTCAAATTTTAAAATGGGAACTATTTTTAACTTATCACAAAATAATGCTACAGGTTTACTAATTCTTCCTCCTTTTTTTAAGTACTGAATATCAGACACAAAAAATAAAGTATGCATTGCTTTGCTAATCTCTGCCACTGCTTTTTGTAAATCTTCTAATGGCTTATTATTGTGCAGATAAAACAAAGTTAATTTAATAATTTCTAACAAAATATCAGAAAACCCATTAGTGTCAAGTACTATGACTTGCTTAGCATATTCTTGCTTAGCAAGTTGAAGTATGTTCTGGTGTTGTGACGAAATGCCTTTACTTAATCCTACAAAAATAATTTTGTCATACTTAGTTAATAACTCATCTCATTTTTGTTTGATTTGATAAGTATTAATTTGTGATGTTTTTAAATGATCTTTAATTAAAAAATTATAAAAGGCTTCATTACTTAAATGATCAACATCATCTGCTACAGACTTCCCGTTGGGTAAAATAATGTTCAAAGGAATCAGAAAGACATCCGGCATGTCTTGTAAGTCCTTTTTATTGAGACCACTTGATGAGTCTACTAAAACACATACTTTCATAAAATATATAATGTAATTAATAATAGATATATAGTATACTTTTGATTACTATGAATTCAAAAAAATATTTATGAGCCCTCTTTTACAATCAAGCTTTTGATTGTTTATTTGCTTATAGTACAAATTATAAACAGGAAAAGCTTTATCATAAAGAAGAAAAGGGCGATTTATACTGTTTTTACGAACAAGATCAACTTGTCAGTTGGCACTGTAATTATTTTAGCAAATTTTATCCTAAACCTATTCAAAATGGGATTAACAGTGATAATAAACCGCTTAAAACTTTTTTAAACCAATGGTTATTAGAACAACAAATAAATAACTTCATTCCTTTTAACCAAGAGGATCAATTTTTGATTGGTCAAATTAAAGAAATTAATCCTGTTCCTAACAGTTATGTTTCTTTATGCACAGTAGCTTTTGACAATAAAAAAGATGACATCACCTTAATTTGTGGAGCAAATAACATTAATAAGGATGACTTAGTAGTTGTAGCACAAGAAGGAGCTATCATGCCTAGTTTAAAAGTAATTTTAAAAACTAATGTGTATGGACATGAATCTAGGGCTATGATTTGTTCTAGCCAAGAACTTGGACTTGCTAATCAAAAAGCAGGGGTGTTGTTTTTCGAAAAACAACAAATTAATAAAATAGGAGAATCATTTTTTGATCAATACCATGAATAAAAAAGAAATAGCAAAATACCAAGCCTTTTATTTTCGTAATAGTAAAAAAATTGCTTTTCAAGAAGCACACGATGAAGTTATTACCATGCAGTTTTTTATGCGTAAAAAAAACGCAGTTTTGTGTGGCATGAATGAAGCCTTAAAAATTCTGGTAGAATATGCAGAAGATTACTTATCACTCAAAATTGAAGCGACTCCAGAAGGAAGTATCATTCAGCCAGAAGAACCTGTGCTTAAAATTACAGGACATTATTGACAGTTTGGGCATTTAGAAGGATTAATTGACGGTATTTTAGCTCATAACACGACTATTGCCACTAACGCTCATAAAGTTGTTCAAGCTGCTAAAGGTAAAACTGTTATTTATATGAACGATCGTCATGACTGATATTATAGTCAAGCCCAAGAAGGATATGCTGCTTATACAGGAGGGATTAGACATTTTGTGACAGAAGAACATACTGCTTTAATTCAAAACCTTCCTCAAACAGAACAATTTGCTTCCATTCCTCATGCTTTAATTCAGTTATTTAATGGAGATCTCATTAAAGCCATTCAAGCTACTAAAAAAACTTTACCAAATAAAAACATAATTGCTTTAGTAGATTACAATAATGATGTCATTACTGATTCATTAGCTGTTGCAAAAGCTGTGGATGGTTTATATGGAGTTAGAGTTGATACATCTCCTAAAATTATTGACCAATATTTTACGAGAATCAATCAAGATGAGCCACATCTTTATGGAGGATGTTCTGAACTTATTTTTGCTTTAAGAAAAGCTTTAGATGAAAATAATTTTCAAGATATTAAAATTATTTTATCGAGTGGCTTAGATGATCAACAAATACATGCTTTAGAAGAAAAACAAACTCCAGTTGATATTTACGGAGTTGGAACCTTTTTTGTAAAAAACCATATTGAATTTACTGGGGACGCTGTAGTATGAAACTCACAACCTCAAAGTAAAATCGGACGCAAAGAAATGTTTTCAAATAAGCTTATTAAATTAAACAATGTAAACCTCTAAGATATGAAAAATATTATTACTGAATTAAAGTCCAGATCTTTAATTAAGGATTTAAGCGATGAAGCTAAATTAAAAAAAGCACAAGTAAATAAATCTGCTATTTATTGTGGTTTTGACCCAACCGCTAGTGCTTTACATTTAGGTAATTTAATCCAGTTATTAACCTTAAAACGTTGTGAAAAACTTGGTTTAAAACCACTTGTAGTGATCGGGGGAGCAACTGCAAAAATTGGAGATCCTAGCGGGAAGACTAAGATGCGTGTCCCTTTGTCCAAAGAAACCATAGCAAAAAATGTGCTTTATATAAGAAAATTTGTACAAAAATATTTTCCGACTTTTAGAATCTTTAATAACGAAGATTGATATGAAAGTATGACTTTAGAAGATTTTTTAAAAGAAGTAGGTTTTCACTTTAATGTTAACTATTTATTAGCTAAAGAAACTATTAAAAGTCGCTTGCAAAAAGGTTTGACCTTTACAGAATTTACCTACAATTTAATGCAGGCATATGATTTTTATTTTTTAAACAAGCATAAAATAAAATGTAATGTGCAATTAGGAGGAAGTGATCAATGAGGAAACATAGTTTCTGGAATAGAAATTATTAAACAAAAAAATAATAATGTCTCTGAGGCTTGTGGTTTTACAACTCCTTTACTGTTACAAAAAAACAAAACAAAATTTGGTAAAACTGAAACTGGTACTATCTGGTTAGATGCTAAATTAACAACGCCATTTAGGCTTTATCAATTTTTATTAAATCAAGAAGATGATATTATTGATAGCTTATTAAACTACTTTACTTTTTACGATTCCCAAGCTATCAAAAATATGACTCAAAGAAAAGCTAAACAACAAGCATTAGCAGATTTTTTAACAGAATTTTTACATGGTCAAGCAGGACTAGCAAGTGCCAAAAAAATAAGTTCGCTTTTGTTTAATAAAGATAGTGATTATAGTAATTTAACTAAAAAAGACATAGAGGTGATTGCTTCACTTATTCCTTCATTTAAGCATTATGCTAACACTTCTTTAAAAATAGCTTTAATAGAAAGTAACATTGTGGCTTCTGGAAGGGAATGTCGAGAATTTTGTGCTAATAGAGCTTTAAAAATTAATAATGCTATTATTCAAGATTCTAATTTGCCATTAAGCTCATTCACTCCAGTAGCAAATAAATATTTTATTATTAAAAAAGGGAAGCAATCAAATTACTTAATTGAAATTAACAATTAGTATTGATTTCTGAAGCAATTCCTCTTATATATATTAATTAAAAAGAGTCGGCTCTTACTTTTGCTGAAATCTCTTTTTTATATCAAATAGTTATTGTTGTTACTCCTGGAAATGGGACTTTTTTCGTTGGGATAGGTAAATCACCTTGATATGTAAAATAATTTTGATAATTAGTGATTGGTGGCGATTGATATTGTCAGTCATTAGACAAATTTCATACAAGATCCTCATAATCTTTGCTATTATCTCATGGTCCATAAACACTTATATTAGGTTTATTAATATATATGTTATTAAGAAGGTTAAAAATTTCCACAATGTTGTAAACATAAACTTCGAAATCTGGAACCTGATAAGATGCTTTTTTATTGGTAATGACCAGGTTAATATGATTTACATTTCCATCAGCATAGATATAATGATTTTCTAAAGAACTATCTGTAAAATTAGTATATTGATAATTATTGTCTCCTTTGAATTCATGATCAAAATTTTGTTTTACTTGCTCGTTTAACATTTTAATAGGAACTTGATGATTAAGATAAGCTCCATCTCAGTCATCATAAATAGTTAATTGATTTTTGGTTTGTAGTTCGCTAACTAAAGGATAGATAGTTTTTTGATCTGGAGTTAGAGATCAATGAATTCCAGCAGGCACATATGCATAATATCCATCTAATGTAATTTGAATTTGTGCATCAGTATCACTACTATATGTTTTTACATCTAAATTTGTTAACTTTTGGGTATTAGCTTTTACATAAAACCCTGCCTTATTTTTGACTTGCAGTTCTACATCCTTTTCATATTTAGGGTTAATGTTATTTTGCAAAAATAATTGGTCCATTAGTAATTGATAATAGCTTTCCCCTTGTAATCGGTCAGATAATACCCCTCAAAAACTATTTCAGTCCTTACTGATTAAAAGACCATTGTTTTGAAATTTGTTTTTTAGTTCAGGCAATGTTAATTGATTGTTGGGTGGTTTTGAGGTTCCACAAGCAACTATGTTTGCCCCATTAACAATTACTAAACTAAATAAACCTAATAAACTTAATATTTTTTTCATTTAAAGCTTTAGATAAGAAATATTTAAAAAAAGTTATTTTATATTATTGTTATTATAATTTAATTTTTTAAATAAATTTCTTCACAAAATTAATCTTAGGTTTTTGCTCTGGTTTAAGAACTTGAAAATAGGGCTTTAAAACTTGAAAATGTTGTTTAATTTTTACTGTGGCTTGAAATTCTTCATAATTAAAGCTTATTGTTAGTTTCTTGATAGTAGCTAGTTCTTGCTGCATGTCTTTTAATGTGGCTTGGTCTACAAATTGTTCTTCAAGTTCAATTTGACCTTTGTTGTACAAGGCTAAATAATATTTCCCTCCTCCTGCGTTTAAAACAGATAAAGTATGACCTAGCCCTGCTTGAAATAACAAACTACTTATTGTCGCAATAGTAAGATGAGGATTAATAACTCTTAAGGTTAAAGCAAAAATAAAACTAGACCTTGTACCTACAAAACTCCCTGGACCACTAGCTAAATATATTTGAGCTAAATCTAATAATTTTAGTTTATGTTGCTTTAAAAAGGTTGTCACATTTTCAATCAAGTTATCACTATGTTTTTTATAGTTATCCTTATAAAGAACATCTAAAATATGATCTGCTTTTTCTAAAATCATAATTAAATAACGTTGGGATGTATCTAAAAATAATGTGTACATATAACTTAAAAATCTAGTTTTTTATTAAGTAAATTAATCATAGCTTCAGATGAACTATTAATCCTAACAGTTCTTTTATCACTACAATCCTCTTGCATGTTTATGGTGATTATAGCATAAGGATAATTAAGGGCTATTATTTCATCTTTCATAAAAGCAGGCCATTCTATTAAAGAAATAGCATTTTCTAAATGCTCTATAAAATAATGACAATCAGCTTGGTTTTTATTTTGGTTTAATAATCGATAAAAATCAAAGTGATTAATAACAGCATAATCTGCTTGATATTCATGCAAAATTCCAAAAGAAGGTGAAACTACTTTAGCATCTGCTATAGCATTTTGGATAAAAAACTGAGCAAAAGTAGTTTTGCCATTCCCTAGTCCTCCTTCTAAAAGAATTAAAAAAGGAGGTTTAATAGTTTCTTGCAATAAGCAAGCAATTTTTTTTAAACTACTAAGTGAAAGATTATATTTAATGATCATGAAAATATTATAATTTATTTAACATACTATAATCAAATCATTATGAAAGATATAAAAGATATTCTTATTATTGGTACAGGTCCCACTGGATTATATGCTTGGTATTGTGCCCAATTGTTGGGCTTTAGTGGGTATATTATAGAGCAAACTAAAGTAGTAGGGGGTCAAACCATTAATCTTTACAAAGATAAATACATTTATGATTTACCTTGTGTTTTAAAAATTACAGGGCAAGATATTATTGATAATTTGCAAAAACAAATTAATTCTATTCCTCAAACCATTAAATTGATGATTAATTTAAAAAAATTAGGACTAGAAATTCATGAGGATTATTTTACTGTTACTTTTGATAAAAATAAAAAGTATTATTTTAAAACCATTTTAATAACTTCAGGAAATGGAGCTTATAGTCCTATTAAAGCTGAATTTAAACAAGAGCTAGATAATGTTTTATATGTTGTTAAAACCCATGAACTTCAAAAACTTCATGAACCAAAAATTATGGTTTTAGGAGGGGGAGATTCTGCTGTTGATTGAGTAAATCATTTGCATGAAAAAAAAGTCACTAATGATTTAGCCATTCTTCACCGTCGTCCTTTCTATCGTGCTAAAGGATCAAACACCAAAAAAATGGATACAATCCATTATCTTAAACAGTATAAAGGCTATATTCTTGATTATGATTCAGCTGAAATTATTGATAATAAATTAAAAAAAATTAAGATTGAATCAGTCATTTCGGGTGAAAAAAGCACAATTGAAGCAGATGTTTGACTGGTACAATACGGTACTGCAATTAATTTATCCTACATTATAGATTGACCTATTAAAACCAACATCATTAAAAAAATTTTGATTAACAAGGCTAGCCAAACTAATGTGAAAAACATTTTTGCAGCAGGTGACGCAGCAGGGTATGAGGGTAAATATTATAATTTAACTGCTGGCTTTGGAGAAGTCGTAAATGCTATTTACAATATTGCAAGAACTATTAAAGGAGAGAATTATTACCCAAATTACTTTGGAGAAAACAAGGGTAGTTAAAATATTTACTTAAAATCTATAATTCTATTCAATATTTATAATTAATAGAATCCTGACTTCTAATTTTAATTCGTACACTATAAGATGAGAGGTGTCAACGGGACAAATAAGGAAAATAAAACTTATGAAAAGAATCCCGTTAAACATAAAAAAATATTAATGTACAATTAATAGAATTTAATTAAAATAATATAGAATGAAATTGATTATAAAATCTTAAGGAATGTAAAAATGTTTTTAAAAAAATTAACCATTGGGATTGCCCTTGGTAGTGTTGTAACACCAGGAATTGCTGCTATTCCTAATTTTACAAATCAAGTGACCAATCATGTAACTTTAAAAAAAGAAAATTTAAAGGATAATCATTTAGAACCTTTTAATGCTGGTGCATATGTGCATTCAACATGGTACAACGGTGATTATTATGCTTTTTACAAAGGAAATGCTTTTTCTGCTTTGCACGGAGGAGATACTTTTGGTTATGTTTTAGAAATCGGTGGGCCATCTATTGTTTATTTAACTTCATCCTATAATTGAATGAAACAAGTAGGAGGCAATGCAGATGGAGGAATGATAAGTTATCTTACAGGATGAGCTGCCTATGCAACGCCTTATTCAGCTCGATGAGATTTAACAGGACATTTCCAAGCTGATTCAGATGATGATGCTAACGAAGTCGTTTCTGTAAGTTTCGGAAAATCTAAAGCAGATCTTCATGGTTTATTAGTAAATGCTATTAACCACAAACAAACGGTTGATTTCTTTTTCTATGTAGAAGAAACAATTGGTAAAGCTTATGGTAAAGTCATGATGGCTAATGCTACTACAGGAGCATCTATCACAACAGATTGATATTGAGATTATTCTTAAAAATGATTAACAGTTTCAACTTTCAGTAGCATAAAAAAAATTACTCAAAAATAATTTGCTGATTTTTTATTTTCATTTAACAACCTAATGTTAAGTAAAAATTACAAATCAGCTTTTTTTTAGCTTCTGTGCAGTTATCAACCTCCTCACTCTATTAATTTTAAAGAGCACAAAAAAATTAGCCTTCTTGCTTTCTGTATTGCTACTTCTTGCTTTCTAGCTAATTTCCTTCTTGGTTCTCAGTATCTACCGCTCTTCGTTGCTTTCCTTGCGGATTGCCGTTGCCTTTTTCAGCCTCTCTCATTGCTGATCCTTGCCTGTGCTACTTCCAGTTTCCCTTCTTTAGCTCTGCTGTGAGGTTGCCCGTTCCACTTACTTGGTTTCCCTTGTAACTCGTCTCTCTGGCATCTTTCTGCTTCCTGCCTAGGCTCTCCACTTGCGCTTCTTGCCCTTAGCTCTCTGCTCCTGAGTCTGGCTCGTAAACTTTGCCTCCTCCTAGGATTATTTCTTTTCCTAGCACATTTAAGCTTTGATTCCTCTTGCGATTCCTCTTTGCTCTGCAGCCGTGGTCTTTCCTCCACTTTGTTTTTTACTTCAAAGTGTGTCAACCTTCAAACCTTTTATAGTATATCAACTTTCAAAAAAAAGTCAAGCTTTTTTTTCAAAAAAACTTCTTTTTTTTGAAATAAACTATCCTTGCAAAGATGACCAGTAGAATTCAATATTATTATAGCTTTTTGATTGGGTCCCTACATGAGCAATCAAATTAAAATATTTAATATAACCTGGGTCAGTGCCATAATAAATTTTTTTGCTAAATTGAAAACTTAAGTTATCTCCATAATCTTTGACAAAATTAGGATCTAGTTTGCAAATAGAAGAGTTCATGCCAAAACTTGTCTTAAACCCTGAGATAACAGCTGGTAGTGATGTATCTACTTCCCCTCCATGCATTTGATCAAATTGAACAGGCCCTTGATATTTTAAGTCTTGTATATTTGCTTGGTCTAGAATTTGAAATAATTTAGGTTTTGGAGTAGCTTGCCTAAAAATATTAATGTTGACACTAGCGGTTCATTGTGCATTGCAAAGATAGCTAATCTTAAAGGTAGCTGGGTTATTCCCAGGAACTAAGACACTACTTTGGGAATTAAGACTAAATTGATAGGAAATTTTAGGAGTAGGAAGGTTTTGAAAATAAGGTTGTAAAACATGGGGATTATTTTCTTCTAAAATACTAAACAAGTAACCTTGTGTTTTACTAATATCAGCTGGTAAAAGATCAGAATAAGCAAGATTTAAATTTGTAATTTGTTTTACAATATTGTTTGCTGGGTTAAAGCCTGCTGAAGGATAAGCTGTGTTTTGAAAAACTGTTGCATTAAAAGAACTTGTTGCGGGTCAACCTGCAGTTCTATAATCAAAGCGATAATAACTTGGCATGTAATCAGAACCAGTCATAGCTAGATTATCAATATAAATTTTAGTGCCATCTGAGCTGTCAAAAGCAAAGCAGTTGTCTTGTTGAGATATTGTATTTCCAGGAGGACTGTAAAAATAGGCTTTAAAATCAGACAATGATGAAGAATCAACATCGTTATTTAAAACTGTCTCACTTAAATTTCATTCTCATGTGGCATAGACTCCACCCCCCTCATATGGTATTGGAAATTTAGCAGCTGGAAGTGTCACCCCATCCATTAAGTCATTTTTAGATGTTGAGTTTAAATTTTTAAGCTTTATTACATAATCATTATTTTGTCATACAATTCAAGTTTTTGAATAACTTTTTCAATCTATATATGTGCTAAATCAATAATGGTAATGAATTGGATTTAAGAAAAAAGCAGCTGCTGCATCAGTGCCAAAGTCAGCTATGTTTTCTTTAAAATGACCAACTTGCATTGTTAACATTTTACTAAAATCAATTGTAACAAGACCATTGAAATAGTTAGCATGATTATTTCAAATTGTATAAAGATGATTAATACTAGGAGGACTTGTTTTATTAAAGGTTATGGATCCTGGTGCTTGAAAAACTTTTAAAGCAAAATTAGTAATATTTAAAGAAAAATTAAAGCTACTATTATTTAATTCGTTTTGAAAAACCAAATTGTAAGAAGCTCATTGGCCTAATTTTAAGCCAAAAAGTCGTGCTATGTTTCATGTCTTTAAATTACTTGTTTTTTCACTGCCACTGCCTAGACCTCTATCAAGAATGTTGTAATTATTATTAGGAATTAAATAGGCACTATTACTAATAACATGGCTGAATAAGTCAAAATTAAGATTATATTTATTTAAAAAGTTTTTAAACCTAACATCAAGTTCCGCTCCAATTTTGGTTAAAATGGTTGTTACATTATCATTAGCATTGATATTAATATTAATATCAGCTTGACTTGGATCATAAGCTTGATTATAAAGAGAAGGGGTAGCATATAAATTCAAATGATGATATGGCACAATAAAATTATTTAAATTTAATTCACTTCAATTGTTACCGCTTTGACCCCTAATATTATTATCATGTGTGCTTGAAAAATTATTATTAAGAGCAAATGTTAAAGAAGAGCTGGATATCACTATAAATCCAGCTAACAAATTAGATAATTTAACCAATATTTAATCCTCCTGAGTCCTGAATATCAAATTTAAATTTTCCATTTTCTTCATGAAAGACTAAATCATTAGCAGAATATTGTTTTGAAATTAAATTTTTTAAAGCCTTAAAATTAGACCCCTGTAATAAACTTTGAAGGGACAATATTAAATCAGAAGAATTTGCGTTATAGCTTTTATATAATGGATCCTTAACATTGGCTATTTCAATTTTGTCATTTTGTCCTGAAGCATTAACGAATAGTTTTTGTAAATTTAGTTGCGTAAATCACTGATTACTTACAGAAGGATCAAGTTGGTACAATTGATATAATTCAAGTAATAATTCACGACCCGCTCATAAATGAAAAATTGATGATTCTTGGTTATTACCAATCGTTCCTTTTCAAAAAATTGAATTAATACCGCCATCACTGAGTAAAGAATTTTTATCTTTTTGATTATTTAAATTACTTCAAACAATTTTATATTGATTATTAATAAGCTTAATATGAATTACTGCCATATTTTTTGATGGAACAATTCACAGAGATTGTTTCTCAAAATTTCGCAATGCTGTTAAAATCGGAACAGCCTTACTTTTAAATTTTAAATAATTTTTTCATAGTTGACGAGCAAAGACTTTAGATAATGGAAGATCCCCAGTTGTCGCAACACTTAAATCATCATCCAACTTGTCTAAGTCTTGTGATGTTGAAATTATGGTGAAATCATTAACATAATCCTGTTTTGGGTTTCCATAAATGATGGAAGGTTCTATCAGCGTGGAAGTATAAAATCCAGGAACATATTGATAAGGATTAGCAAAGGGATGATTGATCAAATGAAAATTTTGTGTTTTAGTATTAAAAACCATTTCGCCTTGATAATGAGCTAGTAACTGTGAATGGTTAAGGATTGGTGAATTATTAGTTAAATTAAAACTAAAAACAATCTTTTGTTCAGAATCAATTACTTTTTGATTGTTAAAAATAATTGATTGCTGATCAATGGGGTTATTATTAGGAATGCTTTTAGACTGCTGAGCATAATTCAGTAACTGTTCTTCTTCTTGTTTATGAGTGACGGGCTTGTTATTGTCTACTGCACAGGCTATAGAACTGGTAGTTGTACTTGTTACTAATCCTAAAGCAAGAGAACAAATAAAAATTTTTTTTATCATTTTTCTAATCTGATTGAATATCTATATTTTGAGTTACATTATTAAAGTATACACTAAGGATTTGTGCTGGAGCAATTTTAGTGTTTAAGATATGCGATATTTGGATAAGGTGCGTTGATGATAATGTCAATTGATTTAATGCTCCTAATAAATCAGTAGCACAAACTTGATAATTATTGATATGACTAGCACCAAGAACATTTTTTTTAAAATAGGCTCATGCATTAAGATAAGGCTTATAAGATGGATAATTTTTTAAAGCGTTTCAATTATGAGAAACTCATACCCAGCGTGTCATAATTTGCGAACTAACACGCTCATTAATTAATAAATGTGTTAAATTATTTTCTCCAATAATAGATGCATTAAGTTCTCCATCTTTTGATTCTGGCAATGCAACTTTTAATTTACTTGTAGTTAAATTGCTTCAAACAATTTGATAGGAACCATTTATTAAGCGAATATGAATTACTGCCATATGGTGTATTGGAACAATCCACAGAGATTGATGATCAAAATTCTGCAATGCTGTAAAAATTGGTTTGTCTGCATTTTTAAAATTTGCATAATTTTGCCATTGTTGCTGATGAAATACCTGATTTAATTTAGTAAACCCACTTGTTGGGAAGCTAAGATCATCATTCAGCTCATCTAAGTACTCTTTAGTTACAGCAATGGTAAAATCACTAGGGTTCCCACTAATCATTGAAGGGGATTCTAAACTTACATTTTTAATTTTACTTGGTCCTAGTGCTGAGGGCAATAAAACACTATGATTTCACTGTGATGTTCCTGTAACAGATTGCCCTTCAAACAAGGAACTCAAACGAACATTAATCGACATTGTGTAATTCATAAGTGATGATAAATTACCTGGTAATTGAAAAATGTAATGGTTTTTAGCAGTCATTTTTTTCTTAAAGCCACTGTTTTCATTAACATAGTTTTTCAGTGTTAAGTTTTCTACCGAATTCTCAAAATAACCTAAGACTGTGCTAATGCTTTCACTGGCAATAATAGCAGAAAGTACCATCTCAATCCCATCTATGATTTCACCAATCCCAGGGATTTCTGTAGATACATCATCAACATCAAGGTCAAATTCAGTCACAATTTGAGTAACATATTTAGTCACAAATTCTTTAAGCTTGCTAGCATATTCAGCAATTGATTTAAAAAGTTTAACTGGTGCTTTAGCAAGCATTGGAGAAATTAAATGTAATAAAAGATGAGCAATGACAGCATTGATTATTTTTTTTAAAACTACACTAAATCCGTCTCAATGCATATGAAAAGTTAAATAATCCCCAATGCTGTTGTCAGAGGCAGCAATGGCTGTGTTTTGTACAATTAATGTTTGTTTATCACTAAAGGCATTATTGGATAATAATTCTTGACGACTTGGAATATGCCCTTGTGGGTTATATCTTAAAAAGTTGTTTTGCAAATAACGGTTTAATAAAACAAGATCGGGTTTAATGTTATTAGTTTTAGCCATTTGTTGATAATCTGCTTGGTCTCTTGGATCAGTCAACCTGCTACTATCAAAAGTAACAGTTTTTGTTAAGGGATTATAAACTAAGCATTTCAAAAAAACATCATCATCATAAGAATAATCTATGTTAAATTGATTAACTTGATAATCTGGGTTGTAAATGCTAACAGCTGGGCTTGGCTTATTAGCTAATTCTACATAAATTTGCTTAATGTTAAAGGCAGAGCCATCAGTTACAATAGCAGTAAGCATAGTGTAATGCAAGGAACTGAGTTGACTAACACTAGTACCTTGAATAGTAATGTCTTGCATATCTGCGGATGTTAAAGCTGGATTTGCTTTTTGTAAAGCATTTTTAATAGCTAAAAGGGTTTGAGGATTAGTGGTAATGGGATTTGTTCCATAAGGTACAAATATGTGATCCTGCTTAATTTTAGCAACAATTTGTCCAGGGGTATCTTTAACATTGAAATGTGTAATATTTGTTGATTGTAAAAAATTACTGTTGGTTGTGAGTTTTGATGTAGCTTGCTGAGCTGTTTGATTAAGGTTTTTTGTCATATCCTGTTTCACACTCCAAGCACTTAAAGGTGCTAAAATCCCTGAGGTGAGTAACAGCGATGCACTAAAAACAATTCATTTTTTGAACATAGAAATTCCTAAAAATATAATATTTCTATCATTGTATCTTTTTTTTTTTTTTTGTTTAAAAATAAAATTTACAAATTTTTATAAATATTCAGTGCTTAATTAATATATTAATACAAAAAAGCACAAAAAAAATTAGCCTTCTTGCCTTCCGTATTGCTACTTCTTGCTTTCTAGCTAATTTTCTTCTTTGGTTCTCAGTATCTACCGCGCTTCGTTGCTTTCCTTGCGGATTGCTGTTGCCTTTTTCAGCCTCTCTCATTGCTGATCCTTGCCTGTGCTACTTCCGATTTCTCTTCTGTAACTCTGCTGTGAGGTTGCCCGTTTCACTTACTCAGTTTCCCTTGTAACTCGTCTCTCTGGCATCTTTCTGCTTCCTGCTTAGGCTCTCCACTTGCGCTTCTTGCCCTTAGCTCTCCGCTCCTGAGTCTGGCTCGTAAACTTTGCCTCCTCCTAGGATTATTTCTTTTCCTAGCACATTTAAGCTTTGATTCTCTTGCGATTCCTCTTTGCTCTGCAGCCGTGGTCTTTCCTCCACCTTGCTTTTTACTTCAAAGTGTGTCAACCTTCAAACCTTTTTAAGTATAACACCTTTTTAAAAAAAGTCAAGCTTTTTTGTAAAAAAAACAGTTTTTTTATTTTAAATTAGATTATAATATTCTTCTTATATATTAAATTTATAAATAAAATAAACTCCTAAATTATGAAAAAAATTTTAGCTTTGCTTGCTGTTACCACACTATCAACTCCTTGTGCTAGCTTTGCTAGCGGCTTTAAAGAATCCAATAATGTAAAAATTTCAGAAACAGTAAAATCATCTTCTTCTTTTAGTATTTGAAATCTAGGTACCTGAGGTCCTACTCAAAAGACTATTATTAATAAAGTTTATATAGCTTCTGCAACAGCATGGTATGACCAACGGACACCTGCAAAGGCAACATGAGCCAATTGAATTATTCCTGCCGACCCTTCTAGTCCCATTAGTCCTTCCCCACAAATAATTGCTTTTGCTAATGCTTTTAGTCAAATCAATCCAAATATAACTATTACTCCTTTTTTCTGAGTTTTTAAATGAAGTTTTTCACCATTACCTGGTATGTGTGATAACTTAAAAAATGTTTTAGCTAAAGGCATGCAATTAAATGTAAAAACTGTTCACAATATACCTGATCCTTTTAAAGGACAATTGGTTATGGAGAATAAGGGCGTTATTTAGTTAGAGAAGCATGAAATGAAAAAGATAACTGAATTTGGGCACGATGAATGATTAACTTTTTTTCAAAATTTAATTATTAAAAATCAATTTGACATTTTAAAGGATTATTGTCATTCCAAGGCAACAATTACTATTAATGGTAGTAATCCTTGCAAAATAACTGAATTTATTAAGAATTTTGAAGGTAGGGTTCCTATAACTAAAAAGATTATTAAAACTCAGGTTGATGACTTCTTTTTTAGTCAAGATCTTAGGCATGGAGCAACGCAACGCATTAGCTACCGCACTAACACTAAAACCAGAAAAATTGATAAAATTTTGTCAATTGATAAGTTCACTTTTGATGAAAAAGGTAGCATTTTAGAATGATTAGAAAATAAATATGAATTTGAACTAGAAGGCTAGGTATGAAAAATCCTAACCATTTTAACTTAGAAGATTGAAATAAGTTTTTTAATGTTTTATTAATTGAAGCTGATGAGCAAAAATATAATGATTATTTTGACTTGCATCACAAAATGGTGATTAATGATCGTAATTTTATGAATGGAGAGTTTAAAAAAAGGATGGCTTGATTTAGAAATAATCAAGAGGTGGAATCATCTTCAGTTGAAGTAAAAGAAATATTTTACAATGATGACCATCACTATTTATTTGAACGCCATATAACTAAAATTAAATTATTTAATAGTTCTGATATCAAACAAATCCAAGTGACATCAATCATGACATTTGCTGCAAACGGAAAAATTGCAAGTTTTTATGATGTGTCAGCTGTTATCAATGATGATAATTTTTATCATTCAAAAATAGTTAAGCTAATTAATCATTCATAAATCTTTTGTTAATTATTTACCACAAAATTAATAACTTTATTAGGGATATAAATAACCTTATAAATTTCTTTTTTAGCAAGCTGTTGCTTTGTTCAAAAATCAGTTCTCTTAATAGCTTCTATTAATTCCTTTTCTTGAATGTGCCGAATGGTTTTAATAGCAGAACGAGTCTTCCCATTAACCTGAATGATAATTTTGATAACACTTTGTTCAAGTACTTTTGGGTCATAAACTGGTCAAGTAGTTTGACTAACATCTTGCTTGCTTCTTTCTAAACTAAACCATAATTCTTGGGCTAAATGAGGACTAAAAACACTTAATATTTTACAAAACTCTATCATGTATTTTAAAGGAGCTGCTTTTTGTTTGTAACACGCATTCACAAAAACCATCATAGCAGAAATAGCTGTATTAAAATGATAAACATTAATTTTTTCAGTCACAGAACGCACCATGTAATGATATGCGTAAGCTAACTGTTGTTCTGCTTGTTTATTATTAGTGCATAAGTATTTTTGATACATTCGATAAACTCGATCTAATCATTTCCGCATACTATCGAGTCCTTTATAACTTCATGGTAAGGAATCTCTGATCGGACCCATAAACATGTGAAAAAGTCTTAAAGCATCTGCACCATGGGATTTAATCACATCATCGACACTAATGACATTCCCGCGAGATTTACTCATTTTTTGACCATTAGTCCCTGTAATCATCCCTTGGTTAATAAGCATCACAAAAGGTTCTGGGCATGAAATAAGTCCTGCATCATACAAAACATAATGTCAAAAGCGAGCGTACAGTAAATGTAAAACGGCATGTTCTTGTCCTCCTATATAAATATCCACTGGTAGTCAATAATCTAAAAGTTTTTTTGCTTCAGGACTTTTAATATTAAGCATTTGGTTAGGACTAGTAGTTAATACATAAGCAATATAATATCAACAGCTACCTGCTCATTGTGGCATGGTACTAGTTTCTAAAGTAGTCATAGCCTGATGTTTTTGACTATAATATTGGTTTCAATTTTTAGCTTTTGATAAAGGAGTAAGAGCTTTTATGTGTTGATCAAGACTATCATAAGGCGGTAAAACTAAGGGTAGCTCGGATTCAGGAATAATGTCAGTTGAGCCATCTGCTAAAAAGAAGACTGGAATAGGTTCTCCTCAATAACGCTGGCGAGCAAACAATCAATCCTTTAATTTAAATCTGACAGTTGCAGCATAATTAATTTGATGTTTTTGGAGCAATAATTTAATATCTTCTTCTTGATGATCCTTTTCATTTTGCAGGGTTAAAAACTTTTGACTTGTAGCAAATGACGATAGCTCATACTTACGCCCAAAAAGATAATCAATCTTTTCTTTAAAAACATTTCCTAATTTAACACTATTTTGCAAATAGTTTTTAACCATTGTGCTAATTCAAACGGGCATCCTTTTGTTAGTATAAACATTTAAAACTTCTAGTCCTGTGTCATGCCCAAACTGTTCTTTAGTAACATTAGCTCGCATGACATCGTTTCAGCTTTGGTATTTTTCAATAAAAGTATGAATTTCTTTCTTTGCTAATAGACCGAGCTTTTCTAATAAAGGACTATCAAAAGCAATCACAATAAATTCTGCTTGCTTAAGATCGCTAAGGTTATGAACAAAAACGGGCAGTTCTTGATTCATACCCATGATTGGTAGCTTTAAATTGTAACCTTCTTGCTTGCCAATTCAATTACGCTGTAATTTTTTAACTGATTCTGGTCAGTTTAATTTATCTAATCCTTTTAATAACCGATCTGCATAATGGGTAATTTTCAAAACTCATTGCCACATTTTTTTCTTAATAACAGGAAAATGGCCTCTTTCTGAAAATGAAGCCTCTCCTTCATAAACTAATTCTTCGTTTGCTAAAACAGTTCCCAGTTTTGGGCATCAGTTAACACTAATTTCTTGTTGTTCTGCTAACCCTTTTTTGTAAAGTAATTCGAAAATATATTGAGTAATTTTAAAATAATTAGGATGTGATGTATTAACTTCCTTATTGTAGTCATACATAAAACCTAACTTCTGGAGTTGCTTACGAAAAGTATTAATGTTTTGTTCTGTAAAAGAAGCAGGGTTCTTTCCTGTTTGAAGAGCATATTGCTCGGCAGGTAACCCAAAAGCATCTCAGCCAATGGGGTGTAAAACATTATAACCTTGCATTTTTTTAAAACGTGAAATAACATCACTTGCTGTATAGCCTTTAGGATGCCCGACATGTAATCCCTTCCCGCTAGGGTAAGGGAACATATCAAGCACAAAACTTTTGACATTAGAATAATTAGTAGAAGTAACAAAAACTTTATTTTCTTTTCAAAATTTTTGCCATTTTTTTTCAAGAGCTGTGTGTGAATATTCCAAAATGATAAAGTTAGTTTTTTATTTTTCTAAAAGTATGGGAAACTGGGTCTGCTAGTTCATCTTTTTTAGCTGCCTTCATTTGCGAGCTCTCCATAAGATCTTTTTCTACTAAAATATCAGCTAATTTAGTGACCTTGCCACTTGAAGTATATTTAGCTTTCATTTTTTTAATTTGTGCTTCTAGTTGTTTCCTCACCACTTCTGTAGTTTGATAAAAATCATCCCCCACATAAGAGGCTTTTAAATAACTATCACTTCCTAAATTAGTAAATACTTCCATAGAAACTTGTTTGTTTTTTTGAAAGGTTTCTAAACGAATGTTAAATTCAGTGTCCTCATTAATTGGGTCATATTTTTGAAGATTATTTAGAATTTTTTCAATATGGTGTTTAAGGCGATCATTCATACTTGTATGATCTAAGCGATATCTAAAATGCATAACAGTTTTTAAAATAGTTATTAATTAAGCTCATTTTAACAAAAAAATCCTTCGAAAAGGATTTAGTAAGGTTATTTATGGTGGACCCGAACGGGATCGAACCGTCGACCTCCTGCGTGCAAGGCAGATGCTCTTCCAGCTGAGCTACGGGCCCGCTTGGTCGGACTAATTGGACTTGAACCAACGACCTCACCCTTATCAGGGGTGCGCTCTAACCAGCTGAGCTATAGTCCGACAAACAAATAGCTTTATTGAAAACAATAAAACTAAATATTTTGATCTGAAGTTGATTTAAACACTTAAATCTACTTTCACATCTTGTTTTTCTTCTGCTGTCGCTTCAAAAAAGACCATTGTACTTAAATGCATGGCTTGCCCTGCAACATTGGTTGGATAAGTAAGAATACGGTTATTAAAGGCTCTTACAGCAGTATTGTAAAAGCGACGTGCAGCAGCAATATTAGCTTCTATATCAGCAATAGATTGTTGTAATGCCATCACATTATTAGAAGATTTTAAGTCTGGATAATTTTCTAATTGCACATTAATTCCTCTTAAAGCTTGGTCCATTAATGAATTATTTTTAGCAAAATCTTCTGGTTTAATAGTGCTTTTTGTTCCTAAACCACTACGCATAGCAGTAATAGCTGTTTGAGTAGATTTTTCAAACTTCATTACTCCTTTAACACTATTAATCATTTTTGTAAGCTCGTCAAAACGTTTTTTTAGTTGTACATCAATGTCTGATGCTGTTTCTTCAATCCCTTGTTGCTGGCGACGGAAGGTATTACGAGTACTAATATATAAAAAGATTGGAAAAATTAAGATAAAAGTAATATATACAAAAAATCTTCCTAACCCACTTGATTTGGCTTCTTCAATCTTGTTTTTTACAGCAACTTCTGCTACCATTTTGTTTTCCTTATGTTTAATAATAAATTTTAAATAATTACTAATATTATATAACTATCTTTTTGAAAATTGGGGAGCTCTTCTAGCTTTATTCAGTCCATACTTTTTACGTTCTTTAACTCTTGAATCACGAGTTAGTAGTTTAGCTGAGTGTAAGATCGTGCGATAATCAGGAGATGCCTGTAACAAAGCTCGAGCAATCCCCAGGCGACAGGCTCCTGCTTGACCTGCAAACCCTCCTCCTTTAACTTTAATAGTTATATCAAAGCTCTCACGTGTTCCTGTCGCAACTAAAGCTTTTTCTAAATCTTGTACTAGGGTTGCGTATGGAAAAAAACTATTAACAGCTTTTTTGTTCACGCTAATGTTCCCAGTCCCTGGTGTAAGCATGACATTAGCTACGGCGTTTTTACGACGCCCAGTGCCACGATAGATAATTTTTTCTTGTTTAGTTGTCATTAAACTGTAATTTCTTTCTGTTGAGCAGATGGTATTTCATATTTTTCAGGCTTTTGAGCTTCATGTTTGTGATCAGACCCTGCATAAACAAATAAATTACGAAAGAGCTGTCTTCCTAAACGGTTTTTAGGAAGCATTAATCGCACTGCGTGTTCTACTAGATATGCAGGATTTTTAGCTTGGATTTCTTTAGCAGTTCTTTTTCTTAAGCCTCCTGGATAACCTGAATGACGGTAGTAAAGCTTTTTATTAAGCTTATCTTTAGTGAGGATAACATCTTGAGCGTTAATCACAATCACATTATCTCCACAATCCACATGAGGAGTAAAGGTAGCTTTTTTCTTACCACGTAAAATCAGGCTGATTTCTGTAGCCATCCTTCCTAAAACTAGATTTTTACAATCTACTAAATATCACTTCTTTGTGACTTGTTGTTTGTTAGTTATAGTTGTTTGTCTCATTTAATAAAATAATCGACTTAGGGTTTTTATACTTGTCAATTGTACCAGGATTAACATGTAACAAAGAAATTATACAATAATTTTGAAGATTCATAGCAAAAATACTATTTAAGTTTATTTTCTAAAATCATGACAATGGGAAATAATAAAAGAAAAATAGCTCCGTTAATGGAAAATTTAATAATGTTAAAAGGAACGACAATCGGAAGTAAATATTTTTTTCAAGATAACACGCTAGAAGGATAGCTCATGTAGGCAATGTACATGCGATAGATAAACCCATAGTTAGCTAAGGTTAGAACTACAGATGTGGTAATAATAGAGATTACCACTCCAATGAAAGCAGCCGTGTATAAATTCATTCATTTTTTGGGTTGCTCTGCTTTAAGTTGACTTTTATAAAAGTGTTTTGCTAATAATGAATAAGAAATAAAATAACTTCACAACATCACTAAATCAGCAATAGTTAAGGCTAGTAAGCCGATAGGATTAGAACCTGTAATAATGAACCTTAGCCAAATACTTATGATTAAAATAACATTTGTATAAAAAATTCCGATTAAATGTAAAGCTACTAAAAACCAAAAGTCTAAAATTTCAATTTTTAAAAAGGGTAAAAAAAGCGGAAAAGCAATCACTTTGTTAAGCAGTTCAAAGCAAATAGACAAAGCTAATAACATTCCTGCTAAAACTATGCGCTGGCTCCCTATAATAAGGCTTTCTTTAAAAATTTTTTTTAAGCCCACAAATTTTAAAGTAGGTTTAAAATATTGGTCTTTCATAAAATAATTTGTTAAACTCCTTAAGAAAATAAAATAAAGCTAAATACTTACTATATTGTAGCTAAAAAAATTATTTTTTTTCTGTCCATCTAAAAAACTTAATACTCCCAATAAACGCTAACACACCTAGCCCAAAGCCTACTACCATGTTAATCCACTGGTCTTTAATTTGTAAATAAATATTATCGGTATGTCATGCGTAATTTTGTAAATAACTTGGGTATTTAAAAGGAGAAAAATAACTAATTCATTTTAAAGCATCAACTTTGTCAATCATAACATTAGGAAAAACTAATCCTCCTAAAAAAGCTGAAGGAAAATAGAAAAAGAAAAGAGCTAAGTCTGCTTTAGAGCGGTTGCCAGTCGTTCCTGCAATGATTAAAGAAATACAATTGCACAACAAAATAATTTGAGAAATGGCAATAAAGAAATAACCTCACCTGATATCACTAAAGGCTTTAGTAACACTATCCCCTCCGATTCATACAAATAAAGCTGCTCATGCCATCATATAAAAAGTTCCTAGCAAAGCAATAAATAAAAAGCCAGTTACAAAGATTGTCATCAGACGTGCTTTAGACACAGGAGTAATACTAATTCGCTTTAAAAGCACAGATTGCTTTCAGGAAGAAACAATGTTAGTAAAGGAAAACAAAGAAATAGAAATAGGGGCTAATAAAATATACCCTGGGATAATAGCTTGGGGGGTAGTTCCAGGTTGCGGAATTACTTTCACAAACAAGAAATAAAAGATAGCAAAAAGGATCACAGGTTGTCCAAACCCAAAAAATAAATAGCGGTATGTTTTGAAGTAATTTTTAAATAACAAAGACAATAAAACTCAATTCATAGCCATGGCATGATCATAACGCCCTTTAATTTGAACACTTTTTTTCTTATTATTGTTGTTAGCACTAGCCTTAGGATTAGTTAGTACTGATTCTGATGCTTGCTTCATAATTACTCCTTATAGTTTAAACAGTCTAATTGATATTCCTGTAAAAAGTCCTGTTCATAAAACAGAAAAGACCGGTGCTTGTCATAAGGCATTAAATTCCTTGTAATTTCCAATGTTATGAGTAATTTGATTATATTGTTCTAAACTACCATTTTGTCATGCAAGAGAATTCACAAAGCTTGAATATTTAAAAGGAATAAAATAAGTAAAAATTCTCATTCCTTCTGATTTATCTAATAAATACAAAGGTAACATAATTCCTCCCATAAATACAAGGGGAAAATAAATAGTTAATCCTACTGCTTCAGCAGTAGTTTCATTACTACATAACCCTCCCACCAAAATGCCCATACTAATTGATAATGATGAAACTAAAACAGCCGATAAAATTAGTCATCCATAGTTAATGTTTTTCATAACGCTGTCTTTTTTATCGACTAATAAAATAATATAAGCTCAAAAAAACGCTCATACAATTCCTACTAAGGCTACAATAGTAAAAAATCCTAAAAGGGCTAAGATAAACTCTGCTTTAGTTAAAGGGGTAGCACTAATTCTTTTGAGAAGAATAGAATTTTTTCATTCTCCAATACACACAGATAAACTAATCAGTCCTGTTGTACAAGCAGGTAGTAAAATTAATCCTTCAATCTGACTACCAGTAGTAGCATGTCCACTTGCCACAGCACCCCTAAAAACAATATAAACAATTACTTCTAGAAATAAGGGAAGGATAAAAGCAAAAAACGGTCCTTGTCCTGTAAAAAAATAGTTTTTAAAAAACAACCTATATAACACAGCTTGTCTTCTGATATAATTCATTTTACGCTCTGGCTTCCTTATGATTTGTTTGTTTTATTTTTTTTACTGGTTTAGCTTTGGCTTGTGTGAACTTTTTCAGCTTTTTTTTAGGCTCTCCCATATCAGGGATGTTACTACTAGTAATTGGAGTAGGCTTGATGTTTTTTAATTCTTCAATGTTACTGTACAATTTCCCTTCAAAATAAAGGTTCATCATCTTACGAATTGAGCCAAATTTTTGTACTGCTTCCTTTACAGAATAATTAACTCATATTTTACCAATGTTACCAATGACGACTACTCTGTCTCCCCGAGCTTCAATTTCTTCTGGGCTATGAGAAACCATAATAATAGTATGAGGTGTTTTTTCTTCCATTAAGGACTTGACATAATTTAAAATCTTATATTGTAATTGAATATCAAGCCCTGTCGTTAATTCATCAAAGACAATTAACTCTGGATTATGCAAAACAGCTAGCAAAGCGTTAAAACGTTGTTTTTGCCCTCCAGACACTTTATCTAAATCTCGCTTAATAAACTCTTCAATTTCAAAAACTTTTTTTAGTTCCTCAACTCTTGCTTTTGTAACCTGAGCATAAATCCCAGTATAAAAATGTAAGATATCATGTGCTGACAACTTAGCTGGTCAGTTCCCTTCTTGGAACTGAACTCCTATGTGTTTACTAACATTTTTATCCTTGGTGCTCATAAAATTATATTTTACTTTTCCAGAATTTTGCTTACTGGTTCCTACAATAATATCAACCAAGGTAGTCTTGCCTGACCCATTCGGCCCAATAATAGCAAGAGTTTGATTACGAGGAATTTTTAAATTAATCCCTTTAAGAACCTTTTTGTTTTTAAAGCGTTTTTTTAAATCAGTAATCTCAATAATAAAAGGACTTACTTTTGATTTATCCATAAATTCGATATTTTTTACATAATTAATATGTTAATTATATATTTAGTTAATTAAATAAAGTTAATTTCTTTAAAAAAAGCCCGTAACCTGGAACTATATAAGGAATTTTTTGTTTTTTGACAAAATAAGTTTGCACTTCTGCTTCTGTTATTTTATTTAAAGCGATTTGAATTAAAGTAGCTACAATAATTCTAATTTGACTATGAATAAAACTATTTCCTTTGAAATGAAATTCTAAATAATTATGACTATTACGTTGTACAGTAATGCTAGTAATGGTTCTAATGGTATTAATACTAGAATCTTTAGCTACTTTAGAAAATGCTCAAAAGTCATGCTCTCCTATAAAAAGTAAGCAAGCTTTTTGCAAAGCTAATAAACTGAGCGTTACAGGTAAATAATAGTAATAACGGCTTAAAAAAACATTATTAGCTTGATGATCATTCACAACATAAAGATAATTTTTTTCTTTTTGATGAGGAATCGAGAATGAGGTTGGTACTTTTTGGCATGCTAACACCTTAATAGCAAGGGGAAGGTGTTTATTAAAAAGGTTAGTTAAGACTGAACCCTTAATTTCAAAAGAAAGTTTTAATAAAACTTTTTGGTCTAAAGCATGCACTTGGGCATCTGTTTTAGAAGCTGCTTTTAAGAAAAAGGTTTGGCACTTTAGCACAGTTTTGATTACAGTTTTAAAATGACCTTCTATGGTAGCTAAATTATTACTATCAAGCCAACCATGAAAAGCAAACCCGTCATAAGCTACAGTTAATAAAAAAGCACAAGCATATGTCATCAAGCTTTAGCTAATAATAAACTTATCTAAATATTTAATTGGGTTAGTATCAGGTATAATTCCTGCATAAACATAGGACAATGAAAATGCCACAAACCCAATCACTAAGAAAAAAATCACTAAATCTTGAGCCTTAAAAGGATAAGAGCGGTAACGAGTTCTTTTACTTTTGGGGTTATAACCTCTTGAATCCATAGCGTAAGCTAAATCTTCTGCTTTTTGAAAGGCTGAGACTAATAAAGGAATAATTAAAGACACAGAAGAGCGTACTTTATCTTTAATTTGGCCATTCCTAAAATCAATCCCTCGTGAGGCCTGAGCCTTCATAATTCTTCCTGCTTCTTCAATTAAAGTAGGGATCATTCTTAAAGCAATCGCTATAATCATAGCAACAATGTGCACAGGAAACTTCACAAATTTTAAAGGTCACATAATGTCTTCTAAGGCATTAGTTAAATCAAGGGGTTTCGTAGTAGAGGTAAGAATAGTAGTTAAAATAATTAAAAAATAAATGCGAATCCCTAAGTAAATAGCTTGAAAACAGGCTTGCTCGGAAACGGTAAACCAGCTTACTCCTCCGTGAGTACCTCCTCCTCAGTAATGACCAATGTTAGCACTAGTAGGTTTTAATAAAAAGCAGTTAATTAAGAATAAAAAGGCTACCATAAAGAAAATTGGTTTAGCTAAACGTCACAACATGTTAAATTTTAGGCGTGACATTACAAATAAAATTAGTACTACTGTTCCAATAAAAATATAACCTGTGTACCCTTGCCTAAAGAAAATGCAAGAAATTAAGGCGATCATCATTACTAGTTTTAACCTAGGATCTAGCTTATGAATTAAAGAATTATAAGGGATGTAACGACCAAATGATAAACGCATCTTTATGCCTCCTGCTTAGTTGATGTTTGTTTTTTAATTGGTTTTTGCTTTTTAATATAAGCTGCTAAATAATGAGCTAAATCTTCTACTGTGTAAATCCGATGCTCAGTTAAATCAATGCCATTATTTTTTAGTTTATATATTAAACTATACAACTTAGGGGGTTCAATGTTTAGTTTTTGAATAATATCTTTATCAGAAAAAATTTCAAAAGGAGTTCCTTCTTTAATAATTGCTCCTTCATCCATCACAATCACTCTATCGGCAAGCCGAATCACATGGTCCATGTTATGAGTAACTACAATAATGCGTTTGTTTTCTTTTTCATGCAACTTACGAAACAGTTTTAAAAACATTTCTTCTCCATGGGGATCAAGTCCAGCAGTAGGTTCATCTAAGACTAACGTTGTTCCTTCCATTGCTAGAATTCCTGCTACAGCCACCCTTCTTTTTTGTCCTCCTGATAAATCAAAAGGAGAGCGTTCTAAATATGCAGCTGGCAGTCCTACATCAGTCATACATTTGCGAGCCATAAAATCAGCATTCTTCTTAGTAGCTCCCATTTGCAAAGGACCAAACATAATATCCTTTAAAACTGTTTCTTCAAACAATTGATATTCTGGGAATTGAAAAACTAACCCAATTTGGCGTCTTAAATTCTTAATTTTAGCAATCTTTTTTTGTCATGGATAAATCGTTCAGCCATAAGTTTTTAAAATCCCTGAAGTAGGAATTAATAAGCCATTCATATGTTGTACTAAGCTTGACTTCCCACTTCCAGTAGATCCAATCACTGCTATAATCTCAAACTTTTTAATAGTTAAATCAATATGGCTCATGGCTTTAAACTCATAAGGGGTTTTAGGGCTATAAATATAAGAAACATCATCAAAAATAATGTCAGTATCATTAGGTCTAATTGGGGTTTTTTTAATTAGGTTCTTTAAGTTACGACGGTAAAACCATGAAGCTTTTTTTCTAACCTCATCAAACAGATTGTACTTAACCTTTTGTTTTTTTGATTCTTTTCCTTTTAGTTGTTTTAGAGCTTTCGCTTTTTTTTGTTCTAGAAGTTTAATTTTTCGTTTTTGTGATTTAGCTAAAGTCTTACTTTTAAATTTATTTCACTTTCACTTCATAATTATAGCAAGCCTTTAATTTCTTTTATTAATGTATCACTGTTAAGGGTTTGTTGAAACTTAATCCCTTCATTTTGCATAGCCTCTCAGACATGGTATAAAAAGGGAGCATCTAAACCAATAGATTTAAGATAAGCGATGTCTTTTAAAATTTCGGCAGGAGTACCTACTTTGGTTACTTTCCCATCATTAAGCACTACTACTTTATCTGCTTGCAAAATTTCATCCATGTCATGAGTAATAGAAAGAATGGTTTGGTTTTTTTTAGCTCTTAGTTCTAAAATAATTTGTTTAATTTCTGCTTTCCCTTTCGGATCAAGCATACTAGTGGATTCATCAAAAATAATAATTTCTGGCTCAAGAGCCAAAGCACTAGCAATAGCTACTTTTTGTTTTTGACCTCCTGATAACATTAAAGGTTCATGCTCTAAAAAGTCCTCCATTTTAACTTTTTTCAGAACCTCAATAATTCTCGGACGCATGAACTTCCGTTCCATTCTTCTGTTTTCTAGCCCAAAAGCCACATCATCTTCTACTGTTGATCCAATAAACTGGTTATCAGGATTTTGAAAAACAACTCCTAAATAATTTAAAATTCTACTAGCAGATTTACTATTTAATTCATACCCTAAAATTTTAATGGCTCCTTGACTATAGCGTAAAACACCCATAATTAGTTTAGCAAGAGTTGATTTACCACTCCCATTATGACCGATGATGGTTACATATTCACCACACTTAATTTTTAAATTAACCTTCTTGAGAACCTCTTCAAAATGAGGGCGATAACGAAAAGATAAATTAGAAATTTCAATAGCAATATCTGTTTTAATTTCTAAAGCGTCAGTTTTTTTAACAACAGCCTTCTTTTTCTTTTTGCTTTTTTTAAAAATAACTGGGTGAGATATTTTTCATTTCATGTTAGTTATTATTTTGCAAAGTTAAGCAATGTAATTTCACTATTTTAATAGTTTAATATTATACTTTTTATGCTTAAAAATATTAATTCGCTTTAATCATCTTAATAAAATTGTTTAAATAATTTCTACCTAGAAAGGTTAATGGCACAAGTAAGGAAAATAAACCTGACCCCTACATATGTCATAAATTTCTGCTTATTAAAAATCTTAATAAATTAAAAAAATTTAACTTAAACAGAAATTATATAAAACAAATTATGAGGTAGATCTAACATCAATTGAGGCTGATTTAACTATTCCTTGATTATCATCTTCACATATAAAGTTTATGGGCACTCCAAACACAGTAACATCTTTACCCGCTGGGATGATAATTTGAGTTATATCTCAATTAGTTATTTTATTGTATCCAAAAAATTCACTTTGTAATGCGTTCTGAATACGCTTATCTATATCACCTGAACCAGTAGTTCCTCCAGAACCATTGATAATAAGCATTTTTTTAGTTATAGCATTAACTCGTGATGCAATTTGGGCTGCTGTTCTATGAATTTGTACATATGGCAAAGTTACCTTTTCAGTATTGCCTGTACTTTCTTTTATTGTAATCACAACAGTGTTTGAGTATTCTTCAGTCTTTAAGGTTTGTGAGTTTGGTAGGTATATTTTCGCTTTATCTGCATTAGTTATAGTAGGATTTAGTTTTTGAATAGTGTTTTTTATTTCTGCGTTAGTGACAGGATTAGTAACATCAGGATTAGAGCCTGCTTTAATAGCAACAAGTAATGAGGCTCCTATTTTATCTGCTATTTTAAAGGCTTTATATTTATCAGAAGTGCTAGTTTCAAATCTTGCTACATTTAAAGTAATTGTTGCGGTTCATGGTTTTTTGGAATCAGCCTTAATTTTAAGTGTTACAGCAACTCTAGTATCTGCAGTAAGGATTGTTGATGGGTTAACATCAATGCTAAGTGTGCTTTGATCAAATATACTTAATTGAGGGTTATTAGCTTTCACTATTGACAAGATTTTATTAATGTTTGTTTGAGACAATGTATCATCAGAAGGATCTGGATTAACAATAGTAGCAGATAGACGCCCAACATTATTTAGTTTAGCTCTAATTTCATATGCAGTAGAGTGAATTTGTACATTAGTTAAGGTTACTGTGTCTTTATCTGGGATAGGTTCATCATCTTTAATCTTTAATGTAACTGAATTAGCTGTTTCATTATCTGTTAAAATTTGACTTTTATTAGCAAAAGCAATATGAGCCATGTCATAATCAGTTAACCCAAATTCTGATTTAATAGATGCTCTTAACTGATCTGCAGTAGTTTGATTGCTAAGTTTATCATTAGAGTCTGCTTTGAGGCTAATTAAATTATTTTCTTTCCCTCAAAATTTAGCAGCTATTTCTTCTGCTGTCGAATTAACTTCGACATCAGTTAAACTAACATTAATTTTTGTGCCATTAGCAGAATCATCTGTAATAGTAATTACTACTGTATTAGCATATTGATCATCCTTAAGGATTTGAGATGGGTTAGCAAAAGTAATAGTAGTCATATCATAATCACTTAAAGTTGTAAAAACTTTTTGCATAGATGTTTTGATAGCTTCTTCTTCATTACTAAGCGGAGGATAAGAGAGTGATGAAATAGCGATTAAAGCACTTTTATTAATTTTAGCTGCAATTTGGGCTGCTGTAGCATGGATTTCCACTTTAGTTAAATCAACTTCAACACTAGAGGGTTTAGCAGCGTCATCAGTAATTTTTAATTTAACTGTGTTAGCTGTTTCATTATCTGTAAGGGATTGAGTTGCTGCATCTGGGAAGGTTATTGTAGAAGAGCTTGTGTCATAATCACTTAATAAATAATATTTAGCGTGAATAGCTTTTCTAAGAGCTGTTTGGGTTGTAGCATTACTTAACTTAGAACCTGCAGGAATAGCAATAGTAGTATTTGGGTTTGTAATTTTGGCTTTAATTTGAGCTGCAGTAGAATGGATGAAAACACTTAACTCAAAACTGTCAAAACCGTTTTTAAATCTAATAGTTATTAAAACTGAATTAGATTGCTCATTATCATCTAACCAAACCTTTTGGAAAGAAAAGCCATTTTCATCTTTTTGAGTTAATTGAGGATTAGCTTGTTTTAAAGCCTTTTTAAGAGCAATAATAGTAGCAGGATTAGAGGTATCTCTATTAGTTAAAGCAGGAAGACTTATGTTTGTATCTTTTATTTTAGCTGCTGTTGATGGGCCTGATAAATCAGAACCATTACTACATGCTACTACAGATACTCCAGCCCCTCCCACTATGGTTAGAGCTCCAAAAATGCTTAATAATTTTTTCATATTGTTGATTTTTTATTTATTATTGCTTATTTGTAATGATAATTTTACATTAACATTATTAAAAATTAAAAATTTTTTATTCTAGAAAGTAATTATCATGTTATCTTCTTTAATCTAATATGAAGCTCAATACCTTAAAGTACTGGTCTTGCTGTTTTTCTTCAAGAAACTGTTTTTAAAATGATAGTAATTTAGCTAAAATTTTGTTCAAAACATTTTGCTAACTATTTTGAAAAGTGCAAAATAAATAGCAAAATCATTTTGAAACATTGATTTTACTAACAATTAGGTTTTATGATTGATATAAGATATTCACATCCACTTGTGCTGTTCATTGTGGATAATTTGGATAGTTAATCGTAAAAGTTGCAGGATTATTCCCAGCAACTAAGTTATCGCTTCCAGAATCTAAAGTAAATTGATCATGAATAATAGCACTAGCATCACTTAAATAAGGTTTTAATACATCATTATTAACTGAATCTAATTGAGTTAAAAGGGATTCTTGTGCTGATGGACTACTAATGTTAGGGTTAAGAACACTTGGATAACTAAAATTAAAATTAGTTAATTTATTGATAATTGATTGAGCTGGATTAGGATAATTTGAAGGTAAAACATATGCTTTATTATCAAAAACTGTAGTGTTAAAAGAACTAGAAGCAGGTCAACCTGCAGTTCTATAATCAAAGCGATAATAGCTTGGCATGTAATCAGATCCAGTCATAGCTAAATTGTCAATATAAATTTTAGTACCATCTGAGCTATCAAAAGCGACGCCAATGTCTTGTTGAGATATTGTATTCCAATATTTTGGATAATAAAAGGCTGATTGATCAGTTAATGATAAAGGATCAACATCGTTATCTAAAACTGTTTCACTAAAATTTCATTGTCATGTTGCATACACACCTCCTCCTGAATAATGAGATGGAAATTTAATAGCTGGAACTGTAACCCCATCCTCTAAGTCTGCTTTAGATGTTGGGTTTAAATTTTTAAGATTAATCACATAATCAGGATCAGTAAATGAAATATAAGTTTCATTATAGCTCTTCCAATCTACATATGTATAAAATCAATAGTGATAATGAATTTGATTTAGAAAAAAAGCAGCTGCCGCATCAGTGCCAAAGTCAGCTACATTTTTTTTAATCCCGTTGACTTCTGTATTAATCATTTCTGTAAAATCAATTGTAGCTATATCATTAAAGTAATGTGGTTGATTATCTCAAATTCACTGTAAAAAAGGCTTAGGACTTGAATTTGTAGATCCAAAGCTAATACTATTATCAGGGCTAAAATCTGTCAAATTGAAGTAGGTAAGATTTAAGGAAAAATCAAAACTTGTTTTATTAAGTAAATTTTTAAAGGTTAAATTATAAGATGCCCAATCTCCATAATTTGGGTCAAAATCATTAAATGGAATTCATGTTTTATTAGTACTCTTATCAATAATAGTGTAATCTTGTGATGGCAATCTTGGGCTTTCTCCGATCGTATGTTCGAATAAGTCCTCATCCAAGCCATAAACATAAAGAAATTTTTGATATTTATGATCCAATGCTACACCAAGCCTATAATAAAGCACCTTTCAATTACCTTTATTATATATATTTAAATTAATATCCGCCTGACTAGGATTAATAGCAATCTGTAATGAATCATCCTTACATATTGTCATGGATAAATTATGACTAGGCACTTTGAAATCATTTAAATTTGTTTCTTTTCATGTATTATTTGCTTTTGACAATGGTGATAATCCATAAGGGCTTTTCATAAAAATAGCGTTTTGAGATGCAATTAATATGGTAGAAATAATAGCGATATTACTAGTAATTAAATTTCAAAATTTAAGCATTAGTTTATCACCCCAGAATGTTTAGCATCAAAAATAATTTGATTACCTTGGAGTTTTTGATAAAAAATTAAATTGTATGCATTAGCTTTACTTTGCAAAAGATTATTTAAATTATTCAGAACTGATGTTCCTGAAAATAAACTCTGCACTGCTTGTATCATTTCATTAAAATTTGTATTGTAAGAAGAATATGGTTGATATTGAGAATTAGTAATTTCAATCCCGTTAGGAGATTGATGGTCAAACCCACTTTTATTATAAATTCAATTACCTAGATTTTTACTTTGAAATCAAACTTGTGCTGAACCAAGCTGATAGATTTGTTTAAATTCAAGCAATAATTGACGAGGTACTCATAAATGAAAAATATTTTGATCAGCTTTTTTATTAATTGTTTTTCAAAAAATTGAATTATCCTCTAAACCTGAACCTTTTAAAGAAGTTTTTCCTTCGGGGCTGTTTAAATTAGTTCAAACAATTTGGTATTTTTGGTTAATTTTTTTTACATGTATAACTGCCATATGATATTCAGGAATTTGTCATGCCCATGATACTGATGTTCCTAAATGATATAAATCAGATACCTTTAAACTTTTAAAATTTTCATAATTTTCTCATTCCATTAATTTAAACAATTCTCTTGTGTCATTTCCTTGACTAGGATTTATAGCCCAACATAATTGACTAAGCTGATCACTAGAGGCAAGAATTACGAAATCATTAGTATCTCCATAAATTGTAGAAGTAAATGAAAGGGAAGGTTCATATCAACCTGGAGTATAATGAGCAGGTTGTTTAAATGGAGTTCCTTGCAAAGTAAATGTTTTATGATTAGTATCATAAATCATAATTCCTTGATATTCAGCTAATAATTGAGAATGATCAAGAATTAATGAATTATTAGTTAATTCAAAACTAAAATTAATGTTTTCTTTATGGTTTAATACCTTACCATTATTAAAAACAAAGGATTTTTGATTAGGAGGGTTTTGCATACTATTAATGCTAAAATCATGTGATTGATTTATAACATCAAGTAAAGCTTTTGTTTCTTGTTGTTTGGTTGCGGGAGTATTATTATCTGATGAGGAATTATTATCTGATGAGGAATTATTATCTGATGAGGAACAAGCTACTACATTAACAGTTGGAGATGCTATTAGACCTAATGCCATCAGACTAATTAATTTTTTTTTCATATTTTTATTTCTTGTTAGTTTGTCTGTATATTTAGATTGTTAGTTTGTTGATTAAAATAAATGCTATAAAGCTGTGATGAAGCTTCTGCGGAATGAGACATTTTGACTAAATTACCAAAATATGAAGTTAAAGTATTTAATAAAGCTTCTAAATTTGCCATGCTAACATTATCTTGATTAATACCATTTTGAGCAATTACATAATTTTCAAAATAAGCCTGTCATGTAAGATAATTATGACTCATAGCAGAATTTTTTATTACATTTCAATTATTTTTACATCATAAATATCGAGTAATTATTTTTTGGTAAATTGACTCATTAATTAAAATATTATTCTGAATATTTTCACCAATAAAAGAAGTATCTAATTCAAGACCTGCCCCTTTTAAAGAGGTTTTCCCTTTAGAGTTGTCTAAATTAGTTCAGACAATTTGATATTTTTGGTTAATTTTTTTCACATGTATAACTGCCATATGATATTCAGGAATCTGTAATGCTCAAGATACAGATGTTCCTAAATGATATAAATCAGATACCTTTAAATTTTTAAAATTGTCATAATTCCCTCATTCCATTAATTTAAACAATTCTCTTGTGTCATTTCCTCTACTAGGATTTATAGCCCAGCATAATTGACTAAGCTGATCACTAGAGGCTACAATAGTAAAATCGTTTTCATTACCACTAATAAATGAGGTTACACCTAAACTAGGATTAAATAATGATGGCGTAAGCGTCGAAGGGAAGGTTAAATTTGGATTCTTAGTAGTTGTTTCTGATATAGTGGATTTTCATAATTCAAAAAAATGAATGCTAAAAGTTAATGAATACCAAACAATTGAATATTGTTGTGCTGTTAAATTTTCCACCAAAGGATTATCACTAACATTAAAAATTATTTCAAAAGTTTGTTTTATCATATCTATCAAGCTATCAATAATTGCGGACATGGCTATGACATCTATAACTGCTGTTATAGCATCCATAATAAGGCTAAGATAAGGAAACTCTTCTGTGGCTTCTGATATTATTGCAATAAGATCAAATGCTATGTCCATTTCACTCAATTCCACACTTGTATGAATAGCATCAATTAAATTAGCAAAAAAACTAGAAGCAACTCCTGCCGCTGCTAAGACTTTAGCAATAACAGATTTACTTAAAGCGTGCACAATAGGATTCATCAATTTATATCCAAGTGTTATGTTAACTCTATCTCAATGCATATCTAATTTAATTCAGTCAGATAAAGAAGATCTTGCGTTTATTTGTTTTTGGCATGTATTACTCACGCTAATAACTGTTTGTAAAGAGCTAGAACTATCAGACAGTAAAGCTTGTCTAGGTGGAATATAACCTTGAGGATTATAAGCTAAAAAACCGTTATGTAAATAACGGTTTAGTAATACTAAGCCAGGATTAATATTATGAGTAGGTGCCATTTGGTTCTCATAATCTACTAAATCTTGCCCTGTTAATTTAGCCCTATTAAAAGTCACTGTTTTAGCTGAGGCATTATAGTTTAGCCCTTTTAAGAAAATATCATCAAGATAGCTTGACTCACTATTATACTTATTTACTCCGAACAAGGGGTTGTATAAATTAATAGTTTTTGAAACATTTTTGGCAATTTCTACAAAAATATTTTTAGCCATAAAAGCAGATCCTACAATTGCATAGCAAGTTACAATAGTGTAGTTTTCTTCGCTTAAATTTGTCCCTGGATTGCTAAAAATTTTAATATGCTGCATATCTGTTTTTGTTAAGGCTTGGTTGGCGTTTTGCAAAGCAGTTTTAATAGCAGCTAAAGTTTGAGGACTAGTAGCATCAGGATTAGTACCATTAGGCACATACATGTGATCGTGCTTGATTTTATTTAGAATTTGCTGAGGACTATCTTGCAAGCTTTGTTGTGTACTATTCACTGTATGATTAAAGGTATTCCCTACGCTTTGTGTTTTTTGGGCTGTGCTAATACTTTTAGCTTCTTGTTGTTGTGTATTTCAAGCTGCTGTTGATGTTAAAATGCCAGAAGCCATCAAAAGCGATGCACTAGCAATAATAAAATTTTTGAACATTTGTTCACCAAAATAATTTTATATTTATACTATCTTAACAAATATATATATATATAAAAAGTTAGAAAAATGCATAAACTTTTTTCTAACTTCTTAAGATATTAATGGTATTTTATGAAATAGCTGGCAGTACTAAGCAATGAAATCAAGCTTAATCTTATACTAACTTAATTAGAACAATCGGAGCATTATCCCCTTTTCGTTCGTAAAGTTTAATGATTTGGGTGTACCCTCCTGCTCTTTTTTTGTAGCGTGGCCCAATAGTATTAAACAGTTTTTGCAAAATAGTTTCTGAATCAGTCACATCAATGTCCCGTAATAACCTTTTAGCAAGACGACGGGAAGCAAGTGAGCCTTCTTTAGCTCATGTGATTAAACGATCTACATGCTTACGTAATTCCTTGGCTCTCGCTTCTGTAATTTTTAATTGCTCGTGCAAAATAAGCTCAGTCATGAGATTGCGCATTAAGCTTTGTCTTCAGGCAGTGTTTTTGCCTCTTTTTTGCATATATGACATTTTTATTCCTCCTCTTTAAATTGAAGGTTAAGCTGGTGCATTTTATCTTCAATTTCTTTTCAAGATTTTTGTCCTAGGTTTTTCAACTTTTTAATTTCTGTTTTGGTATAAGTAATTAAATCTTTCACTGTAATAATGTTGGCTTTCTTTAAACAGTTTTCACTTCTTAAAGAAAGACCTAATTCATAAATAAATAAAGATTTTTCTGGTTCTTCTTCTTTTTCTTCTTCAAAAACTGAAACTAAATAATCACTAAGGTGTTCAAAGTATTCTAAATGTCCAATTAATATTTGAGCTGCTAAACTTAAAGCTTCCTCTGGACTAATTGATCCGTCTGTGGTCACTTCTAACTCGAGGGCTTCTAGTTCAGTCGCAACAGTAACCTTCATTGGAATGACTTTGTATGCTACTTTTTTAATTGGTAGATAATATGAATCTGTAATGATCATGTCTTTGTACAATTTAATACTTTTGTTTTCTTCAAAAGTATTAAAACCACGCCCGTTTTTAGCAAAAACCTCCATGTCAATGTCTTTGTCCCCTGCTAGAGTCATAATTAATAAGTCTGGAGAAATGATTTCTACTCCTGCAGGACATTCAAAGTCTTTAGCATAAACTGGTCCTTCTTTATTAGAACGAAAGGTTAAAACTACATGTTCTTCTTCACTAAAAGCCTCATGGTCAATTTTTAAAACTAACTCTTTTAAATTAAGAGTAATTAAAGTCATTGGCTCAAATACCCCTTCTATTTTTGAAAACTCATGTAATTGTCCTTTAATACGGTATGCAAAAACAGATGCTCCAGGAACAGAAGATAATAGCGTTCTGCGTAAAGCATTCCCTAGCGTATGACCAAAGCCTTTTTCTAAGGGTTGAATTTCATACTTAGCATAATTTTGGGTTAGATCCTCTCCTTGGAGAGTAATTTTATTGGGAATTAAAAATTTCTTCATTTGCTTGCTTTATCCTCTTGGTTTTTTAGGGGGGCGCACTCCGTTATGAGGGAGCGGCGTCACATCCTTAATTTCTGTAATTTTTAGTCCTACTTGCCCTAAACTACGTACAGCAGCAGCACGACCAGGACCTGGCCCTTTAATTTCTACTCGACATTCTTTCATGCCATGTTCCATCGCAGTTTTAGCTGCTGTTTCTCCTACCATTTGAGCTACATAAGGAGTAGATTTTTTAGTGCCTTTTACTCCAAGGGCTCCTGCACTAGATCAGCATAAAACATTGCCTGCTTCATCTGACATTGTGACTAAAGTATTATTAAAAGTGGAGTGAACATGAGCTATCCCTTTAGGTACTTGTTTTTTAATTTTTTTGCGTTTGGTAGTGTTTTGTTTTTTCTTCATTGCAAGTTACCTCCTATTTTTTTTTGTTACTTTTTTTCTTGTTGGCTTGTGTTCTTTTTGGCCCTTTACGGGTACGAGCGTTTTGTTTGGTTGATTGGCCACGCACTGGAAGGTGGCGACGGTGGCGAATGCCACGGTATGAGCCAATTTCCATTAAACGCTTAATGTTCATTGAAACTTCACGTTTCAATGCTCCTTCTGTTTTATGCTTGCTAACAGCGTTCCGCAGTAAAGTTAACTCTTCTTCTGCAAGGTCTTTAACTCTCCTGTTAACATCAATGTTAGCTACGCTACAAATTTGCTTGGCTTTGGTGGGACCTATTCCATAAATATAAGTTAATGCAATAACCACTCTTTTGTTTTCTGGGATGTCAATCCCTCCGATTCTTGCCATAAACTATTTATCCTTGTCTCTGGTGATGGCGACGGTTTTTTGAGCAAATGACTCTAAGCACTCCTTTGCGTCTGATAACCTGACAGTCCATACAGATTTTTTTTACTGAACTTCTTACTTTCATAAGTTTTTTTAAGATTAATAATTAATTTTAAATATTTAAATATTATTTATTTATAACGGAAGATAATTCTTCCTTTTTCTAAGTCGTAAGGAGAGATTGCTACTAAGACATGGTCTCCTTTAAGAATTCGAATGTAATGTAAACGAATTTTTCCTGAAACGTGGGCTCTAATCACAACATCGTTTTCTAACTTGACCATAAATAAGCCGTTTGGTAAAACTTGTTGTACTTCCCCTTTAATTTCTAAATTATTAGAAGCTGTAGCCATGGTTCCTCCTTTTCTTGTAATGCTATGTTAATACTTCGCACCCTTTTTTAGTAATTAAAATGGTATGTTCAAAGTGACATCCTAAGCCTTGATCACCACTAGCTACAGTTCACTGGTCTGCTTGAACTCTAGTGGCACTAGTTGTGGCTTGTACCATTGGTTCAATACAAATAGCAGTGTTAGCAGGTAATTGCACCCCAGAACCTGCAGGCATCCCTTGGTTCGGGATAAAGGGATCTTGGTGCATTTGGGTTCCAATCCCGTGTCCTGCATAACTGGTAGGAATATGAAAGCCATGCTTAGTAACATATGATTCAATGGTATGAGCAATAGTGCCGACTCTTACATTTGCTTTTACTTTTTGAATCGCTTTGTGCAAAGCTTTTTGAGTTACTCTTAGCAGTTTTTTAGCTTCTTCTGATCCCTGTCCGACAATCATGCTAAAAGCAGCGTCTGCATGGTACCCTTGATAAATACATCCTGCATCGACAGAAACTAAATCTCCTGCTTGAAAGGGAAGGTCATTAGGGATGCCATGGATCAAATGGTGGTTAACAGAAACACAAATCGTGTTAGGAAAACCATGATACCCTTTAAAATTAGAAAGGCACTGAGCTTTGCTAATAAAAGTAGCAGCAAGGGCATCAAGCTCTAACCCAGTAGTACCAACTTTAACATTAGCTTTCAAATGAGCAAGTAACTGGCGTAAAACTTGCCCAGCTTGGCGCATCTTGTGAATTTCTTGAGTTGTTAACTGTTTAATCATCAAATCTAATCATCAAACTCAGCTGTGATCGCTGCTTGCACTGCTTCTTGTGATTGGTTGGCGTTTATTCTTACTAAAAGTTTTTGTTTGTCATAATAACTAATTAAAGGAGCAACCCTTAAATTGTATTCTTCTAACCGTACCTTAAACTTAGCTTCTGTGTCGTCTGAACGTGATTGGAGTTGGGCTCCATCAAAGTTACAAACATTAGCTTTTTTTGGAGGAATGTCTACTACATGATAAACACGATTACACATCGGGCAGATGATTCTGCCCGCAATGCGAGCTAAAAGTTTTTTCTCATCAATGTCTAAGAGTAAGACTTTGTTAATTTTTTGATGTCTTTTTAACAAGATTTCATCTAAAGCCATGGCTTGTTCTACAGTACGGGGAAACCCGTCCCACACAATGTGAGCTGTAATGTGCTTAATATGGTTTTCTACCATCGCAATGGTTAGTTTGTCTGGAACTAATTTTCCTTGTTCTAGGTACTGGGCACATTTAGTGCCCATTTCTGTTTGTCGTCTGATATTATCACGCATAATATCTCCTGTTGCGACATGGGTAAACTTATGGAATCTACATAAATAATTAGAGATTGTTCCCTTTCCTGAGCCTGGAGCTCCTAATAAAACAATTTGTTGCATTTTTTATTACCAAATATAAGAAGTGTAATCACCTTGTTGTAAGATTGATTGGTTCTTTCTGCTAATGAATTTTTGTTGGGTTAAACGCCCTTGAGCTTGTTTTAAGGTTTGCAGACCAACAGAGACCATAATAATTAACCCAGTTCCTCCGATCGCTAAAGCTTTCGGAAGGTCTGTTAGTTTACTAATAATATAAGGACAAACAGCAATGGCAGCTAAAAAGACTGACCCCATAATGCTTAACCTTGTAACAGTACTTGCAATGTAGCGTTCTGTTTGTTTGCCTGGTTTTACCCCTGGAATAAAGGTTCCTGATTTTTGGAAGTTTTCTGAAATCTTTAAGGGGTTAATTTGTACTTGAGCGTACAAGAAGGTAAACATAATCGTCATTACTCCATAAATGGCAATGCCTGACCAGCTTGTAAAAGCTAAGTAGTGTTCTGTAAACAACACAAAACCATTGTTAGGACTAGAACTACGAATAATTTGAGCAATCGTTACAGGAGCAGAAATAATCGCGCTAGAGAAAATAACAGGAATAACCCCGGCACTATTTACCTTCAAAGGTAAATAGGGTTTTTGCTCCATCTGCTGGGTGGCGAGTCCGCCCCCTGTTTGCTGGATCGGAATACGCCGCTCGGCCTCATTGAGGATGATGACAAAGAGGATCATAACCATAAACATGGAGAAGTACACCATAAATTTAATAATCCCGACAAACAAGACATTACTTACATCTCCTCCAGAAATTCAAAATTTGTAGGTTTCTTGAATACTTAAAGGAAGACGAGAAACTATTCCTCCAAAGATAATTAATGAAACTCCGTTCCCTAGTCCTTTTAAAGTAATTTGGTCTCCTAGCCACAACATTAACATAGTTCCTGCTAATAAACACATAGGGACTAAAATATAATAAAAGACAGGAGGTCCAGAACCAAAAGCAGTGTCTTGCCATTTCGGCGTAATTGCATGTTGACTAGCCATCGTAAAAATCGTGGCTATTCCTTGCATTAAAGCAAAAGGAATGGTTAAATACTTAGTTAAGCGGTCTAGTTTTTTTCGCCCCTTAGCTCCTGATTTAGCTCAGCGAGTTAAAATAGGTACCACATCAGTTTGAAGCAGTTGTACAATAATAGAGGCTGTAATATAGGGAGAGACTCCTAACGCTAAAACAGAAAATTTCCCAAGCGTTCCTCCTCCTAAAAGTGAGATTAAAGCAAAAAACTGTGACTGAGACGAAAGGTCAGATAAATTCTTACTGACATTAATTCCAGGCACGGTAATATAACTGCCGACTCTAATTAGTAATAAAATTCCAAGCGTAAACAAGATCCTTTTAAATAAATCTTTGTTTTTTACAAAAAAGCTCCCACTTACGAAAACTATTTCTCGCTTATCTTGTTCTTTTGTCTTTTTTTTCTTAAAAAGAAGCGTTTTTTTTCTTCCAAACATATCCTTATTTTTGTGTTTCTAAAACTGTGCCTTGAACTGCTTCAATCTTAATTTTAGCATTCTTTGACACCCGATTAACCTTAACATTAAGTTTTTTGGTTAATTTCCCGTCTCCTAAAATTTTAACACGAGAACGCTCTGATTTAAGCAAACCTTTTTGATAAAGAGTGTTATTGTTAATTTCTACTAAATCTAGCTTTTCTAAATCTCCTACATTAAAAATAGTGTATTGCTTTTTGCTAAAGTTAGTAAACCCAAATTTAGGAAGTAAACGATATAAAGGAGTACGACCTCCTTCAAATCCTGGACGAATGTTTCCTCCTGAACGTGATTTTTGGCCTTTTTGTCCCCGCCCAGAAGTTTTTCCTTTCCCTGATGAAGTTCCTCTTCCTACTCTTTTTCTGTTATGAGTAGAACCAGGAGTTGGGCTTAATTCATGTAATTTCACTATGCTGACTGCTCCTCTGTTTTGTTATCTGCTTGGGCTGCCACCACAGGTTCAACTACTTCTGACTCAGATGCAGTTTGTTTTGGTTCTTCATGATGTTCTGCTTCTGGTTTTTCAGAAGCTTCAGAAGCTTCTGATGTTGTTTTAGTTTCTTCTGCAGGTTTAGAGCTTTCTGGGAGATCTAAAGGCTTTTTAATGTTTTCAAAATATTCTTTTAAGCGGAGTTTAGAAATCCCATCAAAAACTGCTCTTAGTACATTAGAGCGGTTGTTTGAACCAAGGGATTTAGTCACAACATCCTGAACTCCTGCAAGCTCCATCACAACCCTAGTAGCTCCTCCAGAAATTACTCCTACCCCTGCTTTAGCAGGTTTAATTAAAACTCGAGAAGCATTATGGTGTCCAATAATGGCGTGAGGGATAGTAGTGTTAACCATAGGGACAGTAATTAAGTTTTTTTGAGCTTTTGACATTGCTTTTTTAATGGCAGCTGGTACTTCTCGAGCATGACTCTTTGCAAACCCGACATGTCCTTTTTTATCTCCAATCACAACTAAAGCAGCAAAACGGAACTTCCTTCCTCCTTTAGTTACTTTAGTAACCCGCTTAATTTGAATGACTTCTTCGCTAAAAGCTTTTTTAGCTATTTGCGGTTTACGACCCTTTGAGCGTCTCGGTTTTCTAGAGGATTGCTCTTCGTTTGATGGACCCCCTGCATGAGAAGCTGAGGGCTTATGATATGAGGGGTTATCTGTTAAGACAGCATTAGTTGCTGGTGGTTGGGTCTGCTTCATATCTTCTGGTTTTTGGTTAAAATGATTCATGTTTAAAATACCAATCCGTTTTCTCTAGCAGCTTCTACAAAGGCTTTAATTTTGCCATGGTATAAATATCCTCCGCGGTCAAAAATTACTTTCGTAATTTTTTGCTTGAGAGCTTTTTTTGCAATTAGTTTTCCTACAGTAGCAGCAGCTTCTTTATTACTTGTTTTAGTTAGGGATGCAATTTGTAAAGTGTTACACGCACAAAGCGTTTTATGGTTTTTGTCATCAATAATTTGAGCATAAAAATGACGCTCAGAACGAAAAACATTAAGGCGAGGAATTTCTGCTGTCCCTTTAATATAGTAGCGCATTCTGTTATGACGATGCTTTCTAATTTTATTAGCACTAGGTTTCATCTTAATTTTTTGTGCTTAGCTTATTTGCCAGCAGATTTTCCTTCCTTACGTATTATTGTTTCGTCAGCATAACGAATTCCTTTCCCTTTATAAGGCTCAGGAGGACGCAGAGCTCTAATTTGAGCTGCTACTTCTCCTACTTGTTGTTTGTCACTTCCATTCACTACAATTAAAGTAGGACGAGGAGAGCTAAGCACTACTCCAGAAAAGGGAGAAACATAATTAATAATATGGGAAAAGCCTAAGCTTAAAGCAATGTGTTGTCCTACCATTTTAGCACGGTACCCTACTCCTTGCAAGATTAGTTTTTTTTCAAACCCTGTTTTCACTCCAATCAGCATGCTTGCTAAAAGGGAGTTAGTAGTACCGTGTAATTGTTTGATTCTTTTTAAATCACTACTACGAGTTACTTTAATTCCTTGCTCTGTCACTGTAATTTTAATCGCAGGATTAAAGTGTTTTGTTAAAGTACCCTTTGGTCCTTTAACTGCCACTGTGTTATCTGCTAAAACCTTAACAGAAACAGCTTCAGGAATGCTTAAAATACGGTTACCTATTCTTGACATAACGTCCTCCTATCAAATGTAAGCTAGTACTTCACCACCAAGGTTGTGAGCACGAGCTTCTTGGTCTGTTATGATTCCTTTGGAAGTAGAAATGATCGCAATTCCTAAACCATTAAGCACTTTAGGAATAGTTTGGGATTTTGCATAAACCCTTAGGCCTGGTTTAGAAATTCTTTTTAAACCAAGCATAGATTGTTGTCTTTCAGGTCCATGGTACTTAAGACTAATACTCATCTTACGATGAGGAGCAGTGCCAAATACTTTGTAACCTTTAATATAACCTTCGTTTCTTAAAATCCGAGCAATTTGCACCTTCAGTTTAGAAGTTCCCATTACTACTCCAGGTAGTTTACGTTGATTAGCATTGCGGATTCTAGTTAGCATGTCTGCTATTGGATCTGTCATCATAATTTTGTTCCTCCTATCAAGATGCCTTTTTGATACCGGGTAGTTCCCCTTTATAAGCCATGTGGCGGAAACAAATACGGCATAGTTTAAATTTACGTAATACTGAACGAGGACGTCCACATTTGACACAGCGTGTGTAGTTACGTACTTTAAACTTATTATTAGTGTTTTTAAATTTTAATGCTTTTTTTGCCATTAGTTATTCCCCTGCTGATGCTTAAAAGGAAAGCCCATTTTTTTAAATAAATCAAGCACAAGTACTTTGTTGGTAGAGTTAGTAACAATCGTAATGTCTAACCCTCTTGCTTTTTTAATTGTTTCGTATTCAGCTTCGGGAAAAATGACCATTTCTGCTACTCCTAAACTGTAATTCCCTTGACTGTCAAAACTGTTAAGACTGAGCCCCCTAAAATCTCTTACTCTTGGAAGAGCAATGTTAATTAGTTTATCTAAAAATTCATACATTTTTTTTCTTCTTAAGGTTACTTTGACTCCGACAGCCATTCCTGTTCTTAGTTTAAAGGCAGCTAATGACTTGCGAGCATGAGTAATAATTGGTTTTTGTCCACAAATTCGTGCTAGCTGAGCTCTAGTTTCTTCTACTGAATTACTGTTAGTGACTGCGTCACTAACTCCACTGTTAAGGACAATTTTTTCAATTCTTGGAACCTGCATTGCAGATGTCAAATTATGCTCCTGCATTAAAGTAGGAATAATTTTTTCTTTATATTGTTGTTCTAAACGGTTCATGCTTCCTCCTACCCTAATTTAGCTTTAGAATTGACAGCAATTCTCACTTTTTTGTTATCTATGGTTTTGTAAGCAATTCTACTTACTTTTTTCTTGTTTTTGGGATCTAGAATCATGACATTAGACCAATGAATCCCATAAGGAACATCTTGAATCCCTCCCTGTTCCTGGTTTTGGTCAGGTTTCACATGTTTAATGACAGTTACTCCTTCTAAAAAGACTTTTGATTTTGCATGGTCTAGTCTTAAAATAGGGGATTCTAGTCCTTTATGTTTTCCTGCAATGACACGTACTAAATCTCCTTTATGGAGTTTAGTTTTGTGTAGTTGTTGTTTTTTATTGGCTTTCATTATAAAACCTCCGGTGCTAAAGAAGCAATTTTAGTAAACCCTGCTTCTTTTACTTCACGTGCTATTGTTCCAAAAACCCTTGTTCCTACAGGATTTTTATCATCCTTTACTAGAACCGCTGCGTTCTCATTAAAAGTAATGTAAGAGCCATCTTTACGGCGTACTCCACTCACAGTGCGTACAATCACCGCTCTTACTACTTTCCCTTTACTAATTAACCCATGAGGCATGGCTTTTTTGACAGTACAAACTACCACATCTCCGATGTTACACACTTTACGGTTAGATCCTCCTAAGAGACGGATCACTAACAGTTCTTTAGCTCCACTGTTCCCAGCTACTTTTAGCCTAGTTTCTGTTTTGATCATTTTTACTAACCTTTGCTTCAATAATTCTTAATAAACGGAAATGTTTATGGCGTGATAAAGGACGACAAGCAATAATTTCTACAAAATCTCCTGTTTTAGCTTGTTCTTTTTCATCATGCACTAAATATTTTTTAGAACGTTTAATGCGTTTTTTATAAATCGGATGGTTGCTGTAAGTTTTAATTAAAACATTAATCGTTTTAGCGTTACTAGTATTAAGCACCACCCCTGACATCGTTTTGTGTTGCGGTTGTTTTGCTTCCATTATTTTGCCTCCTTATGAGTAGTATTTATTTTAGGGTTAGGGTGAGTAGGGTTTTTAGCTAAAACAGTAGCTTTAGCTTCAGAAGTTTTTTTATTTTTATGAGCAGAACTTTTAGGGTTTACAATTTCTGCTAAAGCAGGTTCAGATTCAGTTTCTGCTTCAAGTTCTTGGGCAGCCAAGGCTTGGTTTAAGGCATCATCATCTACTAACAATGGGTTTTCTGCTGCTTGTTGCTCTGCTAAGGCTGCTTGTTTTTTTTCTGCCACTGCTTGGGCTTCTGTGTTAACTGCCTCCATCACTTCCCGACGAGCCTTTTGGATTTCTACAGTAGAAATTTGGGTCTTCATGTCAGCTCCTTGCAGTTTACGTAAATTAAGAACAGTTAACACTCGTGCGATTAAAGCACTAAGTTGTTTCACACGGTGGGTTTTTTCTAAATTCCCCAGAGCTGCTTGAAAGCGTAAAGCAAATAGTTCTGCTCGACTTTTTTCTTCTAGTTTTCTCAGATCAAGCGTTGTTTTTGCTTGCAGATCTTGAAAAGTAAGTTTTTTGTTTTCTTCCATTAGATTACTGTTCCTCTTTTTTGATAATACGACATTTAATTGGGAGTTTATGCATAGCTAGTCGTAAGGCTTCACGAGCAATGGCTTCTGAAACTCCAGCTACTTCAAACATAACTGTTCCTTCTTTCACTACTGCTACTCATGTGTCTGGAGATCCTTTGCCTGATCCCATTCTTACTTCAATTGGTTTTTTAGTAAGAGAAAGGTGAGGGAAAATGTTAATTCATACTTTTCCTCAACGCTTCATATAACGAGTCATCGCTACCCGAGCAGCTTCAATTTGACGGTTAGTAATTCATGCTCCTTGTAAGGCTTGGAGTCCGAACTCCCCAAAGTTAACTTTAATGTTTCCTTTAGCTTTTCCTTCATATTTAATCCGATGAGGACGACGGTACTTAGTCTTTTTTGGTAGTAACATGGTTAGGCCTCCTGTTTGGATTGTTTCTTACATTAGCTTTTTTGCGGTTAGCATAATGGTCTCTGCGACCTTTTTGCTTATGGTCTCGGTTCTGGTTTTTTTTGTGAGGTTCTGTGTTGATGTTAGGATCGATGTATTCTTTGCCAGGAATTAAAACCCCTTTATATAATCACACTTTGCAGCTAATTTGGCCATACACTGTCAAGGCTTCACTCATCCCATAATCCACATTACTTCTTAGCGTAGTTAAAGGAACAGTACCTTCTGTGTACCCTTCAGTACGAGCCATATCAGTTCCTCCTAGGCGACCTGCTACTTGAGTTTTAATTCCTAGCACTCCTGCAGCTCTAGCTTTTCTAATTGCTAGTTTTTGTACAATTCTAAAAAAGGCACGGTTAGCAATTTGGTCAGCAATTCAGTTAGCTAAAAGCTGAGCGTCTAAGTACATGTTTTTAATTTCAATCACATTAATGCTAATCTTACGTTTTCGATCATGAATGGCTTTTTGGATTGCTTTGACAAGGACAGGAATGTTTTTCCCTGCTTGCCCTAAAACGATTCCAGAACGGGCACTTTTAATGTTTACTTTAATCTGATCGTTATTAGAACGTTCAATTGTAATTTTACTGACATTAGCTTTTTTAAGCAGTAAGTGTAAGGCTTGCCGAATTTTAATGTCTTCTGCTATTCAAGCTCCGTATTGTTCGCCTTCTGCATACCAATTGGATGTTCAAGGTTGGTTAATCCCGATTCTTAATCCAATTGGACTAACTTTTTGTCCCATTAGGCCTCTCCTTTCTTAGTGGTTGTTTTTGCTTTTGAGGTTGGTTGTTTGTTAACTGTTGGTTTTGGTTTACTAGCAGGTGATGTTTTTTTAATTTTTGGTTTTGAAACAGTAGCTGCTGGTTTTGTTACTTTAGTTGAGGGTTCAGTAGTTGCTTGCTTTTTATTTTCCTTAGAAGTTGGATTAGCTTTTTTTGCTTCAGTTGCTTGCTGTTGTGGTTTAGCAGGTACTAGTGGAGTAGCTTTTTTTGTAGGTTTTGGTTTGGCAACCATAGGATTGACATCAAGGGTAATGATGACATGACTACTTCTTTTTAAGATTTGGTGGCTCCGCCCATGGTCACTAGGACGATAACGTTTTAAAGTAGGTCCTTCGTTAACAATTAAAGAAGCAATAAATAATTCGTCGGTACTTAAATTTTGATTATTAGTTGCGTTAGCAATAGCAGAGTTGAGTAATTTATGCATAGCACGACTGGCTTTTTTAGAACTACTTTCTAGCATTACTTTAGCTGCGATTACTGGTTGCTTTCTAATCATATCCGCTACTAGGCGAAACTTACGAGGAGTTATTCTGATCATTTTATAACTTGCACTAACAGCCATTATTTTTTACCTCCTTTTTTCTTTTTCTTGTCTGAACCATGACCACCAAAAGTACGAGTGGGAGCAAATTCACCCAGCTTATGCCCTACCATGTCTTCTACTACATAAACAGGAATGTGTTCTTTACCGTTATGTACTCCAAAAGTATGTCCCACAAATTCTGGAAAAATAGTAGAACGGCGTGATCATGTTTTAATGACTTTATGCTGTTTTGTTTTGTTTTGAGCCGCTACTTTTGCTAATAAATGTTCATCAGCAAAAGGACCTTTTTTTAATGAACGAGCCATCTTAACGTTTTGCTCCTTTGCGTTTAATAATTAATTTAGTGGATGGTTTTTTCTTGTTACGAGTTTTAACTCCTAAGGCTTTTTTGCCTCATGGCGTCATAGGGGCTTTGCGTCCAATGGGAGCCTTCCCTTCTCCTCCTCCATGGGGGTGAGCATTAGGGTTCATAGCACTTCCTCGAACTGTAGGACGCTTCCCTTTCCAACGGTTACGTCCTGCTTTCCCTCAGTTAACTAAGTTATAGTCTTCGTTTCCTACAATTCCAATCGTAGCACGACAAGTTTTTAAAATTTTTCTTACCTCTCCAGAAGACATTTTTACTAAAGCATATTTCCCTTCTGTTTCTTTTGAAACAAGCTGAGCTCATGTCCCTGCAGCTCTTACTAGTTGAGCTCCGTAATGGGGGCGCATTTCAATGTTATGAATTTGGGTTCCATCTGGAATGTCAGCTAAAGTTAAAGTGTTTCCTGGTTTAAAAGGAGCGTCAGAACCACTCATAATAGTGTCTCCTACTTTTAAACCACGAGGTTGAATGATGTAGCGTTTTTCTCCGTCTTGGTATGCTACTAAAGCAATAAAGGCGTTACGGTTTGGATCATACTCAATAGTTTGGACTTTAGCTGGAATGTTGTCTTTATCCCTTTTAAAATCAATCACACGGTAAAACTTTTTATGTCCTGCTTCACGGTGTCTCACAGTGATTTTTCCTGTGTTGTTGCGTCCCGCATGGTTAGTTTTAGTTTTTAAAAGCTTTTTAAAAGGTTTAGCTTTAGATAAATGAGAATAATCTAAAGTAGTCATATTACGGCGTCCTGGACTAGTAGGTTTGTACACTTTAATAGCCATGATTAATTACCTTCCTTTTTAGTTTTAGTACTTTTGTCGCTTTTTTCATTAAATAAATCTAATGTTTCTCCTGCTTTAAGCTTAATAATTGCTCTCTTAGTACGAGCAGTACGCCCAATGTAACGTCCCATTCTTTTTTTATGACCACGACTTTTAATGGTGTTTACTTTGTCTACTTTGACTTCAAAAATAGTTTCAAAAGCTGCCTTAATTTGTGGTTTAGAAGCTTTAATATCTACTAAAAAAGTATAATATCCTTCTCCTAGTTTAGCGTAGCTTTTTTCTGTTAAAACTGGAGTTTTAATAATTCTAGTTAAATGCATTATTGATAAATCTCCTCTATTTGTTGTAAAGCTGCTTGGGTTACTAATAATTGATTATTGTTAGCTAGAACTCTTGCACTTAAGTTATTTGCTTGAGTGACATAGACTTTTTTTAAGTTAGCACTAGAATGAACTAAGGCTTCAGTTAGTTTAGTCACAATAATTAAGGTTTTTTTATTCTGAATTGATAAAGTTTCTAGTAAAGCTGCTAAAGCTTTAGTAGAAATAGTAGGAAGTTCTAATTTATCAAGCACCATTAATTCGTTTTGTTGTACTTTTTCAGCTAACAAAGAACGCATTGCTAAGCGATACACTTTCTTATTAACTTTTTTAGCAAAGTTTTCAGCAGGATTAGGACCAAAAACCACTCCTCCTCCTCTTCATTGAGGAGATCTAATGGAACCTTGACGAGCCCGACCTGTTCCTTTTTGACGTCATGGTTTTGCTCCTCCCCCACTAACTGCTGCTCTGTTTTTTACCCTTTTTTTACCATAGCGTAAAGGAGCGTTAGTTTGTTGTGAAACAATTGCATCAAACATTGCTTGTTTGTGAGGAGTAAGGGATCATAAAGGATTAGTTAAATTTAGTTTAGCCACAGGTTGCCCAGTTTGGTTTAAAATTTGCTTTTCCATCTTAAGCTTTCTCCTTAGTTAAATTAGTAGATGTTTGAGCTGACTTGTTTTGGTATAAAACAACAGGCTCTTTATGTTGTACAGATCTAGTTGTGTTTTTTAAAATAACCATACATTTGTTTGGACCAGGAACTGATCCTTTCAATAAAACTAAATTATTTTCTGGTTTAATTTGGACAATACTTAAGTTTTGCATAGTGACTTGTTGGTGTCCCATTTGACCAGCCATTTTCTTCCCTTTAAAAACTCTTTTGGGAGCCATAGCTCCCATAGAACCAATCCCACGGTGGTACCCAGAACCATGAGCCATCGGTCCTGTAGAGAAATTATGGCGTTTAATTACTCCTGCAAAGCCTTTTCCTTTAGAAACAGCAGTAGCGTCTACTTGGTCTCCTGCTTGAAAGAGATCACTTGCTGTAAGAGTTTGTCCTACTTCAAAGCCACTCATCTCTCTAATTTCTCTTACATAACGCATCGGTTTTGTTTTAGCTTTTTCAAATTGACCTAAATCAGGACGATTCACTAAACTAACTCTTTTAGGGACACTAGCTAGTTTAGTAGCAGTGTAACCTTCTTGATCACTAGTTTTGTTTTGCAGTACTACATTTGGTAGTACTTCAATAATAGTGACAGGAATGGCTTGGCCTTTTTCTGAAAAAAGTTGGGTCATCGCAATTTTACGACCGATAATACCTTTCATCTTCTTTTTCTCTTAGTGTAGTTTATTCACCGATTTCGATGTCTACACTTACTCCACTTGGTAATTTGATTCTTGTTAATTGATCTTGGGTACGTGAGTTAGCATTAAGAATTTGTAACAAGCGTTTATGAGTGCGTTGCTCAAACTGTTCTCGTGAATCCTTATACTTATGCGTAGCACGTAGTACAGTAATAATGCTTCTTCTGGTAGGTAAAGGAATAGGACCTTTTACCTCTGCTCCTGTAGCTTTTACTGTTTGGATAATTTTGACAATTGATTGGTCTAATTGTTTACTATCGTACGCTTTAATTTTTAGTTTTATTGAATTATTTTCCATATAAATAATAGGGTTTGATTAATAATTTTACAACTTGTGTCAGTGTATCATATAGAGTTATAAAAAATTGAAACAGACAACTAATTCATTATAACTTAAATGTTGGAGATTACAAAGGGTTTTAGGAAGAAAATACTTATTCCTAATTTTTATTAATTGTACATGGCTCTTACTTTTGCCATAAACTCTTTTTTATATCAAATTGTTATTGTATTTACCTCTGGAAATTCTCCTTTTTTTGGTCTTCCTGGTAAATAACCTTGAAATGTTAAATACTTTTCATAATGAATGAGAGGACAGTTATATAGATCATCCTCATCTAAAATTCTTAAAAAATAATAATAGGATGTTCTAGTTGGTCAACTACCCCAAACACTATCTTCTGAACCTTTAATATATATGTTATTTAAACGATTAAAAATTTGCTGAATATTATAGAAATTAATTACAAAATTATTATCAATATAATGGGATTGACCATTACTAATCACCAATCCTAATTTATTTGACTCATCATTAGTATTTAGAGTTTGATTAGCTAAACTAGTTGTAAAATTTGTATATTGATAATTGTTTGAACCAGGGTATCGCTTGTTAAAAGCTGCTTTTAATTGCTTATTGTAATTTTTAATAATTATCTTATTATTCAGATATCCTCCTATGAAGTTATCATAAATATTTAAATGATTTTTTTGTTGTAAAAAATAAAATAATGGGTAAAGCGGTTGCTGATCATTAGTTAATTTTCAATTAATCACAAAAGATGAAATATCAGTATAATCACCACCTCACATAATATGAATTCTTAAATTCGTATTACTTTCAATAGTTTTATCTTTTTCAACCACATGATTTAAAGCATATGCTTTAACATAATTTCCTAGTTTATTTTTTGCTGTAGTACAACATTTTCTTCATATTTTTTATCGATATGATTTTGATCAAATAGCTGATTAAGCAATAATTGATAATAAGTTGTATTATTGGATAAATCATTTAAATTGCCCCAAAAATTATTTCATGAATTACTAATGGTAAAATTTGTATTTTTAAAATCAGCTTTTAATTTGTCTAAATTCATTAATGAATAATCCTTAATTGATGAATTAATTAATGAATCTTCTTTAATTGATGAAGTGCAAGCAGTTACACTTGCTCCACTTATAATCAATAAACTAAAAGCACTAAACAAACCTAGGATGTTTTTTATTTTCATTTATCTAATCAAAAATTCCTCTTATTTTAATAAAATTTTTTTTTATTGTATCAAATTATCAATATTTAATTAACTAACTATTTTCATAAATGTTAAAAAAAACAAGAAATTATTTTTATTTTTTGTTTTTTAAATAGAATTAATACATAAATTTAAAATATTTAGAAACAAATATTTTAGATTTTGAAATGAAATAATACTTTTTTTGAAAGGAAAGAAAATGTTTTTACAAAAAACAATTATTGGCTTGGCTTTAAGTGCTATTGTAGCACCTGGAGTTATCCAAATTACTAATGCAACTAATCAAGTAACCCAATCTAAACTTAACGATGGTGTTCCAAGTAAATTTGTAATTGAAATTGATACAAGTTATGAGTTTAAATTCCAAGTTATTTTAGGTAATAGCACCTACAATGGCTTCCCAGGATTTATCAATCAAATTAGAGTTCCTGCTAATTGAAAAATTTCATTTTTCTTTTTTCAATGGCTAGATGATAACGATTTTCATTATTCAACAGGTTTTAGTAATTTAAACTTATACACACAACATAATTTCTGGAACTGACCATTTAAATTTGATAACAGACTTGAAGCCCATATGGGAAGTTTTGGACCATGAACATATGGAAAAACTGACACAGCAGCAGGCATGATTTATGCAATTGATAATACTTTTTTAACAAATGCCGAAAAAGCCTTCCAAAATGCCACAAATCCAAGAGGAATTCAATTTAATTTTGATATTGTCTTTTATTGGTATCACTCTGTTGCAATTAAATATTTAGATAAAGGTCATACATACCAAGTTTTATAAATAAAATTAATAAATAAAGATAATAATTTTTCAGGAGAATACAATGTTTTTTAAAAAAACAATTATTAGTATAGCTTTCAGCACTATTGTTGCCCCGGGAGTTATACAAATGACTAATGATACTAATCAAGCAATTATAATAAATAATGTACATAAAATAATTAATTCTGCTCCAAATGGTGGGGTACCAAGTGGATGGACTCTTTATGAACAAACAGATTACAATTTAAAATTTATGGTAACTTTAGGGAATAGTACTTATAATGGATTCCCAGGATTTATTAATCAAATTATACCAGATGGAAGGGGAATAAGATATTACTTCTTCCAATGATTAAATGATAATGAGTTTAATACTAGTTGAAAAAGCAAGTTTCCTAATTTAAATGAATATACAAGAAGTGGTTTCTGACACTGACCATTTACATCAAGTCAAAGATTTGAAACTATCATGCATAGTTTTGGACCTTGATACGATACTACCTCTGAAACAGCTAAGGAAATGATTTTTGATATTAGTGACTCATTCTTAACAGGAGCAGAAAATGCTTATAAAAATACTACCAATCCCGCAGGAATTGAGTTTAATTTTAGTTTTCACTGTACAAATGATTCAGGGTTTTATTCTCATTTTACTGATTTAGGTCATTCATATAAAGTTTTAACATAAACCTTATTTCAAAAAAGCCTTTAACAATTAAATTAAAGGCTTTTTTGTATGCTTTATTTTACTTTAAATGCTACTTCATAGATAAATAGTTTTTTATTCCCAAAAAATTAATCGTTTTTTTCTTTTTCTAATAAAGCCTTTTCTTTTTTAGCTTTTCTTTTTTGAAGAATTTTAACAGCAACTGCTGCAACAATCGCTCTTTTTATTCATGGATTCATATGATTTTTTTCTTTAATTATTTTTATTTAATAAATAATAGATAGATAAATTTTACAATTTCATAAAAAAGTAACCTTGACAGGTCACAATAAAACAATATGATAGTTTTATTGTGGCACATTTTACTTTCAATTTCAAGTTAGATTAGCCTAGTTGATCCCAACACTTTGGGATTTTTTGTTATTTAAAAATTGCTCCTTGTAGAAAAAAGGAGATTGGTAATTTAGGTTTTTTTGTACACGTCTGAAATTATATCAATCAATATATTCAGTAACTAATGCTATTAACTCTGAATAATTTTTAGGTTTATAGATTCTTATTTTTTCCCGTTTAATATTACAAAAGAAGAATTCAGCAGGACGATTAGCTAATGAATCCCCTTTTGGAGACATTGATATTTTGATTCCAAGGTCATTCATTAATCCAATGTACATATTGCTTCCATATTGCACACCATGGTCAGAATGGATTATTTTAGGTGGTTGATTATTTCTATAGATTAAAGCTTTTTTAAACGAATCTATAACTAATTTGGTGTCATTAGTTCTGCTAATTGATCAACCAACAATTTCGTTATTAAATCCATCAATCATGATTGATAAGAAGTAAAATCTTTTATTTATCGGAATATACGAGACATCAGTGTATCAAACTTCATTATATGTTGTGCTTTTGAATTTTCTTTGGATCAAATCAGCAAATAGTTCTGCTTTTAGCTTTTTCTCTCTAGGACGATAATGATTCTTGGTATGTATTCTTGACTTGTATTTAAGATATTGGATATGTTTGCGAACTAAATAAGTATTTAGCTTTAATCGTGTGTTATGATACATATTTTGAATCATAGCTACAATTTTATCTTGCCCAATCGTGTAATCACTAAATACAATAATTGCTTGAATTTTTTGTAAAAGTCAAGGATTAATTTTTACGCTTTTGCTTCTAGGGTGAGGCTTATAATATGCTGCACAACGATTAATGCTTATACAACCAGCACTTTGCTTTTTATTAGCAATTTCTTCTTTTCTTTTGCGAAATTCTTCAGCAATGTCTTCAGGAGTTACGCCCTTTTTGGCTAAAACCGCCTCCATGATTTCCTGATAAATTTGTAGATCATTCTTATTTAGCTTAGTAATACTATCTGGTTTTCGTCTTTTATGTTTGTTCATTCTTTGCAATGCTCATGATCCATACTTTTCATAAATTCTACTTCATAAATAAAGATTAGTTCAGGCACATCTTAATGCCTGTTTATAACCATTATTATAACGGTATTGATAAGTATTTAAAAAGCTTTTAACAATAAGGTTTTTCTTTTTAGCTTTTAGGTATGCTTCTGCTCATTTAATTTTTGTTTCAATTGTAAAATGTTTCATCTTCACTCCTTAGGGGAGTGTTGGGATCAACTAGGCTAATCTAAGAGTTAATTAATGCTATTAATCATTAAAATTTAAACTGAAAGGGACAAAAAACAAATAAAGCTAAGCTATATCCTTAAAAAAAGCTACTTTTAGTAGCTTTTTTAATATATAAAATAATGTATTTTACTCAGGAATAGCGTTTTGAGGATAGAAACTGATAATTCCCTGAGATGGATTAACAAAATTAGTTAAAGCAAGCACTGCTCCTCTATTTTGAATAATATACTGAGCAGATGATTGGTCAAAAATTCTTCAGTTTATTTTTGCTAAAGCTATTTTTCAACCATCTAGAAAGGTTAACTTTTTCCCAAATGCATAACTGTGAACCACATTAGCGTTGTCTCATGTAGGAGTGCTATCAAATAACCAATTAAGAAAGTTATTAAAGGCTTTTGGGGTATATTGGGCATCATCTGTTAAATAACGGAAAGAAGCAAGTCTTAAAGCCATCAAATCTGTCACATTTAAATAAACATATCTATCTGCTGGGTAATGTAAAACTTTACTATCCTGATAATAAACAGTCCGATACGCTGGTAATTGAGAATTAACTATCATACTAACTTCACCTTCTAAGTTACGACTCAAAACTAAAGTTATGCCATTAGTCGCTAAATTTTTATTAACAGCAGTGATAATTTGCTGATAAAGCTCTTGCATTATTTTTTGCACTAAGCTAAGGTTAGCAGTGTTTCAATAATTAATGATTTGCCCCGTATTAGCATCATACTTGAGACCCATAGCTCTGGCATTGATAACTTGGTTTAATTGACCACTAGCACTAAACCCTTGAATAGCAAACAATCATTTAATAAAATCACTGTATTGAGAGTATTGATTATGAATAATTTGACAGCTTTTAGCACTGAGATTAATTTTTAGGAGATTGTTAGGCTCATCCATGTTGCCTCATACAGCATCTACTCCATATGTTTTTGCAGAACTAGGATAATTGCTAGGAACAACAGACGGAATTAAATTAATGTTAGTGACAGTGTTATTAGTTGTTGCTGCTTGCACTTGAAGATCAAGACTAGCCCCAGTTTTAAAGGCTTCTTGCAAAACAGCCAAATCATAAGAAGGAATAAGGTTATTATTTAAGAAAAAGTCCTTTTGGATTTGAGGTAGTAAAGCTTTGACATAACTTGCATAAAGCTGAGTTCCAAGAAAACTATTAAAAGGATTATTAATTTTTAAAGGTTGCCAGTAGTGATTAGTTTGAACTCAATCTGTACCAGTTGTTAGTAAGCGATATAATGACTCAGCTGGTTGGACTAAATTACCAATCGCAGGGTAAAAATAAGCCAAGGTTGCTTCACTAATCTGGTAGTTAAGAGTAAAACTTTGGGCTGTGACATCAGCAAGCGTCACATTATCAGCTCCTTGACTGTCATGTTGGCTTCGCACAAAAATTGGGTTGTCGTTAACAAAACCTACTGGTTTTTTTTGAGAAATAACAGTTAGACGATGATGATTAACATCATATGCTGAAACAGCGGTCACAGTCACACATCCAACTATAATTGATAAGGCTAGACTTTTAAAGAAAAGAGATTTCATTTTTATTAAGGATAAATTGTTAATATTTTAAAAAGTTTAAATTGTTAAAAATTGCTAAAGGATATTTTTTTACTAATGACTGGCAGGAACAGGAGGCTGACCATTAATTGTCACATAAGCGTATCCAGGAATTCTAACCACATTTAATTCCACGACTACTCCTCTGTTTTGGATAATAGCTTCTGCCATAAACTGATCCATGTCCTTCCAACTTCATTTTTGAATTGCCCTATCTCAAGACTGTTGATGGGTTAACTGACTTCCGACGCTGTACGGATGAACTAAATCTGCATCAGCTCATGGAGATCCTGTGTTAAATAACCAAGCTAAGGCATTATTGTATGCTTGTTGCGTAGGTTTAGCATCTGGAGCTAAGTAGCGACAAGCAGCAAGTCTAAATTCCATTTCCTCTTTGACAGTTAAATAAGCACATTGGTAGTCTAAATAAGAAAGCACTTTAGCCACATTGTAGTAATGAGTACGATAAGCTGGTAATTGGGGAGCTACTTGCACACTAATCGTTCCTGCTTGGTTGCGGCTAAAATATAGTGTAACCCCTTTGGTGGTGGTATTATTACTAATAGTATTAATAATTTTAAAATGATTCTGTTTGATCACATCCAAAAAGCTTAAATAATTAGCAGTGTTTCAATAATTAACTACTTTATGACTAGTAGCGTCATATTTAAAGCCTTTAGTATTATCACTATTATTAATATATTGGTTTAATTGTCTACTATGTGAAAAGCTTGGTTGTTTTTGACCTAATAAGTATAAAACAAGGTCTGCTGAAGATATATAATAATATTTATTGATCACTTGGCAACTCTGAGCACTAATGTCTATTTTTAAAACATTATTTGGCTCATTCATATTTCCTCATACTGCATCTACTCCATGGGGAGCAGCAGGAGGATAGTTGCTTTGTACTACACTAGGAATGATAGTAACTTGACTGACATTATTGCCCTGTACGTTTACTTGCACAGTTAGTTTCAAACCAGCCCCCGCTTGCATTGCTAATTGTAGTACACTCATACTAGCAGAAGGAGTTTGTGAATTAGCATTAAAATAAAAATCCTCCCCTAGTACTGTTTGAAATTGTGATAGATAGTTATCGTACAACTCAGGCCCAATAAATGATGGAATAACATCATTGCTTTTTAAGGGTTGTCAGTAATGAGTAGTAGGTAGCCAATCAGTCCCTTTAGTTAAGAGGTTGAATAAGCGGTCTGCTGGTTGAACTAACCTTCCAACTGCAGGATAAAAATACGCTAAAGTAGCAGCACTTAATTGATAATTTAAAATAAACCCATAAGCATTGACACTAGCAAGAGTAACAGTATCAGCTCCTTGGCTATCATGTTGTTGGCGGTTATAAATAGGATTATTGTTAACAAACCCTACTGCTTTTTTATTTTGTACCCCTATTTGATGGTGGTTAATATCATAAGTAGCTGTGGCTGCCATAGGAGCAGAAGCTCCTATCACAGCAAGAGCTATAGTTTTAAATAAGATTTTATGCATTTTTATGGTGGCTTTCTTTTTTTAATTGTTTAAATAATTATATTAAATTAGCTTGCATGTTTAATTGCTAATGGCATGGTCGAGCAAATGTGAAGGAATAGCGTTTTGACCATAAATCACAATTTTTGATTGTTCTGGATTATCAGGATTTTGCAATTCAAGGACTCCTCCTCTGTTTTGAATAATTCACTGTGCCATTGATTGATCAGCATATGCTCAGTAAAATTTTTGCAAGGCAAGGGCTCATGCCCCTTGATTATTCACAGTTTTCCCTTCGGCAAAAGGATGCACTACACCTCCATCACTTCAATGTCCTCCATAACCAAATAGTCAATCTTTAGCATTTTCTCATGCTGTTGTAGTATATTGACCACTGTCAGTTAAATAGCGGAAGGATGCAAGTCTTAAAGCGACCATATCTTGTGCACTTAAAAAGACAAAATCATATTGACTTGTTTCAAAAAACTTACTAGCATTATAATATGCAGTGCGATAAGGAGGTAATTGAGGTTGCACGGTTATTTTAATTTGTCCTGCTTCATTACGAACAAAAGTTAAGGTAATTCCTTTCGTGCTTAAATTAGCATTAGCAGAACTAATAATATCTAAAAATGATTCTTTCATAGCAATAATAGCATCATCATAATTAGCAGTAGTTCAATAATCTGCGACACTAGGATTAATACCGTCTGTTTTATATTTAAAACCTTTTGCTTTATCATTAATGAAAAGATTAAGCTTGTCACTAGCTGCATATCCTTCCCCTTGCTTATTCAATAATCAAGGAAGAAAAGCACTAAAAGCACTATAATGATTATGAATAGCTATGCAACTAGTAGCACTAATGTTAACTTTTAAAACATTATAAGGTTCATTTAGATTTCCAAAAACTGAGTCTGAACCATTTTTGATAGCAGCAGGAGAGTAATGATTGGGAATCACATAACTAGCAATTTCAAAATCAGTCGTAAATTCTCCATCTCACCCTACTTTTACTCTGATTCCCATCCCAGATCCTGTTTGCATAGCTTGTTGTAAAATCTTCATGTCATAAGTGGCAGGTTGCAAGTCATTAGTTCAATAAAACTGTTGCTCTAAGTTTGTTTTAAACGCTGATAAATATCTAAAATACATATGATCGTTAAGAACAGTAAAGAAAGGATTTTCACCTTCTAAAGGTTTTCAAAAATGATTAGCTGGGTTTCAAGCTGTACCTGTTGATAATAATTGGTATAAAGCATCCCCAGGTTGCACATAGCTTCCGATTGCGGGGTAAAAATAAGCTAAAGTTGCTGCACTTAAGGTGTAATTAAGGACAAAGCCACTCCCGTTTACATCAGAGAGCGTTACTGTGTCTGCTCCTTGACTGTCATGTTGGTTTCGAACAAAGACAGGATTATTATTCTCAAACCCTACTTTATTTTTTTTGTTTTTTTGGTTTTTAAGCGTAGTGATATTTTTATGATTAATTTGATAAGCACTAGCAGCAGTACAAGGAACACTAGTTCCGATAACAGCTAAGGCTAAACTTTTAAATAAAATATTATTCATCTTTATTTACTTCCTTTCATAATGGGGGCAATGACTAAGTCTTGCATACTAACAGCAATAAATGCTATGTCTAGCTGATAAAAATTATTTAATTTAAACACAACTCCTCTGTTTTGAATGATGGCTGCAGCCAAAAATTTATCAATTGCTGTTCAGTTTCATCTAGGAATGGCAACTGACCAGGCAGCTATATCTTCTAATTGGTTTCCTAGGCTCCAAGCATGTACGACATCAGCATTCCCTCAAGTAGGACTTTTATCAAGCAATCAGTTTTGAGCGTTAAGCGTTGCTGCTTTAGTAGGTTGGGCTTGATCAGTTAAATAGCGGAATGAAGCACTTCTTAAGGCCATTGCTTCTCTTGTGGTTAAAAAAGCATAATCGTTTTCAGGTCCAAAAAGTACTTTATGGTCATTATGGAAATTAAGACGATAAGCTAATTGTTGAGAATTAACTGTCATACTAACTTGTCCTGCTTCATTACGGCTAAAGGTTAAGGTAATCCCATTAGTATTTAAGTTATGATTAACAGCTTGCATAATAGTACTAAATTGTTGCTGAATGCTTGTTTGCACTAAACTGAAATTAGGACTTGTTCAATAAGGAACTGATTCTTTAGTTTGAGGATCATATTTTTTCCCTTTTGTACTAGCGGTGTTATTAACATATTGATTTAATTTAGCACTAGCAGGATAATCTTGACTATTAAATAATCATGCTATTAAAGCTGAAGCATCTTTACAATTTTTATAAATATCTTGACAACTGTTTGCATTAATATGTACTTTGAGCACATTATAGGGTTCGTTCAAATTACCAAAAATGTCATTTACTCCTTGATTTTGGGCAGTGGGAGGATAATTAACAGTTTGTACTTTACTATCTAAATATACCTTCTCTGGTCCTGATGTAACAACCTGAGCCTCTATTTCTAAAGCAGAACCACTTTGCATAGCTTTTTGTAAGGTAGCCATGGCACTAGAGGGTTTTAGATCAGAAGACCATGAATATTGATTTTCTAAAGCTGTTTTTAGTTCGCTTAAATAACTACTATAAACACTAGACCCTAAAATAGAATCAAAAGCATTGACCTGTTTGAGAGGTTGTCAAAAATGAGTAGTAGGGTACCAATTTGATCCTTTTGTTAATAAGTTATATAATTGATCTCCTGGTGAGATATATCTACCAATAGCAGGGTAAAAATAAGACAAGGTTGCAGAACTAATAGTGTAATCAAGCACAAAGCCTTGTGAATTAACAACATCAGTTAATGTTACGGTATCAGCTCCTTGTCCATCTTGTTGATCTCTTACAAAAACAGGATTATTATTAGCAAATCCTAATGGATTTGAGTTTTTAATGGTTAAATTTTGTGATTTTGCTTTAAAAATAGCTGTAGATGTAAGAGGAACATTAATTCCTATCACAGCTATAGCTAAACTTTTAAAAAATAAACTATTCATTTTATCTTTAACTATCTTTTGTTATTTTTTTTATTATAAACAAATAAATAGTTTTTTATAAAACAACATTTTAATTGTTATTTTCTTTTTCTAATAAAGCTTTTTCTTTTTTAGCTTTTCTTTTTTGAAGAATTTTTATCGCAACTGTAGCAACAATGGCTTTTTTGATTTATGGATTCATGTGATTTTTTTGCTTTGATTATGTTTTTTTAATAAATAAATAGATAAATTTTATAATTTCATAAAAAAGTAACCTTGACAGGTCACAATAAAACAATATGATAGTTTTATTGTGGCACATTTTACATTTAATTTCAAGCCCAATTTGCTCCATAGAAGGCTTATTTTAAAAAACAAAAAATTAAAATATAATAAGATAAACATTTAAATAGCATAACCATAAAACAATAATGAATAAATCTTTTTTAACAACCTTAATGCTAGGGACAGTAGCTGTTGCTAATGTCGCTGGTTTTACTTTAAAAACTCAACATAACACTAATCAGAAAGTAACAAAAGTCAATCACACAGTAGATCAAACTCAACCTGTCTTTTATAAACAATTAGCTTTTACCCTAGCTCAAAATAGTTTCCCTTTTGCTCATTTTTATCAAGCAAAAAATGGCTTTCTTTATGCTTGTACCACTAACGGAGGGTTACTTTTTTCTAAAAATAACATTAACTTCCAAAAGATAACTACTGTTCCAAGCAATGTAATATTTACAACTTTTTTACAAGCGAAAAATGGAGATATATATCTAGGCTCACACACAGGAATTTTTATGTCACAAGATGGAATTCATTTTAAACAAATTTTTACTGCTTCTGTTGATCATCTTTATCAATCGAAAAATGGAGATATTTATGTCACCTCAGATGCAATTACTAAAGCAGCTGGTCTTTACATAGCTAAAGATGGAGTACATTTTGTGCAAATAAGTACTATGTCATTTTGAAGTACCTTTTTACAAGCGAAAAATGGAGATATTTATATGCAAGCTGCTACTGGTTTATTTATGTCTAAAGATGGAATTCATTTTATTCATCTTTTAAAATATGGAGTTGGTAAATTATACCAAGCAAGTACAGGAACTATTTTTGCTTGCACTTCATTTGGGCTTTTTAGTTCTACTAATGGGACTGATTTTCAAAAAATCCTTAATGCTCAGGTACATCAGTTTATTGAAACTAAAAATAAAGGTTTTTATGCAGGAACTTACGCAAAAGGGCTGTTCCACTCTCTTGACGGTAAAACATGAACTCAAGTTCAAAGTGTCGCTTTAAACTCTCAAATTGTTTTAATTAAACAAATGACTAATCATGATATTTATGTAGCTACTTATCAAAAAGGTTTTTATGTGGAAAAAAATACTTCTTCTAGCTTTATTGTTAATGATAAATTAAGCCCATTTATCATTGAAGAAAACCCGTTAGGAGGAGTACTAATGCTAGGAGAATACTTCCGCTTCTATCTTTTTAATCAATATCAGCTTCAAGGTCCTCTTAATAATATGCCCACTAGTGATTTATTTGTAGCTAAAAAGGGCTTTTATACCACAGAATTAAATCCGCAAACTCAAAATTATGCTGTTTACTACTGGCAATAAGAATTTGTAAAACTAACATAAAATAATAATGGTAGCCAATAATAATAAGTTATAATCAAGTTAATCAGTTCTTTGACATTTTAAATACAGCTTATTATTAATAATTTTTTATTTATTGTGATCAAGAGGGTTGAAATATAAAAAAAGCAACCCTTGCAGGTCACAAATATAAATAAACAAGTATTTATATTGTGCCATTTTTTATCTCATAAAACAAGAGTTGGCTTTGGAAAGGAATATTTGATTTATGAAAGAAAAAAATAATTCACTCAATTGAAAAATTCTTGTTTGTTTTAGATTTTTAAGCATATTTTTAATAGTTGTTTTAAAACTTTATGAATAATTATAATTAATTAGTTTTAAATATTAATTAAGCATATTTAATTTAAAGTGTTAAACATAAAAAAAAGCTTATCGCTAGGATAAGCTTTGACAAAAAAACCTTCGCAAAGAGGGTTTTTTATTTGTATAAATACTTATTAAAGAGGTTTTTTATGTAAATAAAAATAAATAAACTTTTAATACTCTTTAGCTAAGGATTCTGCATTCATTTGCAGAATTTCTTTTTTCTTCATTAAGCCAGTACCTGTATGAATGCGTTTGCCAATCATAATACTGCTTTTAAAGTTAGTAAGGTCATCTAATTTTCCGGCTAAAACTGCTTTTACTAAAACACGAGTTGTGTCTTGGAAAGAAGATGCTGCTAAAAAAGATTCAGAATCTAAAGAGATTTTTTTAATCCCCATTAATAATTCCTTCACCACAGGTGGTTTCAAGTTATTTTGTACACAATTAATTACACTTTTTTTGAAATCAGAACGCTTAATAATGCTTCCTGGTAGAAAATCTGTTTCTCCTGCTCCAATTACTTGTACTCTACTTAGCATTTGACGAATTAAAATTTCAATGTAAGCATCGGCAATAACAATCCCCTGTAAACGATACACTTGGTGCACTTCTTGAAGGATGTATTTTTGAACCTTAACAGCTGAAGCCACTTCTAGTAATTCATTCATATCAATTACTCCGTCTGTTAGTTGTTCTCCACATTTAACATGATCTCCTTTTTTAACCCGTACAATGGCGTTAAAGGTAGAATGGTGAGAAATTTCACTTTTGCCATTATCAATGACAATGTCATAAAAGCCTTTGTTATTTATAACTTTTTTGACTACTCCGTCTGTAGTAGCAATCACAGAAATAGTCCCTTTCGGAGTAGTCACATCTAACAGCTCTTTAATCCGTGGTAGCCCTTGAGTAATGTCAGAGGTTCCCGCTACTCCTCCTGAGTGGAAGGTACGCATTGTAAGTTGTGTTCCTGGTTCTCCAATTGATTGAGCAGCCATAACTCCAATGGAAACTCCAATTTTAACTAAATTACCGGTAGATAAATCTATCCCATAACACTTCACACACAAGCCATTAGGACTTTCACAAATTAAATTAGAACGAATAATTACTTCTTTATGTCCTTCCTGGACGATCTTTTCTGCTTCTGCATGAGTAACAGGATGGTCTGTATCAATCACGATTCCGTCCTGAAGGGTAATTGGTTGGGATAAGAAACGACCTTGTAAACGCTCTTGTAAGCTAACAATCACATTTTGGTATTTTTCATCTACAATATCAGCAATTACAAAGCCTGCACTAGTGTGACAGTCTTCACGGTCAATAATAATTCCTTGGGTTACATCTACTAGTCTTCTAGTTAAATAACCTGAGTCCGCAGTTTTTAAAGCCACATCAGTTTCTCCTTTTCTAGCTCCATGAGTAGAGTTAAAGTAGTCAGAACTATGCAGTCCCTCTCGAAATGAGTTTTTAATCGGAATTGGTAGCACCTCTCCTTTCGGATTATTCATTAATCCTCTCATGCCAGCTAACTGGGTAAACTGAGAAAGGTTCCCCCGTGCCGATGAATCAAGCATCATATAAATTGGGTTATCAGGATGATCTTTTAAAATTCCTGATAATTGGTCTTGTACTTTTTCTTTTGTTTCAGACCACATCTGAATTAAGATCCGATCTTTTTCTTCTTTAGTTAGTACTCCATCGTCATAAAAAGCGTTAATTTCTTTTACCTTGGCTTCAGTTTTTTCAAACAACTTAGCTTTTTCTTTATAAATCCGAATGTCTCCAATGGAAACAGTTGCTCCAGATTTTTCAGAAAAATGAAAACCAGCGTTTTTAATTTCATCAAGCGTTTTAGCAGAAAAATCTTCTCCACTAGCACGATAGTACACATCAATAATTTTTTCCACATCACCTTTTTTCAATGGAGCAAAAGTAGTAAAACTATCACTATTGATAAAACTATTAGGTTCAGTAGTAAATGAAATTAAACGACTTTTTTGAACTACTTCATCATTATAGGAAGTGCATGAATTAATGTAATTAAAAGGACAAGTGAAAGCTTTGTTAAAAATTAACTTACCAATTGTAGTAATTAACAATTGGGGCTCTTTTTTAGGCCAAGTTTTATTGGCAAAAGCTGTGGTAGCAATAGCTATTAAGGCATGCAAATCTACTCGGTTTGTTTCATAAGCTAAAATAGCTTTTTGAACAGAACTAAAAATAGTTCCTTGTCCTTTTAAACCAAGTTTTTCTTTAGTTAAATAATAAATCCCTAAAACAATGTCTTGAGTAGGAATTGCAATTGGTTTCCCATCTTTAGGACCTAGCACATTTTTAGAAGCAAGCATTAATCCTCTTGCTTCTGCAATTGCGGCCTCTGTGATGGGAGCATGAATCGCCATTTGGTCTCCATCAAAATCTGCGTTAAAAGCAGAAGTAACAAGAGGAGATAATAAAATAGCTTTCCCTTCTACTAAGACCCCTTCAAAAGCTTGAATTCCTAAACGGTGTAAAGTAGGAGCTCGGTTTAGGAGGACAGGTCTGCCCTTCACAACAGTTCTTAGTTTTTCCCAAATGCGATCATCCTTATTAGCAATCATTTGCTCTGCAATGCGAATGTTATCGGTGACTTTATCTTTGATTAACTGAGCCACTAAAAACGGTTTAAATAAAGTAACCGCCATTTCATAAGGAATGCCACATTGGTACATTTTTAAGTCAGGTCCACAAACAATGACACTACGCCCAGAATAATCTACCCTTTTCCCTAGCAGGTTTTGACGGAAACGTCCTTGTTTTCCCTTTAAAATACTAGTTAAAGATTTTAAAGGTTTATTATCTCGTCCTAGAATCGGACGAGCTTTTCTTTCGTTATCAAATAAGGCATCTACTGCTTCTTGTAAAGTACGACGCTCATTATTAATTAAAGTATCAGGAGCTCTAATTAATTTAAGTCTTTTTAGTCTTTTGTTTCTAATAATGATTCTTCTGTATAAATCATTTAAGGTACTTGCAGTAACACGACCTCCATCAAGCTTAATAATGGCTCTAGTTTCTGGAGGAATCACAGGAATAGCTCTTAGAATCATTCATGTAGGAGATGTGTTAGACTTTTTAAAATCTTCTAATAAATGTAAACGCTTAATTAATTTACTCCGCTCATGCATCGATTTAGTTACATTAAGTTTTTTTCAAATATCTCTAATTTCTCCTTCTATATCTACTCGTGATAACAATTCTTCGATCGCTCTTGCTCCTGTTCCAAAACGAGCTCCTGTGTGTTTATGAATAAAAGAAACACACTCATTCATAGAGAACGGACTAGAAGGATTTTTTAGTTCTGTAATTAGATCTGTACCAATGGTGTAATTAAAGTTTTCTGGTTTGACATTTTTTAAAATGTCTTCGATCGCTTTAATTAAACTGATTCTTGTTTCTTTAGAGTTTTTAGCATTTCCAATGTCAAGAATGGTTTTCACAGGAAGATGTTTAATTGTTCCAGAATCAAGCACAACATATGACACAAAATAAATAATTTCTTCTATACTTTTAGCCTTCATGTCAAGCGTTAAAGCAATCCGAGATGGAGCAGATTTAAACATCCAAATGTGAGCTACGGGTTCATCAAGCTCAATGTGACCCATCCTTTGTCTTCTTACAATAGATTCTGTGATTTCTACCCCACAACGCTCACAAATTCGCCCTCTGTTTTGAGATTTTTTATACTTTCCGCAAGAACATTCATAGTTTTTAATTGGTCCAAAAATAGCCTCATCAAACAAGCCCCCTTTTTCAGCTTTTAGGGTTTTGTAATTGACAGTTTCTGGGTTAGTAATTTCTCCGTAGCTTCTTCAGCGAATTTTTTCAGCACTAGCTAAATTAATCTTAATTGCAGATACTTGATCAATAAAGTTCTTAATCATTATTTTCTTCCTCCTCTTGGTTATTTACATTTACTGCAGGATCTGGCTCTGCTTCACTAGAAGAACTACTACTAATGTCGTCTATTTCTTCTGCAATATTATTAACTAATTCGTTTTCAAACATAGTTTCTAAGTCGCTATCTAAATAATCTACTTTAGCTTCAGTCTGGTCTGATTGGTCTAATGATGACTTTTGGGCTAAGTTATGTTCAAATTTAAGCTCACTTTTTTTATACAATTCACTACTTTCATAAGTAATGTCTTGGTATACTTCTTTATTTTGTTCATCTAACAGATTAATATCAAACCCTAATCCCCTAATTTCACGCATTAATAAATTAAAAGATTCTGGAATTTGAGGTTTGGGGAAGGGACGATTATTTAAAATTGCATCATAAACTTGATAACGTCCTCAGATGTCATCTGATTTAATCGTAAGCATTTCTTGTAATAAGTAAGTAGCTCCATAAGCTTCTAAAGCTCATACCTCCATTTCTCCGAACCTTTGCCCGCCGTTTTGAGCTTTTCCTCCTAGAGGTTGTTGGGTAATTAAAGAATAAGGACCAATGTTTCTGGCATGAATTTTATCGTCTACCATATGGCTTAGTTTCATCATGTAAATTACTCCAATCGAAACTGGTTCGTTCATTCTTTCTCCAGAACGACCATCAATTAACCATTGTTTGCCATCCTTAGCCATTCCTGCTTTTTTCATAATTTCTAGTAATTGCTCGTTAGAAAGGGACTGGAAGGCAGGAACAGCTACTTTTAAATTAAGGTTTTTAGCTGCCATACCAAGATGGGTCTCTAATACTTGACCAAGGTTCATCCGACTCGGAACCCCTAGAGGATTAAGCATAATGTCGACAGGAGTGCCATCTTCTAAATAAGGCATGTCTTGAATCGGTAGAATAATTGACACTACTCCCTTGTTCCCATGACGTCCTGCTAGTTTATCTCCTACTTGAATTTTTCTTTTCTCAACAATAAAGACTTTAATAATCTCTAAAATATCAGCTGGTAGATCATGGTCTTTGCTGTTAAAACGTTTAATTCTTTGGACAATCCCGTCTGCACCATTGGGAACTCTGAGCGAATTATCCTTCACATTTTTGGATTTATCTCCAAAAATAGCATTTAACAGTTTATCTTCTGCACTTAAATAGGCTTGTTCTTTTGGAGTAATTTTTCCTACTAAAATGTCTCCTGCTTTTACTTCTGTACCTACTAAAATAATTCCTTCTTCATCTAAGTTTCTTAAGGCATTTTCAGAAACATTAGGAATTTCGTTAGTGATTTCTTCATCTCCTAGTTTAGTTTTACGGCGTTCTATTTTATAGCAATTAATATGCATTGAAGTTAAAACATCATCAATCCGTACTCGTTCAGAAAGGATAATGGCATCCTCAAAGTTGTACCCTTTCCAAGGAGTAAAGGCTACTACTAAGTTTTTCCCTAAAGCTAGCTCTCCTTTTTCCATGCTAGGTCCATCAGCAATAATTTGTTTGGCTACTACTTTATCGCCTTTTTTTACTAAAGGATTATGGTTTATGACTGTGCCTTGGTTACTCCGCACAAAGTTATCTAAATGATAATGGCGTTCTTTGTTAGCTTTGTTTTTAATAATTACTCTCATCCCATCGACATAAACTACTGTTCCTGCTTCTTGAGCAATCACAGCAGAACCTGAATCGCGAGCAATCATGTGTTCCATCCCTGTTCCGACCACAGGAGACTCATGTTTAATTAATGGTACTGCTTGTCTGCTCATGTTTGCTCCCATCAAAGCACGGTTTGCATCATTATGTTCAATAAAAGGAATACAAGAACTAGCCACAGAAAGCATTTGTTGAGGGGAAATATCAATTCATTCAATTTCACTAGGTTTGACAATTAAGTTATCCTCATGTTTCCTTGCTACTACTTCAGAATCTACAATTTTATTCTCATTATTGATTTCAATGTCTGCTTGAGCAATGACAAAGGGTTGTTCATCATCTGCAAAGAAATAGCGGTATTCATCTTTGAGATAACTTTTTTCTACTTTTCTGTAAGGAGTTTCAATAAAGCCATAATGGTTGACTTTAGCATAAGCTGCTAAGTTATTAATTAAACCAATGTTAGGTCCTTCTGGAGTTTCAATAGGACAAATGCGGCCATAGTGACTAGAGTGCACATCCCTAGCTTCTAACCCAGTTCTTTTTCTAGATAAACCTCCAGGTCCTAAAGCAGAAAGTCTTCTTTTGTTAGAAAGTTCCGAAAGAGGGTTAGTTTGGTCCATAAACTGACACAACTGAGAAAGGTTAAAGAATTCATCTACATAATATTCAAGTGGTTTATTATTGAAGAGTTTAGTTGGGTCCATAATAAAGTTGTTTTGAGCAAAAGACATTTTTTCTTTAATGTTTTGGCTCACTCTTAAAGCTCCCACATTAAAGAGGTTATAAAGGAGCTCTCCTACTGTTCTTACTCTTTTGTTTCCTAAATGATCAATCCCGTCAGTTTTCCCTACTTCTTTGTGTAAATTTAATAAATAGCCAAAAGAAGCAATAATATCAGCAATAGATAAGTGTAAATAAGTTTTCCCTTCGGGTACCCCAATTAAAGTTACTGCTACTTTTTCGTTATCATAAGTTTCTGGATAAACTTGCAGTCTTTGCACCACATTTTCTTTATTTTCTTTTTTATGTTTGTAATCAATGATGTAATCACAATAACCTGCTTTTAGGTATTTTCTAAGCTCTTCACAATTAGCACTGTTGAGATAAGTACCTTTTTTCATCACTACTTTTTTGTTGTTATCTACCACATCTTGAGCTAAAGTAGTGTGATGAATTTGGTTAAATAAGACTAGTTTTCTTTGAATTTTAAACCGACCTGCTCCTGTTAAAAGGTACTTTCTTTCATCAAAAAGCATGTTATACAAATAATCAAAGGCACCTTGGTCGGTTGCAATTTCGCCTGACCTAATTTTTTTATAAATGTCTTGCACAGCATGACTACGGTCAATTTTAAAGTCCCCAGTTAACTCATCTAATTCATAAGTGTTTTTAAGGACTTCATTATGGTCAAAGATTTCTTCAACTGCTTCCATCGTTAGTCCTAAAGCAGTTAAAAAACTAGTAAGAGTAACTTTTCTGTTTTTATCAATCTTTAAAAAAATAACAGGTTTTTTTTCATGGTTACTATAAAGAGTTTTCTTGTACTCTTTTTCTGCTTCTAACCATGTGCCTTGGTAGGGAATAATGATTAAGGAATCATTGTTGACCCCCACTTTATTGTTAAAAACACTTTTATAATAGACACCTGGGGAACGAATTAATTGAGAAATAATAACCTTTTCACTTCCGTTCACAATGAAGGTTCCCTTGTCTGTCATTGTAGGAAATTTTCCAAAGTACACTCTTCTGTTAGGACGAGAAATCACAAAATTGGCCACTAAGCAGTCTGGCTTTTCATCTTCCACGGTAGCTTCAATTGCCACATAATTACTTTGGCCTTTTTTGCCACTTTCAAAGTAATAAGTTTGCTTAATTTTATTAACTAAAATAACTCTTGCTTCTAAGCTAGTTTCAATTTTAGTTTTTAATAATAATTCATGATTAATTGGCTCTCCTTCTTCAAAAGGAATCATCGATCCGTTTTGTTGGGCATCCAAATCAATAATTCCATAAATACGGTGAGCGTAATTTGTAGAATCTTCTTTAGCTTGACGGTAGGAAATAGGTGACTCTTCGATTCACCACTTCTTCATAGAAAGGGCAACGTTACCATCACGCCTTACAATGGGAAAGATTTTATTAAAGATTTCTTCAATTCCTGCATCAATAAATCATTTGTATGGTTTTAATTGAATGTCAATTAAATTAGGCATTGCTAAAGTTTTTTTAAGCTTTTTAAAAATTAAGCGCTTACTATTATGCCCGTAATTAATATTAGGTGTAAATTTCATAAATAATGTGACCCTAAATAGTGATAATGGTAGATAAATATATGGGTGTTGTTTTAAAAAGGAAACAAGGTTTAAATTTCATAAAGAATTTTAATTCCTGGTCCCATAGAAGTAGAAAGGGAAATATTTTGAATGTAATTTCCTCCCTTGACTGTGTCTGGTCTAGAATGTTTAATGCTTTGGAGCATTGCTTGATAATTAGCTAATAATTGTGCTTCAGAAAATGATGTTTTTCCAATCACGGTATGGACATTCCCATGCCGATCAGAACGGTAGTTAATTCTCCCTTTTTTAATTTCAGAGATAGCTTGGTTCACATCTTTAGTGATAGTTTTGTTTTTAACACTAGGCATTAGACCTTTGGGTCCTAAAAGGCGAGCAATTTCTCCAAGCCTAGGCATAATGTCAGGAGTTGCAAGCACAATGTCAAAATCACTTCAACCATTTTTGATTTTAGTAATTAAGTCAATCCCTCCTGCGTAATCTGCTCCTGCTTGTTCTCCTTCTCTAGCTTGTGAAAGCGTTAATAAAAGGATTTTTTTCTTTTGTCCTGTACCTTCTGGAAGTACTAGTGAATCCCGAATTTGTTGTTCTGAGCGACGAGGGTCAATGCTTAAATTAAAAGCTAACTCTACTGTTGCGTCAAATTTAGCTGGGTTAGTTTGGCGAATTAAAGCTAATCCTTCTTTAATAGGATAAAACTTACTAGCATCTATTAACTCAGCTTTTTCAAGGTATTTTTTACCGTGCTTGTTAGCCATCCTATTCTTGCTCCTCTGCTACTGTGATTCCCATGTTACGAGCTGTTCCCATAATAATTTTAACGGCTCCTTCTAAAGAAAGGGCATTAAGATCTGGCATCTTGTATTTAGCAATTTCTTCTATTTGAGCTTTAGTAACTGAGCCAACTTTTTCTGTTAAGCTATTGGCTGCTCCTTTTTTTACCTTAGCAGCTTTTTTAAGCAAAATAGCTGTTGGGGTTGTTTTTAATTCAAAATCAAAACTTTTGTCTCGATATGCTGTAATGATCACAGGCACAACCTCTCCTTGGCGTTGTTGTGTTGCTTCATTAAATTTGATACAAAACTGAGGCATGTTAATCCCCAATGACGCAAGCTCAGGTCCAGGCTTTGATTGCCCTCCTATGAACTCGAGTTTTGCAATTCTATTAATTTGTTTTGCCACGATTTCTCCTTCTTGTATCGCTGTGGTTCATGCGAAAAAGTTCTGCCACATTTATGCAAATAATATAGAAAGATTATAGCACAATTTATCTAAAAATGAATCTTTTTTTTATTTATTTAACTGCTATTGCTTGAATCTCAATTAAACCGTTTTTAGGAAGACATGCTACCTCGTATGCCATTCTTGCTGGAATATGACCATTTAAAAAGGTTTCATAAATTTGATTAACTGTGGGATAATCTTGACTAATGTTTTTAAAGAGAATGGTAACCGCTGTAATGTCATGAATAGCATATCCTGCTTCAGTTAAAACAGCTTCTAAATTTTTTAATGCTTGTTTGGTTTGGCTTGTGATGTCTTCTCCTGCAAAGTTACCTGTTGTGGGTTCTAGTCCTAATTGACCAGATAAATATAAAACATTGTTTTTTTCTATTGCTTGGGAATATGGTCCCACAGCTGCTGGGGCTTTGTTAGTAGAGATAATACGCATAATATTTTTTTCCTTTTCTTAGAATTCTATTTTTTTACAATTACTATAAGGTACTTTAGTAGGAATAATTCGACCAAAGATTTCTAACGCTACCGTTACCAGTCCTTTTAAGTCGTTTTTTTCTAGTACTTGACCTTCTTGCTTATCAAAAGCAGTTTCATGTATTCTGACATAATCATTAACTTCAAAATCTGCATGATAAAAAACCTGAGTTTTATCCGCTTCAGCTTTTTGTCTAGTTTTAATGTCAGTTTTTTTAAGCATGTTTTTAGCTTCCTCTGTTGACAAGGGAAATGGCTTAGTGCCTTTTCCTGAAGAACCAACAAATCCTACGATCCCTTCGGTGTTTCGTACTAAAAACCATGCTTCATCACTCATTTTCATGTTGACAAAAAGGTAGCCTGGATAAAGATTTTGACGAAGAATTTTTTTAGTTTTTTTAGAACGGGTAGTTTTTTCTACCATGAGGATTTCACTAAAATCCTTTTCCATCCTAGCGGTTTTAATTTTTTGTTTTAGTTTTTCAATAACTTTTTTTTCTCTACCACTATAACAATTAAGCACATACCATTTGTATTTGTACTGATCAATGCTTTCTAATTTAGTGTCACTAATAATAACTTCGTCTGAGTTAGCCTGAGAAATATTTTTTAGATTTTCGTTCATAATAAAAATAATTAATTAAATAATATGGGCTGCTCTAAAGACATATGTAATCAGTTGGTCTAGCCCTGCATATGCTAAAGCAAAGAAAATAATAAAAAGCATCACAGCAATAAATCTTTGCCCTAGCCTTGTTTTAGAAATTCATTTAATCCGCACGACATCTCTGACAAACTTAACGGGAAACTCACGAAAAGCCGTCTTATAATCAAAACGTTCTTTTTTAGTTTTTACTTTTTTGTCTTTTTTAAACCTTTTCCCTACTTGAATAGAAGGAGTTTGTTTTGGTTTAAATTTTTTTGATTGGTTTGGATTTGATTTCATAAAAATTACTATATCTATTATAAAGTTTCGCTATGAACTGTTCTTTTATTGCATTTTGGGCAAAATTTCTTAATGATTAATTTTTTAATTCTTGGTAGTTCTGATTTATGATAACTATAATTACGACTTAAGCAGTCTTCGCAAATTAAGATTAATTTTTTGCTCATAAAAAAACAGTTATATTCACTTTTTTATAATACATGATTATATATTATTTTTTAAAAGTTAATTAGTGTTTTCTTCAATTCTTAGTTTGCATTTATCTCTAAATTTGTAAATTGCTCTTTGCAAAGAATTATCAACTTGTTTATATTCAAGGTTACTTTTTTCAATAATTTGTTGATAAGAATATCCTTTGCGTTTTAAAGCAAAAATTTGTTTTTCCTGCTCGCTTAAAATATCTCAGTGCTTATTAATAAGCAACTTTCTTTTATTTCTTATGGTTTCTGTTTCGTGATAAACCTGACTTCTAATTTTAATTCGTACACTAAAGTATAAAATTACTTAAATTAAATTAATTAAAATTCAGAAATATGGAGCCTAGAAAAAAATATAATTATTTAACAATAGAAGATAGAGCAATAATTGCTCATGAATTACGTAATGGTAATTCTATTCGTTGTGTAGCAAGAAAGGTTAAAAAACCATTATCAACTGTTGCCTATGAAATAAAGAAAAAAACAGGATATCGTTATATGGCAGGAAAAGCAGATCAAATTACTAAGCAGAGATTAAAAGAGAGAGGAGCTAAATTATGTGCTAAATTGCATTTAGACTTTTTAGACTTCATTAATGAAAATTTCGATAAAAAGCATCAATCATTACAATTATTGCTCCGAGAGTGGCGTAAAAGCCATTCTGACGCTCCCTCGTTAGCTACACTGTATAATTGAATCCCTAAAGGGGTATTCGACTTTAATTATCAAAGTCTATTGAAACCACGTAAAAAACGCAAAAACACAATTGCTCGTTGGAAGAGAATGGTTGATAAACCTATTTCCTACCGAAAAAAAGATTATCCTAATTATGATAGGGAATTTGGACATTGAGAAGGTGATTTAATAGTAGGAAGCACTAAAAACCATGGTTATGTTCTAACCATGGTTGAAAGAAAATCACGATGTGGATTAACGATGCTTTTAAATTCAAAGAAATCTAATTATGTTTTAGATAAGTTGAAATTACTAATACATAACAATAAGAAACTACCTTTTAAATCTATTACTTTTGATAATGGATTAGAATTTACTCAAACATCACAATTAGAATCAAGTGTTAAAGATCTTCAAGTTTATTTTGCTTTTCCATATTCTTCATGATAAAGAGGTAGAAATGAAAATTGAAATGGTATGTTGAGGCGTTGGTTCCCAAAAGGTACAAATTTTTTAAAATTAAAGAAGAAGAATTAATCTCTGCAACATATCTAATTAACAAAATGCCAAGAAAAATTCTTAACTGAAAAAGTTCTCAAGAAGTATTAAATGAATCTCTTAAAATGATATGTTAAGATAGTTTAAAGTGTACGAATAATTATTAGAATGTACAAAAATTTTTAAAATGGATAAAAAGATTGAAATGGATGCAAATATAGTTGAAGCATTAATTGATAGGTTAGATAAATTAGTGGTTTTAGTTGAAAGGTTAGAAAAAAGAGTGGAGAGATTAAGAGGGATGTTAAGAAATTGAAGGATAAAGGGGAATAGTTATTAAGGATTAATTAAAGATTCGTAGTTTTTACTAGAGGAATGAATTATTGTGAAACAAAGTTGACATTTGAATAAAATTAGAGTTTTTATTTCTGTGTTGATTAAAAATACTTTAATTTCTTTGTATTCTATTTTATCGTCTGTATGTAAACATCTTCCTCCTTTAATTTCGTTGCATCTGTAGCATGCTAATTGTAAGTTATCATAGTCATTCCAACCTTTTTTTTCTGTGGGGAGAATATGGTCAACATTTCATGCGTTAAAGACATTATTATTTTTAGTTCATTTGTTTTTATAAATTAAACAACATCCACAAATAGCACAGCTTTTATGTGGTTTATGTTCTTTAGTAATGCTCTCATAGAATCTAACAAATTCTTCAAAATCTCCTGGTCAAAAATCAAGACTGTCTATTTTTGGTGATAAACTTTTTAAATGATCTAAATGATCAGGACATATTTTTTCTTGTTTATATTTACATTTTGAACATATTTTTGCAAATTGTTTTATTTGCTCTTTTTGTATTTCATAAGTAGGATGATATTTATTTAAAGTTATTTGAAAATGATTACTATGAAAGGAACATAATTTTTCGCTCCCTTGCTGGCAATTCTTACATTTTCATGAATAAAATTCAAGACATAATTGACAATTTTGTATGTTGCTTTTTTGATATAAATTACTTAATGGTATTTCATTATAATTTTTAATATTTTCTCCATTGTTTTCACAATGAATCAAAAGTAATTTTCTAAATTTTTCTTTTCTTTGTTTTACTATAATTAATGTATTGCAGGATTTAGCATTATTTCAAACTATATCAGGATCATATCTTTCTTTTGTTTTTTTATTTTCTAATGCTGCTATTCTTTTCGATAAATTTTTAATTTGTGTTTTGCATTTTTCACATTTACAAGGAATTTGTGTTTTATTTTTAGGAGTTTTGTTCATAATTTAGTTTTAATATAGCTTTTAATTTATGTCTATAATGTTGATTAAGTCTCTGATTGAGTGGAATTTTGATTCGTTGCCGTTTTTGTAGATGTGGAATTGATGAGATTTGTTATAGTGCTTTCCTGGTTGTTCTATTGAAATGTTGTATTCACAAAGAGCAAAAATGTAATTTTTTTCTTTTAGGGCTAACGAGCACTTTTGGTAGGCTTCTTTTAATGATGAATTTTTAGCTAAATCTGGGTATCTTAAGTCTTTAATTTCAATAATGAAGGTATAGGTGATGGCTTCTTTTTTTATTCTTAAAAGGACATCTGGGTGTGATTTAGCTGTGTAGGGTCAGATGTTGTTGATTTCATCAATCATGATATATTCAAAGAAAATTTTTGATGGAAGGAAGTGTTTTGTACCTATTTTAATTTCAAAGGTTTTTTGGGTTTTGCTTAATTCATATAGTGTTTTAAATAAATTATTTATAAAGGATTCTTCGGTGTGAGAGTCTACATAAAAAGTTTTATTTTTTGTTTTATTTATGGATTTTATTTCATAAGGAAAGAAAGATTCATAGGATTTTTTAATTGTAACTTTAGCCTTGTCTTTGTTAAATAAGGTTGCTTTTTTAGGGAGGGTAGGAGAAAGGTCTGATGTTAATCTGTAATCTTTATAAATTAATTCTTTTTGAGTTTTATTATTAATGATTTTTTTTAGGTTTTTAATATGGTCTTCGTTTTCTTTGTCTATTCAAAATAGATGGTAGGTTCAGGTAGGAACTTTTATTTCTAATGTATTTATTTTTGTTTTATAAAAAGATGAAAGTATTTTTTGAATAAATTTAGTTGAGTAGATTTGGTAAAAATAAGAAAGAATTGTTAAGAGGTTAATTTCTTTTTTTTGTTTTGAGCGTGGCTGTTTGTAAAAGCTTATTGTTTGATGTGAAAAAGGTTTTTTAAACTGATTTATGTAATTTAAACATTTACTTTTGATTATTTTTTTATTTTCTGTTAGATAATTATTTACTTCTTGTTTAATTATGGATTTTTCATTTTTTTCTAGTTCTAGAAAGTGAAATTTTTCTTGTTTAAAGTCTGGTTTTATATCAACAAACATAAAGTCAGTAAGGTCTTTTGTTTGATTAGTATAAACATAGTATTTTTGTGCAAAGTTATATTTTTTAATTTCTTTTAAAGGAAGGGGTTTGGGGATAGGGTTACGGCGGATGCGACCGAGAGTTTGTTTTTTTAAGGTTGATGATTTAACGTTTCTGAGACGGAGAAGCATGCAGGCACGGGGGATGTCTCAGCCTTCTGTGACGGCTTGTTTGAAAATAATTACATCTACTTCACTTCTTGGATTTGAAAGATTTTTTTCTGTTTCAGACTTATTTGTTCTGATTTTTTTAGTTTGGGTTTTATTATCTGATAGTCAACAGAATCATTTTAAATTTTCCTTTTCAAGGGTTTTTTTTAGTTTATTAAGATAGTCTGCATGTTCTTCTTCAAAGCCTTTTTTACAATTTATAATTTGGATTAGCATGGCAGGACGAACCTGTATTGTAGATTCTTTATATTCTTCTTGAACTTCTTTAAAATCATTGATTGCTTTTTTTAATAAGCTTGCTTCGTCCATTCATGTGTAGTCTTTAGCTATGATAGTTTTTTTAAGAAGCATGTCTTCTTCAGCATCACTCTCTTTAAATTCTATATATTTATGTTTTCTATAGAGCTGTTCAAATTTTGGTTCCTTTTGTTTAGGGGTAGCTGTTAGATAGAGTTTTTTTAATACATTTTTATTAATTTCTTGTTGGAGTGAGTTATGGATATGGCTTTTGTTTAGTTGAGATTTGCCTGCTCCTATGTGAGCTTCGTCTCAGATAAAATAAACTTTGTAGTTTTGAATTTTTAATTTTGTGAGAAATTTTGGTCAATAGCTACGAGTTTTAAGGGTGGAAGAATCTGTTATTGTTTGACTTCCTATGACATAAAGAGTTTTGTTTTGAAGAGGGATGTGGTAGGTGGAATCTCCTATTTTTGAGACGTTTGATTTAGTGTCAGAAGGTGCATTGATGTGATAAAGATTAAAAATAGCATTTGCTTCTTCTTGATATTTTTTAAATTTATGTATTGTTTGGTAAGCTAGTGAGCCTTTTGATAAAGTTTGGTAGATGACAATTATTTTTTGATTGCTGTTTAAATTTTCAAACAATTCTTTTATGAGATTAAAAATTAAGAAAGTTTTTCCACTCCCAGTTGGAGCTACAAATAGATATTCTAAGCTGCTTTCTTTTTGAATTCAATTTTTATATAAATTGTTTTTATAAATTTCTTGGTGTTCTGTTAATTTCATTTTAAGATTTTTTGTTGTTTTTTTCTTGCAGAGCTACATTAGCGTTAGTTAATAAAGGATAAAGTTTGTTGAATCAGTTGTTTTTATTTATTTGAAGATAATCTAGGGTTTCAAAATCGTTATTTAAATATTTGTAGGCTTCGTTTAAGGAATTGATCATTGAATCAGTTTTATTAGACTCAGGAGTTGATTTGTCGAGAGATACTGATAGTTCTTTAATTTCGTAGTAATTTAGAGATTCATTAGAATAGGGTTTGTGTTTTTTAAGTCAAGGAAAATTTCTTTCTTCTTTTGTTGATTCTCCTTTTATGATGCGATGTAAGCGTTCATAGCATAAATCACCAATTCTATTATCTGTATTTTTGCCATTTTCATCTTTAATAAACTCATTATTAGTAGCTAAAATAAATTTTCTGTTACCTTTGTCTACTCGATTAAGCTCCATTACAGCATGTCCTGTTGTACCGCTTCCTGCAAAGAAATCTAAAATTAATGCGTTTTTATTATTCATAATTAATGAAATTAAATACTTTATTAAAGAAACTGGTTTTGGTCCATCAAATACTTTTTTATTAAAAATTTTTTTTTGTTCTTTTGTTCCCTTCGCATTTAAAAAAATATTATCCAATATAATATTTTCGTAAGGCATTGTTCTTGTTATAGGGCTTAAATCTTTATCAACAAATGCGTATCTTTTAGAATAAATTTTATTGTTTTTAAAAACAATTTGACCTTGTTTTATGCCTAAATATATTTTTTCTTTACTTCACATTCATTGCCAATCTTTTATAGCATGATCTCCTAAATGCCTTTTACTCCAATTAATTTTAAGTCCTCCTGGATAATAATATCTATCAAGTTCTTTGTAATAAAATTCAAAGTCTAATGTTTTAGAGTATGTGTGACTAGCATTATCTAGTTTAGCTAGCTTATAAGCCCCTCTATCGTTATAAAATTCGTCTTTTTTACTATAGCTACTGAAATCAGTAATCTTTTTTTTGTTACATTTAATTTCATTATTATTTTTGCAAAAAAATAAAATATATTCAGTAACTGTAGTAATTTCAGTAGGGTCATTTGTATTAGTTTTTTTTCTTCAAATAAAATTACATATAAAATTCTCGTTTCCAAAAATTTCATCCATTATCATTTTTAAATAAGCTTGCTCGTTATCATCAATAGAAATAAAAATAACACCATCCTCTTTTAATAACTTTTTTGCTAATTTTAGCCGTTCATACATCATGCTTAATCAGCCGTCACGACCAAATTTATCTGCATAAGATTTCATTGTTTTAGTATTGTAAGGAGGGTCAATATAAATGATGTCTATTTTTTCTCTATAACCTGCAAGAAGCATGTTTTGTAAAGCATAAAAGTTTTCACCTATGATTAGATGGTTTTGATTTTTTAATGGATGATAGTTAATGCTTTTATTATCATTGTGTTCTAAATAATGTAAGGCAGGACTACTTTCAGTGTCGGAAATAGAAGGTGAGTTATCAAAGGTAAATCCACATTCTCGGTTTTGGCGTAAAATTTCTCAGGTATCTTCAAGCATTAAATTTTTTTCTGCTTCATGTTTATAATTCTGATTATTTATTAGACTAAGAATTTTTTTGGTTTGGTCGTAAAGTGATTTGGAAAAAAGGTTGTGTTTATTGTCTTTGTTGTAATATTTATTTAACTCATTTATGATGTTTTGATAAGTAGGATTATTTTTATTATTCATAATTTAAATAGGATTAGGTTTTAGTATTTTTATCTTGCAGAGCTACATTAGCGTTAGTTAATAAAGGATAAAGTTTGTTGAATCAGTTGTTTTTATTTATTTGAAGATAATCTAGGGTTTCAAAATCGTTATTTAAATATTTGTAGGCTTCGTTTAAGGAATTGATCATTGAATCAGTTTTATTAGACTCAGGAGTTGATTTGTCGAGAGATACTGATAGTTCTTTAATTTCGTAGTAATTTAGAGATTCATTAGAATAGGGTTTGTGTTTTTTAAGTCAAGGAAAATTTCTTTCTTCTTTTGTTGATTCTCCTTTTATGATGCGATGTAAGCGTTCATAGCATAAATCACCAATTCTATTATCTGTATTTTTGCCATTTTCATCTTTAATAAACTCATTATTAGTAGCTAAAATAAATTTTCTGTTACCACAATCTTTTTTATTTAGATCCATAACAGCATGACCTGTTGTGCCTGTACCTGCGAAAAAGTCTAATATTAAGCTTTCTTTAGAAGAAACTAAATTAATTAAAAATTTAATTATTGAGGTCGGTTTAGGATGTTTAAATTCAGTAATATTTAAAGAATCCAATTCACTAGTACCACTTTTTGTTGTGAAACCTTTTCCTAAAATGACATCTTTTATTTTTGTTTCTCTAAAACTATAATTTTTAGTATAAATTTTATTTTCGGATAAAACATATTCTAGATCTTGATTTTCATTTTTTACTTTTTCTTTTGATCAACGTCAGGTAGCACGACTTGGCACTGGTCAAATTTCTAAAAATTTTGACAAATTATTGAAAGGTTTATCAACAGAAAATTTAAAATTTTTCTCAGCAATAAAATTAATATATATTGGAAATCTTAAGTTAGGCCTTTCTACAACACTATATTGTGACATATTGGTTTGTTTTAATTCATTTTTTAAAACATATTCTCTATTATCTTTATTTTTAAAAATTTTATATTCTTTTGGTTCATAAATGGCCGACATTTCTTTTTGTATATATGAAGTAGATATTTTTTTATATTTCGCACAATTATAAGTGAAAGCCATTATATATTCATATGTATTTGCAACAGTTTTAGTAGTTTGCCTTCCTTTTTTATTTGATATTCAAATAAAATTGTTTAAAAAATGGTTTTCTCCAAAGATTTCATCCATTATTACTTTTAAATAAGCTTGCTCGTTATCATCAATAGAAATAAAAATAACACCATCCTCTTTTAATAACTTTTTTGCTAATTTTAGCCGTTCATACATCATGCTTAATCAGCCGTCACGACCAAATTTATCTGCATAAGATTTCATTGTTTTAGTATTGTAAGGAGGGTCAATATAAATGATGTCTATTTTTTCTCTATAACCTGCAAGAAGCATGTTTTGTAAAGCATAAAAGTTTTCACCTATGATTAGATGGTTTTGATTTTTTAATGGATGATAGTTAATGCTTTTATTATCATTGTGTTCTAAATAATGTAAGGCAGGACTACTTTCAGTGTCGGAAATAGAAGGTGAGTTATCAAAGGTAAATCCACATTCTCGGTTTTGGCGTAAAATTTCCCAGGTATCTTCAAGCATTAAATTTTTTTCTGCTTCATGTTTATAATTCTGATTATTTATTAGACTAAGAATTTTTTTGGTTTGGTCGTAAAGTGATTTGGAAAAAAGGTTGTGTTTATTGTCTTTGTTGTAATATTTATTTAACTCATTTATGATGTTTTGATAAGTATCATTTTCTTGTTTCATTTTTGTTTTTAATAAAAAATTAGTTGTTTTTATTATATAAGAAGGGGTGGGGTATGTTTGATAGAATGTGGGTGAATAGAGTTAAAATTAAATTAAAATGTTTTAAAACTTGACAATATTAATTTTTTATGATAAATTCTATTTAGATTTTATCAATAAATTTAATATTTAAAATATTAGAATTAGAATATTTAAGTAATGACAAGCCTGTTAATGGGAAAACAATTAAAAAAAGGCATTTTAGAAAAAATTAAGTTTTTTCAAAAACATTCTAAAACTTTTTTTGATGAAAAGAAAAATAGTTTTATTTTTTTTGTACATTCTAATAATTATTCGTACACTTTAAAAAATCTTAACATATCATTTTAAGAGATTCATTAAGTACTTCTTGAGAACATTTTCAGTTAAGAATTTTTCTTGGCATTTTGTTAATTAGATATGTTGCAGAGATTAATTCTTCTTCTGTAATTTTTAAAAAATTTGTACCTTTTGGGAATCAACGTCTTAACATACCATTTTAATTTTCATTTCTACCTCTTTGTCATGAAGAATATGGAAAAGCAAAATAGACTTGAAGATCTTTAACACTTGATTCTAATTGTGATGTTTGAGTAAATTCTAATCCATTATCAAAAGTAATAGATTTAAAAGGTAGTTTCTTATTGTTATGTATTAGTAATTTCAACTTATCTAAAACATAATCAGATTTCTTTGAATTTAAAAGCATCGTTAATCCACATCGTGATTTTCTTTCAACCATGGTTAGAACATAACCATGGTTTTTAGTGCTTCCTACTATTAAATCACCTTCTCAATGTCCAAATTCCCTATCATAATTAGGATAATCTTTTTTTCGGTAGGAAATAGGTTTATCAACCATTCTCTTCCAACGAGCGATTGTGTTTTTGCGTTTTTTACGTGGTTTCAATAGACTTTGATAATTAAAGTCGAATACCCCTTTAGGGATTCAATTATACAGTGTAGCTAACGAGGTAGCGTCAGAATGTCCCTTACGCCACTCTCGGAGCAATAACTGTAATGATTGATGCTTTTTATCGAAATTTTCATTAATGAAGTCTAAAAAGTCTAAATGCAATTTAGCACATAATTTAGCTCCTCTCTCTTTTAATCTCTGCTTAGTAATTTGATCTGCTTTTCCTGCCATATAACGATATCCTGTTTTTTTCTTTATTTCATAGGCAACAGTTGATAATGGTTTTTTAACCTTTCTTGCTACACAACGAATAGAATTACCATTACGTAATTCATGAGCAATTATTGCTCTATCTTCTATTGTTAAATAATTATATTTTTTTCTAGGCTCCATATTTCTGAATTTTAATTAATTTAATTTAAGTAATTTTATACTTTAGTGTACGAATTAAAATTAGAAGTCAGGAATTTTAATTGATATTAATTTTCTTAATTATCTTATCAAAATTTTAAAAAAGGTTTAAATATTTTAGAATTTAATCTACAAATTATAACAAAATACATATTATTTTAGCTTTTTTTCAAGCAAGGCTGCTTTGACAAATGCCAAAAATAAAGGGTGAGCTTGGTGAGGACGAGAGGTAAACTCAGGATGAAATTGAGTAGCTAAAAAGAAGGGATGAGTTGGAATTTCAATAATCTCTACTAAATTAGCTTTTTTATAAAAACCAGAACACAACATGCCATGTTTTTCTAATTCTGCTACATAAGCATTATTAATTTCATAGCGGTGACGGTGGCGTTCTGTAATAATTAATTTTTGATAACACTTATGAGCTAAGGAATTAGGTACTAATTCATTTTCATAATTCCCTAGTCTTAATGTTCCCCCTCGAGGAGCATCTTTAGAAGTTCCTGTAATAATATGCACAAAAGGATGAGCTGTTTTTTTAAATTCAGTAGAATCAGCGTCCTGATATTTTAAAACATTACGAGCAAATTCGATCACAGCAGTTTGCATTCCTAGACATAGCCCTAGGAATGGAACTTTATGAGTACGTGCGTAAGTAATAGCTAAAATTTTTCCTAATTGTCCCCTGTGTCCAAACCCTCCAGGAACTAAAATGCCATCAGCAGAAGCTAGTCTTGCTTCATAATTAGCTTCATTTAAATCTTGAGAAGCTATTCAATCAATTTTAATGTTAGTGGCTTGTTTAATCCCTGCAGCGTACAAAGCCTCTATTAAAGATAAATAAGCATCATTCAGTTGTACATACTTACCAACAATGGCAATCCTTAGTTCATGTTTAGTGTTTTTTCTACTATGGTTAAAGTTGTTTCATAAAACCATATCTGGTTTTTTTTCAGGCAGTTTAAAGTGTTCTAAAATAGGACTAATAATATTTTGTTTATTTAATAATAGAGGAACCTCATAAATAGACTCAGCATCTGATAACACAAAAACATGGTCTTCGGTAACATTACAAAAAAGAGAAATCTTATGTTTAATTTTAGCAGGAACATTAGATCTGCTAGTTCGAGCTACAATCATATCAGCTGCTAAGCCACTTTCTAAAAGTTTTCTTACTGAGTGTTGGATTGGTTTAGTTTTTATTTCTTTAGTAGCATTAAGATAAACTAGTCATGCTGTATGAATAATTAAGACATTTTCTTTGCCTAATTCAAAACTTAACTGCCTTACTGATTCAATAAAAGGTAAAGACTCAATGTCTCCTACTGTTCCTCCTATTTCAATGATGACAATTTCTACTGCCTGGTCTACGCTAACAATCGCTTTTTTAATTTCATTAGTAATATGCGGAATAGTTTGAATAGTAGAACCATTATATGTTCCTTGGCGTTCCTTTTCAATTACTTGTTTATAAATTTTTCCTGCTGTAACATTAGATTTTTGTGTTAAATTAACATCAACAAACCTTTCATAATGACCTAAATCTAAATCAGTTTCTGCTCCATCTTGAGTGACAAAAACCTCTCCGTGTTCGGTAGGGTTCATAGTACCAGGATCAATGTTAAGGTAAGGATCAAGTTTTTTTAAAAAAATCTTATACCCACATGCTTTCAGTAGAGCTCCAATCGAAGCAGCACATATCCCTTTTCCTAACCCAGAGATGACCCCTCCAATCACAAAGATATACTTTTTATTATCTTTCATCTAAATGTTTTAGTCGTTTATTTTGTTTCTTCATCTAGTTCTTCTGAACTAGGTTTTAAAGTATGTTTTTCTTCTAAAGCCTCTCTTAATTCATCAAAGCTAAACTCTTCTGTTGTTTCTAAGTAATTAGCTTGGCGGTGTTTCTTTTGATCGGCAGGATCTAAAAACTGACGCAAAGTTCACTCTGAATCTTGGTTTAAAATGAAACGATTATCAAGCATTAAGGCGCTATATAGATTTGCTAAAGCGCTATCATGGTCTGTTTTTTCGTGTTTTACCACATCGTCTTTAATGTGCTCTCACAGTTCATTAAAAGCAATTGGTTCTGGATGTTTAGCAAAGTATGCACTAACTATTTCAATGCTATTCGCAATTTTTTTTGACATAGCAACCTTCTTAATATATTTTTTGGTCTTTCTTTAATGATAAAATAATTTTCTTTTTAAACAAATTTTCCACTGGTTTAAGTAAAAAAATGTTGGAAACCTTGCTAAAAGGTACAATTTCATTTTGACCATTAATCATAAAAAGAGCTTTTTTATCTTCTTTATAAATAGTAATTTCTTTTTGATAGTTTTCTACAAAAAAGTACTTAAGCCCTAGCTTCCCATATTGCTTACTAATAAAAGTAATTGCTGCTTGTTCTGCTTGTTCATCTCTTAAAATTCTAAAGACTCCTCTTTGCAAAACTTCCCCACAAAGTTCTTTTAAAATGGGTTCTTGAATTTTATCAAAAAGGTTTTTAATTAATTCCATCACATAAGCATTATCAAGGTGCATATATTGCTCATAGTTAGCTGGTTGATTGTTTAAAAGGTTAGCTAAAGGAGCAAGGTTAACTTGAGCTAACAGCTCAGGTTGGCTATGGTACACATCATATAACCTTTGAAACCACTGCATAAATAAAATATCAAAGCCATGAGTAATCGGGTGGTTATAAACCTGTTTGTACATGTGGTAGCGCCCGATTAAATAGTTTTCAATCGCATAAATAACTCTTAAAGGAAAACAAAGCTTTCCGTCTATTAATCTTAAATTACGAATAATAAACTGGTGGTCTGTATAACCATAACCTGTACCCGCATAATGGTTATCTCTTAATAAATAATCCATTCGGTCTGCGTCTAAATGAGAACTGACTAATTGTTCTAATCCTTGGTAAAAGCGACAAGGTTTTCCTTGAATGATGTCACAGATGTCTAAAATATCTTGTCTTTCGAACCCAAACTGATAAAAAATTTTTTTAATTTCAGAAGCCTCATCACTAATTAGTAATTGACCGTACTCTTCATGACTAACCTGAACCTTGTTAACCCTTGTCAGTAGTTCAAAAGTGTGGGAAAAAGGTCCATGCCCTACATCATGTAACAAGCCTGCAATTGCTACTTTTAGTTTTTGCTTTTGCGTTAAAGTAACCTCATTTGAAAAAAAAGGATTAGCTAAGATTTGTTTTACTAAATGATAAACTCCAATACAGTGCATAAACCTAGTATGAGTAGCTCCAGGAAAGGCGTATTGAACTCCACTGACTTGTCCAATTCTTCTTAACCTTTGCATTTCTTTAGTATCAATTAAAGCTTTAATGATAGGATCATCAATTACAATGTCTTTATGCACAGGATCTCTAATAATCATAGGGCGACTAGTTTTTTTGTGATAAGGCTTCATCATAAAGTGCTAGGTTTTTTAAAACAAACCTTTCTCCTAAAGAATAAATAATTTTAGCTAAGCTAGGTCCATGGTCTTTTCCTGTCAGTAAAATTCTTAAAGGCATGAAAAGGAGTTTCCCTTTAGTGATAGTATCTTTTGCTATTGCTTTTATCAAAAGACTTAATTCTGCTTCTGATCATGAAGCAAGTGTCGTAATGTGTTTTTTAACAGCTTCTTTAAAAGTTGGCTTAACCTTTAATTCATGATAAAACTTAAGCATGGCTGGATTCACTTTTGGTCCTTGAGCTCAGTCTGCCAATAAGCTTTGCATTTCTAGACCAAATTTTAATTGAGGTTGGTATAACAAAGCAATTTGAGCTAAATCCTTTTGTGATAAATAAGCTTGATTAGCTTGAGGTAAAAACTCTTCAATAAAAGCTTGAAAAGTTGCTCCATCCATCGCTTTGATATAAAAATTATTCAGTCACTGTAGCTTATGTAAGTCATAAATACTACTTGATTTACTAAAGCGGGCTTCATCAAACTTACTAATTAAAGCCTCTAAAGACATAATTTCTTGATCATCTGCAGGAGATCAGCCTAAAAGAGCCATGTAATTAACTAATGCTTGAGGAAGGTACCCTTGTTGCTTGTAATTTTCAATGTAATAAAGTCCTGAATGGTCACGCTTGCTGAGCTTAACTTTTTTATGGTTCACAATTAATGATAAATGAGCATACTGAGGAGGAGTTCATCCTAAGGCTTGAAACACAATTAGTTGGTTAGGAGTGTTAGATAAATGTTCCTCTCCCCTGATCACATGACTAATTTTCATAAAATGATCATCTATTACTACAGCAAAGTTATAAGTAGGCAACCCATTACTTTTCATAATGATTCAATCCCCTAAAGCATGACTTTCAAAACTAACTGGTCCTCTCACTAAATCACAAAAAGCTCATTGTTGGTTAATTGGAATTCTTAACCTCACATTAAAAGCTAAATTTTGAGCTTTGCGTTGCAATTGTTCTGTTTGGCTTAAATAACGACAAGGTCCGTCATACCGAAAACTACTAGCTTTTTGAGCTTTTTGCTGAGCTCGCATTTTAGCTAAGGCTTCAGCAGAACAAAAACAATAATAAGCTTTATCTTCTGTTATTAACTGTTGAGCGTATTTTTCATATAAATCAAGCCGTTGTGATTGAACATAAGGACCATACTCCCCTCCTTGTTCTAAATCCTCATCTGGTTTAATTCCAAGCCATAAAAGATCTTGGTACTGTTTTTTTACCATTTCTTGCATGTTTCTTTTTAAGTCTGTATCTTCTACTCTTAAAATAAACTTCCCTTGATAATGCTTAGTAAAAATATAATTTAATAAAGCAGTACGTGCGTTTCCTACATGAAGCATTCCTGTAGGACTAGGAGCATAACGTACTCTAACTGTTTGATGATGATTCTTTTCCATTGTCCCTTTTTTAAGCTATTCTAAAAAAGCAAATATCTCCATCCTGCATCAGATAGTTTTTGCCTTCTAGGCGTATTTTACCATGTTCTTTTAATTCTTTTTCTGTAGGATAAAGCTCTAAATCTTGATAATGGTACACTTCTGCTCTTACAAAGCGTTTTTGAAAATCTGTATGAATTTGACCTGCACAAAGAGCTGCGTTCCATCCTTTTACAAAATTTCAAGCTCTTACTTCTTGAGGTCCTACTGTGTAAAAAACAGCTAGCCCTAACAAATAATAACACTGATTAATAAAGGCTTCTAATTGTCCTCCTTGTGGAAAAGCATAGGTTTGCTCTTCTGCTGCACCGCTTGCTTCTTGTTCTAAAGCAAGCATCGTTGCTTCATAATCAATTGCTAAAGGGGTTAAAAGTAATTCTTTTTGCTTACAATAAGTATCTAAGGCTTGATACAAAGGATTAATAAGGGGGTTTGCTATGTCTTGCTCATTAATGTTTGCTACAATAATGACCTTTTTGAAAGTAAGTAAATTTCAAGTTTCCAGTCATGCTTGTTGTTCTTTAGACCAAGCTTTTTTTCTTAACCAAACATTATCCTTCAGTAAAGCCAGTACTTCTTGCATAAAATTTAGTTCTTGTTTTTCTTGTTTAGATCCAGTGTTTTGAATTCTTTTTTTATTTTTAGTGATCATTTTAGTGAGTTGTTGTTGATCTGCTAAAAATAACTCTAAATTAATCGCTTCAATGTCTTGAACTGGATCATTATGCTTTAAAACATGCTCTACTTCTTTTTTAGTAAAACAACGTACCACATGAGCTATGACATGGGTCATTCTAATGTTTGCTAAAAAAGCATTCCCTAGTCCTGCTCCTTGGCTTGCTCCTGGAATTAGTCCTGCAATGTCTACAAACCTAACTGTGGCAGGAGTAGCTTTTTTAGGCTTGTGAGCTTTGACTAAGGTTCGAAAACGATTGTCCACAACATTAATCACTCCAATGTTAGGATTAATCGTAGTAAAAGGATAGTTTGCTGTAGGAACTTCAAGCCTTGTTAAGGCTTGAAAAAGGGTACTTTTGCCCACATTAGGAAGCCCTACTATGCCTATTTGTAGTTTCATGCTTTAATCTCTAGTAATTTCCAAATGAAGTTGCTTTAATAATTTCTGTAAATGGGCTTCATCACTAAAACTAATATGCAAAGCTTTATTAGATAAAACTACTTTAGTATCAAGTTGCCTCGTTAATTGATGAGCTATAGCTACATAAAGAGGTTTAGCCAATGAGGAATAATTAACCCTAGGTTTGACAGCCTTAGCCTTAGATTGTCCTCCTAAGGCTTCTCGAACCATCGCTTCTGTTTGACGTACATTATATCTTTCTTTTAAAATAGTTTTAATCATTGCTGCTATTAGCTCTGGCTTGTCTGTTAAAGCTAAAAAAGGTCTCACATGTCCAACAGTTAGTTTTTTGTCTTGTAAAAGTTTTTTTAAATTACTAGGAAGATGTAAAAGACGCATCATGTTAGTAACATAAGTTCTGTTTTTACCTACTCTTTTAGCTAATTCATGGTCTGTAATTTGGTTATGTTTTTTTAAATCAAAATAAGCTTGTGCTTCTTCTAAAGGAGTAAGGCTTTCTCGTTGGATGTTTTCGGTAATGGCAATTTCTTGCACACGGTTCAGGGGTAAATCAAGTACTAAAGCTTTAATGGTACTTAAGTTAGCTTGTTGACTAGCTCTTAGTCTTCTTTCTCCTGCAATTAAAAAGTACTTATCTTTTTGTTCTGGGTCTTTATTAATGATAATTGGTTGAATTAAGCCTTGTTGCTTAATGGAAGCTGTTAGTTCTTTTAAACTTTGTTCTGAAAAGAACTTACGAGGCTGATAAGGATTAGGTTTAATCAGTTTAAGAGCAATTTCTTCTGCTCTGCCTGCTTTTTCTTTTAGTTCTAATTCTTCTACTACTTCTTCTAAACCAGGGCCTCAAATTCTTTTTAGCCCTTCTGTAGCAAGGCGATTTTTTTTAGCCATTAATAGTCACTACCTCTTTTGCTAGTTCCCGGTATGCTACCGCCCCTTTTCCAGAGCGGTCATAATCAAAAATAGAAACCCCATAAGAGGGAGCTTCGCTCAGTTTAATGTTACGAGGAATATAAGTTTTATAAACTTTTTTAGAAAAATATTTTCTTACTTCTTTTCTTACTTCTTCTGAAAGGTTAGTTCTACTGTCATACATGGTAATTAAAATTCCTTCTAAAGTTAAGTTTTGATTGTACATTTTTTGTACAAACCGAATTGAGCTTAAAAGCTGAGCTAGTCCTTCTAAGGCATAGTATTCTGCTTGAATGGGAATTAAGACTGTATCAGAACAAGCCAGAGCATTACGGTTAATTAAGCCTAAAGAGGGAGGGCAATCAATTAAAATGTAATCATAATCATTAGCTAAAGCAATCAGTTTTTTTCTTAAAATGTTTTGTTGGTCTCCACGGTTTTCAATTAAAAAAACTTCTGCTCCTGCTAAAGAAATGGTAGCAGGAGCAAGGTCGACATTTTTCATCACATCAGGAATAATAATATCTGCTACTGCTTTTTTATCTACCATAACATCATACATACAAGCTTGGATGTTTTCTTTTTGAATCCCTACTCCTGTTGTTGTGTTACCTTGGGGATCAACATCTAGCAATAAAACCCGCTTCTCTAAAAGACCTAGTCCTGCAGCTAAGTTAATAGAAGTAGTAGTTTTTCCTACTCCTCCTTTTTGATTCGTGATAGCAATAATACGACCCATAGTATTTAATTTATTGTTAGTTTTAATTATTATATTGCTCTGAAAGCTGTTATTTTTATTTTACTTAATGCTTGTTTTAATATTAAGTTTAATAAACAGTTTTTTATAAAATATTTAGCTTTTTTAAGGTTAGGATAGCCTAGGCTATCTTAACTCCTTTTATTTTTTAATGTTTTTTTAAATGATTGTTAAATCAGGTCACTATTTCTTTCAGTTTTGGGTTTATGTTAGGTAGGTCTTCATCCTCAGAGGCTTCTTGGTATCACTCTGTTAAAAATTCTTCAATATCTTTATGCATTGCTGTATTGGCCTTATTTTGCATTCTGTTATGCATGTATAATTGGCTAAGCATAAAAATGTAATCTATAGGGCCTAGTTTGCCAAAAAATTTTACTGATTGAAGGATGTTAGTGTTGGCAATTTCTTCAATTCTATCGTTAAAGTTAAAAAGATTTTCTAAGGTGATGGCTGTTTTAAATTTTAGCTTGCTTTCATCGTAATCTTCTAAAACATAAAACTTTTGTTTTTTTTCTTTAAAGTAGTTTGATTCTTTTATAGTAGAAGGATTTGCTTCATTTTGTTTTTTAATTTTTACAGGTAGGCCTTGGACACACATGAAGGTATCTGAGTCTATGTTTCATACGACAAAATATAAGTCAGGTTCTAGTGAATATTTTTTGTAAATGGCGTAAATGTCGCCTGGTCTAACATTTCTGTTCATGTTATTAGGTTTATTTAAAAAGGATATTAATTAATTAATTAGAAATCCTAGTAATTTGTTAATTTTAAAGTAGATTTAATTTCTGTTCTTATAATAACAGGATTATTCTTTTTAACTTTCTTTTTTAATGTTTAATTAGCTTGATTGTTTTTAAAAGCAACCCCTCTTAAAAGAAATCCTTTAATGAACTTATATTTTGATTTCAATTTTATCTAGCCTTAAGGTGCTGATCCTTTTTTAAGCCCTAGGAATTTTAGTACCTACTGCTACTCCATCTGTAGTTCCTGCATAAATGCGATAAGCATTCATCTCCATTCCCACAAAGCCAGTTAAATCTGAGGGGTTAAGGTCAGGAATAACTTCTTGATGAAAAGTGTATTGCCCAGCAATTGCACCTGAAGCGGTTCCAATATAAAATGATGGTCCATTACTAGCAATAATGGTCTTCCCATCTGTAGACATAGCTGTGGTTAATCATTGATTCCCAGTGGCGATATTGTCAAAAGTTACTTTATATGTACCATCACTTTGTAATACTCCTATTGCGATTTTATGTTGGTCCATAGCAGCACAAAAAACTTTGTTATTGTATGAAACATTTAGGGCTCCATAAGCTGTATCATCAGTAATGGGAGGAGTCTTAATTTGTTTAAAAGTGTATTTATTTTGAGCATTGAGAGTTCCTTCAAAAAGCATTGGATCATAAGGGGGTGTATTAGTAGAAAAGAATAACTTATGGTCTGGTTGCAAGCAAAATGCCCAAACATTAGAATTATATTGCAAGCCTCCAAAGTTTTGATAGTGATCTGTAGTGTAATCATTAAGGTCAAATGCCTTCCCTCCAAAATGAACAATATAAATCCCTTCGATAGCTTTTGCAATATAAAGATTTTTTGTAATAGGATCATATACTACTTTTTCGACAGTATTAGATCTTTTCCCTATATCTAAATAAGATGCTTTGTATGAACCATCAGGCTGTAATTTATAAAATTCTACTCCTGTTCTAGACCCTGCTATGATGTAAGACTCGTCTTGTGATACTCACAAAGAATAAATAACACTTTTTGGTGCTGACGCTGGCATAATTTGTTGGTATGAGTATGTTCCATCAGGATTTAAAATCGCTTTAGTGATAAAGCCATCTCCATTATCATCAGCTCCTGCAGCATAAAAATCCCCTGATCATCCTACAGAATAAAAAGAAGTAAAGGTTGTTGCATCAGAAAAGTGTTCAGTTCCTAAAACTTGATATTTATAAGAAGGAGCAATGTTTTGCTTATTTTTTATATCGGTTATATGCGTTTTATTGGCTACTTTAAAAGCACTAATATTAGTAGCAGTAGCTCCCAAAAGAGTAATCACTCCTAGGGTTGTAAAAATTTTTTTCATATTTTTTATTTTAAGTATATAAAATATTATGCTTTTTGTTTTAAGTGAAATAAAATCATTTGAATGTCTGCTGGAGTTACTCCTGGAATTCTGCTTGCTTGCCCAATAGTAGTAGGTTTAATTAGTTGTAATTTTTCTTTAGCTTCTGAAGCAAGGTTAGCTACCTTCGCATAATCTATGTTAGCACTCAGAGCTTGTTGTTCTCATTTACTAGCTTTAGCAAGTAGTCTTTTTTCTTTTGCAATATAACCTGCAAAGCGAACATTAATTAAAACTCCTTGTTGGATAGGAAGCGAATAATTCTTTAAAAGAGGAATGTGTTCTGCCAAAACTGCTAAAGGAAGATGAGGACGTTTCATAAGATTTTCTGCTGTAATTCCCTTTTGAACTAAAGCTTGCTTATTTTGTTCTAACCAAAGGTTAAGTTTAGCTACTTCTTTAAGATGATAAGTTTTAATTTTAGCTAGTAACTCACTAAATTGAGATTGGTCTTTTTGATATTCTTTTCATGTTTTTTCATCAATTAATCCAAACTTAAAAGCATAATGTTTTAACCTTTGTTCTGCGTTATCATTTCTAATTAAGAGCCTTCATTCTGCTCTTGAAGTTAATAAACGATATGGTTCTTTGGTTCCTTTAGTAACTAAATCATCTATAAGCACTCCAATGTAGGCTTCATGGCGTTTTAAAACAAAAGGAGGTTGTTTTTGAATTGCTAAACAAGCATTAATGCCTGCCATTAATCCTTGGCAAGCTGCTTCTTCATAACCACTAGTACCGTTTATTTGCCCTGCTGTATAAAGATTCATAATGTTTTTATTAGCTAAAGTATGGTGCATTTGAATCGGATTAATAGCGTCATATTCAATCGCATAGCCATATTTACAAATAACAGCTTTTTCTAATCCTGGTAAAGAATGCACCATTTCTGCTTGCACATCCTCTGGCATAGAAGTAGAAAAACCTTGTACATAAATAGTGTTTAATTGTTTTGATTCTGGCTCTAAAAAGATTTGGTGTCTCGGCTTAGTTTTAAAACGTACTACTTTATCTTCAAAACTAGGGCAATATCTCGGACCTGTACCTAATACATGTTCTCCAGAAAACATAGGAGAGTTTTCTAAATTAGCATAAACAGCTGCATGGGTTTTGGCGTTACTATAAATTAATCAACATAACTCTTGTTGTGCTAAAGGTAAAAAAGTCTTAGTGCTATAACTAAAAGCTAAGGGAAGGTTAGACCCAGGCTCTGGCTGAGCTTTACTAAAATCAATACTGCTTCTTAAAAGACGAGGAGGAGTTCCTGTTTTAAGGCGTACTAATTGTAATCCACATGCTTCTAATTGTTCTGAAATACCTGTACTGCGTTTTTGATTATCTGGACCACTAGCTATTCTTGCTTTTCCTTTTAAAACCATAGCTTCTAAAAAAGTTCCAGTAGTAAGAATAGTTTTATGTGCTTTAATTAAAGTGCCATCTGTCAACTCTACCCCTGTACAAACATGATTAGCAAGCGATAAATGTTTCACAAATTTTTCTTGCACTGTTAAATTAGGTTGGTTTAAAACTACTTTTTGCATATAAGCTGCATAAGCTAGTTTATCAGACTGAGCTCTTAAGGCTCATACAGCAGGTCCTCTTGAAAGATTAAGCATTTTAATTTGCAAAGCGGTGGCATCAGCTGCTTTAGCCATTTCTCCTCCTAAAGCATCTATTTCTCTTACTACCACTCCTTTAGCAGGACCTCCAATCGAAGGATTACAAGGCATATGTCCAATCATTTTGATATTCCCAGTCAATAAAAGAGTTTTGTGTTTCATTCTAGCACAGGCTAAAGCAGCTTCTATTCCTGCATGTCCTCCCCCTACAATAATCACATCATATGTAAGCATATTAAAATTCCTCCTTGTTACGAGGAAAAAAGATTGCACTTTTTTGAACCTCTATTTTATTTAAAATAGCATTAATTTGTTTTGCATCTTTTAGAGCTAAAAAATCTAAAGCAGGAAAATTAAATAAATGATTAACTTGGAGGTTTGTTTTGACTAAAACAGGACTGAGTAAAGCATTTACCACTAAAATTACATGACATAAATCTCACAATAAAGTTCCTAGAGCTTCTTGGTCTTGCTTATTGAGTTCTCATGGTTTTTGAACTTCTATTTCTTTATTGGCAAGACTAGCTAATTGCATAGTAGCTAAAATAGCATTTTGAGCATCATAGGCTTTAAAACTGTTTTCATATGCTTCTAAAGTTACTTTAATTTGTTGTTGTAAAAAGCTAGGGTTATGTTTTAGGTTAATTTTATGATGCATCTGCCCTGCTTGAAACTTTAAAAGCATATTGCTGACACGACTAATTAAATTGCCAAAATTATTAGCTAAGTTATGGTTGTAGATTTTTTGAAAGTCTGCTGCACTATAAGAATAATCACTTCCTAATTTAATAGCAACTATTAAATAAAAGCGTAAAGCATCACTTCCGAACTTTTTAATAATAGCTTCTGGTCTGACGACATTTTTTAAGGTTTTGCTCATCTTATGCTTATGAAAAGTAATTCAGCCATGAGGGATTAATTTAGTAGGAAGAGTTAAATTAAGCCCTTCTAATAAACAAGGTCAGTACATGCAATGAAAACGGCTTATTTCTTTACCAAAAAACTGCACAATTTCTGTGTTTTTGGTTCAAAATTCCTCCATTAAATTAGGGTTACTATTTTGATACCCTAAAGCACTAATGTAATTAATTAAGGCATCAAACCAAACATAAACTACAAAAGCTTCATCACCTACAAATGGAACTCCTCACCTAAAAGTTTTTCTAGCTATTGAAAGATCTTTTAAACCAGGTTCTAAAAAATTATTCTTTAACTCATGTCTAATTTTGCTAGAGCTAACAATAGGATAGACTGGGTTATCATCAATTAGTTTTTTAAGAAAGAAGCGAAAAGCCTTTACTTTAAAAAAATAAGTTTCTTCTGTAATGGTTTGGGGCTTACCTTGACATAAGAGACAGGTTCCAGTTTTTTTTGCAATTTGCTTAGTTGTTAAAAACTCTTCACAGTTAATACAATAAACACCCTGATAATTTCCTTTATAGATTAATTGTTTAGCTAAAAGTTTTTCAGTAATTTTTTGGACACTAGTTTGATGAGCTTTGCTTGTAGTACGACTAAAATAATCATAATTAATGTCTAATTCTAACCATAACTTTTTAATTTGCTTAGCCATATGATCCACAAAGGTCTGGTTATCAAGGTTGCTTTTTTTGGCATATTGGCTTATTTTTTGACCATGTTCGTCTGTGCCTGTAACAAAAAAAGTTTTATACCCTTGCATTTTTTTATAACGCACAAAAACATCTGCTAAAACAGTAGTTAAAGCATGACCTATGTGTAAATTATCAGTTGGATAATAAATAGGAGTTGAAGCATAAAAGCTTTTTTTCATAAATTAAAGGTACCCTGCTGCTTTTAAGATTAAATATAATTTTTGTTTATTAAGGTGATAATTGCTTGCTACTGTTTTGACAGCTTCACTTTTATTAATTCCTTGTTTTAAAAGCTTTTCTAATTGCTCTAATATCTGAGCATCGCTTAAGGTTACTTGAGCTTTGCTAGTATTCTTAATTATGATAACATATTCACCCTTAATGCTTTGATTTGCAAAATAAAATGCTAGTTCTTTAAGTGTTCCTCAAAAAAACTGTTCGTGTTTTTTAGTTAATTCTTTTGCTATGCAAGCTTGATGGTTGGGATAAAGCTGACTAGCTGTAATTAAAAAAGCTAATAAACGATGAGGAGCTTCATAAAAAATAAGCGGAATTTTAAAATCATCATATTGTAATAAAGCCTTTTTACGAGCATGAGTTTTAGCTGGAAGAAACCCAACAAATAAATATGAACCTTGTAAAAATCCACTTGCAATTAAAGTAAGTAAAGCAGGACTTGCTCCTCCCACAGGAATGACATTAAAATCATGAACTAAAGCAGCCTGAGTTACAATTGCCCCTGGGTCACAAATAAGAGGATAGCCAGCATCACTAATTAAAGCTACTTTTTGCTTTTTTTGCAAGCGTGCTAAAATTTTTTGGGTTTGTTTTTGTTCACTAAACTTTTCATACACTAACACAGGTTTATTAATCTTAAGACTTTGGCAAAGTCTAATCGCTCTTTTAGTATGTTCACAAAAAATGACATCTACTTGTTCTAAGACCGCTTTAGCTTTTTGGTTGACAGTTAATTGCGATCCAATTGAAGTAATAACTAAATATAAGGCTCCCTGATTATTATTTGATAAGTTGTGGTAATGATGAATAATGTTATTTTGGTCTGCCATAATTATGAATTACTATTAATTGGTCTTTGAAGCAAAAGGTTCTTTTTTAAGAGCTTGCATTAAATTATTAAAATAAGTAATAGTTTTATTCCAGGAGTTTGCTTCAAAAAGATAAAATAACAAAACTTTTCTAATAACCTCACATTCTTTTTTTAAATATGCTAACTGATTTGGTTGAAAGCTACTAAGCACATAATCAATAGTGTTAAGAGGACTGTTAGGATCTCCGATTCCTATTTTAATCCGCTTAAAATCGTCACTTTTAGTGTTATGAATAATACTTTTAATACCGTTATGTCCTCCACTTGTTCCTCTATGACGCATTCTCATTTTGCCAAAAAGCATGTCTTTATCATCAAAAATAATAATTGTGTCTGAGTTAGTAATTTTAAAATAACGCTGAAAGGCTGAAACACAATCACCACTTAGATTCATATAAGTGTAGGGTTTTACAAAATATGCAGTTTGCTCTGCTGTTTTAATAGTTCAAAAATAACCCTCAAATTTAAAACGAGGTTTAGGTCAATTACCATACTGAGCTAAATAATCAATGACTAAAAACCCTGCGTTATGCAAAGTAGTAGCATACCTCTCTCCTGGGTTTCCTAACCCTACAATTAGTTTTGCCTTCACACTAAAGGCTTTGTTAGCTTAAAACTTCTTCAATCTTAGCTTTAATTTTATTGTAGATAGAGCTTAAGCCCACACCACTCACGACTCTTTTTAAATAATGGGCAATTAAATGATCACTGCTTATAATTTCAAAACTTTTTAATTCTGCTATCCTTTCATTAGCAATAGAATCAGAAAAGTACACTTTTGAAACATAACCTTCATCAATTGCATGGTTAATGTTAATCACAGCATCTCCTGATAAAACAGCGTGGGTAGCAAATAAGTACACTGCTTTAGCTTTTCCTTTTTTAATTAAAGCTTGAGCTGCGTTACAAATAGTTCCTCCAGTGTCAATCATATCATCTACTAAAAAACAAACTTTATTTTCTACATTTCCTAATATATTAAGGACTTCTGATTGGTTAGGACTGTGTCTTCTTTTGTCAATTAAAGCCACATTAGTATTTAAAGGATTCAAAACTTCTGCTAATAGTCTAGCTCTTGCTACTCCTCCAAAATCAGGAGAAACAATTGCTACCTCGTCTTCTTGATGGTTAGCTTTAACATTTTGTGCAATTGCTAAAGCAAATTCATGCACAAAAAATAAATCATCACTTGGTACCTCTAAAAATCCCATAATTTGTCTCGCATGAATATCAATTGTCATAAAACGAGTCATCCCTGCCGTAGTTAAAAGGTTCATCATTAGTTTTGAAGTAATAGGTTCCCGACTGTTACATTTTCTATCTTGTCTCCCATAACCAAAGTAAGGAGTAATAACACTTAAACTAAGAGCAGAGGCTCTTTTACAAGCATCTAAAGCAATAAATAATTCCATGTATGATTCTGAAACAGGAGCAGAAGTTGATTGAATAATAAAAACATTTTTCCCTCTTACTGAGACAGGAGGTTTAACTAAGGTTTCTCCATCTTTAAAATGAGAAACTTTAAAAACATGAGTAGGTTGATTAAGAATTTTGCCAATTCTTTCGGTTAAAGTAATGTTTTTAGTAAGGGATAATAAGAGAAAATTTTCCATTTTGTTTTCTAATTGACTTTTAATTTCTTTTATTTTAAAATAGTATCTTTAAAAAAGAATAATTATTCTTTTTTCATAGCAATAAAAGCATCTCCAAACCCAGTAACCATAACATCTAAATATTTTTTAGTTAATCTTGAATACTGTTCTAAAAGTTCAGGGTAGACATCATAAATAGCCAATTCATAATCATTAACTAATTGATCATTAAAATGGGGAATGCTATTTTGCTGGTAATAATGAGCGTTATGGTTAAAACGCAATTTTACTTGGTCTTCACTAATTTTAATTCCTTCCACAGGAATGATATTATAACTAAACCTAGGAAGAGCCCTTTTAGGCATGCGGTATAAACGCGAGCGGTCACTTCTTAAAATTAAAGGTTTTTGTCCTACAAAGAAGGATGCCCCTGAAGAAAGAGCTACACTAAAAGAATATATTTCATCTTCATTTAATTCCATTTCATAGACTTGATAAAGAGATTTTAAACATGTAATAGCAGCAGATAATTCTAGCCCTAAATCATATTTAAGGGAAGCCTTTTTATGGTAAATAATTTTAACATCACGAGCTAAATCTGGATAAATAGTAAAAAAGTTTTGGGAAGCTTGAATAATCACATTATCATGATGATCATAATCTGGATCCGTACATTGAAAATAAAATCCTTGACCTTCTTTTAATTTAATAATTTCTAATTCATCATAAAAATGATCATAAGGAATTAAATAATATTTGTCAAAAGTTTTTTGACTAAAAAAATGATTTTTAACTTCTGTTTTATAAATAATTCTTCCGTAAACTTTAGTTTTCATATGCTTTTATATTTTGATATAAATAATAAAAATCTTGCAAAGATATTTCTTCTGCTCTTTGTTGGAGGGTAATTTTAGTTTGTTCTAAAATCTTTTTCCTAATCTTAGCCCCTTTATAAATTAATTTTAAATTATTAAACAGCGTTTTCCGCTTATGAAGAAACATTTTTCTCACAAAAGCTAAAAAATTAGCTTCATCTGCTATCTTATATTTAAGAGATGGCTTAAAAGTAATAACCATACTATCTACCTGAGGCACAGGTTGAAAAGCAGTTTTTTTTACTTCACATACCTTTTCTAAATCATAATAAAAATTGCTCATAATAGTTAAACTATTATAATTTTTAGTTTTAGGAACTGCTAAAAGCCTTAATCCTACTTCTTTTTGAACCATCAAAATAACTCTAGCTAATTTAGGATTTTTACTGACCTTCATTATTTTCATTAATAAAGGTCCTGTAATATGATAAGGAATGTTTGACACTAATGACGCCTTAGCTTCCAAAACATTATTTTTTAAAAAAAGGTTTAAATCCACCCTTAAAGCATCAGCGTTATAAATAAGCAATCTTTTATTTTTAAACCTTTTTTGCAAAACTGAAAATCAATGCTGATCAATTTCTATTGCATAAACATGGTAGTTATTATTAATTAAGGTTTTAGTTAAAGCTCCGTTCCCAGGACCTATTTCTAAAACAGCCTTAATTCTTTCTTTTTTAAGAGGAGCAACTATTTGTTGGACAATATCTTCATCATGTAAAAAAACTTGACTAAAGCTCTTTTTTTGGGATTGCATATTGCTCCTTTTTTAAATAATTATTTTAATATGTTAATACAAATTAATACAAAAGATAGCTAAATTTCAAAGAAGCTTGATATTTTTTATATGTTAAGATAAATAAAAAAGAACATTAAAATATATATTTATTATGGGTATTTTATTTAGAAACGGAATGGTTAAGAGATTATTCTTAAGAGGAAGATCTCTTGGTGGAAGAAAAGTTATTTTTCCAGATATTTCCAAAGATGAAAAAGTAGAAATTAACAAAAGAGCAGAAAACATCTTCAATAGAGTTAGGATAGGAAAATTTCAAAGGAAAATTTTATTAAATCTTTACTTTGAATTAACTTGCTTATTCCTTGTTATAGCAGGAATAGGACTAGGGCTAACTTTTGGAGTCTTTTTTGTAAGAGCTGGTAAAACTTTTTCTAGTCTTGTGGTAATTTTTCTAATAGCAGGTTCATGCTGTTTAGGAATAGGATTAATTTTTGGAGGCTGATCATATTTCATTGTACAAATGATTAATAATGCTCTGAATCAGGATTATGAATATTTACAAGAAATTTATAACTATACCTTAAATAAAGGTGAACATGACTACAAAGTTAATATTGAAAACATATCTCCTAAATTAAGTTTAGATGGAGGCTCTATTTTAAAAGAGATTTTAAACAAGACCCGTTATGCTTCAAAAATTTATAATGCTAATTTAGTAACTAATAAAATGAATGGGATCATGGAATATCGCCGCACAACCTTTCCTTTTAGCATTGGTACAAGGCTGTTTTATACAATGACTTATAATGGTAAATCTACTCAAAAAACTTATTTTAGTTTTGATGTTTTAACTTTTAAAACTCAAGAAACTGGATTAGAAACAGCAGCTGTTCCTGAAAACATTACCTCTTTCTTTAAAAGAAGATCTCGTAAAGAAAAAGAGAATGAACTAGAATCAATGGAATTTGAAAAGCTATATTCTTTAGAATATGATCAACCAATTAAATTAAGAAAATATTTTACTCCTGCTAAAATGGCAAGAATTATTGACCAAGTAAAAGCAGAGAAAAATGTCAAGCCTGATATTATTATTGAAAATAATTTTATTTCCTTAGTTATGCCTCCAAGGGTAATGTGAGCAGGACCTAAAGACGCAAAACGCACCTTAATGCGACTTAGCGTAGGATGAAACATTAAGCATTTTATTAGACGTAATACTAAATTGATTAGTTTACACACCCATGAAATAAATACTATTTTAAAATGATTAACTATCCTCTGTGCCAATTAAAGCATGAAAAAAAGCCTACTTAAAATAATTACTAATAAGAATTTTTTAATTAGTTTTTTTGTGATTTTAGGAGGAGGGTTTTTAATTTCTCTTGCTTTTAATATTTACCTTGGGGTTGATAAGGCTAAAAATTCAAACAATTATAATTCAAGCAATTATGTACTAGCAGAAATGTCAGTGCAAGGCTGAACTAGCCCAACAAATAAAACTAAAAAAACTGTGAATGCCTTTTATAATATGCCAGAAAACAAAACTGTTTTTAATTTATTACAAGGTTTAAACCAAACAAAAGTCGCTCCCAACAATTTAACATTTGATTTTAAAGATTATACTTTTGGCGAAGAAGTAACTGCGATTAGCTATGATGGGCAAAAATTTGTACAAGATAAAGCAAATTATTGACAGTTAGAAATAGTAGGGCAAACTAAAGCTTTAACTAAAGGGATTAGTGATGTTAAAGTCACAAAAAATCAAAATAAATTTACTTTTGTGTGAACGGCAGTTACTTAATACCAAATAATTTATTGGCATTATAACTAGTGATTCTAACTAATTCCTCGTAATTAATTTTTTTAATGTGAGCAATTTTTTTTACAGTATAACTAATATATTTTGGATAATTAATTTGGCCACGGTATGGAACAGGAGCTAAATAAGGAGCATCTGTTTCTACCACCATTTTACTAAGAGGAATAGCTTGCACTACAGGAATTAAATTTTTAGCGTTTTTAAAAGTAATCACTCCAGCAAAGGAAATCATAAAACCTAGCTTAATAAAGCGTTTTGCTTGCTCTATAGTTCCTAAAAAACAATGCATAATTCCTTTTTTCATATTTTCTGCTTTTAAAATTTTATAAACATCCTCATAAGCATCTCGGCAATGAATTAGAACTGGGAGGTTAAGAGCCTTAGCAATTCTTAATTGGGCAATAAACCATTTTTTTTGTAAGGCAGGTTCTGTAGTTTTATGAAAATAATCAAGTCCTATTTCTCCGATCGCAATAACTTTAGAACTATGAGCTATGGCTTTTAATTCTTCTAAGTCCTTGGTTGTATGAATTCCTACTTCAGTAGGATGAATCCCAATCGCAGCATAAACATTATTAAATTGTAAGGCTATGTTAGTGGCTAATTTACTAGTTACTAAATCATAACCTACACATGCCATTTTAGAAACATGAGACATAACTGCTTCTTTTACTAATTTATCTACATCTTCTTTATAAAGTTCATCCATAAGATGACAATGGGTATCAAAAATTCCTGGCATATTAAACTTTTCACTACAAATATATTTTTAATAATATTTTACTTTAGTTATTAAGGTTTTAGTTTATTTTCCTAAACAATAATTACGAAACATTTGGTCTAAGATTGTTTCTTCTAATCCTACTCCTGTCAGAACAGCTATTTCATTTCAAATCATTTGCAAATCAATACTTACTAAATCACTACTTAGGCCTTCCTTAACTGCTTTACTAAGTTGCTTCAGCATAAGATAAATCTTATTTAAAATGGCTAAATGTGCTTTAGAATTAAAAACTAAATTTGTTTGGTCAGAAGTAATTTTTAAAGCTTGGTTATAAGTATTTTTAATAATTTGTACTAAAGGATTAATATCATGCTTAAGAGCACTAACAATAGCTACTTCTTCTTTTTTAAATAAACTTTGATAATCTAAGCGGCAAGCTAAATCTGCTTTATTAAGGACAATAATTCTTTTTTTATCTTTAGTAGTTTCTAAGATGTATAAATCACTCTTAGAAAGTTTGGATTGGCTTGCATCAATCATGACTAAAACTAAATCTGCTTTTGCTACAGTAGAGAGCGTTTTTTTAATTCCTATTTCTTCTAAAAAACCTACTTCATGGGACCTAATGCCTGCACTATCAATAATATGTAAACTTAAATCACCTATGTTGACAAAGCCTTCTACTAAATCTCTAGTAGTACCTTGGATATGAGAAACAATCGCTTTATCTTCTTGTAATAAACTATTAAGTAAAGAAGACTTCCCAACATTAGGAACTCCGATAATTAAAGTTTTAATCGCACTAATAACAGTTTGGCTAGTTTCACTTTGATCAATAATTTTAGCTAAAACCTGAGCTAATGCAACTAGTTTATTTTCTAATTCATGAGGTTGCAAATCTCCCACTCCATCATATTCTGGATAATCAATGTTAACTTCAATGTTAGCAATCAGGTTTAATAAAGTGGTTTGGAGGTTCTTTAAATACTCATCTCTTTTTTGGGTAAAGTTGTTTAAAGCAATCCGAGCACTTGTTTGGTTAGTAGCTTTAATTAAGTTATTAACAGCATCTGCTTGTAACAAGGATAATTTATTATTGTAATAAGCTCTTTGCATAAACTCTCCTTTTAAAGCTAACCGAGCATGCTTATTAATTAAAAGCTTCATAATTTCTTCTAAAACAATAAAAGAACCATGACAGTTAATTTCAACCATGTCTTCTCCAGTAAAAGAATGGGGACTAGCAAAAGTCATTATTAAAACTTGGTCTAAATTAGTACCATCTGCTTTTTTTAACCATCGATAATGAATTATGTTACGAAAGTCTTTAATGGGTTTGTCAATTAAGCTATTAATAATAGCATGACTATCTGGTCCTGATAGACGAATAATGGCAATTGCTTGTTGTGCCACAGCTGTAGCTGGGGCAAAAATATTATCATAAAACTTTTTCATTATTTTGCTTTTTCTTTTTAGGAACAATTAATACATACCGTTTTTTATCCTCTCCCTTAGAGCGACTATTAACACCTTTCATATGGCTAATAATGTTATGCACTTTGTACCTAATTTCTTTGTCTAAAAATTGAGTACGAATAATTTGTCCTTGCCTTGCTAACCCAGCTATGGTTTTTAAATCATTAATCAAATTATAAGTTTTGTTAGTATTAATATGATAAATTTGAGCCACAGGCTTCATACCAATAAAATTAACAGTTGCATCTTGATAGTATTTATTATTTAAAATATATTTCAGTCATTTTCTAAGATATTTTAAAACCTCAGGTTCTACAACTGCTCAGGTAGTTTCTTGATTATTAATAATTTTAATTATTACCTTTCTTTTAACAATATGAACTGTGTATTGGAAATTTTCTTTAACACTAAAAAAAGTCTGAAAATATTTATCTAAATGGGTTCTAATCTCCCCAGTTACCCTTTCCTTTTCAGTCAAAAAAGCCTTAATCGTTTTAAAGCCTGCAAACCAGTAAAAACCTTTTTCTGTGCGAAAATGTCAAAAATTATGGCTTTTAAAATATGGTTCTACATTTTTTAAACAATAAAAATATTTAATCATAAGCTTAGCCTTTATTTTTTAAGTTTTGAATTTTTATTTTTGACAGGATGAGATACAAGGGTGTATTTTTTAGTTTTATTAGGAAGAGCTTTAACTTTTTTAGGCTTTTTGCGTTTAACAGGACGATAAACAGGAATAGCATGTTGCTTATTAGTTAATACTGCCACTGGAGCAGTTCCTTTAAAAGGAAGGGTTTTATAAAATCATTGTTTTGCTCTAATTCTCAGTGAGACATAATCCTTACTTTTAATTTTTTTTCGATATTTTCTTAACCAATGGAAAAAGAGGGTTTGCAGAATTTGAATAAAAGCAGAAAAAATTCAATAAATAGCAACTCCCGCCGCAATAGTTACAGTAACAAAGAAGAAGACTAAGGCCATAACTCCCTGAATAATTAATTGTTTACGGCGAGCTTTTTTTTGTTCAATCGTAACAATCTTAGTGCTACGAAGCGTTAAGATAGTAGGCAAAAACATAGACAAAATTTGTAAAGGTAGATACACAAAAAGCACTACCAAATAAATGTAATGACCACTGGTAATCATAGATCACGGTCGGTTAATTAGATATAAAGCTCCAATATGAGCTACTCTTAATTGCCTGACAGATTTAATCACAACATACATCGCAATTAAAAAGGGGAAAGACAAAAAGATAACTCCAATTGAAGAAAGAGGGGAAATCCCTTCCTTCCGATACATCGCCATGATTTCCATTTGTTGTTTTTGTTTAGCTGCGGGATCAGGAGAGCGTTTATATTTAGCTTGAATTTCTGATTGTTTTAACTGAAGACTTTGCATTCGCTCTTGATTCATTTGAGATTTAAAACTAAAAGCTAAAGTAATCATTCTAATAATAAAGGCTGTAATAAAGATTGAGCCAATTACCCCTGCTCCATTTTTAACTCCTCCAAACCCATTCATAATCGAAACCAATAAATAAGCAATAGGGTAAACAAAACAACCATAAAAAGGAGATTGAGTTTTTGTAAAAGCCTGTTTTCAGGAATTTATGGCTAGATAGCTATATTCGTGAATTGTTCCGTTTGTTGTTTGATGGAAGTAATGGTTCTTTCCAAATAAGGCTCCAATAATAATTTCAAAGAAAACTCCAGGACGATAAACATTTTGTCCTGAAATATCTGCTACCTCATACGAATTATATTTTGAAACAAACATTTGACCACACCCTCATAACAAAGAGACAATCAAGAAGATGTATAAAAAGACCTTTACTACACGAAAAGATATTTTAAAATAAGAAGGTTTCTTCTTTTTAGTTTCAAAAATATAACTACGGTAATTCATACATTAAACTTTATTAATTAATTGATGCAATGATTTATGGTTATCGCTAAATTCATTTTCTAAATAATTATTTCTAATCATAATAACAAAATCATAATTAACTTTTTTTACATAAGGGTTTTTTGGAAGCATCATTCTAATTTGTCTTTTAATCTTATTACGAAGCACTGCTTTCCCAAACTTTTTCCCTGATGTAATCCCAAAGCGACAATATGTTAAATGATTAGGTAAATAATAAATAATAAAATTACTATTAATTACTTTTTTCTTAGCTTGAATAATAGTTTGAAAATCATAATTCTTTTTAACAACATATTTTTTTTTAGTTGTTCTTTGACTATTGCTTTTCATCAGAAACAGTTAGTTTCTTGCGACCCTTTTGTCTTCTGCTTCGCAAAACTGCCCGCCCTGCAAGCGTTGCCATCCTAGCTCTAAAGCCATGTGTTTTTGCCCTTTTTTGCTTATTGGGCTGTCATGTTCTTTTCATGTTAAAAATATAAGCACGATAAAATAAATAAATATAACAAAACAATTTTAACTTAAAAACATTTATTTTAATAAAATATTTTGTTATTTATATATTTTATTTAAATATTTATTGATTTGATTGAGTTGTAACTTTTTCTGGAGGTTTTTTAGCAGGAACAGCTAAAACTCAAATTCCTCCTCCTAAAGATAGACCAAAAAGGATAAGATACAGGACTCCAAAAAGGATTCCTGCTCAACTACCAATAGAAGTTACAAGAAAAATAATACTTAAAATAAAATAAAAAATTCCAAGGATAATATTTAAAACTCCAAAAGCCACTACATGACTTAAAGTTTTTTTAGAATTAGCCTTAGCTCCAAAAATAATTACTATTATTTGTAACGCTACAAAAATAACGATAAAGAATAATAAAATTCCAAATACAACACTAAGAGCACTAGCTATCGCTGAGCCTTGTCCTAAAATATTACCAATTAATGAGGTTCCTGCTCAGGCTAGAATAATAACTAATATTAATAAGGCTGAAAAAAATAAGGCTATTGATTGAGATACAATCCCCATTACAAAAGGAGGCTTATGCGTTTTTTGGTAAAATCTTGCCATATATCTTATTTATAAATAATTAACTGTAATCATTATAACTATATTTATAAATATTAGCCTTAAACTTTATCCTTTTCAATAATATTTATTAAATTAATTGAGTTGTAATTTTTTCTGATTCTTTTTTAGCAGGAACAGCTAAAACTCAAATTCCTCCTTCTAAAGATAGACAAAAAAGAATAAGATACAAAATACCATAAAGTAAAGGTACTATACTAACAATATAAGTTAAAAAAAGAATAATACTTAAAATAAAATAAAAGACACCAAGTATATTTAAAACCTAGATTAGCCTAATACATACCAACACTTTTTATTTTTGTGTTATTTAAAAATTGTTTTTATGAAAATATCAGGTTTAAATATCAAGCTTTCTTCATCCAATGCTCCAAAAAATTCATAAATAAATTGATTTCTTACTTCAATTTTGTTTTCTGCTTGCATGTAAATTTTTGATCATGTTATTGTATGTTTAACGGGCTGTATTAGTTTTATAAGTTTTTATTACCTTACTTGTCACGTAAACTTCTCTATGTATATACACAAAATACTGTTAAGAGAAATGAATATTTTAGCTTCAATCTTTTGTAAACAAACTTTTATCTTGTTATTCGTTATTGTTATTAATTATTTTATTAAGAACCTTTAAGATTAATGTTTTGAGTTACAGTAGATGATGGAGAAGCATCATCTGTAATTGATAGCGTAACAACTTGATAACTTTTAGTTACTGTTATATCAGTTGTTACAGCAATTTTCGTTGCATCTCTCTGACTTAAAGCAGGTACCAATTTTTGTATTTCATATTGAATTTTCTGTACTATATCAGGATCAGTTGATTTAAACCCAGATCCTAAAATAGTAACATTATCGCCTGGAATTTTTTGAATTTGATTTTTAATTTGGTTTGCTGTTCTATTAATTTGCACCTTAGTAAGATTGATATCAGTTGTTGCTGTTCCTACTGTTACTCTTGCGGTTACAGTATTATTATTTTCATCATCTGTTAAATTATTGCCTGAAAAAGTTATTTTGTCTGCTTCAGCAACTGTTAATTTAGTATCACTGTTTACTGTTATCAGAGAACTTCTAAGAGCTACAGTATTAGCACTGACACTAGCATTAGAACCAGCAATAAGTGGTGTGACTAATGCACCTCCAATTTTGTCAGCTATTTGAAACGCTTTATAAGAATCACTTGTAGCACTTGTACACCTAGCTACTTTTAATGTTATTGTTGCGTTTCCTGCTGTTGGTAAAGCATCATCCTTAATCTTAAGCGTGACATCTTCTCTGGTATCTGCTGTAAGAGATTTACTTGTGTCTACATCAATACTAAGTTGAGCTTTATCTCAGGTTCCTATTTCAGGATTATTAGCCTTAAAGATTGTAAGAACCTTATTAATGTTGTTCTGTGATAATTTATTATCTTCACTATTAATAAAACTAATGTTAAAACGTGCCACTTGTTGTAATGAGGTTTTTATTTGAAGAGCGGTTTTATGAATTTTTATAACAACAAATCTTTGTACTGTAGCTGTATTCACTTTTATATCAATAAATATGTGATTATTGGCTTCATTATTTTTTAATGGTGTACCCGGAGGGTATGTATTTAAAGTCATCTTTGCTAAATCACTATCAGTTAAAGTAGGATTAACAATTTTAAGATTTGTTTTAATTTGGGTGATTGTACCATCATTTGTAATACTTGTGTTAGAACCAGCCCTAATATATACAGGAAGATTTATTGATATTTTGTAGGATATTACATCAGCTTTATATCTATCACTATCAGTATCAAATCTTATAATAGATACATTAGTTGATGTTCCAGATGATTGTGAATCATCAGAAATATTCATAGGTATGCCTCCAACTGTGTTATTTACGGGAAGACTAGTTGAACTAGGTTGTAAACTAAGTTGCTTTTTATCTCAATCACTTAATCCATAATTTATTTTTTTGAAAACAGCCATAGCTTTATTTACATTATTTTGGGTTAATGTAGTTTCTGTGCTAAGAATAACCATAACTAAAAGATCTGTATTTTGCAATTTAGCCTTAATTTCAGCTGCGGTTGAATGAATTTCCACATTTAAATCTACTGAAGTTTCTGTATTATTAGCTGTAATAGTTGCTAAAAGAGGAGAATTTTTTTGTTCATTATCAAGTAAAGTAACTTTTGCAAAAGTAATTTTTTGTAAATCCGCATTGCTTAAAGTAGAATTAGCTTTTTGAAGAGCTTTTCTGAGGGCATCAATAGTTGCTGAATTAGCAGTATTTGTACTAGTTTTTGCAGGCAATGATATGTTTTTATTAGTAATTTTATTAGCTATTACACCAGATTCTGTATAGCTTATAATCACATTTAAATCCACTGAATCTTCTGTAGTTCCTACTTTAATATTAGCTTTTACATTATTAGGAACCTCATCAATTTTTAGGATAACCTTAGAAAAAGTAATATCTTGTAAATCATCTGCTTTTAAATTAGGATTAGCTGATTGAAGAGCACTTTTCAGAGCTAAGATGGTTGCTGGGTTAGCAGTATCAGGATTAGTTTTTGCAGGTAGAGCTATGTTTTTATTAGTAATTTTATTAGCTACATCTTGTGCTGTTTTTTTATTAGTTTCTTTATTGCCACAAGCTACAACTGTAGTTACAGAGCTTCCTACTAAGGTTATAGCCCCTAATAAACTTAATAGTTTTTTCATTATTTACACCTTTCTGACTTATTTATTATTTTTTTTCATATATATAATTTTTACACTATTTATTTAATTATAATCTAATCCCCCCCCCCCCAAAGGCTCAACATGATTTAAGATTTTTTTAGAATTAGCTTTAGCTCCATAAACAATCACTATTATTTGTATTGCTGCAAAAACAAGAATAAAAAATATTGTGGTAGCAAATATAACTCAAAGAACTCCTGCATTCCCTCCTATAATACCTGCAAATAGGGATGTTCCTGCTCATGCTGAAATAGTAAATACAAAAAATAAAGCTAAAAAAATAAGGTTATTGGAAATATAATCCCCATTATAAAAGGAGGCTTATGCGTTTTTTGGTAAATTCTTACCATATATTTTATTTATAAATAATTAATTAATAAAAATTTTTATCCTTGTACTTATGAATCTTTTGCCTCGATTTTATCAATTGCTTGTGCTTCTTTTAATTCTTCTTCCTTAGGCTTTTTAGTACTATCAATACAAAGAAATCAAACTCCACTTGCTATCGATAACCCACAAGTAGTTAAGCAAATTAATCCTCAAAGAATATCAATTAAAAAGGCTACTGCAGAATAAAACATAATAATAGCTGCAACAAAATAAAATGCTCCAACAACAATTGATAAAACAGCAAAAAAAGTTAATTTAAATAAGGACTTCTGTGATAACATTTTAGCTCCATATACTATGAGAGTAATTTGAAATGCTCCAAAAATGATTGTGAATAATAAATAAATTACTAAAACAACTTCTATAATAGTCACTAAAGTACCTGTTTTAATAATCCCAGAGAAGGCTTGAGCGTATTCAGAACTTCTAGCAAAACCAATAATAATGATGGCAAACATTACACCTGAAAAACATAGCATAATTGATTGCGTTGTTATTCCCATATATAAAGGAGATTTATGTTTTACATTAAAATATTTTTTAGACATGCTTGCTCAAATTTTAATAGATAATTAACTGTAATTATAATAACTTAAAAGGTTTAAATTTAAAGCTATAATCTAATATTATGAAAACAAAAACTACTTCTTTGTCTAAAAAAATTTTAAGCTCATTTTTAAAAATAATTTGTTTCTCTCTTTTTCTGATTTTGTTTGTACCGTTAAATTTATTTGTAGGTTATAAATTTGCTGTTGGGATTCAAAAAGAAGTCGATCAAGTAAAAAAAAGGTTACCTAATAGTGAAAAAACTTTTTTTATGCTTGATGAAGAATGAAGAAAGGAATTTTTAAATTATAAAAAAAGCAAAATAACTTTAAATTTTAAAAATAAAAAGGTTTTTATGATTAAAACAGAGAAAAAAGTTAAATTAAGTGCCATTATTTATCAACAAAAAACTTCAAAAAAATGAATTATTTTATTACATGGCTGAAAAAGAAATAAATTTACGCTTCTTTATTTAGCTAATTTCTACAATGCTTTAGGTTTTAATGTTTTATTATATGATGCTAGAGGCCATGGGGAAAGTAAGGGAGGTTTTTGCACTATGAGTTATCATGAAAAAAACGATTTAGCATGCATTATAAGTTGAATTAAAAAAAATTATCCTACCACTTCTTTATTTCTCCATGGATTAAGCATGGGAGGAGCAACAATTATCGAATACATAAAAAATAGATCTTGCTATCACAACCAGATCCCGATTAAGGCATGTATAATAGATGGTTCCTTTGCTTACTTAGCATACGAATTAGATTTAGTTGCAGCCAAAAAAACTTATAGTTTACCAAGTATTTTTTATCATTGAGGTATTAGATGGTATCTTAAAAAAATGAATTTTTATGATATTGCTACTATTAACCCTATTCATGATTTAAACAAAGCTAGTGATGTACCTTTTTTATTCTTAGTAGCAGGTAAAGATTATTATGTTCCAATTTCACATTCTCAAACTATGTTTCGTAATAAAGTCATTACAGAAGATAAAAAAATAAATTCTCGTCTACTTTTAGTAAAAAAAGCTAAACATGTGAGGGTTTTTCAACAAGAATATTCTTTAGTATCAAAAGTAATTAAGGATTTTATTTTAAATGCCTCATAAAAAACGCTTCCCAAGCAGATATTGTCCGCTTACTTGATTTAAATGTACAGGAATTAATAGAGAAGGGAAAGGAATTATTTGCTTTCATGATAAGCCTTTTTATATAGATGAATTAATGCCAGGAGAAAGTGCAAGAATAGTTGTCTATTATGAAGAACTAAAGTATGGGAATGGTAGAGCTATTATGCTTAAAAATCCTTCTCAAGATCGGGTCTTAGAGTTAGGACATTGAAAATTTAATTTTGGAGGTTATCACATTCCCCATTGAAGTAATAAAATGCAAGATGCTTGAAAAACTCAACAAGTAAAAACTTTATATCCAACCTTTAGTGTTCCTAACATTATTGTCAAAAAAAGAAATTATTATCGAAATAAAGTAGTACTACATGACGGAGGATTACTTCCTCCAGGACCTTACAGAGGGGTTTCTATAAAAGATGATCGCTTTGATTTAATGAACATTGATTTTCAAAAATATCAAAACATTCCTGGAACTTATATTATTCGAAGATTAGATACTGAGATTAGTGGAACTCCTGGTTCTAATATTTACACCACTACTACACTTTTGGGTAAAAAAATGATAGTTAATTTAAATTCTTTTTACCAAGTAAATCAAGAAATGATAGAAATAGTTATTAAAAAAATTAAAACATGGATGCTTGCAAATGAAAGAGGAGCAGATCTTTTTTGTGGAATCGGAACTTTAGGAATTCAAATAGCAGATAGCATAACAGAACTTTATATGGTAGAAATTAATCCTAATAGTTTTAGAGATTGTATGCTTAATATTCAAAATAATCACTTAACTAATATAAAAGCATTTTGCACTGATGCAAACGCTTGAATTATTAAAAATAAAACTAAACTTGACTTTATTATTCTTAACCCCGCTAGAGCAGGAGTAAGTGAGGCAAGTTTAAAAATTATAAACAACAGCAGAATTAAAAAAATAATCTATTTAGCATGCAATATTTACAAACAACATCAGGATTTAATGTTTTTAAATAACTATAAGATTAAAGAAATTCAACCATATGATTTTTTCCCGCAAACCTTTCACATTGAAAATCTAATATATTTAGAATTAAAAAATAACTAAAACTAGCAATTATTTACAATCATAATTAAAATTAAAACTAATTTTAAATTTATGCAACGAAAAAAAATTAGCCTTCTTGCTTTCTGTATTGCTACTTCTTGCTTTCTAGCTAATTTTCTTCTTTGGTTCTCAGTATCTACCGCGCTTCGTTGCTCTCCTTTCGGATTGCCGTTGCCTTTTTCAGCCTCTCTCATTGCTGATCCTTGCCTGTGCTACTTCCGACTCCTCTTCTGTAACTCTGCTGTGAGGTTGCCCGTTCCACTTACTCAGTTTCCCTTGTAACTCGTCTCTTTGGCATCTTTCTGCTTCCTGCCTAGGCTCTCCACTTGCGTTTCCTTCCCTTAGCTCTCTGCTCCTGAGTCTGGCTCGTAAACTTTGCCTCCTCCTAGGATTATTTCTTTTCCTAGCACATTTAAGCTTTGATTCCTCTTGCGATTCCTCTTTGCTTTACAGCCGTGGTCTTTCCTCACCTTGTTTCTTACTTCAAAGTGTGTCAACCTTCAAACCTTTTACAGTATAACACCTTTTATAAAAAAGTCAAGCTTTTTTTTAAAAAAAGTGTTTTTTTTTAAAATTTTCTTATCCAGTATTATTATCTAAATAAATATGGTTATTTAAATTTAAGTTTTTAATTCAGATTGCCTTTAATTTAAATTATGAACATGATTCCCTCTTAAAAAAGAATTATTAAAAAAATTGTTGAAAATGAACTTTTTTTGAAAAGTTGGCCAAACTTTATATTATTATTTATAATTTATTTAAATAACAAAATTTTAACTGGTAAATAAAATGAAAAAAATTATAACCATGATAGGAGCATTAGCCTTGGCTGGCTCATCCTCAGTAGGTTTGCTTCATTTAAAAAATTTTAATAGTGAGAATTTAAAATTAACAACTCAAAAACCTGTTTCTAGAAGTAATATATATAACCATATGGTATTTAATAATGTTACTAGCAATGTCTTAGATTTTAATGTTACTTTATCTAATGGTACTTATTGTGGATTCTGAGGCTTCTTACAGCAAATTAATCCTTATAACTCTGCTTACGGTGCTTTTAGTTGAGGTATGTTCTTTTTTCAATGATTAGATGATAATGATTTCCATTATACTGATTTCCCTGATTTAAATTATAATACACTACATGGATTCTGAAATAGACCTTTTTTATATTCAAACAGATTTGAAGAACACATGGGTCATTTTGGTGGTTTTTTAGATGATAAAAGTGATACTGCTAGATTTAGTATTCATGCGTATTGGTCTTGAGCCACTATGGCATCAAATGCTACTAATGATTGAAAAGCAGCTTGCGCATCTCAAAAACCACCAGCAGCAATAACTTTTGATTTTTATTTTACATATACTGGTGGTAAATATTCTGCAGCAACACCAACATTTCATCTTGTTTACTAATTTTATTTTAGAAGCCACACAAGGTTAGAAGGAATTACAAGATAAATAAGAAATAACCTATCTTATTTAAGATGTAAAATATTTTAAACATAAAAAAACAAGTTTTTGAAAATTAACTTGTTTTTTTATTGTTTGATAATAACTATTTAGGTTATAAAATAATTATTTACCTCAGGTTTGATTATAGGTGGTAGCGTAGTTTCAATTATTAACAGCATCATAATTAACTGCTCATGTCATTAAGCCTTTAACATTAAGCTTGTATTCTTGCATTAATTGATATGCTCCTTTAATTTGAGCTACTGTAGAATAACCAGAACCTGCAGCGTTAGTGGTAGCAGGAAGTCCTACTAATAATTTATCTGCTGGAATTTTTACAGAAAAATTATTGTTCCCATCCTTATCTTCTGTTAAATATTTCATAATTAAATATAGAAATTTAGAACGGTTTTGTTCATCGCTGTTTGACAAATAATATGGGACATTAAAAGTTTTTGTATCCGCTGTTGTAACATTAATGCCATCTCCTCCTTGGTTATAAATTTGAGGTTGAATTCATGCATAATAGGGAGCTAAGTTTTTTATCAATTGAGGATAAATGGAACCAGAAACTGCTCTTAAATTAGGATATTCTGGGGCCATAGTAATATAGAATTTTTTACCCTTTTCTTGCCATTTATTATAAATATCTGGTAAAACTTTACTTAAAAGTTGTAGATTATCTCCACTACCATTAAGAGATTGTGAAGCTCCCTCTAAATCAATATCTAATCCATCGAATTGATATTCATCAAGAACTTTTGTGAGAGCTGCTTCAAAGGCAGGGGCTTGACTCATTTTCCATTTCATGCTCCCTCCTGTTGCTCCTCCTAGTGATAAGATAACACGGTGTCCTAATTCATGTTGTACTTTAATACTTTCTTTAATTTGTGCTGCGTGATTAACTATGCTTTGATCAAGCACAGGAATAGCAGTTGGGTTTCTATCGTTATATCAAAAAGCAACATTAACTACATTATAAGAAGCACTAATATTTTTTATTGGTAAGTAGTTTGGAGTAGCACCATTCGTTCAACCATATCAATAACCTGATAAAATTGATTTTGGTTCTTCTTTTTTAGTAATGGCATTTTTATCATTACTTATGCCATGAGATGATCATGCAACAGCAGTAGATGTGGATGTACCAGCCACAGCAATAGTAGCAAATAATTGCAAAAGTTTTTTCATGTTTTTCTCCTTTTCCTTTACTCTTTAATTTTACCATAAAGAAAGGGTTGCAATAATTAGCATAAATAGATAATTTTATAGTCCTTTATGTAGCAATACCTGTTAAAAAATCTTAGTTCAAAAACTAAGATTTTAAAAAAGCATAAAAAAATTAGCCTTCTTGCTTTCTGTATTGCTACTTCTTGCTTTCTAGCTAATTTTCTTCTTTGGTTCTCAGTATCTACCGCGCTTGGTTGCTCTCCTTTCGGATTGCCGTTGCCTTTTTCAGCCTCTCTCATTGCTGATCCTTGCCTGTGCTACTTCCGACTTCTCTTCTGTAACTCTGCTGTGAGGTTGCCCGTTCCACTTACTCAGTTTCCCTTGTAACTCGTCTCTCTGGCATCTTTCTGCTTCCTGCCTAGGCTCTCCACTTGCGTTTCCTTCCCTTAGCTCTCCGCTCCTGAGTCTAGCTCGTAAACTTTGCCTCCTCCTAGGATTATTTCTTTTCCTAGCACATTTAAGCTTTGATTCCTCTTGCGATTCCTCTTTGCTCTGCAGCCGTGGTCTTTCCTCCACTTTGCTTTTTACTTCAAAGTGTGTCAACCTTCAAACCTTTTACAGTATAACACCTTTTAAAAAAAAGTCAAGCTTTTTTGTAAAAAAAAGTGTTTTTTTTTAAAAAATTGTTAAATTAAAAAATAAGCTTTATTATGAAAAGATTTTTTAGTATTAAGTTATACTAAAAACTTTCTATTTTTTATTATTAAATTAAATAGAACCTTTAATTTCAAGGTTAAAAGTTCCAGTTATTTTATCACTATAAGCTCTAAAATATAAATCAACACCATTATTTAAAATAGCACTTACCTTCCCTTCAGGATCAGGGATAGGAGCATATGTCCTTAAAATAGATACAATTCCTTTATTTATTTTTTGTAAAGCCGTAAAAATAGCATCATTTTCAGCCCCGCTTGTTAATCACACGGTTCATGTTTCGGACTTATAGCCTGAAGCAGTATTTAAATAAGACTGGCTAATAATTTTTTTTGATCACTACCTCAGGTGCTTAGATCATTTTTGTAAAATGTTTTCCCACAAGCATTAACCGCACTAATAAAAGGAGTAGCTATTGCACAAACTGTTAAGAAGGATAAAAATTTTTTCATAATTTTATTTTTTAATTTTAATTTAAACTTTATTTATAATTTTTTTCAATCTTAACATATTATTTTAAGGTATTCCTTTAGTAATTCTTGAAAGCCTTTTTAGTTAATAATTTTTTTTATTAATTTAAAAGTTTTTAATTATTTCCTCAGGTGTGATTATAGGTGTTTGCATAATCCCACTTATTAAGAGCATCATAATTAACCGCTCATGTCATTAATCCATTAACACCTAGTTTGTATTGTTGCATTAATTGATAAGCTCCTTCAATTTGAGCAGCTGTTGAATAACCAGACCCTGCTGCGTTAGTGGTAGCAGGAAGTCCTAGTAATAATTTATTGGCAGGAATTTGCACAGCAAAATTATTATTCTTATCACTATCTTCTGTTAAGTATTTCATAATTAAATAAAGAAATTTAGCACGATTTTGTTCATCACTGTTTGACAAATAATATGGGACATTAAGGGCTTTTGTATCCGCTTCTGTCACATTAATACCATCTCCTCCTTGGTTATAAATTTGAGGTTGAATTCATGCATAATAGGGAGCTAAGTTTTTTATTAATTGTGGATAAATTGAAGTAGAAACAGCTCTTAAATTAGGATATTCTGGAGCCATAGTAATATAGAAATGTTTCCCTTCAGCTTTTCATTTATTATAAATATCAGGTAATACTTTACTTAAAAGTTGTAAATTATCTCCACTAGTATTAGCAAGTTGCGAAGCTCCTTCTAAATCAATATCTAAGCCATCAAATTGATATTCATCAAGAACTTTAGTAAGAGCTTCTTCAAAGGCGGGAGCTTGACTCATGGTTCATTTCATGCTTCCTCCTGTTGCTCCTCCTAGTGATAATAAAACATGATGTCCTTGTGCATGTTGGGCTTGAATGGAGGCTTTAATTTGTGAAGAATGTTTAATAATGTTTGGATCAAGCACAGGGATCTCAGTAGGTTTTTGCTCGTTATATCAAAAAGAAACATTGATGACATTATATGAAGGATTCACATCTTTCATAGATAAATAATTTGGAGTAGCACCATTAGTTCAACCATACCAATAACCAGATAAAATTGAGCCTGAAACAGGTGGAAGCGGTTTAGCTAAAGTTACTTGTAAATTAGTTTGAGCTTGGTCTTGGGTATCCTTATATTTAGAAATGACAGTAACACTAACAGCTTGTCCTGCTACTAAAGTAGCAGCACTATAAGTTAAGGTACTAAGATCTACTTCTGTTAAAGTAGGATTAATATTTTTTAGAGCTTGATTTAAAGCAGTAATAGTTTGGCTGTTAGTGGTACTTGGGTTTGTATTGCTAGGTACAGTAAGAGCTTTATTTTTTATTTTATTTATAATGCCTTTTGGTGTGTCTTGACTTGGGCTAAGATTTGATCATTTTTCTGTTTTTCCTAGCAAAGTTACTTTTATACTAGTACTAACTGGAGGAGTTGAATCTTGATATGAAGAAGTCACAGTAACACTAACAGCTTGATTTGTTACTAAAGTAACCTTACTGTATGTTAAAGTACTAAGATCTGCTGAGGTTAAACCAGGATTAACACTTTTTAATGCTTGATTTAAAGCAATTTTAGTATTAGGATTTTGCGTGTTAGGATTAGTTTCTAAAGGAACATTAATATTTTTGTTTTTGATTCTACTAATAATAAGGGATGGAGAGTCTCTTCCATTATGAATTTCATTTTTATTTTCAAATTTTTGGTTCTTATTATTTGTTCCACATGCTATAAGATTAGCCGTGTTAATTCCAATAATTGTTGTCATTGCTAATCATTGCAATAATTTTTTCATTTGCCTTCCCCCTTTTTTTTATTTCTTTAATTTTACCACAAAAGGAAATAGCCATAAGGATGCAAAAAAAAGGCACAAAAAAAATTAGCCTTCCTGCCTTCTGTATTGCTACTTCTTGCTTTCTAGCTAATTTCTCTTTTTGGTTCTCAGTATCTACCGCGCTTCGTTGCTTTCCTTTCAGATCGCCGTTGCCTTTTTTAGCCTCTTTCATTACTGATCCTTGCCTGTGCCACTTTCGCTTTCGCTTCTGTAACTCTGCTGTGAGGTTGCCCGTTCCACTTACTCAGTTTCCTTTGTAACTCGTCTCTTTGGCATCTTTCTGCTTCCTGCTTAGGCTTTCCACTTGCGCTTCATGCCCTTAGCTCTCCGCTCCTGAGTATGGCTCGTAAACTTTGCCTCCTCCTAGGATTATTTCTTTTCCTAGCACATTTAAGCTCTAATTCCTCTTGCGATTCCTCTTTGCTCTGCAGCCGTGGTCTTTCCTCCACCTTGCTTTTTACTTCAAAGTGTGTCAACCTTCAAACCTTTTATAGTATACCACCTTTCAAAAAAAAGTCAAGCTTTTTTGCAAAAAAAACCTGTTTTTTTAAAATAATTTTTTATTTAAAATATAAAACAAAAAAAGCCCTTATAAAAGGACTTTTTTTAAAATCTTATTTATTCAGAAAAATAAATAGATATCACCAGAACTTAAAAGAATTAACACTATTAAAACGGAGGTAAATATAATAGACATTAGTTATGGTGTTATCTTGATTGATAATAACATTTATTTATTATCTCTAATCAATTTTTTAAATTCCTTTTTAAAACAAAATAGGAATTCCTAATAACGAATGTGCTAAAATATTTTTATCTTACTATCTAAAAAATAAAAGGTTTAATAAATTATGACTAGTAACCTTATCTTAATTGGTTTAGCGGGTTTAATCACATCATCAGGAGTAATAGCTTCAGGTTTAAATAACTCTCATCTTTATCAAGGATTCAAAATTAAAAAAACTAATCCAGTAGTTAATAACAAAATAGTTGTACATAAAGTAGGAGATTATCAATTTAGTTTTGATGCAGTACTAAGCAATAGTACTTATAATGGCTTCCAAGGCTTTATTAATCAAATTAATGTTCCTATTTATTCATACAATAATCATGGCTGAGGATTATACTTTATGCAATGGTTAGATGATGATGATTTTAATTATCCATTTCCAGGTTTAAATAGTAGTACTAAACATGGCTACTGAAACATGCCAATGACATGAGCTGCAAGACTAGAAACTCAAATGGGACATTTTGGTTCATTCTTAGAAGATAAATCATATACTGCTTTCTACATGACTAAGGCTTATAATGATTGAGTAAATTTTAGCATTAACGCAGTTAACGCTTGAAACATTGCTATGGCTTCTGCTGAAGGAACAACAGGAATTACTTTTAGTTTTAGCTTTACTTATAACCCAAACAATTTTGATTACACTGCTAAAACACCAAGCTTTACAATTATGCATTAGTTAGTTTAAATTAATCTTATGGATTAACTACTTCTCTAAAAGAAGAAATTAAAATTTTTTTATTGTTATATTATTAAGCTAAATTAAAAAAAATAAACTAAAACAATGAAAAAATTTTTATCCTTGATTGCTATAGCTACTATTGCCACTCCATGTAGCAGTTTTATGAGTGCTTGAAATACAAGCAAAACAAATATTAATTACCAAACTATTAGTAAACATAAACATAGATATAGTCCTTGAATTCTTAGTTCATGAGGCACAAAACAAAAAGCCCAAATTAGTGCATCTTACATGGCTTCTGCAAAAGAATGATATCAAATAGATCACACTTGATACCAATGAATGGGAGATGAATCATTTGCTTTGCAAGATGCTTTTAGTGTTATTAACCCAAACATTAACATTTGAACCGATCTGACATGATCATATTCTACTGTTTCAGGGCAAACTAACTTAAAACAAGCCTTAGCTAAAGGGGTTACTCTTACAGCTCAGGGAGTACAATATAGTGACTTTAAAGGAAAAATAACTCTCCAATTTAAAGGTTCAATTTAATTTAATTAAGCCTTGCTTTTAAAAGAGCAATAAAAAAAGGAGTTTCCGCTCCTTTTTTGTTTAGGATTTATTTTTTGCTTGCTTTTTAGCTTTTTTGGCTTCTTTTTTTGCTTTAATTTTAGCTTTGAGCTCTTTTTCTTTTACTTCATAAGCTGCTTTATCTGCTTTGTTTTTAGCTACAAAGTCAGCAATTCTTTTCATATTAATAGCTTGGCTCTTCTCGCATCTTTTTAAAAAGACGCTAATTTTTTGTTTAAAAGTAACTGGGTCTACTTGAAAACTTTCTACATGCTTCCCGCCTTCTACCATGAAAAGCTCAGAACAATCGTTAGGATCAGATTGACTTTTAGCCTTATAAATTTGATAAGCCATGCTTGGTTCTACTAAGGTATCATCAGTTCCATGAATAATTAAGAATGGATATCTTCATGTTTCTAAAATATTATGAGTAGCTTTTACTTTATTAATCAGAGTGTTATATGTTCGGTAAATAAAGTCCACTCCAAACATATAAAAACAAGAAGGTAAATGCTCTATGTTTTTAATATATCCCCTTAATTGAGCTTTTAAATTAGCAGGAGCTCCGTCTAAAATAGCGGCTAATATTACATTTTTATTTTTAAGGTTATGGTCTATCACTTTTAAATATCTCACTAGAGCCATGCATCCCATGCTTTCTGCATGAAAGATAATTTTTTCTGGGTTATATTTTTCTAACACAAAATAAGTAATATTATTAAGGTCTTGACTTTCTCTATATCCCAATGTACAAAAGGCTGGAGTAGCTTCTCCATGACCCCTTTGGTCAAAAGTAAGCACATTATAACCCATACTGTAATACATATTAACTAAATGAAGCATTTCATATTTATTTCCAGTTCAGCCGTGGCAAAGAATTACTCATGCTTTGCTTTTAGGGTTTTGATATACTAGGGCTTTAGTATATCTTTTATTAGGGATAATTTCAATCTCAATTTTTTTAGCTTTTTGTTCTACTATTTCACGGTCAGCTTTTTTATAATTAGGATATTTTGCTAGCCATTCCTTTTCTTTTTCATAAAAGAAAGCAAAACTATCCATCTTTTCAAAGCTATCATGCCTAATTTGAATAGCATCTTGAATGGCTTGTACTTGTTCCTTCCCAATCTTATAGTTTAAATAAAAGAAGGTCACAGGAAATCCCAAAAACAAAAGCAATACCTTAAAAAAATGTTGATAACTAGCTTTGTTAGAATTAGTTTTTGAGTTCACAATAGCTTTTTCTGCTACAGTAGTTGTTTTTTGTTGGTCAGTCATACCTTGATCTTTTTTAATAGTAAATAGTAATTAATAGTAATTAAATAACATTATATTATTAAATAAATAGATTAATGTTAATTATTTTAATTTTTAAAAAATTAACCCTTAATTAATTGAGCCACATCTTGGCAAATCATAATTTCTTCATTAGTACGCATTTTATAATAACCCGTACTTAATGTTTCATCATTAATGCGAATTCACTCTTGATAGTTTTGTTCATTCAACTGAGAATCAACTTGTAAAGGTAGAGTTTTTAACCTTGCACTAATTGCTTGAGCCACATAAGCTGAATTTTCTCCAATCCCTGCAGTTAAAACAACTGCTGCAGGAGGGGTGTTATATTCATTTTGGTACATACTAATATAATTCACAATCCGATTAATAAACATTTCTAAAGCTATTTTAACCCTAGGGTTATCTGCTTGAGCTTTTAGTAAATCACGCATGTCATTAGAAACTCCACTGACTCCTAAAAGTCCTGATTGCTTATTTAAAATAGTACAATACTCAGCTTGACTAATGTTTGCTACTTGGTGCATGAAATCTCCTAAAGCTGGATCTACATTTCCAGACCTTGTTCCCATCATAAGTCCTTCTAAAGGAGTAAGACCCATAGAAGTAGCATAAGACATTCCTTTTTTTATTGCACAAACACTTGCCCCGTTCCCAATGTGACACACTATCGCATTTACATCTTCTGAAGCAACATTTAGAATCTTAGCTAGTTTTTGGCAAATAAAACGATAACTAATCCCATGCATCCCATATTTCCGCACATGGTATTTACTGTACCATTCATATGGTACAGGGTATAAATAATTAACATTAGGAATAGTTTTATGAAATCCTGTGTCAAAAACTGCAATGTTAGGAGCAGTAGTTACTTTTTGAAAAGCTTTAATAGTAGTAACAGCAGGGGGGTTATGTAAAGGAGCAAGGTGCATGTTTGCTTGAAATTGCTCCATAACTTTTTTATCAATTAAGACTGAATCTCTTAAATCAGAACCCATGTTTACTACTCTATGTCCAATCCCTGCTAAATCCGAAAAGTTTTCAATAAAATTTTTTGTTTTTAAGTAATTTAACAAATGAGAAGCAGCTACATAATGATCTGCTAAATCTAAAGGAAAACTTTTTTGTTCTTGGTTTTTTTGATCTTTAAAATTAAAATGTCCTCCGCTTCCTATTCTTTCGTACAACCCTTTAGCTACTAAGCTAAAAGGATGCTCTGCTTGTTGTGCATAATTATATAAAGTAAATTTAAGCGAGCTTGACCCCGCATTAACGACTAAAATCATAATTTTTTTATAAATCCTTTGTTTGTTCTAAAACATACTGGTATGCAGTAATGAAAACTGTATTAATAATTTCTTGCGTATTAGCTCCTCGTGATAAATCATTGACAGGTTTGCCTAGTCCCATTAAAATAGGTCCTACTGCTTCATAACCTGCTAAGCATTTCACTAACTTATAACCAATGTTTCCTGAATCTAGGTTAGGAAAAACTAAAATATTAGCAGCTCCTAATCCTTGGTTAGCAGAATCCTTCACTTTTCTAATTAAAGGGTCTAAAGCACTATCTAATTGGTACTCTCCCATCACAGAGCAGCCTAGCTTTTGTTCATCTAGCAAGGCTTTTGCTTGTTGCATTTTAGCTACTGATGGTCCCTGCCCTGAACCTTTAGTGGAATAGCTTAGTAAAGCTAATTTTGGTTCTTTAAATAAAAAGAGTTTGCTTGCTTGATAAGCTAATTTAGCTATTTCTACTACAGCTTGGGGGTCTGGGTCAATGTTTAATGCACAATCTGTAAAAATAAATTGTTGACTACCCTTGTGCATAAAAAAGATTGAAGAAACTAACTTAGCTTCTTTTTTAGTTTTAGTAATTTGTAAAGCAGGGCGAATGATGTCTTTGGTAGCATATTGAATCCCTCCGACCATAACATCTGCTTGAGCTGTTGCTACTTGCATCACACTAAAATAATTACTTTTTTTTACAAGGGCTTCACATTCTTCTTGGGTGTTTTTGTTTTTTCTCAATTCAAACAGTTTTAAAGCAAGACCTGCTAAGTCTTGCTTAGCAATTACTATTTTTGCCACATGACTAGGAGCATGATAAGCGTCTGCTTGGCTTTGCTCTAAAAAAACTAACTGACAAATGATGTTAGTATCTGCAAGCTGAGCCGCAGCTTTTTGAATTCTTGCATCACTTCCTTCAGGGAAGATTACTCGTACAGGTTTATGGAAAGCTTTAATTTGTTTTTGAATTAAATTAAGCGTTTGGTTGGTGTTTGTTTGCATTTTTAATGTCCGATCCCTTCTAGCCCTTCTCCTACATCAGTTAAGAGCTCATTATAAGTAGGGTGAGGTCTCACCACATTAGCAAATTCTGTAATGGTTCCTTCTGTCGCCATTAAAGTTGTGACATCACTAATCATATCTGTTGCAGTGGGACAAATTATATGAGCTCCAATAATGGCTCCGTATTTTTTTTCAATAATCAACTTCATAAAGCCATCAGTAGCTCCATCTGCAATCGCTTTCCCACTTACTCCTAAAGGAAGAATAGCAGTTTTATAATCTATTTCTTTTGTTTTAGCTTGAGCTTCTGTAAGACCCACACTTGCTACTTCTGGGCTTGTATAAATACAGTTAGGAATCTGTTCATAATCAATCGTGGTTTCTATCCCTACCATGTTATCAATTGCTACTTTAGCTTCTTTGTATGCTGTATGAGCAAGCATTGAAATTCCAATCACATCTCCTATCGCATAAATGTGAGACAGGTTAGTTTGCATTTTTTCATTAACTACAATAGAATTAATTTTTCCTCTTGTAATTCCGATGTTATCAAAGCCTTCACTAGTAGGAACTCTCCCAACTGCTTCTAAGCAAATGTCTGCTTTAATACTGCAGTCTTTACCATCTTTTTGATACAGAATGCTTTTGTCTTTTGCTCCTTTTACTAAAGCGTTAGTAATAATTTTAATCTTTTTATTTTCAAGGGCAATTTTAGTCATTTCTTTAGAAATGTCTTGGTCTAAAATTTCTAAAATAGTGTCTAGTCCTTGCAGAATTGTAACTTCTACTCCTAGTTCTGCCATCATAAAAGAAAACTCCAGCCCAATTACTCCTCCCCCAATCGTAATCATAGATTTAGGAAGGTTTTTTAAAGCAAGCATGCTCGTAGAATCTAATAAAAAGCCTGCCTTTCTAGCTTCTGCAAACCCATCTAATGGTAAATGACGGGGTTCTGAACCAGTAGCTAATAAAAGCTTTTCAAACTCATATTCTTTATCTTTAACAATGATCGTATGTTGGTCTTTGGCGGCGGCTTTTCCTTCTACTACATCTACTTTGTATTTTTTCATTAAAAACTTAACTGCTCCAGAGAGTTTTCCTACTACAACAGCTTTGCGACTTTGCATTTTTGTTCAGTCAATGCTGGCAACTTTTTTCGGAACTTCAATCCCATAAGAGCTAGCATGAGTAATAAAGTTATAAACCTTGGAGCATTTAAGGAGGGCCTTGGTAGGAATACATCCTACATTAAGACATACTCCTCCTCATCATTGCTGTTCTACAATCATCACTTTTTTAAAGCCTCTTTGCTTAGCACGCATGGCTGCTAAATAACCACCTGGTCCTGCTCCGATAATAATTAAATCATATTTCATCTTAAATTTCTTTCTTTTTTAAACTACATTAATAAAGAGAAGGGGTTAGTTAATAAATCACTAAAGACTTTTAAGAACCGCCCTCCATCTGCTCCGTCAATGACACGGTGGTCAATGGCTAAAGAAACTGGTAATAAATAACCAGGTACTACAGAGTTATCTCTAATCACAGGAGCTCTTTTAATTGCTCCTACCCCTAAGATTCCTACTTCAGGGTAATTAATTACTGGAGTAGCAAATTCAATCCCTGCAGAACCAAAGTTAGTTAAAGTAAAGGTCCCTCCAGTTAATTGGGTTGGTTTAATAGTACGGTTTCTAGCATTAACAGCTAAATCATTAATTTCTGCTGCAATCCGTAAGACACTTTTTTGGTCTGCATGTTTAATAACAGGTACCATTAATCCTGCAGGGGTATCGACAGCGATCCCCATGTTATAGTTTCGTTTTTGAATAATTTGACTTTTTTCTTCATCTAAACGAGCATTTAAATTAGGGAACTGATGTAAAGCAATCGCTACTGCTTTTACAAAAAAGGCTAAAAAAGTTAGTTTAATTCCTTGAGCTAAGGCGTCATTCTTTAATTGCCCTCTTAGTTCTCATAATTTAGTCACATCAATGTCTTTAAATAAAGTAGTTTCTGGAATTTTAGAGCGTGAAATGGTCATCGCTCTACTAATAGCTTTTCTAATTCCAGAAAAGGCTTCAATCGTATCTGGTAAATCTACTCCTGGATTATCAAAAAACATAGGTCTTCTCACAACAGGAGGAGCTTGTGGGGGAGGAGGAGGGGTTGGTACCACCACTTGGGGTTGTGGTTGAGGAGGGATATATGCTTGCGGAGCCACATATGCCTGCGGTTGTGGAGCAGCTTGAGCAGCCGTTGGCTGAACAGGAGCTGCTGTTGCGTGGGCTTCCAAGTCTTTTTTCAAAATTTTCCCGTTTGGTCCTGATCCTTTAACATGCGTAAGGTCAATTTTTTGATCAGCTGCCATTTTTCTAACTAACGGAGTGGCAAGCACTTGGGTATTAACAAAAACTTCTGGTTCAGGTGCAGCTGGAGCATGACGGGCTGGTAACTCATCATCACTCATTGGTACTTCTCCAATTACAGAAGCTGATCCTCCTCCTGCATCTTCTTCTGCACCTTCATCTTCGTCTTCATCTCCTGCCCCAGATCCATCATCAATCGTAAGCACTAGTGCTCCTACCATGACTTCATCCCCTGCATTAACATGAATTTCTTTAATGGTTCCATCCACTGGAGAACTAATTTCTGTGGTTACCTTTTCAGTCTCCACATTAAAAACATCATCTCCTTCTTCAATGGTGTCGCCTACTTTTACAAAAAACTCAAGGATCTTGCCAGACTCTAGACCTTCTCCAATGTCGGCTAGTTTCATTTTAAACATCTAACAAATCTCCTTAAAATTCATAATTAATGACCTTTGCTATTTTCGCTTTAATTTTCTTTAAAGTTGGTTGGTGGTAATGTTCTCCTTTATCAAAAGGAATCACAATGTCATATCCTGTTTCTCTAGCTGCGGGAGCTTTTAAATAAATAAAGCATTCTTCACTCACAGTACTTGTAATTTCACTAGAAACAGAAAAGGAATGACAAGCTTGATGTACTACTAAAAGACGCCCTGTTTTTTTAACTGATTTAATAACTGTTGCTTTGTCTCAGTCAGAAATAGTACGTAAATCAATAATTTCTACAGAATGTTCTGGGTGTTCTTTTTCATATTCTGCTACTGCTTTTTGACAAGTTAAAACTTCTGTAGCATAAGTAACAATTGTTAGGTCTGCTCCTTCTTTAACTGTATAAGCCTCTCCAATTTTTAAAGTATAAGCCTCATCAGGTACTTCTTGTTTAAAAGCTCAGAACAAACGAGAAGGAAGACAAAAGATCACAGGATCGTTAGCTTTAACTGCAGCCATTAATAAACCTTTGGTGTCATAAGGGGTGGAAGGAATAATAACTTTTAGTCCTGGACAATGAGACCACATTGCTTCTATTGCTTCTGAATGGTGCTCTAAGGCTCTAATTCCTCCTCCCATAGGAGTGACCATTACCATTGGCACGGTAAAACGACCACGGCTACGATTACGAAAACGAGAAATATGTACAAATAATTGTTGGAGTGATGTGTAAGAAAAGCCTTCAAACTGAATTTCTACAATAGGGCGCATTCCTGCTAAAGCCATCCCACAAGCAGATCCTACTAAAGTAGCCTCAGCAATGGGAGCATCAAAAATCTTTTCTTTTCCATATTTTTTTTGAAGCCCCTGCGTAGTTCTAAAAACTCCTCCTTCGTATCCTGCATCCTCTCCATAGTAAACAGCATTAAGACTTTCATCTCCTAAAATCAGATCGACAGTTGTCCTAAAGGCTTCTAAATTATTTAACTTTGCCATCTTATTTTTGCTCCTCTTGTGTAGCTAAAAAGCTTTTTAGTTCTGCTAATTGTTCTTTTAAAATAGGAGTCATTTCTTCATAGGTGTACTCAAAAACTTCCTCTGGGGTAACATCACAATCTGCTTCTACTTTTTTCATCGTTGTTTGGACTAGTTTTTTTTGAGTTTTATCTAATTCTGCCTGTTCTTCTTCTGTTCAGATTTTTTTGTCAATTAAATAGTTTTTAAGTCTTACTAAGGGATCCTTTTTTTGTCACTCTTCTAATTCTTCTTTAGGACGATAAATTGTTGGGTCGTCACTAGAAGAATGGGGACCTAACCGATAAGTATTAAATTCAATAAAGTGCGGTCCTAGCCCTGCTCTAATCGCTTCATATGCTTCTTTAACTACTGCGTATGAAGCTAAAAAATCATTACCATCTACTCTAATGTTGATAATACCACAAGAAATTGCTTTAACAGCATAGTTGGTTGCTTTTGTAGATAAGGCACATGGAGTAGAAATAGCATATTTATTGTCTTCTACAATAAATAAACATGGAACTTCATGTAGTTTCCCAAAGTTCATTGCTTCATAAAACTCTCCTTCTGAGCTTCCTCCATCTCCTGTGGTAGTTACACAAAGCCCTTTTTTATTAAGAAATTTTTGAGCAAAAGCGATCCCTACTGCATGGCTATATTGAGTAGCAATTGGAATGTTAACAGGTAAAACATTAATTTCTTCTGGCATTTTACACCCCTTTTCGTTTCCTAACCAATAGAGAATAATACTCTCCATAGGTACCCCTGAAGCAAGTCAGGCTGCATTATTACGATAAGCTAAACTAGCTCAGTCCACCCCCGGAATTAATTGCATTCCATATGCTACTTCACAAGCTTCTTGACCAGTTGAAGAAAGAAAACTTAGCATTCTTCCTTGTCTTTGGAATTTATTTTGTCAAAAGTCTTGCATTCTGGATAAGCACATTAATTTATAAGCCTTAATCAGTTCTTCGTCTGAAATGTCAGGCATTAATTCAGGATGGATAACCTTGCCTGTGTCATCTAGGATTTGCACTTGTTCATTTTTTAATGAATCAAATTTATTAAAATATTTATATTTAAATTTCATATTGATTTAATTTATTCTTTCTCCTCTTTGTCTTTTCTATGAGCTTGTAAAATAACTCCTAAGACTTCTTCTACCTTAAAACTCTCTCCAAAGGCTTTTTTAACATCTTCTGGGTCTAAGCATGATAGAAGTTCTTGTTCATGATAACGGGGGTTTTTGGTATTAAAGATCTTTTCTATTTTCTCTGTACCAGCTGCCCCTAAAAAATCTCCATAAAACTTAATTTTTTCTACACGACCTTTATCAATATCTAATAAAACCTTAATAGTTCCTCTGTTTAAAAAGAGTTTTTTAGCTTCATAAGAAAAGTGTTGTGATTTACCATAAGTTCAGTTCCAATCACGATACTTGCTTTTTACAAGAGCATTAGTCTTCTCTAAAAGATCTTTTGGAATCTCTTTAATAATGCATTTACCTTCTCCAAGTTCTTCAATTAGCATTTCTTTTAATGTTTCTACTGTGACAGTTTGGTCTTTTAAAAGGGGTTTAATGTTAGTAACCATTGCTTTTTGTGATTTAATGCCTTTAGCCTTCATTTTTTCCACATCAGGATGTAAATAGAGTCTCATTTTACTTAAATCCACATTAAATAAAATAGTACCATGGTGTAAATGACGATTTTTATAACGGTACTGAGCGTTTCCTGAAATTTTTTTCCCGTCTATTTTAACATCATTTTTCCCACTATAGCTTGCTTTTACTCCTAGCTTAGCTAAAACATTAATTAAGGGTTGTAATAAAATTTCATAGCTATGAGCATTTTTTTCGTCTTGGATTACTCCAAAACACAAGTTACCAATGTCTTGATAAACTGTTCCTCCTCCAGAAATACGTCTAATAATATCAACATTGTCTTTTTCGGCTGCGTCCAAATCAATTTGTTCTCAAGTATTTTGGTTCCGTCCTACTACTATCACATTAGCGTTTTGGTAAAGAGTAATAATACTATCTGTTAGGTCTGACTTAAGCAAAACCTCCTCTAAAGCTAAATTAAAAGCCGTATCATGGGAGTTATTTTTAAGATAAAGCATAATTTTAAGGTATTAATTACTAATCAAATTTATTAGTAATATTTATTAAGTTGTTATGTATGTAAATTATAAAATTTTACTTATAAATTATAAATTTTTATTTTTAAAGTTTTAATATTTTTTTAGTTTAATTAAGTTTTTTTAAAATTTTGTTATTATAATTTAGTTAAAAAATAATAATCATTAAAAAACATTATGAAGAAAATCTTATCATTGCTTGCAGTCGCAGCAATCTCTACTCCTACAGCTGGGTTAACTAGTGGTTGGACTGAAAATAACATTAAAACTGTTAAGGTAGCTAAACCTGAAGTTAAATTTGACGCTTCAAACCTTAGTACCTGAGGAGAAAAACAAAAATTTAACATTAACAGAAATTACATTTACTCTACTATTGGCTTCCCTTTAAATGGAACATGAAGCCAATGAGTAAATGGAGTTTATCCACAAAATGAACTTAATGCTATCAGTTTAGCCTTTCAAAACATTAACCCTAACATCAATTTCCGTTACACTTTACATACTGAAGTAAATGCTAACAGAGTTTATCTTCCAGTACCTAAACCTAATGCTACTGTAAAAGATATTTTATTTGGTGGAATTAAATTAGTAGTTTGTGGTTTTAATGGCCTTAAAGGTAAATTAGAAATGACCCTTACAACTAATTATCTATAAGCTATTTTAGTTTTAAATTAAAATAGTTTTAAATTCTAAAATCTGCTTTTGCAGATTTTTTAAAACTTTTATTTAAAAAATTAAAAAACTTGTTTTGTAAAATTTTTTTATTTGTTATTATTGTAAAGAATAATATTAACAACAACAATTATTGTAAGATTCAATATTAACAATTAACAAACAATATGAAGAAAATTCTATCTTTGCTTGCCGTCGCAGCAATATCTACTCCTACAGCTGGTTTAACTAGCGGTTGGACAGAAAACCATAACCAAACTCTTAAGGTAACTAATACTAACCTTAAATTCGATTCTACAAATCTTAGCACCTGAGGTTCACAACAGACAAATATTATTTGTGAATCTATATTAAACAACACAATTGGGTTCCCTTATACAGGAACATGAAGCCAATGAATAAATGGAACATTCCAAAACTACAAAGAAAAAAATGCTCTTTCTTTTGCTTTTGATTCAGTAACTCCAAAAATTCATTTTGGTTTAATTCCAGGGACTGAACAAAACATAATAACAACATATAAACCTGCTCCTAATCCTAACGCCCCCTTACTACAAACTCTATTTAATGGAGTCCACTTACAGGCTCAAGGAATTAACGGAATTACAGGAACTCTTTCATTCCTGCTTACAACTGATACTTCAAAATTAATTTAATTTTAAAATTAAATTTTTCTTAATTTAAAATCTGCTTAGGCAGATTTTTTTATTAATGTTTTTAATAAAAAAATTAAAAAAAATCGTTTTTTTAAAACATTTTAATTTTTATTTGTTAATATACCTTGGAGCGAATATTAACAATCAACAAACAATATGAAGAAAATCTTATCATTGCTTGCAGTCGCAGCAATCTCTACTCCTACAGCTGGTTTAACTAGCGGTTGGACAGAAAACCATAACCAAACTCTTAAGGTAAGTAATGCTAACCTTAAATTTGACGCTTCAAATCTTAGTACTTGAGGCAAAACCCAAACTAACATTATTTCTCAATCTGTATACGTGAGTACAATTGGGTTCCCTGCAAATGGAACATGAAGCCAATGAGTAAATGGAGCCTTCCAAGATTACAAAGAAATAAATGCACTTTCTAATGCTTTTCATAAAATAAATCCAAATATTCATTTTGATTTATCAGATGGAACTGTAAATGTAAAAAGAGTATACTCACCTGCTCCTAATCCTAATCAAACCTTAGAACAAGCTTTGGATCATGGAGTTCAATTAAATGTTCAAGGATTTAACGACATTAAAGGATTCCTTTCATTCAAGCTTACAAGTGACTATTAATTTAAACTAATTTAATTTTAAAATTAAATAAATAGTTTCTTAATTTAAAAATCTGCTTACGCAGATTTTTTTGTACTTATGATAAAGTAATTTCAATTCTATAAAGAAATCTATGTTATAATTTTTTGATATGTTAAAAGTAGTTTTTTAAATATTTGCCTTAATAAATAAGAAACTTCTTTTTTTAAAAATATTTTTTTAAATTAAAAACTAATTTACATTATGAAAAAAATTTTATCCTTACTAGCTATGATAGCAGTAGCTAGTTCATCTACAGGTTTTGTTAGTGCTTGTGATTTTCTTGAAACTCAAGGTAAGGTCATAAATTCTGGAGCTAATAATCCTTATATAACATTTGATTGCTGAAATCTTAATAGTTGAGGGAATGACAAAAAAACTATTATTAATAAAGCTTATTTAAAAGGAGTTAAGCGGTGATATAAAATTGATCAAGTTTGACATAAATTTAAAGGAGATGAATCATTTGTGCTAGAAGATGCCTTTCAATTAATAAATAAGAGGATTAATGTTTGAACTGATATTAAATGATCTTATTCCTTAATTAATAATAGTGAAAGTAGCATTGATCGTAATAATGATTTAAAGCAACTTTTAAATAAGGGGATTGAATTACATGTTTCAGCCCTTGATAATTCACATTTTATGGGAACATTTCATACTAAGCTTAAAGGTTTAATCTAATTTTTAAAAAAAGACTATCTAAAGTCTTTTTTTATATCCAAATAAATATTATTAATTAAACCTAGATTGGTTGTCCTTTATAAATAGCATTTGATGTAACACTGTCGTGGGTTGCTAAGTTCTCAATATAGATTCAACCATACATTCCTGTATTAAGTGAGTTAGTAAAAGCAGAATAAAATCTAAATTCTAAATTTTGATTATGGTTAACAGCATTTAGCATTAAATTAACAGCTTCATCATTAAGAGTTAAGCTATTATCAAAAGCTTTAAAGAATAATATTTGTTCTATAACAGCACTATTTTCAAAAAAGTGCTTGCTATATGTTCATTGACCAGAATAGGGAGTAAGTAAGCTTTTTGAGACTGATACAGGATAAATAAAATAAGAAAGCATTGCTTCTGCTAAATAATTAACTTTTCTTTTATTGGCAATTCACCATTGTTGTATTTTCTTTAAATTTTGTGCCTGACCATTCCCTGTTGAAATTTTAGCTTCATATCCAAAATCGTTATAAGTTCCATATGGATTTTTAAAGGCTTGATTATTATAATAAGCATAATAATCATACCCATTATTAAGTGAATAAACAAAAGCCTTATCATTAAACTGTGGAGTTGGAGCTACCCTTAATTGATGATTATTATTGTGGTTTGTTATGACCGAAATTGGAGCTACTGCAGTGACAGTAGCTCCAACTATACTTAAAAGAACCTTCATAAAATAAATCTTTAATTTTACCTTTATTAATAATAGATTTATTATATATTATAAAGATTGCTAATCTACTTACTTAAATAAAACTAAAAAATAATATTATTATTTACATTTATTTAAATAGGCTGCGATCCATAAGCAGGATCGGATGTGACACTAGCTGCTGTTGTCATATTTTCAATATAAATTCAACCTCACATATTTATATGAAGTGTATTAGTATATGCAGAATAAAATCTAAATTTTAAGTTTTGATTATTTTTTACAGCATTTAGCATTAAATTAGTGGCTTGAGTATTAAGAGATGCGTTAACATTAAATGCTCCAAAAAATAATGATTGTTCCAAATCATTAACATCATTCAGAAAATGTCCTGTATAGGTTCATGAATTAGAATAAGGAGTTACCACCGAATGTGGTGCTCCAGTTGGAGTCATCAAATAAGAAATCATTTCTTCTGCTGTTTCATTTATATCTTTTTTTGATAAAACTCACCATTCATATATCTTTTGAAGATTTTGTTCGTTACCATTGCCAGTAGAAATTTGACAAACATAACCATAATCGTCATGATCTCCATATGGATTAGTAAAAGCATTATCTTTATAATATGCGTAGTAATCATATCCATTACTATCTGAATAATCAAAGGCACTATTATTAAATTGAGGCGTTGGATTAGCTGAGTAATTATTATTTATTTTGTTAGAAAATTGAGAAGTGTGATATGGTGTTATTGTAGCAAGGGGCGTTACAATTAACGCAATGACACTAATCACACTAAAAAAAGCTTTCATAAACAAACACTCCTTTTTTAAATTACTATTGTACTTTGATTTTATAAAGTTTTTTTATTATAAAAAACTGCATAAATGGAATTATTCAAATCTAAAAAAATCTAGAGAATTAAAGACTAACTATTTTAGGATAGCTTTATCTTTTTAAAACCTATTTAGAATTATTTTGAGACAATATTTCTAAAAAATTAATTACTTGACTTTCTCTTTTTTCTGCGTTTTCAGAAAAATAAGATTCTAACACTTGTCTATTATTAGCATCAAAAAATGTAGATTTACTTTTTTTGTGTTCATAAGCTTTTCTTATGTATGGATAAAGACCAAAATTATTTTTTAAATTTTTTAGGCTAATATTTAAATCACTTTTTTCTTTATCCATATCTTCAAAAAAATTCAATAAAACTTCTCTGGTGTTATGATCTAAAATACTAGACCCTTTAAAAAAAGTAATAATTTGATGTGCTACACCATAAATGTAGAGGCAATTAGGTTTAGGGAGGTTAGAATTTCACATTGGTCTTGCTGAATGAATTTTTTTATCTTTATTTTCATTTTGGGTATATTTTATTTCAACAGGTATTACTTTGCCATAAACAAATATTAAAAAATCTGGAAACTGTTGTGATCCAAATGGCTGGAATATAAAAGCATTATTTATATTAATAAAAGGATTATTAACAATTTCAATTGAATTTTTAAGAAGTATTTTTTGTTTTAATCAGCTAAATTTAGTTTTTATTAATGAAGTCTGAATCTTTTCTATGCTACTTATTCCTTCGATAACTGATTTATTATTGCTATTTGATTTAATTTCATTAAATCCAAATGATTTTTTTCTGGCATTTATTTCTATTTCCCTTAAGCCAAATTTTTTTAAAATTAATTTAAATCAAAGTTCAAATTCAGATCCATCTTTCGCTTCAACATATTTTGTTTTATTATTTTTTAAATCTTTGAAGATATCTTTTAGCATTTTATTTTAATATGATTTAATCTTTTTATATTCTCTTACAAAATCAGATGTTGAAAAGCCATAAACCTGGGTATTGGTTTTTGATAAATGATCAAAATCTATTTTTTTAATTGTCTCCAATACTTTTTTATTTTTAGCTTTAATAAAAAAATACTGTCTGTTTTTAACTAAATTTCTGGGATTAGTAATTAATTCATTATAGTTATAATACCCCTGTCTATGAACTGCAAAATCTCACTGATAAAGATTTTGATTAAAATATTTTAAGGTTGCTTTTGTATTGTTATGAATTCAGGTTTGAAAATCTTCATGTCTAATTGCTGGAGGGGTTTTAATTCTTAAATCATCCGCATATGTTAGTTCTGTTGTTCAAATTTGAAACACACATTTAACCCCATATTCTTTATCATTTAAAATAAAAGCATTTTCTGGTATTTTTTTTGAATAAATTAATTTCGCTTTTTGGTTAATATTTTTTTGAACAGAATACCTGTTAAAAATGTTAGGTAGGATCATAGCCACAAAAGGACTCTCCATTAAACCTTTATTCAAAAATTCTAAAGCTAATCTTCCTCTCTTACCAAATGGGGGATTTCCTATAATGATACGATCATTAGAAAACTTAATTTTTTCTTTTAAGTAATCTTTTTTATGAATATTTTTAATTTTAGGGTCAATATCATAAGCTGTAATTTTTTTATCAATTACTCCAGCCTTTTTTATTGAATTAATAAAATTTCCTGTCCCTGCTGATGGTTCTAGAAAGTTTTTTTTAAATTGACTCGGAAGTAAATTTTTAATAATTAAGACTAACTTATCAGAAATAAACGGATTAGTGTAGAATTGGTCAAGTTTTTTACTATTATTCATTAAGATTGAGCTTTTTAAAAATTTAGCTTCCTTTTCTTTTTTTAATTATTATCATTATATAAATTTAAACATTTTCTTTTTTAATTGGTAAAGAATCAACTCATTGATAAAAAGGAACACTTTTTATTTTATAAGGATGTTGGTGTTCTAGTTTAATGATCATTTCTTGATGCAAACGCATTAAGCGATAATAACTCATTAATGGTTCTTCGTGCTTTGTGTAATAGGTTTGTTGTTTTTGGTTCGCAGTTTTATGCTTAATGAATTTAACAGTTTTGCCTAATTCCTTTTCAAAAGCTTCTGCAGTGTACACATCATTACTATGTAAATAATATTTAGCTCCACAGTTAGCAATAATATCATGATGATATTGATATTTTTGTAATTGTTGTAATGATTGTACTGCTATTAAAAACCAAATTTTATGCTCTCTTGCTGTTGCTAATAAATTAACAAAATTATCAATTTGAGGCACATTCCCAAATTCATCTAAGAAGCATAAAAAAGTACGCTTGGGGTTATTGTTATGAATTAAACTAGCAAATAAGCTTTGTAAAAAGATTTGACTTAAAGGCCAATAAGTACTATCTGTCACATGCATTCTAATAAAAAGCACAGTGGGTTCTTTGTAAACCGCTTGATAATTAATGTCATTACTATTACACATTTTTTGTACTTTAGCTTCACTAAAAGCACGGAGCCCTATTTCAATTAAACGTTTAAGGGTTTCTACAAAATGAGGGTCATAATTACTATCAATAGCACTTAAATACTTTTTAAGAGCTGGATGTTTTTTTTGTTCTGCTTGAATAATTACTAAAACATCCTCCATTGGTTGGTATAAAAAGTTGAGTAGTCTTTTAAAAGTTATCTCTACTTTAGGGTTTTGAAATAAAAGCATTAAAACCACTCCACTCAGTAAATTTTGAGCTCCTAAATGCCACACAGGATCTCGATCACTTTTAATAGTTTTGGTTAAAACATTAGATAAAGAAGCTAACGCCTGGTCAAGTTTTCCTCATGCTTTTTGTTTAAAATGATAATTAACATCATGGAAAGGATTTCAACTATCTCCTGCAAAATTAACAAAATCAAGTTGCAAAACTTTATAATCTAAAGTTTTAAGATGGTTTTTAAGGGTTTTGTATGCAATCCCCTTCGGATCTAAAACAACCATGGAAGGCTTTTCTAAGCTATAAGCATTGTATAAAACAGAAGGAAAAATAACTTTTTGAGTTTTTCCTGTTCCAGTAGAACCGACAATTAATCCATGTTGGTCGGCAATAGTATGAAATTTTGTTTTTTGCCTTTTAAAAATGGTTTGAGCGACCCAGCCTATTTTATGTGATTCAGCAAGGGTAGTTTGAGGACAAAACTGTTTAAATTCACTTTTAGTTAATCATTGGGAGTGGTTTTGATCTATTCTTTTATGTTTGTTTTGCTTATATTTAGTAGTAATAATTCAGCTATTAAACAATAACAGAAAGAAAATTCAAAAAGGAATTGTTAACAAAACTGTCTTAGAAGCAGTTAATTCCCCTGAGTATTGACTCCAATGAAACAGTCCACTTTTTAAATCAGCAATCCCTAACCTAATAAAAGCCATAATAATCCAAATCCCCACAAAAAAGATCGGAACAATAAAGCAATTAATATAAAAAAGCTTTTTATATTTATTAAAATAGCTTTTTTTTACAGTCATGCTTGTTCCTCCTCGCTAGAACTACTAATATGGAGCATAGAACGCTGGTTATTATTAATAAATAAACAAGTCCCTTGTTCTGCATAAGTTACTTGGTTTTTTTGGTACTCATTGAGTCTTCCTGCAGAACTTAACAAGTCATCTAAATTTCTTAAATCCTTAGGAGCTAAATGGTGAATAAACCAGTAGCCACAGTTATTAATAATCCCTTCGGTCTGCGTTCTAATAGCACTTGAACCTACAAAATCATTGACATTCTGACTAATCATATAAATAATCCCGTTGTACTTTCTAATTCTTTTAGTCATTTCAAATAAAAAGTTTAGAGCTAAAGCACTTCGTTCATTAACTAATAAATGAGCTTCATCTAAAACAACTGCAATTCACGCTTGTTGCTCTTGGGGTAAATGATAGTTTTTAGCTTTATTGCGTTTAATTTCTCGATCTATAAAAGCCAACATTAAAAAGATTTGAGCATTACGAATGTTGCTATTATTTGTTAGTTCATGAATATCGTAAACTGTAATGGCTGTATCTTTTATTTCTAAGGTGGAATGACTATTCCACAAATAACCATCTCCCCCATGGGCTAATTTTCATAAAATATGCGACACAGAATTAAGGTTGGCTTTTTTTTGATCAAAAGCTTGGCTTGTTGCATATAAGTCTTGCATAGTGGGATAATCCTTAGCTTTTAATTTACTAAAATCAGTAGTTTTAGTAATTTTATGGTTTTGATAACATAATAAAAGAATTTTTTGTCAATTAGCAAAATCATGGGTATTTAAAGTAGGATAAATAATCTTAAAAAACTCTTCTAAAAAAATAATGTGCTCCATTAAATCTGCTCCAAAAACTTCTAAGGGATTAAGACGAGCTTTTTCATGCTTGCCAATTGCGATGATGTGTCCGTTATAATAACGACACAAACGGTGGTACTCTCTTTCTGGATCAATAATAAAGATTTTAGTGTTATTTAAAATTAGCCAGTTAATTTGTTTGGAAACATTATAGGTTTTGCCAAATCCTGTCATTCCTAGCACTAAAGCATTGCTACTAACTCTTCCTTTTGCGTCCCTAGTTTTAATGTCAAAAAAGACTGGTTCGTTAAAATCATTATAACCAAGTAGTAACCCTTTTTGGTCATCCAGTGCTACAGGGTTAAAGGGTCAACTAGCACTAAGGGTTGTGACAGAAATTTCTTGACAGGTTAAAGCATGCTTCAGAGGCATCGCTTTTGCTAAATATTGATAAACACTTAATTGTTCATATTTAAGGGCATCATAAAGAAAACCATTTTTTGCCATTTCTGTAATTAAAACCTTTTCTTGTTTTCTTAAATCTTCTAAAGAAGTGCCATGCAAAATAAAAATGACTTGTACTAGTTTTAAGCACTCTCCTTTAGTTTTTACTTGTTCAAGCAAAAGGCTAAAGTTTCTTTCATAAAAATCTGCTCCAATTTGATCACTAGCCTTACGGGAGTCATAACCACTAGCCTTGCCAATGGCTTTATCTAAACGTTTCACTGCTTCAATATCATTAAGATAATTAATTTTAAGCATCATGTTGATATGGGGAATGTTTGCTAAATTATAAAGCCATTGGTCTCCTACTAACAAAGGAAAAGTAAAAATAGAGCGAAAAGCCATAAAAGAATCTTCACTAAATTTGAGATAACGAGTGTGCTCTTTGATGTTTTCAAGTGTTTTTGCTTCAAAAACAACTTGGTTAGGATAGCGTAAGTGTTGGGCAATAATTTTTAATTCTTGTTTCTCAAGGGCTCTAAAGTTAAGGTCTGCGTCATACTTATCAAGGAGCACAGCCATAGTTCTGTCAATAGTACTAAAATTAGGTCCATAAACTGCTAAAATTCAAGTTTTTTCATAATACGCTTCATTATTAATAACTTCTTCATAAAGATCGGCTAAGTTATTAAGTTGAACAGCTTTTTTATAACTAAAAGGATCTTCTTTTTGATTATCTTCCATTAAAGTAGCAAGGTGTTCTAAATGTCTTAATAAATTTCGGGGTTGTTCTAAACTAAAGATATCAATGGCTAAAGTACAATTTCTTAAAATAAGATCTAGCTTACTAAAAACAAGGCTTTTCTCTTGAGGTTGTAAAAGACTTACATCATTACTTTTAATATGATAGTACTTAACTACTGTCTTATTAATTAATTCAATGCCTTTATTGGTTAGTTTATCTAAAGGGTCGGTAGCTTTAATTTCTTGTTTAGATCTGTTTCTCCCTTTAAATAAATAAATAAATTGTTTAAATAAAAGTTGATAAACTTTATCTTTTTGAGCGACTGGAACTACTAGCGTAATCCCTACTAAAACCATAAAGACTAAACAAAACACTCCTAGTCAAATGTTAATTAGTCCAGTAGTTGCAAGTAGGACTGCTCCAATAATAATCGCTGCTGCTAGCACAAAAATATCAATAATCGTCAACCCCCCTAAAACATTGTAAATAACGCCTCTTAAGCGTTTACTACGAGGAGTAATAATATAGTAGTTTTCTTTTTCTTTTTTCATAAGCTGATCTTAATTATTTTTTAAAGCCAATTGCTCCTTGATAATGTTTTTTCATTAGACCGTGTACTTTTCTTAAACCATGAGAACCTGTTTGCATCGTAGTTTTAGAAGCATGCACTGTAGTTTTAATAGGATGGCGAATTACAGCTGCTGTTCTTGCGGTTGTTCCTGCTGCTAATCCTACTAGTCCTGCTCTTCCGAGGCGAGTACTAGCATTTGCTGTACCTGTAGTAGCTTTAATTAGTTTTCCTGTACCTGAAATAGCAAGTCCTCCTCCTGCAATAAAGCCTTTTCCTGCTACTCCTAGTCCTGCTACATGCCCTAGTGAATCAATTAAAGAGGCTTCTCCTCCTACTAAAGCATTAAGAATAGAAGGAGCTTTAATTACTACTACTCCTCCTCCAAAAATTCCTAACAGAATAAAGATTGGTCTGGTAGCAGTAGAAGGCATAATTTTGGCAATACTTGCAAAAAGGGTGACACTACTTAAAAAGACATTGTATGCTAAATAAATAAAACTAAACAAAATAAAGCGTTGCATCGTAATAGAAATTCAGTTTTTAATAGTTTTGTATTGTCCTGTCGAATCCCCTACTCCACTTGCCACTACTAAGGGAGCGACACAATATAATAAAAGTAACTCAAAAACCCTAGTGAATAAATTAATCGTAATTAAAAATAAAATATAAACCATAAACCCTTCAGCAAAAAGACAAATAATATAACTAAAATGGTCTGAATTAGGAAAATTAAAGGCATCTGGAACACTAGTAAAATGTTGGAGTCCATTGTCAAAACTACTATTAAAGACTCACAAGCCAAGGTTGACATAACCTTGGTTAGTTTGTTTAATAATAAAACTTGTAATAGTAACTACAACATAATTAATCACAATGAAAACAGCAGGAAGTAATAAAATAACAACTACCGCACTAAAAGTGGCAATAAAAGCATTACGAAACATTACTCCTTTTAGTTCATATCTTACCTGCATAATGTAAAACATTTTAAAAATTAATAAAATTGCAATTAAAACTACTGCTACAAATAAAACAATTCAAAATTCAATCGGGACATTCCAAAAAGTTTTAGAAGTTCCAAACAATAATTTACTTGAAACAATGCCATTTCCCATAAAATTAATCACTGCAGATACTTGTCCTATCAGCCATAAAATTGGTTTAATAAAAATAACATATAAAACCGCTTCCATCGCTTTTAAAACATCATCTAAAAAGGAGCCAAGTTGAGCTTTATTTTGTACCACATGTAACCCTACCATTGCATTAGCATAGCCATCATAGTCCACATGGTGTAAAACTCCTAAAATAATAACAACCATCATTAAAACAAAAAGCATCAAAGGTAAATAAGAAACTGCTAAAACAATTGCAAAATACTTAAGAAAACGTTTAAGATGCTTGTGAGCTTTAACTATTTTGGTTTGTTGATTAACTCTTACATCTTGCTCCCCATTAAAAGAAAAACCTTTTTTATTTTCTTTTAATCTGTTGCTTTTCATTATTGGTGATTTAAATTGCTAACCTGCCAGTTGTACAAATTCGTTTTTTAAAATTAAAACGATCGTTGGAATCATAAAGATAACTAAAGCACATGCTCAAATTCAAATTAGTTTTTTAATTGTTTGCTTACGAGTTTGAGCATCCACATCAATCATTCCATTCATCACATTAACAATAGTCATAACTACTGCTACTAAAATACAAATAACCATTGCTGTAGGAGAAATGTAGCTAATTAGTTTATCTACTAGTTGTTGTAAGTTATTTAAATCTGCTGAAGCAAAAAAATTAAGTGGCATAATAGATTTCCTTTACTTATCTTCTTTTTCTTTTCTTTTTATTTCTAAAGCTATTCTCTTGTTTCCTCTTTTTTTACGTAAGTATTTTGGTAAGAAATATGCTGTACTAAAACCTGAAACTAAGAAAACAGCACCACAAACAATACTTACAATAATAATAACTTTTTTAGTGCTTTCTTGCTTTAAATATTGATTATAAGTGTTGCTTGCTATTTGGAGTCAAGTATGAAATGACTCATTTGAATGATTAAAATTAATTACTGCTTGTTTTGAATTAGGCAAGGATACTTTTTTGTATTTAAGAATGCTTGCTACAGAATGATGGTACAAATTAACATTTGCTTCTGCTTGCCTAATCGCTTTTTCTAATTGAGTTTTAGTATGATATTGTTCGTTAATAGCTTGGCTAACTAAATTTTGATAGACACTAGCTTGCACATATTTTTGATAAGTTTGATTAGTGTTAACAAGGGAGTTATTTCAAGTTAAGTTTTTTAAAGCTTTAGCTTCAAAAAAACTAAAGTTAAACTCTTTTTCTAAGCCTTGAATTTGGGCCTTGTCTAAATAACCATAACTATCTGCTTGAATTTGGTTAGCTTCTCATTGTGAGCCATAATTATTTTGTAAATAGCTTTGGTAGCCTTTTACAAAATTTGTATATTTATTTAGATCATCTGCATTATGAATGTTTGTTTGTCCTGTAATATTTAAGGTTTTAGCAAGAGATGCTACTTGGTTAATTCCTGTTTTTAACTTATTAACCACTTCTGCTTTAATTAAATTAATTAGAGTTGTTTTTAAGACTTGTTGTTTTAAAGCATAAAGATAATGGAAATTGATTTGGTTGTGATACACTATTGGTTCAAAATAAGAGCTTTCTTTTTGGTTAATAGTAGTTAAAACAGCACTAAAATCACTAAAGCCTTGCCCGTACTTTTGAACTAATTCAGCAAGCAAGGAGTTAGTAGTATCCTTCCAATAATTTTGATAATTATCCATCCTTTTATTAAAACTATCGATCACATTACTAGAACCATCATTAAGAGCCACCTTAATATTAAGAAGTTTTGCTTCATCCAAATAATGTTGCTCTGAAGGTTGGTTAGGTTGCCCAGTTAAGATTCAGTTTTTTACTCCTTGTTCCACAAGGGCGTTATAACAGTACCCAAATAAATCTTGAATATGAACTAGAAAAATTCCATCCCCATTAATAGTAGATTGATCAGTGTTAAAATAATTTTTAGTGCCGTTAGCTTTAAAACTATTATTTTTTACTAATCCTGCTTGATAGTAAGAAGCTGATGGTACATATGAATTATTTTTTAAACTAATAGTAATACTATTAGGACCTTGAGCTGAGCCTTTTTTCTTAGTTTGAAGAATCATATCTTGATTAGTGTTTCCGCTGTTACTTGTAAGATCATTATTTAAAATAGTGTCTCCTTGTACACTATAAGCCAGGTTACTTTGGTCAAAACTAGTTTTAATCACAACATAAAAATCTAGTTCTTGTCCTCCTTGTACAACTATGGTCATTTCTGTATTGCTATTAATAATAGTTTGTGAGGAAGGAAGGGTAACAGAAACCCCATTAATAAAGACTTTTTGAACTAACCCTTTTTCAAAAAAACTAATGTTTATTTCTTTTTTAAAGTTTAGGGTTAAAGGGTTATTATCATCTAAAAAAACAGGAGCTCTAGCAGTTTGAAATAAGGCTAAGGTACCAAGCATTCATAATTGAAAAGTAGGTTCTGAACTAGAAAAGTACACTAAATTATTAACGCTAAAAATATAAGCAAAATTAGTTTGGTTTGCTACTCACTTTTGCTGACTAACAAAATTTTGAAAACTAAGGTTTTGAGCGTTGCTATAGTATGCATCCTTACTACTAATGGCATAAAGGTAATTATTAATTAAAGCTATTTGTTTTACATTATGAGAACTTAAAAAAGATGAAGTCTTAAAAGTATAGGGACTATCAAAAGTAGTTTGATACCAATCATGACTAGAACTTTTATCATCTACTTCACTTGCAAAAATAGTATTACTAGTTTCTAAGACTTGAGTAACTTGGTTACTTGCTCAATTAGTTCTAGTTAAATGATTGTTTTGAATTAAATAGTAATTCCAAGTGTTAAGAGTTACTGCATTATTATTGCCATAGTATAAAAAATCCTTAGTTTGATAAAATTTAGTAGCAAAATAATTCATCCCTTGTTCAAGAAAACTTCAATTAACTCCATCTGAAGAATAAGCCAAGATTTGAGTTCCTGCTACATAAAGGTTATTTTGAAAAATAGTAAGGTTTTGTCCTCCATCTAAAGCATTAATTAATTGAAAACTTGGGGTACTAACTAAATCTGAAGCTAAGACATGAGTGTTAACATTTTGATCAATATAACTAACATAAAGCTTATTATTAAAAACTAAAGCTTGAAGGACATTGTCTGATTCACTATCATTTATTATATTAGTGATAACTCCTTGACTTGTTGTTTGATTATAAGATCAGACAGTAGGATAACCATGGTTTTCTGCAGAAGAACCGATAACATACCAAAACCCATTTCCATAAACCATTTCTGAAGCTCAATAAAAATTATTAATCTCTTTTCATTGGTACCCATCTGTTGTGTAATAAACATAAGAATTATCCCCTTCTCCTACTGAGATTATTCCTAAGCCATGATTAGTATAAAGGCTAATAATAGCATTTTCTGAAGCTGGTGGTTTAAAAGTAGTTGTAAAATTTAAAGCATTGTTTTGAGCCGTTGCAATATAAGGAGTAGAAGAACCATTTACATGTGCTAAAACAAGAGTGACATTAGAATTAAGTTGTTTAATATTAGAAATAAGTTGCCCCTCAAATTGGCTACTTTTTACAATAACATTATTATCAACAAAACTATTATTATTTTTATAAGTTATCTGATTAGTGGGTTTTGTTGTTTCACTAACGGTTGTGTTAGGAAAAACATTATAACAAGGACGACTAAAAACAATTAAAGCTCCAAGTAAAAAAGAATTAAAAGAGGAAAACATATCCAGGAAATTTTTATTTTAAAAGATATATAATTATAAATTATATAACCTATTCTTTACTAAATTTAAAATAATTAATTGAAAAGAAATCTTGATTGGGATCAAAAAATTCAAGAACTTGCTGAAAATAAAAATATTGATCCTGTAACTTATCATAATTACTTAGCTAATACTAAATGTTTCACAACTAATGATTGTGAATTAATAGTAGTTAAAAATAAGTTAGCCCAAGTAGTAATTCAACAAATAATTAATAATAAAAATTTTTTTGCTGAAAAAACTAAAATTAAATTTTGTCTTGCTAATAAATTTAATGAATATAAAACAAAAAAAAATTTAGTAATTCAAAATTTAAAAGATAAAAAACCTAAAAATAAAACTAATAATAACTATACTTTTAATAACTTTATTTTTGGTGCTTCTAATAATCATGCGTACCATGCCTTGCATGGGATTATAAAAACCTTAGAATCTGTTGATACCTCCCTATACAACCCTATTTTTATTTATGGTAATTCTGGGGTAGGAAAAACTCACTTACTAAAAGCTACAACTTATGAAATAAAAAAACTATTTCCAAATGTAGCAGTTAAATATTTAGAAGCAAGTGAATTTGGAAAACAAATTTTAGATCTCTTTCGTAAAAATGATGGACATAAAATTGAATCATATAAAGAAGTTTTTTTAAATTATGATGTCTTACTTTTTGATGATATTCAAATGCTTAAAGATAGAAAAAAAACTAATGAAATTCTTTTTCGAATTGTAGATTATTTTATTACTAATAACAAACAAATTGTCTTAAGCTCAGATCAACAACCAGATAATCTTAAAGGTTTTGAAAAAAGATTACTTTCACGCTTTTTTAACGGAATTATTATTAGAGTTAAGGTCCCTGATTATGAGACAGGAAGAAAAATTCTTATTAAAAAATTAAAAACATCATTTTATGATTTTGATTTAACTGATGAAGCAATAGATTATATTACAACTAATTATCGTCAGGATTTAAGAAAACTTGAAGGAATTCTTAGAACCATTTCTTTTAATCTAATTTTAGAATCTGCTAACCTAAAAAACACTAATGAAAAAAAAGTTGTTAATTTAGAAAAGGTTAAGCTTTGATTAAAAGAAATTAAAACTGATGAAACAAATACTCTAACTATTGAAAATATAATTAGCACTGTATCTGATGAATTTAATATACAAAATGAATTTTTAATTGGCAGAAAAAGAGAGAAAAAATATTTAATTCCTAGAAAAATTTGCGTTTATTTAATAAAAGAATTACTAAAAATATCATTTTCAGTAATAGGTCATGAATTTGATCATAGGTCACATTCAGCTATTCTTCATATGTATAAATTTATTGAAAAGGAAATTAAAATAAATCCAAGTTTAAGTAAAACAATAAAAAATATCAAAAAAAAATTAAAATTATAGCTTAAAATAAGAGTTAAATTTTATTTGAACAATTGAACATTTAAACTATTTTTCAAAACTTTTTATTAGTTAAATTTAGTAAAAAAAATAGGAAATTTACTTTCTTTTTTGTTTACTTTTTAACAATAAAATAAGGATTAAATTTATAAAAAGTATTATTAATAAAGGGTTTTTTAGTTTTAAACAATTTAAACATTATAATAATAATAAATTAAATTCCTTTATAATATAGATAAGATAATCATAAATAAAACCTAAACATAAACATGAAATTTATTATTGATAAAAATAGAATTTTTCAAATTTTATCTAAATTAAATAAACTACCAGTTTCTTCATTTTCAAATATAACAAACAGTATTTTAATTATTGCTACAGAAAATAAATTAATTTTGCAATATACTAATGGAAACATTTATATTAAAAAAAATATGCCATGTGATGAAGGATTAATCATTGAAAAGGCTGGATCAATATTATTAAAAATAAAAGATTTATTTTCTTTAATTAGTAAAATAAATTACAAAAAACTTGTTTTTGAAACAATTGAAGAAAAATTTTTAAGTATTTGTGATGATGATCATACAAATTTAATTGATCATGATGAACTAAATATTGTTGATAAAAATAACTTTCAAGAAATTAGTTTTGAAGAAAATAAAGATAAAAAACATGTTCTTAATTTAACCGATCAGGAAATTAAAAAAATTATTTTTAATACTAAATATGCTATTAATCAAAGAGAACAAAGAATTATTTTAACTGGTTTAAATTTTAATTTAAACGAAGGTAAATTATATATTAATGGAACAGATGGAATTAGATTAGTTAGCATAGAAAAAGATTATAAAGATAAAACAGAAAGTTTTTCAATAACTATTCCTTTTAATATTTTTAACAATATTTATTCTTTAATTAGCAAAAATAAGGCAGATGACATTATTAAATTTGAAATTGAAGATAATAATGAATTGTTTATTAATTACAATAATTTTTTAATTAAAACTAAATTATTAAATGGTCAATATCCTGAACTAACTAATATTATTCCAAAAGAATTTAAATATAGAGTTACTGTTAATAATAAAATTTTATTAGCTGCTTGTGATAAAGTAACAATTTATGAAACATCTTATGAACCACCAATTTGTTCATTTAAATTTGAAGGAGATAAAGTAAAACTATCTTCATATAATCAAGAAATTGGAAGATCAGATAAAGAATTACCAACCTCTTTATTTGATGGAGAAAAAATTGAAATTAAACTTAATCCTAAATTTTTAATAGATGTTTTAAAAAAAATAGAAACAGAAGAAGTTTTATTAAAATTTAATACTCCTACAGATCCTATTATTATTATTAATAATCAAGAAGATAATCACATTACTCATTTATTACTTCCTTTAAGAGTTTAATTGTTTTATAAAAATAATTTTATAAAAATTAAAATTAATTCTTTTGTGAGTAAAATATTAAATTTTATCCTTATTTTAAATGGCTTTATTAAAAGAAAAATATGATGCTAAATCTATTCTAGTTCTTGAAGGATTAGAAGCTATTAGAAAAAGACCAGGAATGTACATTGGTTCTACTGATCAAAAAGGTCTTAATCATTTAGCATGAGAAATTATTGATAATTCTATTGATGAAGCACAAGCAGGTTATTGTACAGAAATTAATGTAACTATTAATAAAGATAATTCCTTAACAGTTAAAGATAATGGAAGAGGGATTCCTGTAGGAATTCATCACAAAACTAAAATATCTACTATTGAAACTGTTTTTACTAAATTACATGCTGGAGGAAAATTTAATAATAAAAGTTATAAAATTTCTGGAGGTCTTCATGGGGTAGGAGCTGCTGTTGTTAATGCGTTGAGTTCTTTTGTAAAAATTACTGTTTTTCGAAATCAAAATAAATATACAATGAAATTTATTAATGGAGGTCATATTAGCCAATCAATTCAAGAAGAACCATCATTCAAAAAAGAAACAGGTACTATTATTACTTTTTTACCAGATCAAAAAATTTTTTCTAATTTAGTTTTTAGTAGTGAAGATATTAAAACTAAACTTCAACAAATAGCCTTTTTAAATAAAAATTTAAAAATTATTTTTAAAAACCTTAATACAGAAAAAGAAGCTATTATTTATCACTACAAAGAAGGAATAAGTAATTATGTAGATGAAATAAAATCAAAAAAAAATGATTTTATAAGTAAAAAAATTAATCTTTATGGAGAAGGAGTAATTAATAATAATAACCTTGAATTTGAAATATCTTTAGCTTATACCAATAGTTTTTATGTCTCTATGTACAGTTTTTGTAACAGTATCTTTAATGAAGAAGGAGGAAAGCATGTAGATGGGTTTAAAAGAGGTTTATTAAAAGCTTTTAACCATTTTTATAAGCATGATGTTTTTAAACAAAAAATTGCTCTTAGTACTATTACTTGAGATGATGTAAAAGAAGGATTAATTGCTATTATCTCAGTTAAACATAGTAATCCTCAGTATACAGGACAAACCAAAACAAAACTAAGTAATTCAGAAGTTTTAATGTTTATAGCTAATAATGTTTATGAAACTATTACTTCATTTTTATTAAAAAATCCAGCTCAAGTAAAAATTATTTTTCAAAAAATTGCTCTTTCTCAAAAAGGAAGAATTGCTTCTGAAAAAGCTAAAATTAAAGTTCAAAAAAGTAATTCATTATTAGCAAAATTCAACCTTCCAGGGAAGCTTGCTGATTGTCATAGTAGAGATAACACTAAAACTGAGTTATTTATTGTAGAAGGTGATTCTGCTGGAGGTAGTGCTAAAGCAGGAAGAGAAAGAGAATTCCAAGCTATTTTGCCAATTAAAGGAAAACTATTAAATGCTAAAAGAAGTACTTATCAAAAAATTCATCAAAACAAAGAAATTATTTCTATTGCAAAAGCCATTGGAATTAACTTAGAAAAATATAAAAAAGATAAAATTTTTAAATCAGATTTTAACAAAATTAGGTACAACAAAATTATTATTATGACAGATGCTGATGTAGATGGTTCTCATATTAAAATTTTGCTTTTAACTCTTTTTTATTACTACATGCGTGATTTAATAGAAAGAGGTCATATTTTCATAGCTATTCCTCCCTTATATAAAATAACTATTGCTAAAAATAATTATTTTTATTGTTATTCAGATCAAGAACTTAATTTATATCGTAAAGAGAACCCAAAAGCAAAATTTAGTATTCAACGCTACAAAGGGTTAGGAGAAATGAATCCCCAACAATTATGAGAAACTACTATGAATCCTCAAAAAAGAAAAATGCTAAAAATAAAAGTAAAAGAACCTTTAAAAATAGATAATTTAATTGATATTTTAATGGGTTACCAACCGCTTGAAAGAAAAGAATATATTAAAAATCATGCTACTAGTTTTAATAGTATTTCTTGGTAGTTTATGGCAGAAAATAAAAATAATGAAATTATAGAGGCTTCATTAAGTAATCAATTTAAGCATAATTTTTTAGAGTATGCCTTATCTGTTATTATTGATCGTTCCCTTCCTAGTGTTAGTGATGGATTAAAACCTGTTCAAAGAAGAATTATTTATGCTATGTATAAAAATAACATGCATCATGAAAGTCCTTTTAAAAAATGTGCAAGAATCATAGGGGAAGTAATTGGGAAGTACCATCCCCATGGAGATAGTTCTGTTTATGAAGCTTTAGTTAGAATGGGTCAAGATTTTAGTTATCGAATTCCTTTAATAGAGCCTCAAGGAAATTTTGGTTCCATTGATGGAGATCCTCCTGCAGCTATGCGGTACACAGAGGCAAGGTTAAGTAAAATTGCTAATTTGCTGATTCAAGACTTAGAAAAAGAAATCATTCCTTTTGTGAATAATTATGATGAAACAGAACAAGAACCTGCATATCTGCCTGCCTTATTTCCTAACATTTTAGTTAATGGAGCAATTGGAATTGCTGTAGGAATGGCAACTCACATTCCTCCTCATAATTTAAAAGAGTTAATTGATGCTATTATTGCTTTAATCAAAGATTCAGAAATAGCAATTGAAAAGCTTTTAGATTATATTAAAGGACCTGATTTTCCTACAGGTTGTTCCATTACAAATGATGATGATTTAAAACAAGCTTATTTAACTGGAAGTGGTTCTGTTGTTATTAGAGCTAAAACTAACATTGAAGTAGAAAACAAAAAAAGTTTTATTATAATCTCAGAAATTCCTTATTTGGTTAATAAAAGCAAGGTTTTAGAAAAAATATATGAACTAGTAAAAAGTGGAGATATCAAAGGAATTGTAGATTTAAGAGATGAATCTAGTCGGAAGGGAATTAGGGTTGTTGTAGAGGTTGATAAAAACCATAATCCCCAAATAGTCTTAAATAATCTCCTAAAGAAAACTGCTTTACAAAGTAAATTTTCTATTAAAATGCTTGCTATTGATAATAATATGCCTATTTTGTTCAATATTAAACAATTATTATTATTATTTATTAAATATAGAAGAGATTATTTAATTAAAAAAAGTACTTATTTAATTAAAAAAGCTGAAGCTAGAATTCATATCCTTGAAGGAATGGATATTGCTTTAAATAATATTGATCAAATTATAAAACTTTTAAAAACAACTCAAAACAGTAAAGAAGCTATTATTAAAATGAAAAAAGCTTTTGCTCTTACAAAAAAACAAGGAGAAGCTATTTTAAAAATTCGCTTAAATAAAATATTAGTTTTAGAGCAAGAAAAATTAAAAACAGAAAAAAAAGAATTATTAGAAAAGGTAGCTCACTATAATAAAATTCTTCATGATTTTAATTTTCAAAATGAAACTTTAATTAATAATTTAATTGAAATTAAAAATAAATACGGAGAGGATAGAAAAAGTCAATTTATTAAAGATGACATCAATATTGCTGATATTGAATTAGTTTTAAATGAAAAATTATTTGTGATAGTAGATAAAGAAAATTATTTAAAACCAATTTTAGAAAAAAATATACCAGAATATAATTTTCATGCTCAAGGGCCAAACATAAGCAAAGGTAAAATTGTTGATGGAACTTTTGCTAATGCAAAAGATCAATTAATTTTATTAACTAATCAGGACAAACTCTATTCATCCCAAAGTTATAAAATAGGAATTTTTGATAAAAAACAATTAGGGATCCCAGCTGTAAATATTATTAAAATATCATCTAATTTAGAAAAAATTAAACAAATTATTACTCTTGAAAAAAATTATGATTATATTTTATTTTTAACAAGTAATGGCTATTTAAGAAAGCATAAACTTTCTGATTTTATTTTATCTAATAATAGAGTAGGAATAAATGTTGCATCTAATAATTCTAAAATCCATATTTCTCAAATCTTATTAGCTAAAAAAAACCAAAAAATAATCTTTTTAAGAAGAAGCGGTAGGGCTGTTAAAAGAAATTTAGATGACATAAGAATAATTAAACAAAAACATGCTGTAGGAATAAAAGCCTGTAATGATTATAAAAAAGATCCTATTTCCAGTATGGTTGTAGGGAATGAAGAGGATTATTTAGTTTTAATTAATAATCAAGGTCAAGGAAAAAAAATAAAAATTAGCAGAATAAAAGAATTCACCCATTCAGTTAAAGGTTTTATAGTAATGAAAATAAAAAATAAAGATAATTATTTAACATCTGCTACTAATATTAATAATGGGAATGATACAAAAATAATGATTTTTACTAATAAAGGTAAAGGTAAAATGATTAATAGTAAAAAAATTCCTGAACCTACAAGTAGAAATACTCAAGGTGTTATATTAATTAAACTTCAACCTAATGAAAAAGTAACAAAAATTTTATCCAATAAAAATGATTAATAGTAAAATTTGAAAATTAGATATTAATGAAATTAAGTCTTTATATAAAAATAAATTTGAAGATTATAAAATTTTAGAAAAAATAAAACTTCTAAATACAAACCGTATCAAAATTTTAAATAATAAAAATATTTTAGGCGAAAGAAGAAATCATCTTTCAGAACAATACAAAAAAATTCTTTCAGAAAATAATGAAGCTAAACTAAAAGAAATTAAAAAAGAAATTGAAATTGTCAAAAAAGACATTATTCTTAATGAAAATGATCAAAAATATGTAATTAAGGAATTTAATCAACTTTCTTTATATTTACCTAATATTCCTGATAAAAGTGTTCCTGAAGGGGAAAGTGATCAGGATAATATTGAAGTTAGAAGATGAGGTAAATGTAAAGAGAAGGATTTAGACTGAAAGGTTATTTCACATGAAAAAACTAAAATTTTTAAAAAGTTGGTTAATCCTGAAAAAGGAGCTGAAGTTAGTGGTTCAAAATTTTTATACTATACAGGAAATGGTGCAAGATTAGTTAGAGCCTTAGTTAGCTTCATGCTTGATGTTCATTATAAAAATAAATACCTAGAAATTAAATCTCCTTTACTCGTTAAACCTGAGATTATGTTTGGCTCAGGTCACTTACCTAAGTTTAGATTTGATACCTATTATGTAAGTAAAGATGATTTATATTTAATACCTACATCAGAGGTAACTCTAACTAATTACTATAAAAATGAAATCATTAAAAATAGTAAGTTACCTATTAAATTAGTCTCTTTTAGTAATTGTTTTAGACAAGAAGCAGGAGCAGCTGGTAAAAAAAATAAAGGTCTATTTAGATTACATCAATTTAATAAAGTTGAGTTAGTATATATAAGTTCACCTAGGGATTCATTTAAAGATCTAGAAGAAATAGTTAATGATGCTGAAAATATTCTTCAATTACTTGATTTACCATATAGAGTATTAGAATTATGTACAGGTGATTTAGGATTTTCTGCTGCTAAAACTTATGATTTAGAGGTATGGATGAGAGCTTCAAATGACTTTTTAGAAATATCTTCTTGTACTAATTGCACTGATTTTCAAGCTAGAAGAATTAATATTAAATATAAAAATAATAATAAGAATGAATTAGTTCATACCTTAAATGGATCTGCCTTAGCGGTTGATAGATTAATAGCCTGTATTTTAGAAAGATATCAAGAAAAGGATGGAAGAGTTAGAATTCCTAAAGTTTTAAGACCTTATATGTGTAATGAGGAATTTTTGTAAAATGTTTCACGTGAAACAATTTATAAAAATTAATTTATTATTTAAATAATTTTTAGATTATGATACAATATCTTATGCCGTTATAATGAGCACATTCGAACCTGGTCAGGACTGAGAAGTAGCAGCCATAAGAATTTAGTGTCATGTATAGCGGTTTTTTAATTTATTTATATGAACACACACATTGAAAATAATATTCTTGAAAGAATAAATAGTTGTAATAAAAAAGACATTCCTGTTGTAGCTTTTTTATTGGATAAAAATAAAAAAATTGTTGCTTATGGCTCTAATAATCAGTATAATAATTTTAAAATTACTGGACATGCTGAAATAAATGTTATTGAATATTTTTGTAATAAGAAAAAAATATTAAATCTTAGTGAATATTCTTTATTGTGCACAATGGAACCATGCTTAATGTGTTTAGGAGCAATTATTAATGCTAAAATAAAAAAAATATATTATTATTTAGAAAATAGCAAAACTGGATTTTTAGTTTCTAATCACACATTTGATTTGTCTAAAATTAAAATTGAAAAAATAAATAATATTAAATTAAAAAATATTATAAAAAATAAGTTTAATTTCTTTTTTAAAAATTTAAGATAATTTTATATATTTGTTTAAAATTGAACAATTAATTAAATAAATTTTATTTATTTAAATATTTTGTTATATTAAAAATTAATTATAATTAATAATTAAAACATTATGGCCTTTAAGTCACTTTATCGCAAATATCGACCAACCTTATTTTCAGAGATATTTGGACAAGAAGAAATAAAAAAAGTTATTAAAAATTCATTAGAAAATAAATCATTTTCACACGCATATCTCTTTTTTGGCCCAAGAGGAACTGGAAAGACAACAATGGCTAAGATATTTTCAGCAGCTATTAATTGTTTAAATTTACAAGATAAAGAACCATGCTTAAAATGTGAAATTTGTAAATTAATTGAAAATAATAATTTTCCTGACATTATTGAAATTGATGCTGCTTCTAATAATGGTGTACAGGAAATACGTGTTTTAAAAAATAACGCTCAAAATTTACCGTTCAAAGGAAGAAAAAAAATTTATATTATAGATGAAGTTCATATGCTTTCAATTTCTGCCTTTAACGCATTGTTAAAGATTTTAGAAGAACCACCAGAACATGTTGTTTTTATTTTAGCTACTACTGAATATAATAAAATTCCTGTAACTGTTATTTCTAGATGTCAACAATTTTCTTTTAAAAAAATTAAAATTCCTTTAATTGAAAAAAATTTAAAATATGTTTTAAAGCATGAAGGGATAGAATATGAGGAATTAGCATTAAGGCAAATTGCCCTTATTGCTAATGGTATTATGCGTGATAGTCTCAGTGTACTTGAACAAGTAATTATGTTTTGTTCTTCTGATTTAGTAAAAAGAAAAATATATGCTGATCAAATTTATAAAATATTTCCTATTATTGACACAAAAACTAAGATTAAATTTTTGAAAAAATTAGTCTTAAATGATCAAAATTATGTTTTTTCTAAAATTAATGAATTTTATGATCAAGGTATTGATTTTAAAAAAACTATTACAGATTTTATTTTTATTATTAAAGAATATTTAGAATATTTTTTTACAAAAAACAAAAAATTTTTAAATGAATTAGATGAAACATTAATCATTGAGATTAATCCTTGGTTTAATGATAAAAAAGCTTATAAAATTATGGATGTTTTAGTTGAGGCAGCTAATCAAATTCATCAAAACAAAAATGATGATTTTTACTTTGAGCTGGCAGTATTAAAAATTTTAGAAAATACAGAATCACCATTGCCTAAATTAGAACATAAAGTTTTAAATAAATTAGAAACAAAGGTTGAAAAAATAGTAACGGATAAAGCCAAACCTGAAAATATTTCCTCTAATGTTTTAAATATAGAAGATTTAGCTAATTATAGAGCAGGTAGGCTTAGAAAAGCTTTTAGTAAAAATTTTACAAACATTATTAATGATAAAAATTTAACCCTTTCTATTGGGATCAGTCATGAAGGTAGAGATATAAGAGAAGAGAAACAAAAAATTTTTACATCTTATTTTTTAAAAAACCAAAATTTCAAAGAGGAAGAATTATTTAAAACAATTTGTTTTTATGGATTAAAGATAGGGGTTAGTTTTAAAAATTATTTAATTATTTTTGTTGATACCAAACAAGAAAAAAATTGAATCTATAGTAATTTAGCCTTAAAAAATATTAGAAGTAAGCTTTTTAATCAATTTAAAGAAGAACCTATTATTTTAATTTTGGATCAAAATGAAAAAAGATGACTTGAAGATAATTATAGACTTCATAAAAACAATAATTCTCTTGATAATATAGGTACACCAACTATTACCAGCGTGGACTTTTATAAACAATTAGAAGATAAATATCATATTGATACTCCAACCTTTTCAAAAGGTAAAAGTATTTTTACTAATTACCATATAGATGAATAAAGATTTTTTTGATAAGTATAAAGAAGCTATTTATAAATTTGGGCAAGCGTTAAAAATAAGTAATAAAAAAGCTGAGACTATTATTTTAAGTGTTCTTTTAAATAAAGCTAATTTTAAAGAATTAGAAGAGATTATAATGGATATTCATATTAATTTCAAAAAATGCCAAAATTGTAATTTATTAAAAACCAATAAAAAATGCATAGTATGTGATGATCCAGAAAGAGATAATTCAGTTTTATTCATTGTAGAAAATATTAAAGAAGCTCTTAATATTATTAAATTAAATTTTTATAAAGGATCTTTTTATGTTTTAGGAGAGCTCTTAAATCCTAAAAAAAAATATAATACTGAATTACTTAATTTAGAGGCTTTGTGAAATAACATTGAACAAAACAATGTTAAAGAAATAATTATTGGGTTATCAGCTAATTTTGAAGGGGAATTAACCTTAAAATACTTAAAAAACTTTTTGCATAAAAAAAATTATAAAAATAAAATTACAGTTCTAGCTAAAGGGATTCCTATTGGTAGTGGTATTGATTATATTGATCCCATAACTCTTGAAATAGCAATAAAAAATAGAACAACAGAATAATAAAAATTAAGTTATTTAATACTAAAACTGATTAATAAATATAAAATTTTTTTATAAACAAAAAAAAGAAAAAAGTCAAATGAATTATTTATTTATTTTATGAATTTTTCTAATTAGCTTGGGCATTAATTACATTTTTTTTGTAGCTGCTTATTTTTTAAAAACAGACTTATTTACTGACCTAACATATAGTATGACTTTTACTTTTATAAGTACTGTTCTTTTAATTTGGTGTAAAAATTTTAGTGTTTATCAAATTTTAATTTATGTTTTAGTTAATTTATGAGCTATTAGAATAGGATTTTATCTAGGTCAAAGAATAGCAAAAATAAAGGTTGACCATCGTTTTGATAATATGCGTAACAGCTTTGTTAAGTTTTTAGGGTTTTGAACATTACAAGCTATTAGTGTCATGCTAATAGGGCTTCCTGCTTTTTTTAGTTTAACGATCAATCAGTCTTATTTTAATGTAACGAATTACTTATTTTTAATTTTTCTTTTATTGGCAATTTCCTTTTTAGGTTTAGAAAGTTGAGCTGATTATAGTAAATTTTATTTTTATAATCGTAGAAAAAATAAAACGGATTTTATTAAGACTGGAATATGAAAATATAGCAGACATCCTAATTATTTTGCAGAAATTTCATTCTGATTTATGGTTTGTTCACTTTTTATATTTGGTTTTTTAATCACAAATTCTATTTCTAGTACTAAAAATGCTTTATTTATATTGTGGTTTTTATCTCCAATTTATTTAATGCTACTGATAAATTTTGTAAGTGGAGTACCTCTTTTAGAAAAAAGGTCAGCAAAAACACGAGCTAATATTAAAGAGTATCAGGATTATGTTAAAAAAACACCATGTGTAATACCTTTTGTTGGATTAAAAAGGAAAGATTATTTATTAAAAACATAGAGAAAAAGATTTAATCTTATTATCTTCTTTTTAAAATGGAATTTTGTTATTATTGAAATAAATAATTTTAAAAGGTAAAAATATGAAAAGGTTTTTGCAAGTATTTACTGCTGTAATTCCAATGATTACAGCAATGAGTAATACTTTTTTTCTTAACACGAAAATATATCATTATCAAAATAAATATCAACAAAATAGTAAAGTTTATAAACAAGAAAATAAAGAGACGCTACAAAATAAAGGTCAAACCCCAAATAAAGTTCCAAATTTTAATAAAAACAATTCATTTAATAATAAAAATACAACTTACCCTGAAGGAAGACATCCTTTTGTTTATCCTTTTCTTTATTTTGATAAAAAATCTGTTCCATGAGCAGATCAAGATGATAATGATGTTTCCTTTTTTCAAGCACAAAATGGAACCATTTATGTCGCAACAGATAAATATTTTTATTACAGCACTGATGGAATAAATTTTAAAACAATTACAAGCATAAATGAAACAGGTATTCCAAAAATCTTACAAGCACAAAATGGAACCATTTATGTGGAATTTCAAAGTGGTGAAGTTTATTCTAGCACTGATGGAATAAACTTTTATAGTTTAGATTTTTTCTATGGTAAGGGTCCTAATCAAATTTTCCAAGCTCAAAATGGGGTTATTTTTGTTTGTACGGATTCAGGCGTTTATTCAAGTATGGATGGGAAGAATTTTAATAGTATAAAAAGTGTTAATAATAATGCAGTGGATCATATTTTCCAAGCACAAAATGGAACCATTTATATTATAGAATTTAACTTTATTAATAGAAATAACTTTGTTTATTACTATAGTAATGATGGAATAAATTTTAATAAAGTTTCAGGGCTTCCAATTTTTAATGAGGATTTAGGAAATTCATTTATTCAAGCCCAAAACGGTACTATTTATGTAGTGATAGATGGTAGTGGACTTTACTCAAGTACTGATGGGAAGGTTTTTAATAAAATAAAAAGTGTTTCTTCTGACTATATAAATTGTATTTACCAAGCCCAAAACGGTACCATTTATGTAGGGACTAATGTTAAAGGTGTTTACTCAAGTACAGATGGTAAAAACTTTAGTTTAATTTCAACAATACCTGCCTCATTTGGTGTTAGTCAAATTCTTCAAGCTCAAAATGGAACAATTTACATGGCCACTTTATTTAATGGTCTTTATTACAGTGAAAATGGCATTACCTTCAATAAGGCAACTTTAATTCCAGACGATCTAAATCTAATAAATAGCATTTTTGAAAGTCAAAATGGAACAATTTATTTTTCAACAACACAGGGTTTGTTCATTAGTAATAAATATTCAAATTTTATCCAAGTGCAAGGCATTCCTTCCGATTCTTCAACTTCAATTAACAATGTTTTTCAAGCTAAAAATGGAACAATTTATGTTAATACAAAAACCACAAATCCTTTTACTGAGGTTAAAACTTTTTCTCTTTTTACAAATGGTTCTTCAACCTTTTTCAATCATATGTCCATAAATAGTCTAGTTAATGATTACTGGCAAATGAATAATCAAGATATTTATTATGAGGTTAGAAAAAATACAGTAACTTTTTTGTTTGATCAAGATTGAGTATCAAGAGCAACTGTTTCTATTGATAATAAGACTCCTTTATCAATAAATCCAAAACAAAAATATACATTAACTAATAATACAAAAGATGCTGAAACAGCTACTGTTACAATTAGTAATGTTCAAAAAACTAGCTTAGTTTATCATTTCATCTTAGATAAGAATGGAGCTAGTACTTTAACTTTTAATAAGACTAATGCAAAAGATAGTAGGGGCGATGATGAATATGCTCTTAATTTATATATTAATGGATATCAATCTATAACTTTAGATCATGATATAGCTAAAATTCAGAGTCCTTATTATAGTGATCCTGTTTTAGGCGTTTTAACAAATAAATTTTATATGTCCAATAATCCATGAAACAATATTTTTAAGAAGAATTGTAACTTAGAATCTACCATTAATAATGATGGGGGAATTATTTCTTCAACCAATTTGGAAAATCTTTATGATGCTTTAACTATTGGGGATAGCTCTGTTTTAAATTTTGATGGTCCACCCTACGGTCAATATGACCAATACAGAGGGAATCTTGATAAAAATATTAATCAAAACAATCATTTACAAGATCCAAGTAATCCTAATGGAATAATTTTACATTTTGTAATAAGTACTGACGAGGGAGCTTGATATATTGATAATTTTGATGAAACAGATTATAATCAAGCATATAACAAATTAGTTTTAGGACAAATTTAGAAAAATGAAAATTTTACTTAACGGTTTGCTTGCAATTGGATTAAGTTCAACACCAGCTTTTAATCTTGCTGCAAACAAAATTAACCAATTAAAATTAAGTAATGTCAATTATCAAAAAATGACAGTTAATTACAACATTACTCCTACTAATAATTCATATTTTAAAAAATGATTAAATCCTGTTGTTGCTCCACCAGAGTCAAAATGAGATAAATATCTTCATGCAATAAATGTTAATAGAAAAATTGAGGCTGATAAATTAACACATAATGTTGTGCCTGAAGCAGAGATTGGAGGAGGGATTTATTTAAACTTAGCTTCAGATAAAAAGAATTTAAATGCACAAGGTCTGCAAATAGTAAATAATAAAGAAGCAATTGGAAGTTATACATATGACAATATTACTAAAACAAATAAACAACCTTTTCATAATGGTAGCACTTCATGTCCTTCTGGTTTTGCTGGACCAACTACTAAACCAAGTCTATTTAATCATGGGTGGAATTCTCATTATGCAACAGGGATGAGCACATTAACCCAAAGTGCTGATAATTCTGGTTCTATTAAGTTTCTTCAAGGATTTTTAACTACTGAACTTAATTATTGATATTACACAACTTTTAGCCAGCAATTATCAGACAGTGTACCTGATTATGAATTGAATATGCAAACATACCAAAAAATTCATAATTATTACATGCAAAATTTTAGTAATCTAATTAAACTAGAATTTGGAGGAAGATACAACACTGAAAAAACTACTGTTAGTTATAATAAAGGTTTAAGTGTTGGGTTAAGTATTGCTGGGCTTATAGCTGGTTTTATTCCAAAGTTCGGAGACATATTAGGATTTTTGTTTGGAGTATTGGGACTTGCTTTAGATCATGGCTTTGTTACTTATTCATCTGTAACTAATCATTTTCGTTTTATTAGTCAATCATTAACATTAAGTAATATTGATCAAATTATGAGTTCTATTTTAGGAGATGGTTCTACTGCTTTTCCTGCTCAAAGTGTAATTAAGAATTTTCTTTCACAATATAGAACCTATCCTGATCATTTAACTTTAAATAATTTATCATATGGAGTTAGTTCCTTTAAAGTAAAAGCACATGAAGAGACAAAAGGTCGTTGATACTCTAAACCTACATTGCATCCACATGGATCATCTTCATATTACACATACAGTTGAGCAGAATATATTGGGAGAGCCCATGGATATAATGAAATAAATTTATCTCATTTAGAACCTTTTTTAAATTTTAGTATTGCTGCTTCTAAAACTCCTCCAAACTATAGTTCTGAAAAAAAAGTTTTAGATAATCCTTTAAATGGTTCTAGAACAGATCCTTTTCTCATTAATATTGCAGGTAGACAGCAAATGCCACCCTCTGATTGAAAGAGTGATGAAGTAACTTGAACTTTAAACCAAGAGTGAAGTCAGATTGGAGGACTTGTGGATTCACTATTTCCTTATGTTTATTACAAACCAGTAACAATTATTTATAATCATCCTACTCTTTGTGAAATGTACCTGCCAATACTAGGTTTTACCAAGGCACACCCTCGCTATTTTTATATTGAAGGGGATTAAATTATTTTGTTTTTAATATATAATGTATCATTAAACCATCTTAATGTAATTAAAAATGATTATGAGAAAAATTCTATCTTTAATAACTGTTATAACTCTTTTTAGCCCCTTGGCTAATGTTGTTAGTAGTTGTAACGAAAAGCAATTACCTTATGTACCTCCATATCCTATTAAAGAAACTAATATAATAATTCCAGACATTAAAACACAATTAGCTGAAAAATTAGTCATAGACTATAGTTCTGAAAAAAAAGTTTTAGATAATCCTTTAAATGGTTCTAGAACAGATCCTTTTCTCATTAATATTGCAGGTAGACAGCAAATGCCACCCTCTGATTGAAAGAGTGATGAAGTAACTTCAACTTTAAACCAAGAGTGAAGTCAGATTGGAGGACTTGTAGATTCACTAATTCCTTATGTTTCTTATAAACCAGTAACAATTATTTATAATCAACCTACCAAGAGTGAAATGTATTTACCGATACTAGGTTTTACAAAAGATCACCCACGTCCTTTTTACATTGAAGGGGATTAAATTATTTTGTTTTTTTATATAATAAATTATTAAACTATGTTAATTTAATTAAAAATGATTATGAGAAAAATTTTATCTTTAATAACTGTTATTGCCTTTTTTAGCCCTTTGGTTAGTGTGGTTAGTGGTTGTAGCGAAAAGAAAGAGCCTCCTATTCCTCTTTATCCTATAGAAAACCCTATTAAAGAAAATAAAATAATACCTGCTATAATAATTCCAGACATTAAAACAAAATATGCTATGACATTAGTTAATACCTATAGTTCTGAAAAAACAGTTTTAGATAATCCTTTAATTGGTGATAAAACAAATCCTCTCATGGTTCCTGTTGGAAGTAGCAAACAAATTTTGCCCTCTGAATGAAAAAAATATCCAATAATTAGATCCCTAAATCTAGGTTGAAGTCAAATAGGTGGACTTGTGGAGTCACTATTCCCTTGTGTTTCTTACAAACCAGTAAAAATCATTTATAATCAGCCTACCTTGAGTGAAATGTATTTACCGATATTAGGGTTTACTAAATCACACCCTCGTCCTTTTTACATTGAAGGGATTTAAATTATTTTGTTTTTTGTATATCATTAAACTATCTTAATCTAATTAAACATGATTATGAGAAAAATTCTATCTTTAATAACTGTTATAACTCTTTTTAGCCCCTTGGCTAATGTTGTTAGTAGTTGTAGCGAAAAGAAATTACCTTATATACCTCCATATCCTATTAAAGAAACTGCTATAATAATTCCAGACATTAAAACAAAACATGCTATAACATTAGTTAAGACCTATAGTTCTGAAAAAAAAGTTTTAGATAACCAATCAATTGCTTCAAAACAAGCACCTATACCATTTCCTATTCATGGTTCTGAGCCGATTTTAGCAAAGGATTGACCTAGAGATAATGTTTCTAAAACTTTAAAGAATGTATGACAATCACTAGGAGGATTAAGTACAGATTTATTTCCTCTTGTAAAATTTAAACATGTAACCATTGTTCCTAATCAGACAGTTCTTTGTGAAATGTATCTGCCTTTGTTAGGTTTTACAAAAGAAAACCCTCGAAATTTTTACATCAAAGGGTGGTAAATTATTTTAGTTTTTTATTAATGTAATAAACCATGTTAATCTAATTAAAAATGATGATGAGAAAAATTTTATCTTTAATAACTGTTATAGCCTTTTTTAGTCCTTTGACTAGTATTGTTAGTAGTTGTAGCGAAAAGAAATTACCTTATATACCTCCATATCCTATTAAAGGAAATAAAATAATTCCTGCTATAATAATCCCAGACATTAAAACAAAATATGCCATGACATTAGTTAAGACCTATAGTTCTGAAAAAAAAGTTTTAGATAATCCTTTAATTGGTGATAAAACATCTCCTCTCATGGTTCCTGTTGGAAGTAGCAAACAAATTTTGCCATCTGAATGAAAAAAATATCCAATAATTAGATCCCTAAATCTAGATTGAAGTCAATTAGATGGACTTGTGAAGTCACTATTCCCTTGTGTTTTTTACAAACCAGTAAAAATCATTTATAATCAGCCTACCCTTTGCGAAATGTATTTACCAATACTAGGATTTACAAAAGATCACCCTCGTCCTTTTTACATTGAAGGGATTTAAATTATTTTGTTTTTTTGTATATCATTAAACTATCTTAATCTAATTAAACATGATTATGAGAAAAATTTTATCTTTAATAACTGTTGTAACCCTCTTTAGCTCCTTAACTAATGTTGTTAGTAGTTGTAACGAAAAGCAATTACCTTATATACCCCATATCCTATTAAAGGAAATAAAATAAAACCTGCTATAATAATTCCAGACATTAGAGTAAAATTTGCTGAAAAATTAGTTATAGATTATAGCCCTCAAAAAAATTTTTTGGATGACTTCTCAAATGTCTCTAAAACAGACCCTATCACAATTTCTGTAGGATTTAACAAACAAATTCTGCCTTCTGAATGACAGATAAAGCAAATAATTACGCTATTAAATCTAGATTGAAGCGATCTTGGAGGACTTGTAGATTCACTAATCCCTTATGTTTCTTATAAACCAGTAACAATCATTTATAATCAACCTACCAAGAGTGAAATGTATCTTCCTTTGTTAGGTTTTACAAAAGCGAATCCACGCCCTTTTTACATTGAAGGTGATTAAATTGTTTGTTTTTATATAATGTAATAAACTATGTTCATCTAATTAAAAATGATTATGAGAAAAATTTTATCTTTAATAACTGTTATAGCCTTTTTTAGCCCTTTGGCTAGTGTTGTTAGTAGTTGTAACGAAAAGCAATTACCTTATGTACCTCCATATCCTATTAAAGAAACTGCTATAATAATTCCAGACATTAAAACAAAATATGCTATTACATTAGTTAGAACCTATAGTTCTGAAAAAAAAGTTTTAAATAATCCTTTAAATGGTTCACAACAATCACCTATACCATACCTTATTCATAATTCTGAGGCTATTTTAGCAAAGGATTGACCTAAAGATAATGTAGCTGAAGATTTAAAGGATGTATGAAGATCACTAGGAGGGCTAAGTACAGAGTTATATCCTCTAGTAAGCTTTAAACCTGTTACAATTGTTCCTAACCACTTGGTTCTTTGTGAAATGTATTTACCGATATTAGGTTTTACAAAAGACCGCCCTCGATATTTTTACATCTATGGGGAGTAAATTATTTTAGTTTTTTATATAATTTAATAAACTATGTTAATTTAATTAAAAATGATTATGAGAAAAATTTTATCTTTAATAACTGTTATAGCACTTTTTAGTCCTTTAGCTAATGTTGTTAGTGGTTGTAGCGAAAAGAAAGAGCCTCCTATTCCTCTTTATCCTATAGAAAACCCTATTAAAGAAAATAAAATAATACCTGCTATAATAATTCCAGATATTAAAGTAAAATTTGCTGAAAAATTAGTTATAGATTATAGCCCTCAAAAAAATTTTTTGGATGACTTCTCAAATGTCTCTAAAACAGACCCTATCACAATTTCTGTAGGATTTAACAAACAAATTCTGCCTTCTGAATGACAGATAAAGCAAATAATTACGCTATTAAATCTAGATTGAAGCGATCTTGGAGGACTTGTAGATTCACTAATCCCTTATGTTTCTTATAAACCAGTAACAATCATTTATAATCAACCTACCAAGAGTGAAATGTATCTTCCTTTGTTAGGTTTTACAAAAGCGAATCCACGCCCTTTTTACATTGAAGGTGATTAAATTGTTTGTTTTTATATAATGTAATAAACTATGTTCATCTAATTAAAAATGATTATGAGAAAAATTTTATCTTTAATAACTGTTATAGCCTTTTTTAGCCCTTTGGCTAGTGTTGTTAGTAGTTGTAACGAAAAGCAATTACCTTATGTACCTCCATATCCTATTAAAGAAACTGCTATAATAATTCCAGACATTAAAACAAAATATGCTATTACATTAGTTAGAACCTATAGTTCTGAAAAAAAAGTTTTAAATAATCCTTTAAATGGTTCACAACAATCACCTATACCATACCTTATTCATAATTCTGAGGCTATTTTAGCAAAGGATTGACCTAAAGATAATGTAGCTGAAGATTTAAAGGATGTATGAAGATCACTAGGAGGGCTAAGTACAGAGTTATATCCTCTAGTAAGCTTTAAACCTGTTACAATTGTTCCTAACCACTTGGTTCTTTGTGAAATGTATTTACCGATATTAGGTTTTACAAAAGACCGCCCTCGATATTTTTACATCTATGGGGAGTAAATTATTTTAGTTTTTTATATAATTTAATAAACTATGTTAATTTAATTAAAAATGATTATGAGAAAAATTTTATCTTTAATAACTGTTATAGCACTTTTTAGTCCTTTAGCTAATGTTGTTAGTGGTTGTAGCGAAAAGAAAGAGCCTCCTATTCCTCTTTATCCTATAGAAAACCCTATTAAAGAAAATAAAATAATACCTGCTATAATAATTCCAGATATTAAAGTAAAATTTGCTGAAAAATTAGTTATAGACTATAGTCCCCAAAAAAAATTTTTAGATGACCCGTCACATGCTTCTAAAACAGATCCTCTTATAATTAATATTGCAGGTAGAAAGCAAATGCCACCCTCTGATTGGAAGAGCGATCTAGTAACTTCAACTTTAAATCAAGAGTGAAGTAATATGGGGGGACTTGTGGAGTCACTAATTCCTTATGTTTCTTATAAACCAGTAACAATTATTTATAATAAGCCTACCCTTAGTGAAATGTATTTACCAATACTAGGATTTACAAAAGATCACCCTCGTCCTTTTTACATTGAAGGGGATTAAAAAATAATTATTTTTTATTTGCTTATTATCAATTCATAAATTAGCTTTTTATGTTAGATTAGCCTAGTTGATCCCAACACTTTTGGCTTTTTTGTTATTTAAAAATTGTTACTTGTAGAAAAAAGGAGATTGGTAATTTAGATTTTTTTGTACACGTCTGAAATTATATCAATCAATATATTCAGTAACTAATGCTATTAGTTCTGAATAGTTTTTAGGCTTGTGGATTCTTATTTTTTCTCGTTTAATATTGCAAAAGAAGAATTCAGCAGGACGATTAGCTAATGAATCACCTTTTGGAGACATTGATATTTTTATTCCAAGGTCATTCATTAATCCAATGTATATATTGCTTCCATATTGCACACCATGGTCAGAATGGATTATTTTAGGAGGTTGATTATTTCTATAGATTAAAGCCTTTTTAAATGAATCTATAACTAATTTGGTGTCATTAGTTCTGCTAATTGATCAACCAACAATTTCGTTATTAAATCCATCAATCATGATTGATAAGAAGTAAAATCTTTTATTTATCGGAATGTACGAGACATCAGTGTATCAAACTTCATTATATGTTGTGCTTTTGAATTTTCCTTGGATCAAATCAGCAAATAGTTCTGCTTTTAGCTTTTTCTCTCTAGGACGATAATGGTTTTTGGTATGTATTCTTGACTTGTATTTAAGATATTGGATATGTTGGCGAACTAAATAAGTATTTAGCTTTAATGGTGTGTTGTGATACATATTTTGAATCATAGCAACAATTTTATCTCGCCCAATCGTGTAATCACTGAATGCAATAATTGCTTGAATTTTTTGTAAAACCCAAGGATTAATTTTTACTCTTTTGTTTCTAGGACGAGGTTGGTAATAAGCAGCACAGCGATTAATGCTTATACAACCAGCACTTTGCTTTTTATTAGCAATTTCTTCTTTTCTTTTTCGAAATTCTTTAGCAATGTCTTCAGGAGTTACTCCCTTTTTGGCTAAAACTGCCTCCATGATTTCCTGATAAATCTGTAAATCATTCTTATTAAGTTTAGTAATACTATCTGGTTTTCGTCTTTTATTTTTGTTCATTCTTTGCAAAGCTCATGATCCATACTTTTCATAAATTCTACTTCATAAATAAAGATTAGTTCAGGCACATCTTAATGCTTGTTTATAACCTTTATTATAACGATATTGATATACATTTAAAAAGCTTTTAATAATAAGGTTTTTCTTTTTAGCTTTTAGGTACGCTTCAGTTCATTTAATTTTTGTTTCAAATGTAAAATGTTTCATGTTCACTCCTTAGGGGAGTGTTGGGATCAACTAGGCTAATCTATCTTTAAAATTAATAACAAAATTAATAATAAATTTTTGATTAAAAGTTCCTTTATTATTAAATAATTAGGTTTAAAAAGAATGTTAAACTTATTAAAAGTGTAATAATTATTAGAATAAAATAGTATTTTATGGCTTTTATAACTTTTGAAGGAATTGATGGTTCTGGTAAGACTACCATTATGAATTTAATAAAAACTTTTATTAATGAAAGTTATTCTCAAAAAGAGATTAATTCTCTTCTTTTTACTAGGGAACCAGGTGGTAACCAAATAAGTGAAAAAATTAGAGAGGTTATTCTTAATAATCCTACTAATGAGATAGATGCCTGAACAGAAGCTTTACTTTATATAGCTTCACGTAACCAACTTTTAAAAAAAGAAATTTATCCTTTTTTTGTAAAAGCTCCAAATGGTTTAGTTCTTTGCGATCGTTATTATGATTCTACTATTGCCTACCAAGGACACGGGAGGGGATTAAGTGTTGATAAACTTAAAGAAATTCAAACAGATATTTTAGGAATGCCAAAACCTGATTTAACTTTTTATTTTCGTTTAAGTGCAACAGAAGCCCAAAAGAGATCCAAGCAAAAAAAGCCAGAAGAAATAAACAGAATTGATCAAGAAGTGCTCTTTTTTCATCAAAAAGTGCTGTTAGGATTTGAAGAGATTATTAAGGATTCAGATCGTAATTTTATTATTATTAACGCAGAAGATAGCATTAAAAATATTGTAGAAAAAGTTATCCACCATTTACAACCATGATTAAAGAAGAAATTATAGATAAGTATTCTGATAAAGAAAAATTAGCAACTATTTTTAAAAAAATAAAGGATAAACACTTTCCTAATAAGGTTATTTTATCTTGTCGTAGTAGGAAGAAATTATGTGAAATCAGTTCCTTTATAATCAACAACTTATTATGCAATCATCATAGCTTTAATAATTGTACAAATAAAGTACATTCAATTATAGAAAATAATAGCCATCAAGATCTTTTTACCATTGGAGATTTTTGAAACAAAATTAAAAAAGAACAAATTAAACAACTTATTACAGAATTAAATCAAACTAGTTTAGTAGGAAATTTAAGAATTTATCTTATTAAAGGGATTGATTTAATTAGTAGTGCTGCTGTAAATAGTATGCTAAAGTTTTTAGAAGAAGAACCAGATAATGTTTATGGAGTTTTTCTTACTACTAACATTAATAATGTCCTTCCAACTTTTTACTCTAGATGTGCTGTTATGAGTTTTAGTAATCAAAAAAAACAAAAAGAAAATTTTAAAAACCCTCTTATATTAAAGCTTATAAAAAATATTGAAATTAAGCAATTAGATAAAAACTATTTTTTAATTCAGGAATTAAAAAAATTAGAATTAGCTAAGCTTAAACTATTTATTAAGGAATTAAAATTATTTTTTAGCAGTAATATGAATAAATTATTAAGTTTATCTGCAAGAAGAGCATGTTTAAAAAACACTTTAATATTAGAGAGTAGATTAAATACTAATTGTAACAAAGCATTAAGTTTAGAAGCATGAGGTATTAATGTTAATAGAGCTTTAAATCTATAATTAATGGAACATCTTAGTAGGGTTTTTTCATATAAAGGGCTTAAACTTTTAGTGGATCCTGAGATGTTTAATTTTTCTTTAGAAAGTGTGCTTTTAGCAAATTTTATCCTTTTTAAAAACAGAGGGAATAACATTTTAGAAATAGGCACTAATAATGGAATTATTAGTTTAATTATGGCTACCAACAGTTCTAAATTTATTTATGCTTTAGAAATAGAACCCCAGGCTGTTTTATTAGCTAAAAAGAACATTAGCTTTAATAATAAAGAACTTCAAATTGAAGTTTTAGAAGGAGATGTAAGGATTTATGATTTTAAAGGAAAAAAATTTGATCTCATCGTATGTAATCCTCCCTTTTTTGACCTTAGTAAAAGGTTTAATAAAACAAAAAATGATTTAAGTAAAATTGCTCGTCATGAAATTAATTTAACTTTAGAACAATTAATTATTAGTGTTAAAAAAAATATTAATAATAAAGGATATTTTTGTTTAACTCATCGAGTAGAGCGTTTTAAAGAAGTGATGGATTTATTAGAATCCCATAATTTTGCTGTCTCTAGAGTTCAATTTATTCACTCTCATTTTGATAAACCTGCCCAAACTTTTTTGTTAGAAGCCCGTTATCAAAGTAACACTAGTTTAAAAATTATAAGACCCTTAATTATTCACAATAAAAACGGAACTTTTCGTGAAGAAATATGAAGCCTTTATAGATAAAGGAATTATAGCTTCAAAATGTTATTATTAAATAAAGAAAATAAAAGTAAAGAAAGAGAAAAGTATAAATGAAAAAACTTTTATCATTGTTTTCTTCTTTGCTGATTTTAGGAACATCAGCAACAACAGTTGTTGCTTGTGATAACGCTCAACAAGAGAATGCAAATTCAGCTGAAGAAGTTTTAAAAAAAATAAAAACCACAGAGATAGATATTCCCATTACTCTTAATTTTTTTGAAAATTCAGATATAAGTGGTAATTCTTTATTACCTGTAGCTATTAAAGCTCAATTAGCTTTTTCAAATAGTGAATTAAGTATAGGAGATTTAGAAACTCTAACATTTACAGCAGAAGAGCCATTAGCTGAAGGCGTTCCTGTTGATGTAACAGTAACAAGTACTTTGGATGGGCAATCTGCTTCTAAAAATATTAAGGTTACCTTAACAGAATCATTAGCTACGAAATTATATGACAGCGTTATTAAATTAAGTGACACAACAATTTTCATTGAACCTAATAGTGCTACCAAGGCATCTGACCCAGATGTTTCAGTTGCGTTAAGTAGTTATTTAGCGATTGAATCTGGTCTACCAATTAGTGATATTAGAGATATGCTAACTTTTAGTAATCAAGATGCTTCTAGTTCTATTAATGTTAATACACCTACTAAAGTTAATGTTTTTATTACTGGTCCTATCAAAATTACTTATAACTTTACTATTAATGTTCAATATAAAACAGGAGAAGCTCAAAAAATAGCTAATAAAATAACTAATCCTAGTGTTATAATTCCTTATTCAGCTAGTCCTGATACTTCTAATCCTGCTGTTATTAATCAGCTAAAAACAGAACTAAAAAGTAATAATCCTACTTTAACACAGACAGATATAGATACTTTTCATTTTGAAAAAACTGTTATTGATTCTCATAATCAAAAAATTCAATTAGAAATTCAAGCCCAAGATAAATCTACTGCTTTATTAGCAATAACTGTTAATGTTGATTTTTCTCCAGCTCAAAAAATTGCTAATAAAATAGCTAATAGCTCTCTTTCTTTACCTTTTAAATCACCAACTAGTACTACTAATGTTAATACTATCAATCTTATTAAAGGGAATCTAAAAAAAGAAAACCCACTTCTTACTAATGATGATTTAAGCAAAATTAGCTTTAGTAATGAAACATTAACTCCAGGCATTAATACTACTGTTACAGCTACTATTAATAAAGAAGGAAGTACTACAAATGTTAAACTTAACATTGGAGTAGATCAAGAGTATACTTTCAGCTCTGTAAGTGGTACCTCTTTCTCTATTAAACAATTTAAAACTTTTGATGATAAAACAGCTATTGCAACGTTCGATAGGTTTCAAAGTGTAAACCAATTACAAAAAGGAACTAATAGTAACCCACCTAACCAAAAACCAGCATGAACTTTTAGTCCTTTATCTATAACTGGGATTCCAAGTCAAGCTCAAATTCAATATTCTGCCATGGCTGATAATAATCAGACTATCTATGTTAAAACTATAGAGGGAAGTAATTATTATATTTATAAAGGAATTAGAGAACAAGATGGTTCTTACAGCTTTACAAAACTTGATCATGCTGCAGTTCCTGCTAACATTAACATAGAACAAATGGTGCTAGCAAATAATGGTGATCTCTTTGTTATGTATGCAGGAGGATCGCAAGATGAAGGGAAAGGACTTTATGTTTATGATGGAAGTGCCCAAACTTGAAGCCGTTATGAAAGTAATTACGACCTTTCCAGTATTAGTGTAAGCAATGATGGATCCACTGTAGCAGCAAGTTATGGTACCTATGTTTTTCTTTTAACCAAGGAAGCATCAGGAAGCTTTACCACTACTGTTACTAACGCTTCTGCCTTAAGTTCAAGTCCTACTAAAATTATTTATACTTCTGCTGGAATAGTTTATTACCTAACAGATAGATTTATTTATGCTTTAACTATTAATAGTGAAAATAAATTAACTGTTAATACAAATCCTGTTTTTTCTGCAAATTTACAAAAATATGGTTTTATGTATAATGCGTTTACTGATAGTAACCAAGATAATCAGCGTCTCTTTATAGCATCAGTTGATACTTCTGTTAGACCTTTAGCAAGAAGTTTAGGAGTTTTAACCTTACAAGGAGACGGAAGTTTTAGTTCAGATTATATCGCTTATCCATCATTAAAAACCCAAAATAAAAACATTATTTGAGGTCTTGAAAATAGACTAAATAGTAACGACCTTTATCTTATGTCTGCTTCAGGCTTAATCCTTGGAAGTTACAACACTCCTTATAGTCCATAATTTTATCCTTTTTTGTCAAGCGTGTTAAAATTAACATATAATAATCATTTAATTAATAAACATTAAGTGAAGTTTTAATGCGTAAAAAAATTCTTGCTTTTTTATCAATTTTAAGTTTAGCAGCAACCAGTAGTGCCGTTGTTGCTTGTGAACAAGTTTCGCTCCCTGCAGCAGAAGCGAAACAAGTAATTGAACGAATTAAAAACCATAATGTGACTCTACCTGTTAAAAGGGCTTTTTTAGAGAACCCTTCTGTGGCTAAAAACCCTCTTATTACTAAAAGTATTGCTAATTCCTTATTGCTTGTGAATTATGAATTAAATAAAGAAGACCTTTTAAGCTTAAAATTTAGCAGTCAACAACAATTACAAGAAGGCAAAACTATCAATGTGAAAGTAACTAGTGTGATTAATGACCAACAGGCTTCTACTACTTTAAAAATTTTTTTAACTCCTTCTCAAGCTTTTTTAATTAATCAAAAATTACTCCCCCTTCAAAAAGAGTTAATCACCATTGCAGCTCCTGCTCAGGGAGCATCAAAGTATGCAGATAATGTAGACAACGCAAGTAAAATTATTAGTTATTTTGTGGACCATACTAAGTATAGTCCTTCCCTTAGTTTCCCTGGTCTCTTAACTTTTAGTCACACCGAACTAAGTACTAGTCCTGCTTCTGTAAAAATGCAAATTAATGATTATGTACTAGGCATTAGTTTTGTTTTAAATCTTCAAGTTAATTTTGCCTAATTTAAAATGCAAGCACATTTTCTTAACAAACAAAAAAACTATGTAGTAGCAGTTTCAGGAGGACCTGATAGTATGTTTTTGCTTGCCCAACTCTTAAACAAAGGGTTTGGATACCTTACTGTAGCTTGTGTAGATTATCAAAAACGTATTGCTAGCAAAAAAGAAGTAGCAATGGTTCAAGAGTTTTGCTTAAAAAACAATCTTGTTTGTATGGTTAAAAAAGTTACTCCTGCTATGTACCTTCTTTACAAACAAAAAATGCAAAAAACTAATTTTCAAAGTATAGCCCGCTATATAAGATATGATTTTTTTGCTTCAGTAGCAAAAAAAGTAAAAGCTTGTGGCGTTATTTTAGCTCACAATTTTTCTGATCACATTGAAACTTACTTACTGCAAAAAAAACGTCAAGTTATTACAAACTACTATGGGTTACGCCCTACTAGTACTTATCAAAAAATAACTATTATTAGACCTATGCTTGATGTAAAAAGAAAAGCTATTGAAAAATATTTAAAACAACATCGGATCCCCTTTATGATAGATGCTTCAAACGCATCAGACTTATATGAAAGAAATGTTATTCGAAAATCCTTATCAACCCTTGATTTAAATAGCCTTGCCTTAGAAATTATAGAAAAAAACAAAAACTTAGCTAAGCTTTGTTATAAAGATTTTATGACATCACAAGGGATTGATTATCAGGCGTGAAAGCAATTGTCTAATTTTAACCAGCAAAGAATTATCTTTTATTATTTAAAAAAACACATGCAAGCCTGACTTGTTACTAAAAAAGCAAAGGTTATTTTTGAAATTACTAAACAAATGCAAACTAATAAAAAAATGCATTGCTATCAATTAAATTCAAGCATGGCTTTATGCAAAAGTCATAACTTAATCTATCTTCAAACAACTTTAGATTAATTTATAAAAAAGTTACAATAAGGTTATTATTTATTAAAGTAATAATTCTTCTTAAGTTCATATGCTTATAGCAGCTGACATTTTTGGTTATCTTGCCGCTTTTTTCTCTATTGTTACTATTATTCCTCAAAGTATTAAAACCTTAAAACATAGAATGACTGGTAACATTTCTTTATGGACTTTTGTTATTTTTACATCTGCTAATTGCTTATGGTTAGTTTTTGGAATTATGTCTTTAACTGTTCCTGCTTTAAGAACAGGGAATAATTATTTAGTTTGAGGGCTTACTTTAAGTATTGCTTATGCTAGTACCATTTTCTTTTCTTCCTTTGTTTTGTATGTCAAGATAGTAAACATTGTGAAATTAAAAGAATCAATCAGGGGAGCTAAAGTTAAAGCAGAAGAACCAATAAAAGCTTTAGCTAATAACAAGTCAACAGCAAAGAAGGTTAAGGATGACAGCTCTCTTATTTAGTAAAATTAGCGAAGAACTTTTTAAAAATGATGCCTCTACTATCGGTCATATTATTGGTTGAATTGCAGGGGCTTTATCTATTTGTGCATTTTTACCTCAATCACTTAAGGTTTTTAAAACCAGAAACACAAAAGGAATTTCTTTATGAATGTATGTTTTTTATTGCTGTGCTAATTGCTCTTGAATCTTATGGGGAATTATTTCAGTGACTAATAATATTGGTACTTCTAATTTTAATACCAGTCTTTTTTCTAATTTAACAGTGATTCTTCCTAATTGAATTGCTACTTTAATCACATTAGTGATTGTTTATATTAAAATTATCAATATTATTAAATACCAAGAAGAAAAATTAATTCCGACTAAAATTAAAAGCTTAATCAGGCCTAAAATAATTATGGTGATGAACCGCTTTAATAATAAACTAATAAAAAAAATGGTAGAAAAAGAATATAAAGAATTAACTAAACAATAAGGATAACAGATATGAGTGATAAAAAAAAATCATTACACCTCTTAAAAGATAACCATGAATTTCTTTCTTTTCAACAAGAAAGTCGCCGTTATAAAGAACAAAAAGATCCAGATGAATTATGTTTAAGCGTAGCAGACTCTGATGTTCAGTTTGCAGATATTATTAAGCAATACTTGCATAAAGTTATAAATAATGGGGATCTTTCTTATGCTTTCTTTGACCAAAAAATGCTTAAAGCAGTTAACAAATGGTTCCATAACCATCACCAGCGTGAATTTGAAGAAGAACAAGTAATTTTTGGCAGTAGCGTAGTGCAATTAATTCAAGTAGCTCTTGATGCTATTTGTAAAAAATCAGAGCAAGTGGTGGTGATGACTCCTGCTTATCCACCTTTTTTACATATTGTTCCAGATAAAGAGTTAGAATTACTAATTAATCCTCTGGTGCAAAATGAAGATGGTAGTTATGAAATTGATTTTGCTTTATTAGAAAAACAATTTAGCGACCCAAAAACAAAAGCCATCATTTTTTGTAGTCCTCATAATCCAGTTAACCGTATTTGGTCTAAAGCAGAATTAGTAAAAATTATTGCTTTAGCTAAAAAATATGAAGTCTTTATTATTTCTGATGAAATATGGTCTGAAGTTGTTTATAACCAAGGAGAACACCATATCTTTTTAGATGTAGATCCAAGTTTTAAAGATGTGATTTTAATCCATGCTCCAAGCAAGAGTTTTAATTTAGGGGGATTAATGGTCGCTTATGCAATGACTTATAATGAAGAATTTATGGAAAAAATGCATAAGTCCCTAGAAGCTTCCTTCCATTATTCATCTTCTAATTATTTATCCTGTCATATGTTAATCGCTGCTTATAAGTACCCAGAAGCATACATGTGACATGATGAATACTGTAGTTTTTTAGAACGTAATTATAACTACATTGCTCAGGCACTTAAAGCAGAAACAGACATTATCATTTGTCCTTCTCAAGCTACTAATCTGATTTGATTAAATTTTAAAAATTATCATTTGAATGAAGAACAACTAGAGGATAAACTAGCAGCGATTAAAATTAAAGGAGCTATGGGTTCTATTTTTGGGATTAGTGAAGAAGAGGCTTATGTCAGAATGGTGATTGGGCTTAACATTGAATACATCCAACAATTAGTTGCAAGATTAATTAAAGCATTTAAAACTAAATAAAAGTTTTTAAAATTATAAAATATTGATAACTATTAAATAAATCATTAAATTAAGTTATAATTTTTAAAGTTAAAAATTAAATTTTTAAATTTAAGGTTATTTTTTAGCAGATAAAATAAAGCAAAGATAAGTGCTTAGCATTTATTTATTAGATTCTATAAGGTATTTTGAATTCAAAAAATAAAAAAAACATTATCTTAATGGTTGTGGTTGCTCTGATTGTAATTGCTGCCATCATAGTTTTAGTTGTAGTATGGTCTAGGTCAAATGTAGCTCAGCTTGGAGTAAATGAGTACAAAAGCATTGTTTATAACGAAGCAAGAATGAATTTTGCGGACGGAAAAAAACCAAGTGGATCAGATCCTGGTTACGCCGAAGCTACATATAAAGGACAAGTTATTACAAGCTTTACAGCTCAAGGCTCAAAAGGAAATAACACAACTGTTATTTCAGGAGTGCTAACTTTAGCAAACGATAATAAAGTGGCTTATCAAGCTCAATTTGATACTACTAGTCTCAATAAATGAAGATATCAAATTAAAGATTGGTACTCAGAAGCTCCTCGTCCTGATGACTGATCTGGGGCTTCCATTAATAGCAACACTGATATTTTTTACATAGCAGCTTATAATGAAAAAGATAAAAGTTATAAAGCTCCTTTAGTTAATCAGTTTTTATTTACTGATCGTACTTATGTCCCTACATGAGAGTCTGCTTTAATTGCGATTGTTCCTTGAGTCTTATTTGCAATCTTATTTATTTTCTTCTTAAGAGTTATGATGAAAGCTCAAAGTGGAGGGATGAACCCATTCAGGATGGGAGGAAACAAAGCTAAAAGGGCTGAGTCTAAATTAACTTTTAAAGATGTCGCAGGAATTAAAGACGAAAAAGACGAACTAATAGAGTTAGTAGATTATTTAAAACAACCCCAAAAATATGCCTCAGCTGGAGCGCGGGTACCAAAAGGAGTTTTATTAGAAGGACCTCCAGGAACTGGGAAAACCCTGCTTGCTAAAGCAGTAGCAGGGGAAGCAGGGGTACCTTTTTATGCTGTTTCTGGTTCTGAATTTGAAGAAGTGTTTGTCGGACTAGGAGCCTCTCGAATTAGAAGTATGTTCCAAGAAGCTAAAAAGAACGCTCCATGTATTGTCTTTATTGATGAAATTGATGCAATTGGACGCAAAAGAGATAAAGGCTTTGGAAACGCCACAGGAGAACAAACTTTAAACCAATTATTAGTAGAACTAGATGGGTTTAGTACTAACACAGGAATTATCGTCATTGCTGCTAGTAACATGGCTCATGTCCTTGACACAGCTCTTTTAAGACCAGGTAGGTTTGACAGAAAAATTACAGTGACGCTTCCTGTGCAAAAAGAAAGAGAAGCAATTCTTAAACTTCACGCAGCTAATAAAAACATTTCATCTTCTGTAGACTTTTATCGCTTAGCTCAAATTACGCCAGGCTTTAGTGGAGCACAACTAGAAAATGTCTTAAATGAAGCAGCTATTTTAGCAGTGCGGAATAATAAAAAAATGATTGATAATGAGATTTTAGAAGAAGCGATTGATCGGGTAGTAGGAGGACCTGCTAAAAAATCTCGTACTTATAGTGTTATTGATAAAAAAATTGTGTCTTACCATGAAGCAGGTCATGCCCTATTAGGAATTAAACTAAAATACGGGAATAAAGTCCAAAAAATTACTATTATTCCAAGGGGTGCTGCAGGAGGATACACTGTGATGGCTCCAGAAGAAGAAAATGTCTTCCAAAGTAAAAAACAATTACTAGGACAAATTACTTGCTTTTTAGGAGGGCGAGCTTCAGAAGAAATCATTTTTGGTAAAGACCAAATTACTACTGGAGCTCATGATGACTTTAAAAAAGCCACTTATCTTGCAAGAAAAATGATAGTTAAGTTTGGGATGAGCCCGTTAGGAATGATTGAATTAGAAGATGAACAAACTGTTTCGCAAAGTTTCAATAAAGCTTATTCTGATGAAGTAGCTCATCAAATTGATCAAGAAATTAAAAATATCTTTGATCGAAGCTATGTCATAGCTTTAAAAACAATTAAAGAAAACAGAGAACTTCTTGATTTATTAGCTTTAGCCCTTCGTTATAAAGAAATTATTTCAGCAGAAGACATTGAATACATTGATAAATACATGAAATTGCCTCCAAGTGTGGTTCAAGCACAAAAACAAGCAGAAGAACATGCTAAGAAAAAAGCTGCAGGAGACATCATTGAAATCAAACCGCATAGTACTCCTCAAAGTTCTACAATTTCTAAAACTAACAAAAAAGTTTCCCCCACAAAAGTAGCAGTTCAACCTAAACCTAAAACTAAACCCAAAAAAGAAACGCCTGCTAAAAAAGACCAAGCCACTAAAAAAACTAAATAAACTAAAACCATTTATTTTCTTTGTTTTAATAAGCTTTTTAGACTATAATTGCATAGTCTTTTTTTATGGTAAAATTAACTTACTTATAAATACAAAATAAAAGGAACAATATGAAAAAATTAATGCAATTACTTGCAGCTTTAACTGTTGCGGGAGCATCAGCTTCTACCGCAGTAGCATGCTCAAATAGCAATGGGGGTGGAGGGAAGAATAATATAAAGGACACTAATTACGCCAATAATGCTTCAAGAGATGCACCCAAGTTTATTATTAGTAAAATAACAAATACAGATATTTCTGTTCCTTATAATACTAATCCAGACACAACGAATCAACAAACTATTAATGCCTTAAACCAAGCTTTATGAAAAGCTAACTCTAGCTTAACTAGTCAAGATCTTTCTACTTTAAGTTATAGTAAGGCTACTTTAGTAGCAGACAAGGCTGTTAGAGTTACTGTTACATCTAAATATTCTGATGCACAAGACCCACAAGCATCAATTGTTTTAAATGTAGCCTTAACTGGTAAACCTATCCCTGAATCAAACATTAAACCAGCAATGTATAATATTAACCCATCAATGCATAATATTACTCCAGGACAAGATACTCCAAAAGCAGTAATTAATAAAATCAAAAATAAAAATATTAGTGTGCCTAAAGGAACTAATCCAAGTACTACTAATCCAGCAACTGTTACTGCTTTAAACCAAGCTTTACAAACTGCTAACCCTACCTTAACTAGTCAAGATCTTACTACTTTAAGTTATAGTAGTACTACTTTAGAAGTAGGGCAAGCTGTTAGTGTTACTGTTACTTCTCAATCTACAGGAGCACCTTCAGCTCAAGCTAATTTACAAGTAACCCTTGCAACCCAACCTGCTCCTCCCCAAAAATGAACCAACATTAACAAAGCACAAGATACTCCAAAAGCAGTAATTGCTAAAATTAAAGACACAAACATTAGTGTCCCTAATGGAACTAATCCAAGTACTACTAACCCAGCAACTGTTATTACTTTATGTGAAGCCTTACAAAGTGCTAACCCTAGCTTAAATAATCATGATCTTAGTACTTTGAGCTATAGTAGTGCTACTTTAGTAGTAGGCCAAGCTGTTAATGTTACTGTTATTTCTCAATCTACAGGGGCACCTTCAGCTCAAACTAATTTACAAGTAACTTTAGCAAATAAACCAGGTCCCACTCCGCAAGGACCACAAGCAGTAATTGATAAAATTACTAACCCTAATTTAACCTTGTACCAAGGAGTAAATCCAGATACGCATAATGCCTCTACTTTAGCCTTATTAATCTATGTGTTAAGACAAGATAATCCAAAACTAACAGATGCAGATATGGGTACTTTAGCATTTGCTCAAGCTACATTAACTGCAGGAGCAGTAAGTAATGTCAATATTACCAGTTACATAGGGACCCAACAAGCTTCTAAAGTTTTACATATTACTTTATCTGCTTCCCCTATTCCTAATCCTGCTACTCCTAATGATATTTTAGCTTATGTTATTAATAACAACCTTTCTGTGCCTGCCGGAACTAAAACTTCTTTTGATGACCCTACTACTACTGCTCTTTTAAAAACTAAACTAAAAGCAGCTAACCCATGACTAACAGATTGAATGCTTGCTAAAATGACTTTTAACGGAGTGTTGGTAGCAGGGAAAGCAGTAGCAGGGCAAATTATTATTGATCCATGGGGACATCAATTCCCAGGCACAAAAAAATTAGTTGTTACTTTAGAAACAGCTTTTAGTCCTAAACAAGTAATTGATGGCATTAAAACTAAAGACATTACTGTTCCGACAGGAACTGACCCAGATACTTCTAATCCAGATACGATAGCAGCCTTGCAACAAGCAATTGTTACTGCTAACCCTGCCCTTCCTTTATATGAAGCCCAAAGCCTTAGCTTTGCTAAAGCTACCCTTATTGCAGGACAAGCAGTTTCAGTACAAGCTACTTCTAATGTCTCAGGACAAACTTCTGCTAGCACTACTTTAAATATTACTTTATTCCGTGCTTTACCTATTGATCAAGCAATAGATCAAAACATGGTTAATAATAACTATTACATAGCAGCTTCTAATAATCCTTCTGTTACTAATGAAACTACTAGAGCAAGCATTTTTAATGCGATCCGTTATAATAACTCCTTTAGTATGAACAACACTAAAAACATTAAGACTAGTGATGCTTCTGAAATTACTTTTAGTGGTCCAGCCTTACAACCTGGAGTAGCAGTAGATATTACAGCAAACATTGGCAATGGTAAATACACTAAAGCCATTAAAGTCACTTTACAAAAACAAGACCCAAGTTATAAACATTTTGTTTCACCTTTTGTGGATGTGCTGGCTTGACCTACTTATAATTTAGCAACATTAATCAAACAAAATGTTAAAAACGCAACTCTGGCATTTATCCAAAATGTTACGGCAGGGCATGGCGTAACTCCTGCCTGAGGAGGATTAGCTTCCTTAGAAATTGGTAAGTCTACTTCAGAACAAATGCAAGGGCTAACATCAAACCTTAAGGCATACAAAGCAGCTGGAGGGAACTATGCTATTTCACTAGGAGGAGCATCTGGTCAACCAATTTGAGCAGGAGGAGATGCAGGCGGAGCAACTGTAGAAGCTATTACTAATGCTTTAAAACTAATTGTGACTACTTATAGTCCTGACCGCCTTGATTATGACATTGAAGGAGCAGAACTGACTGATACTGCAGGGCTAGTTAACTTAGCTCAAGCTTCTAATAACATTCAAAAGGAATTTCCTAACTTAACTATTTCTTTAACCGTGGCTAGTGACGCTAACGAGAGTGCAGGAATTAATCCATTGTTTGCTAAACCATTTGCAGCAATGGGAAACGCTTTTGATAAAATGCCAATCATTAATGTGATGGCAATGGACTTTGGGTCAGGCTGAACAGGTCAAGACATGGGAGACGGAGCCATTAAAACAGCTCAAGATACAGCCAATACTACTTCTAGCTTGTTTGCAAAAGCAAAATTTGGTTTAAGTGGGCAAGATGTTTTAAATCAATACTTTGGAATTACTCCAATGCTGGGACTAAATGATACACGGGGGCAAATCTTCTTTAAATATGATGCTATGAAAGTAGCAGCTTGAGCCAACCAAAACCATGTGAAATGAATTGGTTACTGGGATGCGAACAGTGATTTTGCAGCTCTTAACCCAACTGCTTCTCGTTTAGGATGGCAAGTAGACCTTTCTAACTCAGGACTGTACCAAGAAACAGGAGATTTTGCTAGCATTTGAAACACTGTGTTTGGAAACCAAAGCTAGTTTTACAACCAAAGCCTTGTTTTTAGTAGTTTGCTTTAAGATTGATTTATAATTAAAACAAAATCAAAATAGAGGAAAACTATGAAAAAACTATTAAAAATTTTAAGCTGTAGTCTTTTAATGGGATCTACAGGAATTAGCATGACCGCTTTTAGTAGCGGTTCTGGCGTGCTAGTGTCTAATGCCAAACAAGACCAAAGAATTGCTAAAGCAATGGTTAAAAATAATTATTACATTAGTTCTACTAATAGTCCTGATGTAACCAACAAACAAACTATAAAAAGTATTTTTGAAGCAATTCGTTACAATAATTCATACCAAACTGATAACCATTTAAACATTCACCCTCAAGATGCAAGAGCTCTTACTTTTAGCGGACCCACTCTACAAGCAGGAAAAGCAGTAAAAATTATCACCCATATTGGAGCCAAACTTCAAAAAACGATCAAGGTTACTTTACAAAAAAAAGATTCATACCAACACATGGTAGCTCCCTACATTGATATTAATTTGCACCCTGCTGTTGAATTAGCAAAATTAACTAAAGCTCATATTCCAGGAGTAACGCTTGGGTTTATCCAAAATGCCAGCAAGCAAGGAGTAGAAGCAGCCTGAGGAGGGTTTAAAAATAAAGCTATTATGACTGGTCACCCTTCCAAAAAAGTAAAAGTTATTAACCAAGCAATTAAAAAGTTTCGTCAAAACGGAGGACAAGTAGCTGCTTCTTTTGGAGGAGAAGCAGGTACTCCTATTTGACATGGAGGAGACCCTACAGGAGCTACAGTAAAAGCTATTACTAAAGTTTTAAAATTTACAGTGGCTAAATATCATACTAGTCGTTTAGATTTTGATATAGAAGGAGCAGAACTTACTGATAGTTTAGGCTTAATTAATTTATCAAAAGCAATTAATAATGTACAAGCTGAGTATCCAAAGCAAGCTATTTCTTTAACTATTGTTGTAGGTCCTCATGAACCCCAAGGGATTAACCCAGTTTTTGCTAAGCCTTATACCCTTTTAGGGTCTAACCTAAACCATATGCCGATTATTAACATTATGGCAATGGATTATGGCTTAACTTCCTCTCGGTATGAAATGGGACAAGCAGCAATTGTAGTTGCAAAAAAAACTGCTCAAGGAACAGCAGCTTTATGAGCTAAAAAACATTTTCATTTAAATGCTCATGCAATTTTAACTCAACACCTTGGGATTACGCCTATGCTTGGGATGAACGATGTGAAAGGACAAATCTTTTACAAATACGATTTAATGAAAGTAGCAGCTTGAGCTCATAAACACACTGTTGTTTTAGGATCCTTTTGAGATTCTAACCGTGATATCGCTTCTCCAAACCCTGCTAAAGCTCAAGCAAGCTGGTATGTCAGCAACTATAATTCTGGTCTGTACCAACAACCCAATGATTTTGCTAACATTTGAAAAAGTGTCTTTGGTTATCAAAGTTAAAAGTTTTGGTTTAATTAATTACGCTTTAAAACCTGCCTTTAACAGGTTTTTTGTTGTAAATATAAAGCTATAAAAAAATATATAATCTTAAAAGAAGATTATAAGTCTTTTCTTAATTAATAAAAACAAATTATTTATATATAAAATATGACAACTTGAGAAATTATCGTTGTAGTTGTGGCAATTTTAGTCTTTTTTGCTTTAGTGATGGCTTTAGTATTTTTAATTAAATGAATCGGTTATAAAAATAAAGCTATCAAGCAACAAGAACAAAAAGACCTTCCAGAAAACCAACAAGATAATACTAATATTTTAAACATAAACAATAATATTAGTCAAATCATAAAAGATCTTGCAACATTATCTACTCATAATCAAAACATTCTTTCATCACAAGAATCATCTCTTGAAAAACAAGACAACTTTAAAATAACATTAAAGGATTTTGAAAACAAAATAAAAAACAAAATAGAAAATCTTAACAAAAGTAGTGAAGATGCTGTAGGTACCTTAACTAAAATTAGTAATCTCTTTTTAAGTAACCAAAAGGTAGGAGCTACAGGAGAAATATTACTTGAAAAAATGCTGGAAAATGTGCTTGGGAAGGGAGGAAGTATAGAAAAAAATAACTTATGAGAAAGACAATATGCCTTGAAATCAGCAGATAGTACTAATCTTAACCCAGATGTGATGGTTCATATTAATAATGAGTTAATTCCTATTGATAGTAAATTCCCAAATGAAGTTTTTTTAAATTATAAAGATAGAAAAACTAGTGCAAATGATTTTGCTGTAGCAGTAAAAAAGAAGATTAATGATATTACAAAATATATTGCTCCAAAATATAAAACAAGCTATGCTATTATGTACCTTCCTTCTGAAGCGATATGAATAGAAATTTTTAATAATTTTTATCAAAAAATTGTGGAATATAGCCAGCAGCAAAAAGTTATTATTTGTGGACCCAGCACGCTACTGATTACATTATTAGGATGAAGAAAAAATGAAGAAGCAAGAAAATTTTGAATTAATAAGGAAGATGAAATAAAAAACATTAAAGAATGACATGATTGTATTAAAAGCCTTACTAAAGAAATAGATGATTTTAAAAAATTTATTAATACATCAATTCCTAATAAATGATCAAAATTAGAAAAGCAAATTAGAAAGTCTAACAAAATAGCAGATAAATCCTTAATAGCTTAATTTTTAATAAAAATTAGTTTTTTTAAGCAATAAAGCATAAAATGTATTAAATAAATTTGTTTTATTTTAAACAAAATATCTTAATATAATTTTTCGTTAATTACTCTTATGGCAACAAAAGCAAAACCAGTTTTAGATAAAGAACCTAAAAAAACAAAAGAAAAGAAAAAAGTTTCTGCTGAAAAAATAGCTCAAATTAAAAAGAAAACTGATGAAAAAGCAAAGCAATGAGCAATAAAGCAAAAAAATAAACAGCTTAAAAATGAAAACATTGTTAAAATAAGGGATCTTAAATCTAAACTTAAACAACAAAACATTGATAGTAGAAAATATTCTAAAAAAATTCTTAAAGGAGATGTTATTACTACTACCACTAAAGAGAAGCCTAACCTTGCAAAATATGATATTGAATTATTTAATGTAAAAAAATCATACATTAGTGGAGATTTAGAAACACCTGTTTTAAAAGGACTAGACCTTAAAATTACTAAGGGAGGGTTTGTGGTTATTTTAGGACCTTCTGGATGTGGGAAAACTACCTTACTTAACCTGATTTCTGGCTTAGATAAGGCTACAGAAGGAGATGTCTGTGTCCTTGGACATAACCTGTCATTAATGCGAGATGTGGACTTAACTAAATTAAGAAGAAAATATTTAGGTTTTGTTTTTCAACAATATAATCTTTTAACTAATTTAACTGCTCGTGAAAATGCTGAAGTAGGAGGTAATTTAGCTAGTAAAAAAAGTAAGTTATATACTATTGATGAAATTTTTGAAACAATTGGGATGACCCCCCAAAAACATAAATACCCCCATCAATTATCTGGAGGGGAACAACAAAGGGTTTCAATTGCTCGGGCTTTAGCTAAAAATCCTCGCATTCTGTTTGGGGATGAGCCTACTGGAGCTTTAGATGAAAAAATGGGAAGAATTGTTTTAAAAATTCTTTTAGAAATTAACCGTAAATATAAAACCACTATTATTCTAGTAACCCATAACCCTTTTATTGCTGAAATAGCAGATATTGTCTGCCATGTGAGAGAAGGAAGAATTGACGAAATTAAATATAATAAAGAACGTAAATCTCCTGACGAAATTGATTGAGCGTAAAGCTTAATTTTTTGTTTAAAATTTAATTAATTTTAAAACAATGCTGAGGAAGAGAAGAAGTTATATTTTTAAGCAGTTCAAAAATTTTTTCTGCTTCTAATGCTCTTCCCATAGCATCCTCTCCTTGACTACAAGCAAGCTCTCCTTTTCTAGGTTTAATAAAGATAATTTCTTTTAATTTCATTAAATTTTTTATGTTTTTTTGTACAGCAGTGCTAAAGTAAATATGATTATTAAGAGCACAGCTAATTACTTTTAAAGTAGAATTAGGTAAAGCATGAAAAACTAAGCTTGCACAATCATTGAGAAAACCAAGGTTAAATTTTGCTAATTGATTAGCACTAGCAGGATAAGCTATAAAAAAACAAGCTCTTTGTGCTACTTCACAATGCCACATATAATCCTTTTTTTCATATGGACTCTTGAAAAACAATTTATCATAAACTTTAATATTATTAGTGTTTTTTAATTTATGAATCAAGGCTTGGTCTAAAAAATGTTTTATATTAAAACTTAAAAGTAAGTCAACATGCCCTAATTTAGCAAGTTTTAACGCTAAAGTAGCTCCCTTAGGAGTGGCCATTGTTGCCCCAATAGCCATTGCTATTCTTGGCTTATGTTGATCGGTATGAGTTTCAATTGTAAAACCTGCTTTTGAAAGATTATTACTCATAACTATTTTTTTGAAGAAGTTCTTTTATATAATAAGCTAATTCAGGCATAACTTCTTTTTTAGGTCCTTGCTTTTCTCATAAAATAGTTTTTTGCGAATTAATCATTTTAAGATGGGTGTTATGACTGTTAATTACATTTCTGAGGTTAATTAATAAGTAATCTAAGCTTGAATTTATTAGCTTTTGATAAGCTGTTGTGATTGATCAGTCTTCTTGGCAACTAAAACCTATTCATATTTGATGAGTTTTTTTATTTTTAGCTAACTCACCTATGATGTTTAAATTAGGCTCTAATTTAATATTAAGGTTAGGATATTGAGCCTTTTGAATTTTTTGCTCAGAAAAGACTTGTGGTTTGTAATCAGCTATAGCAGCACAAAAAATTACAACATCAGCTTCGTTAATTTCTTTTTGCATAGCCTTAAGCATAGCCTCATTTGTGTAGGCTCTTTCATAATTAAGTTTTTTAAGGTTAACTTTTGCATCTCCTACAATCGCCTTAACATTAAAATAACAGTCTTCTAAAGCATAAGCTAAAAGAATCCCTGTTTTACCAGAAGAAGCATTAGTTAAAAAACGAACAGGATCTATGTAACTACGAGTGCTTCCGAAATTAATTAAAACTTTCATAATTTTTTCCATATTTATTTTTTTAAAAGAAAAAGAAATAATATTTCTTATAATAAAATAACTTTAACTATATATATCTTTAAACATAAATTTTTTTTTATTTTATATGTCTCAAACAAAACGTCATTTTACAGAACAGGAATTAATTAGAAGACAAAAACTAACTAAACTTCAACAAACACAAGCAGACCCTTTTTTAGTCACAAGCTTTCATCGTAGTCATGATATTACTGCTTTTTATCAAACATATCATCCTTTTAGCAAAGAAGAATTAACTACTAAACAAGCAGAAATCGTTAAAATAGCAGGACGCATTAGAAGTATTCGGCAAGCAGGAAAGTCATCTTTTTTAACTATTAGTGACCAAAACCATAAAGTACAACTTTATGCTCGTATTAATGAAATTGGAGAGCAAAGTTTTAATGCTTTGTGTGATTTAGATTTAGGAGATATTATCGGAGTTACAGGTTATGCTATGAAAACTAATACTCAAGAGCTAACAATTCGAGTTCAAAAATGAATTTTATTAAGTAAAGCTTTAAAAGTGCTACCAGATAAATTCCAAGGGTTACATAATGTAGAGGAACGCTATCGAAAGCGTTACCTTGATTTATTAGTTAATAAAGAAGTGCAAAAAGTCTTTATCATGCGTACTAAAATTATCCGTACTATTCAAGCTTTTTTAGATGCTAGAGGATATTTAGAAGTCGAAACTCCGATTATGCAAAAAATGCATGGAGGAGCCTTAGCACGCCCCTTTAAAACTCATCATAATGCTTTAGGAATGGATTTATATTTAAGAATTGCTACAGAGCTGCATTTGAAAAGGTTAATTGTAGGAGGATTAGAAAAAGTTTATGAAATAGGGAGACTGTTTCGTAATGAAGGAATAGATTCAAGTCATAATCCTGAATTTACTACTATTGAACTTTATGCTGCTTTTGAGGATATGAATTATATGATGCAAATCTGCGAAGAACTAATTAGAGAATGTGCTTCTAAAGTCCTTAATAATAAAGAACATTTAATTGTTCAGACTCAAGAACATGAAATTAATCTTAATCAACCTTTTGCAAAAGTTAAGCTAACTGACGCTCTTAAAGAAGCCACGGGAATAGATTTTGAACAAAACCTTTCTTTTGAACAAGTAAAGGCTTTAGTAGCAAAACTACCTATTGAATTAGAGGATCATATTAGCAATGTAGGGCAAATTATGGAAGCATTATTTGATCATTATATAGAGCCAAACTTAATTGAACCTACTTTTATTTATCACTATCCAGTCGAAATTTCTCCGCTTGCTAAAAGAAATAAAACAGATCCTCGTTTTACAGATCGGTTTGAATTATTTATTGCAGGAAAAGAATATGCCAATGCTTTTTCTGAATTGAATGATCCAATTGACCAATTAGCCCGCTTTGAACAACAAGCCTCGCAAAGAGAAAAAGGAGACCATGAAAGCCATTTGGTTGATATGGATTATGTGGAGTGCTTAGAGTATGGTCTCCCTCCTACAGGAGGAATGGGAATTGGCATTGATCGCTTGGTAATGCTTCTTACTAATAGTCATTCAATTAAAGATGTCATTTTATTTCCTGTTTTAAAAAATAAATAAGCTTTATAATTAAAATAAGATTAAAAGGAAGGGTTTATTATGATTAAGCTTTGTTTAAAATTATTAACTACTTTTGCTTTAGTAAGTCAACCTGCTTTTATGGTTGTAGCTTGTGACCAGTTTGTACCAAAATTAAATGCTATTAAAATGAAACCTTTTCATTATAATTTGCTTCATCAAACTATTCATCAACCAGGAGTTTTAGATTTAGAAAAAAAAGTAGGAACTGATATTACAAACCAAATTAATAACTATCTTAGTGAAAACGGTCTAAAAGAAAAAGCTGTTAATGCTGTAGATTATAATTATGATTTAGCTTCTTTGATTAAAGATAGTCAAAAAATAACAGCTCCTATTACTTTTAATATTACAAGTACTGCCAGTTCTAGTATTTTTAAAAGTGTAGCATCTACTCCTTATGAAATTATGTTTGGTAATAAAACAGATGTTACTAAAGCTTTTCAAGGTTCTGATAGACCAGAAATAGGAGTTAGTAATCCTGCTTCTATCACTCTAAGTGATATTGCTTGGATCAGAGAAGTATATGAGGGAAAAGTTTATGCAGCACTAAGAAATGTACCTTTAGCTAAAGGAATGACTCAAGCTGAACTTAACAAAATCGTTAAGGGGAGAAATGCAAATGAAGGAGATTATTCAGGAAGCCCTCCCAAGGATTTAAAACCTAACACAAATATAACAAAAACATCAAAAGCAAGACCCTTAGGTAATTTTGTTCCCATTAATCCTATCAGTCAAATTATTGGAACTAGTAGACCATCGCAAAATGTTATTTCAAATATGTATGGGATTCAAGGTTATAGTATAAATGATTTTTCAAGCACGCTTACTAATAATACCCTTCAGGTTAATAATGTTCCTAGCGATATAGATTTAGCAAATATAACTCCAAGCCAGCAAGTGAAGGTAATTAAGCAAATTAATAAGGCTATTAATACTAAATTACAAGAAATTCTGTCTTCAGGAACTATAACACCAGGAGAGGTTTCTGTGCCAAATTTGCAAGCTGAAATGAATAATTTAAATTGGGTAACTAAATATAGTAACAAAGCAGAATGATCACTTATTGTTAATAAACAAAGTTTAATTAATCATTTTTATGGAACCTTTAGCCAAAAATTTATTATCAAGCTAAATCAAACTTAAGCATGAAACAAAAACCTGTTTTCATTGAAAATCCTGCAGAAATTAAATTATACCAAACCCAATTTAAGAAAGCTAAGGAAGCTTTTTTTGAAAAGGTTTATCATTCTCACTTTAGTGAAGCATCTCGAAATGTTACTGCTAGTATTGCCCATACTATTAAAGCAGAACAAAATAAATTGTTTTTAGCCTTGGTAGTATTATTAATTAAAGATGTTAATGCTAGAATTGATGTTAACCAATTAAAGGCGGATTTATTTTTAAGAAGTAATAAAAATAATCATCATCAAATTATGCATTTAAAAAATTACAGGGTACCTTCTCAAATTTCTATTGAATGATATACTGATTATCATTGAATAAGTAAGAGTTTTACTTTAGTAAGCAAAAAAGCTAATAAAACAAAAATTATTTATAAAGTATTGCTTAAAAATAAAAAAGCTAAAACAGGACCGCTTGATAGTTATGGAGCAGGGAGATTTTTAAAAGCAGAAATATTAAATTTTCGCCTTAAAATTTTAATGCTTAAAAAAGAGGTTTTAGTTTTAAATGAAGTACAAAAAACTAAATTAGATGTAGCGATCCTTAATTTGCAAACAAGAATTAAAAAAATTAACCGATTTAACGCTCAGGCTAGACACTTAAAAACTTAATTATACTTTCGGCCCTACTGTAAACCCAAGCACTAAAAAAATTATTACTAAAATCAGACAAACAATTCCACTAATCAATAAAATTTTATTTTTATAAAAAAAATAATGATGAAAGTTTTTTTCTATAATGTTAAAAAACAAGTATATAAAAAGGAAAATAGCAATTGGGACAAAAATAAAATAAAAGTAAATCGTCATTATATTGAAATTAGTTTGATATTTATTTATTATTACATTAAATACAATTTTATTTAATTTATTAAGGAATTATGGTCAAAATTTTACTAGTATGTTCTGCAGGAATGAGTACCTCTATTTTAGTTGAAAAAATGAAAATAGAAGCAGACAAACGAAAACTTGATGTTCAAATTAAAGCAAAACCTATTTCAGAAGCACAACAAATTTATGACGCATGAGATGTGATTTTGTTAGGACCTCAGGTTAGTTATATAGAAGAAAGTATTAAAAAAATTGTAGATAAACCAGTCGCAGTTATTAGTCCACAAATTTATGCTTTAGCAAAAGCAGGACCTGCGATTGATTTAGCTCTTGAAACAATAAAAAAAAAATCACTTCTTAAATTAGAAGAAGAAAACAATTTTTTATTTGGCGTTTCCACTAACGCTTTCCAGATAGAAGGAGGACGAAATAAAGATGGTCGTTCTCCTTCTCTTTGAGACGACTTTGCTTCTAAAAAGAATTATTTAGTTCCTGATTTTTACAATCCTAAAAAAATGAACGAGCTTCCTTCTGTAGGAATTAATAAAACTTCTGACTTTTATTCTAGATATAAAGAAGACATTAGAATTATGTACGACTTAGGGATTCAAGCTGTAGTATATAACATTGACTGAAGTAGAATTTATTCTAATTCACATCGAGCTAATAGAAAAGGCATTGCTTTTTACAAAAGAGTGTTTGAAATGATGGCTTTACATAACATTCAAGTTATTCCTGTTTTATACCATTGAGATACTCCCTTATGGTTAGAAAAACACGGAGGATGTAGCGATAAAGATAGAAACATTGTTAAACACTTTGGGCATCTAGCGGCTACGCTGTTTAAACATTTTGGTAAATATGCTAAATACTGATTTGCTACTAATGAAAACACTTTTACAGAATTTGGATATTTAAACGGATATTTTCCTCCCCAGAAAAAAAGCCCTAAAGAATTTGTGATGGCTTTACATAATTTAAATCTCATGGCTGCTATTGCTCATAAAGAATTTAAAAAAGCGAAACAACTTAAATATCTTTTGCCTCAAGCTAAATTTGGTATTATCCATAATTATAGTCCTGGGATTCCCTTTACTAAAGAGGATGAAAAATTACAAAGCATTTATGATGAATGGCAATTACAGCTTTTTCTAGACCCTGCAGTAAAAGGAACTTATCCTCAAGTCTTCTATGACTGGATTAAAGCCCATCAAAAAGAATGAAAACTTCCTTTAGAAAAAATAATTACTGCTAATGATTTAGCTTTTCTAAAAGAAAACACAATTGATCTTATTGGTTGAAATTACTATAATCCTTCTTACTTCACAGCAGCAGATAATCAGATTGATCCTAGTTTATTACATAAGAAAAACTACATCCACTTTAGTAAGAGCTTTCAAATGGTCTTTCCTAAGACAGCTCAGTATACAAAATGGAACTGAATTTATGATGCAACTCAATTAAAACCAGGGATGCATAAACTATATGAAAGATACAAACTACCAATTATGATCACAGAAAATGGCTATGGAGACTTAGATGAAAACGAGGATGGTTTTGTAATGGATGAAGACCGCATTCATTTTCTGCAAAGCCATATGCATGCTGCTTTAGCTTGTTACAACGAAGGTATTCCCGTTCTTGGTTATTTTGCTTGAACATATTGTGATATTTTCTCTCCCTCTGCAGGGTATGAAAAAAAATATGGCTTAGTAGGGGTAGACTTTGATGACGAAGACAGAAGAAGGTTCCCTAAATTATCTTATGTTTGGTACAAAGAAGCCATTAAAAACAAAGGAAGAATGCCAGAAAGACCTAACATTCCTAAATTAAAAGCTTTGCTTAACAGAACAGCCTATGCATGGAAAGACATTATAGCCCCTTCTTATACCTTTAAAAAATAAAAGGATAATACTTTTACTTAGCAACCTTAGCTTATAATGTAATCATATGGAAACAAAAATAAAAGATAATGAACAAATTAGTTTCACTATCATTTCTTATGCAGGAATAGCTAAGTCAAAAGCTATTTTAGCTATTAAAGCTGCTTTAGAATATGATTTTGATAAATATAAGGATCTGATTAAGAAAGCAGAAAAATCCTTAGTAGAAGCAGAACAAGCTCATATGACTTTAGTTCAAAAAGAAGCGAAAAAAGAAGTTTTACCCTTTTCTATGCTGTTATTACACGCAGAAGACATTATGATGAGTGCTCAAACCTTTATTGATTTAGGAGCAAACATTATGCAGCAAAGTAAAAAACTTCAAGCCTTAGAAAATAGAATATTAGATTTAGAAAAAAAACAACCCTAAAGATTTTTTATGAAGTTATTTATTTCTCTTTATCCGAAATTCATTCATCCTAGTTTTAATTTAAGTGCTTTTTTTAGTAAATGTAAAGCGATCAATGTATCAGGAGTTTTTACCAATTTAATTGGGTGTGATTTAACCAATCCTGCCCAAAAAGCAGAATTAGCTCATTTAGTATCAATAAGTAACAAAGCTGGCCTTGCTATGTACTCAGATATTGATGCTAATTTTTTAAAAAACCATGCTTTAGAGCAAAGTAGGGCTTCAGATGTTAAAGCCTTCTTTGTAAAGCATAAATTAAAAGGGATTAGATTAGATGTGATTGAAAATTGAGAACAAACTAAAGAACTAGTTGAAATAGCTAATCAAGATTTTTTAGTTATTTTACCTAACGCCATTACAGAAGAACATTTAGCTTTTGTGACTAAAGATTTAAGTTTAGAACAGAAAAGTTTAATTTTATGAAACTTTTACCCTCAGCGTTATACTGCAACAGAACTGTCTGTGTTTAAAACTTTTATTGCTAATCATGCAAAAAAAATAGATTATCAAGCCTTTATTACTTTACAACACGAGGGGAATGGACCTTGAGCATATCGTGATCAAATGCCTAGTTTAGAAATGCATCGTGATTGACCTTTAACTACTCAAGCTCGCCATTTACAAGCTCTAGGATGTGGGGCTGTTTGAGTAGCAGAACAATTTTTAAATGAAGCAGATTTTAAAGCTCTAGCTAATTTTGATTTTACAAAAGTTATTTTGTATCTTACTTTAGCTTCTGAGATTACTCCTTTAGAAACCGAGATTCTTTTAGATGAAAAGGTACATACTAAAAGGCTAGATAGTAATGATTTAGTGATTCGTTCTACATGAAGCCGTCTTAAATATAAACAAACAAGTATCCCTGTTCGTTTATGTGATAAAACCTACTTTGAACCTGGAGATGTAGTAATGCTGAATGATAGTTCTCAAAACTACCATGCAGAAATTCAAATCATTACTAAAAAAATTAAAAACATCGGCTTAAGAAATTATTTAGGAACTTTAAAGGATACATGTGAATTACAAATAGCCCTAGATATGCTTCCAGAAAAAATTTACGCCTTTCGGAAGGCTTAAGCTTGCTTAGTTTAAGTGAAAATAGCCAGTAATAAAAAAGTTATAAATAATAATAAACCAAGCATAAAAGCACTAATTACAAACCACTTATGTCAATAGCGATAAATCCCCTTTACTTTATGTAAAAACCTAAAAATAGCTCAAATAAAAAAAGGAGCACAAAAAGCAATGGCTGCTAGGATGATAAAAACAGTGGTTGAACTAGAAATCAATTTATTTAATTCAATTTAACAAAAATTCTATTAATATTTATTTTACAGAATAAAATAATTTATATAACTATTTAAAGAAAAGACCTCTTATGTATAAGCCTGAATATATTTCAAACCTTAACCAAAATATCAAACAAAACTTCCCCCATCTTACTACGATTGAACCAAACTTTCATATGACATATGAAGGAATAGCAAGGATGGTCATGCTTGATCGTTACTCACAAAAAGATGAAACCTTAAGAACCCTGGCAAAAGGAGATGTAGTTTTAACCATTATTAAAGATGACAGATGATTCCCGACGAGAGGAATTGGAGAGGTTATTAAAATAGACCATGCTAACAAGCATGCTCATGTTTTAATTGAAGAGGAATATGCTCCTTTTATTGACCCTGCTTTTTTAGTAGCTGGTTCTAAAAATGTCATTAAACAACTGATTAATAATCTAGACAAACCCTTAGAACTTTTTTATGAACAAATTGCTACTAGAGTAAGTTCTGCTTTAGCTAGTATGGAAAAAAACTTTAAAAACATTGTCGGTTTTCAAAAAATCTTTTGTGAAGAAATGATTAGTAAAAGAATTGTTCCTGCTGGAAGAGTTTTGTTTGGTTCAGGAAGTAACGCAGATGTGACGCTTTTAAATTGTTTTGTTATGCCTTTGTTTAATGACTCTCGTCATGGAATTGCAGAACACCGTCGTCAAGTAATGGAGATTATGTCGCATGGAGGAGGAGTAGGAAGCAATGGGTCGACTTTACGTCCTAAGGGAGCAGTAGCTAAATCAGTAGGAGGTCGTTCTTCTGGAGCTGTTTCTTGATTACATGATTTAAGTACCTTAACCCATTTAGTACAACAAGGAGGTTCGAGAAGAGGAGCCCAAATGATTATGCTTGCTGATTGACATCCTGATATTATTAATTTTGTCATTTCTAAAATGCAAAACACGCTTGTTTTACAATGACTAAAAGATAATGCTAAAGATGAAATGATCAAAAAAGCCGTTAGAGAAAAAATTAGTTTTAAGAACTACGATCAAAAAGAAATGGCTATTTGTGAATCAATTGTTAAAAATGCAAACAACATTGATAGTGACATTGTCGCTTCTGCTCAAAAAAAACTGAACGAAAAAGGGGAATGGGTTGTTAACAACCCTGAGTTTTTAAGTGGAGCTAACATTTCCGTATTGCTGAGTGATGATTTTATGCATGCAGTTAAAGAAGACAAAATGTGAGCTTTAAAATATCCTGATTTAGATAGCTATAATAGTCAAGAAAAAGCAACATACGATAAAGAATGAGAAAAAAGTGGTGATGTCAGAGAATGAGAAGCAAGAGGCTTTGCTGTCAAAACTTACTACACAATGAAAGCTAGAGACTTATGAGATTTAATTACTTTTTGTGCTAACTATTCTGCAGAACCTGGTATTTTCTTTATAGATCGAGCTAACGAAATGACTAATGCTAGTGCATATGATATGAAAGTAGTAGCTACTAACCCTTGTGGAGAGCAACCCCTTGCTCCATGGTCTGTGTGTAACTTAGCTGCTATTAATCTATCTGAGTTTGTCAATAAGAAAACCCATGAAATCCTTTGGCTTAAATTAGAAAAAACCATTAGAGTGATGGTAAGAATGCAAGATAATGTTATTGATGCTACTTCTTACTTTTTTGATGTTAATGAAAAACAAGCTAAAGGCGAAAGAAGAGTAGGGATGGGAGTAATGGGACTACATGATATGCTAATTTGAGCTAATTATTGTTATGGTTCAGATGAAGCTAACCAATTAGTAGATAAGCTTTTTAAATTTATTTGTGAAACAGCTTATGAAGCTTCTAGTAACCTAGCCAAAGAAAAAGGTTCCTTCCCCTTCTTAGTAGATAATGAAAGATTTGTTAACACTGGCTTTATGAAAAAAATGAAACGAGAAATTAGAGATCTCATTAGAAAACAAGGGATTCGGAATTCTCACTTATTAACTGTAGCTCCTACTGGATCTACTGCTACTTTAATGAGTCTTTCTACAGGACTAGAACCATACTTTGCTTTTAATTATTTACGTTCTGGTCGTTTAGGAAACAAAATGAAAGTAGTTTCTCCAATTATTAGAGAATGATTAGCCCTTCATCCTGAGTACGAAGGAAAAGACCTTCCTGATATTTTTGTTTCTGCGATGGATTTAAGTCCTGAAAAACATGTAGCAGTGCATTGTACTATTCAAAAATGAATTGATTCTTCTGTTTCTAAAACAGTTAATGCTCCTAAAGGTTATTCTGTACGAGATGTGCAAACTATTTACATGGAACTGTATGACAAAGGAGCTAAGGGAGGAACGGTTTATGTAGATGGTTCTCGTGATTCACAAGTGTTATCTTTAGATAAAGAAGATGATGCGATTGCCCAACCTACTATTAAAGACTTTGGGTTACACCCAGAAAGTACTCCAGAAGATGATGAAAAAGTAGTAAAAAAACTAGGGGAAAAAGTGATTTTAAGAGGGCTGAACCAAGATCGCTCAAAAGGGATTAATGTAGGAGATGTTTGCCCTATGTGTGGAGAAGGCACTATGGTTAACTCAGGAGGTTGTTCTACTTGCAGTAACTGTAATGTTCAATTAAAATGTGGGCTTTAAAAAGTTTTAAATAAAGCTTTAGATTAACCTAGTTATCACAACCCTTTTTGTTTTTGGTTATTTAAATCAATATATTCAGTAACTAATTTTGTTAATATAAAATCATCTTAAAAATAAAAAGTAATAAGCAAAACAAAGTAGCAATATGAAAAAAATATTAAGTTTACTTGGTGCAATAGCGTTAGTAGGTAGTGCAGGAACTACTGTGGTTGCATGTGGTCCAAAACTGGCTAAAATTACAGGAATTTACGCAAACTTAGCCCTTGAGTTAGCTAATAAAATTAAAAATAAAGATGTAGTTTTAAGAGCTGGAACTAATCCAGATACTTATTATCAAGATACTTATGATGCCATTTTAACAACTGTTGCAAAAAATAATGGCTTAAATTATGATGAAATGGAAAACATCTTTATCGATCAAGCTAACTTAAAAGACAATGAACAAGCCAATACTGTTAAAGCAAATATTCAAATTAAAGATTATAAAGCTTCTGTAAATTTAAATATAGAGATTCATGCTACAGCAGCCCAAATTAAAAAGAAAATAAATCATGCATGACGTTTCTCAGCAACTTTTGTAAGTACTGATAAGACCTTAACATCAAAAAATGCAGGCTTAATTGTAGACAAAGTTAAAGCTAATAATCCTCAGTTAAGTGCTTATGACTTAAACCAACTTAGTATGGTTCCTGATTCTCATAAAACATTTATTACAGAAGGAAAAATATATTTTGTAGGGCTTAAAATTAAAGATGATGCTTTTTATTCAAAACCTGTAATAGAAAGAATTGAGGCTTGTAGATTTAGTTCTAGTACTAATCAATGTAAAGCAGATCAAATAAGGGATAAAATAGGGTCACAATTAGTGGTATCTATACCAGCTGGTTCAAGTACAACTCTTAGTGATTCTGACACTGCTTTTAAAACAGCATTAAAAAAAGTTAACCCTGCTTTAAATGCAGATGATCTAAAAGCAATAAAACTAATTGGAGGAACCTTTACTTTAACTGGTGGAGAGGTAAATAATTCTGTTAATGTTAAGATAATCGTTGGATCATCATCATCAAAAGGCACTGCAATCTTATTATTAAATAAGGTTCGCATTCATCGCACAGCAGACCAAATTAAAACTAAAATAACTGAAGCAGGGCGTTTGACTGCGACTTTTGTAAGCAATGTTACAGATTTAACAGGAGTAAATCCAGGCTTAATTTTAGACAAAGTTAAAGCTAATAATCCTCAGTTAAGCACCTGAGATAAAACTCAACTTAGTATGGATGATAAGTCATCAATCAGCTTTTCTAAAGAAGGAATTAAAGCTAATGTAACGCTCAAAATTAAAGATGATGCTTCAAAACCTGGATCTGCAACAACAACTATTGAAGCACGCAGGTTTGCTACTAACAATGATCAATTTAATGTAGATCACATAAGTGATAAAATAGGACCCTCTTTAGTCGTTGCAACCCCTGCTGGGACTAGTACTAACTTTTATAGGGCTTTTGATGCTATTGAACAAGCCTTAATAAAAGCTAATCCTGCTCTAACATTAAATAACTTCAAGAAAATGGACATTGAAATGCCATCAGGTTCTATAGCATTAAATGGGGAAGAAACTCCTAATGTTCTTACGGATACTATTAAAGATGGAACTGTACAAACAAAAGTTATGCTCACTAATGTCATCATTCATCGTACAGCTAATGAAATTAAAACCCTTATTACTAATATTACTAATAAAGATATTAATATTAAAGGTCCTGCAGGCACAACTGGAAAGGGTACAATAGATGCTCAAATTAAAACCGCCTTACAAACAGAAGCTCCTAAATTAACAACATGAGATTTAAGCCAAATTTCTATAATGTACGGTACACGCCTTGACAATAAGGGTTATACAGCAGTTAAAATTAACATTAAAGATGATGCTTCCCCTACTGCAGGATTTGCCACAACAAGTGTTATTAAATTTAAAACTGCTTCATAATTATTTTTATCCAATTCTTGTTTAAGGGAGAGATTAGTCTATTTCATGCGAAAAATCAACTAAGGATTGAAAATGAAACATTTTACAATTTTTAAATAATAAAAAAAGTTTAGACTGATTAGATTAATCCACTTACTTATATTAATTAATTAAATTAATCTTGCAAGGAATAAATCATAAAAACTATTTAATTTTTTAAAATTCAATATAAAATAAGAAAGTAAATAATTTATTACTAATTTTTGCCTATTTTCAAAAAATAGGCCGCTAGACCAAAAAAATATGATCTTATACGAAATTATGTATATTTTGCCAGCTGATTTAGAAAAGGCTCCAGATATTCATAAAAAAATTCTGAACATCCTTACCCATGATAAAACTGGGAAGGTAGTAGCAGACAAAGACTTTGGCATTAGGGAATTTAGTTACCCTATCCAAAAAACCAAGCAAGGCTCTTACCATTTGTTAATTGTAGAAACAGCAACTAATAACATTGCAGAACTGCGTAATTATGTGAACTTAACTAAAGATATTTATCGCATCCTGATTATTAACACCACTAAGCATAAAAAATATGAACAATCTTTAGAGTTTGCTAAAACTGAATTAAAAGATGAAGACTTTATGCGGGTACGTGGTTCTTATTATCGCATTACCCAATCTGATAAAAGAAGACCTGCTAACTTTAGACCAAGAACTAATCCTGAAACAACTCCAGAAGAACCTAAAGTTAAAGAAGAAAAGGCTGAAGAGCAAGAAGTAACAAAAACTGAAAAAACTCAAAAAAATGTTTAATAAAGTAACGGTAGTAGGGCGACTAACAAGAGACCCTCAACTAAAAACAAGTGTCAATAATAAAAATTTCTGCTTTTTAACTGTGGCTTGTAGTAATAGTTTTGGAGCGTCTGAAAAAACTGATTTTATACCAGTGGTATGTTGAAACAAAGTAGCAGAAAATGTAGCAAAATATCTAGCTAAAGGTTCTTTAGTCTTAGTAGACGGATATTTAACAACTCGTAAAGGACCTACGCAAAATTCTGGCTATGCGATTGATATAGTAGAAGTTTCTGCTTCAAAAATAATCTTTCTAGACAAAAAAGGAGCTAGGGCTTCTAATCCTAGTCCTTCTAATAGTCAACCTTATTCTGCTCCAGGAGCAAACCCTACCCCAAGCAGTTTTAATCAAAACAATAATAGTAATAACAAGGCAGAAGTAAAAACTACTTTTGCTGATGACAATAAGGACAGTGTATTATGGGATTAGGTTTTCCAAGAAGAGGGTCACGTAATAAAAAACGCCTTTTTTATCGCCCTTGTTATTTCTGTAAAAAGAAAATGGATTATGTGGATTACAAAGACCTAGATGTTTTAAAGAAATTCACTTTAAATAATGCTCAAATTACTCCAAGACGTTTCACAGGAACTTGTACTAAACACCAAAGAGGTTTATCAAAAGCAATTAAACTAGCTAGAGAGATGGCATTAATTCCTTATGTAAGAGATTAAGCTCAGTTTTATCATTAATTAATCTTTATTAACAACCCTTTATAAAAAAAAGGGTTGTTTTTTGTTTTAAATTAATGTAAATAGTATTGATTATTAAGTCTTTTGTTTATAATAACCTGTGAAAACAATTTAATTATAAAATTTCTTAATCATGAAGAAAAAAGAAAAACTATCACTTGCCCAAATGACTTGGTTTGCCTTCAATTTCATTTGTGGTTTTACCTTTACAGTAGCATTTGCCACTTTCTTTTTCGGTTCTAACGGACAAGGATACAGGATAGGCTGGCACATAGTTTGAATTTTATTATTAGATGGAGTCCTAGTTGGTGCTATTGCTACTGCTTATTTAAAATTAGGGAAACATCATCGGCAAACCAACGGAGGAGCTTATGTTTATGCTCGTACTAGTATGGGACGTTTCTGAGGCTTTTTTATTATGGCAGTTCAGTACATGTCTGTTCCTGTGGCTGTCATTGGTAAGGTTATTGCTTTAATGCGAGCAAGTTTTACCTCTGCTCCTTTTAATGTGGACTGAGGCTATAAAACTGATTTTTTACTAGACGGCATGGGAATTTTAATTTATCTTTTGATTTGTTGCTTAGTAATTGTAGGACTGAAATGAATAAGCAAAATGGTTTATGGAAACTTATTTATCAAATGAGGAGCCGCTCTGATCTTAATGGTGATGATTATTTATGCTATTGGTAGTGAAAAAGGACAAGGGTTTGTGATTATGGCTAATAACACACAAATTAATTTTAAAAGTTTTTTAGGGGTCTTGCTTCCTACTTTTTGTTTAATGCTAGGATTAGAAGCTTTTGTCATGGTAGGACGAGAAATGAAAAATGGGGAAAGAAACATGCCGATTGTGATTCTTTTAGTGTTATGATCTACTATTTTGTTTTACATTGTAGTTTCAGTTTTAATGATGGGAACAATAATTAGTACTGGTTTTGGACCAAACCCTAATGTTCAAATTTTTAACCGTTTAAATAATAACACCCTGAAATGATTAGGAGCAATTGTGATGCTGGTGACTATTTTTACTACTAAAATTAATAATGGGATGCAATTAACTTATTATAATATTCAGGCTCCTTTAAGGATGTTTTCAAGAGAAGGTTACATTAGTCCTTGGTTTAGTCATCAAGATGGAAACGGAACTTGTAAACGTAATTTAATACTCTACTGTGGATCAATTATTTTTAGCTCCTTTATGTTTTTAATCGTACCGGACATTATTGTTTGAGCGGCTAAGCTTCCGCAGTCTTATTTTAATTATGCTGATATGCTAACGATGACAGTCTTTTTAGTGTTAGTAGCAGATATTATTTTAGTAGGAATTGCTATTTCCCTTAAGTTTAAACATCATAAAAACATAAGCAATGGGCTAGTAGCTTATTGAATTATTGCTTTTCCTTTCTTGGTATGTTTTGTTTTTTACTTCTTGTATGTCACTATTTATGATGGGATTATTAAAGCTCCCATAAAAGACCTTCCTTTTGCTCTTGTGCAACTAAGTTTTATTGCGATAATTTTAATGGTTATTTTAGGACAATACTTCTTTTATTATGCTCCAATTTTAAAAGCCAGACTTGCTAAAAACCCTGCTTTACAAAAAGTACTAGATAGTCATTTCCGTATTTTACCTTTTAATAATAAACTGGAACGTTATGCTGCTATTATTGATCAAGCAGGAACAATTAATAGTTCCCAGGCTAAAATTGAAGCAGTTTATCAAAAACTAATTTTTTATGACTTATATGCAGATTTTGCTTTTGCAGAAGCGAGTTCATTAGACCAAGTGGCTTATTTAATTGATATTCCTTTCAGTAATCAGTACCGGATGGATCACATTAAAGGTCATTTAACAATCATTAAAGATGAACATGATCATTTATTAAATGAAAGGCAAAAATATGCAGTTTAAAGTGTACGAATAATTATTAGAATAAATATCTTAAAAAATTATCCTAAATCATTTCTTAAAATGTTAATACTAACCTACCTAAAAATATAAATAATAAAAAAGGCAGGAAACCTGCTAATAATCAGCCTAATAATAAAGCAACAAATATATTTCCCTTTCTATTATTTTGTCAGTTAATAAATCCAGGGTTGCATTCATTACATACATGTCTTCAAACTGTTTTTCTTCAAGTATGAAAAGGGATTGCCTTATCACTTATTTTATAGCTTGCTAAATTTTCACAATCACGCATTTCACACATTATTTTAATGCCATTTTCACTCATCACATTTAAAACTTTTTATTTTATGTTAATGTTTTAATTTTATCTTTTATAATTTAAACTAAAATATAATAATTTAGTTTACATTAAAGTAAGATAAATTAAAATAAAATAAATTATTATAAAATATAATAGTTTATTAATTTAAAGTAAACTAATTTAGTTTACATAAATAATTATTAAAATAATATTTATCTTTTTAATTGTGTGATATGAAGGTTATTCTGAAACAAGATGTTAGTAAGTTAGGTAAAAAAAACGAAGTCATTACAGTAGCAGATGGGTACGGACTTAATTTTTTAATTAAGCGTAATTTAGCAGAACTTGCTAACCCTGCTAACTTAAAAAGAGCTCAGAATTCGCAACGCCAAGCAGCAAAAATTTATTTACAAAACCAAAAACAAGCTTTAGGATTAAAAAAGAAACTTGAACAAGTAGCTTTAAACTACCAACTGCACAGCTTCCATGATAAGGTGGGCAACACTATTTCTATGAAGCAATTAATGCATGATGTTTTTGAAGCTAGTCAAATTAAATTAAATAAAAAGCAGTTTATTGCTTTTAAACCACTCAACCAAGCAGGAGTTAATCTTATTAACCTAGATTTAGGGTATGAAATTAAAGCCACTATTAAAGTCAAAATAACATTAAAAGAAGATTAAATGAATCCACAAGACCCAAAAATAGCAGAATTTAAGTTAGTTTTTGAATGTGAGCGGAACATTTTGTCTATTTTAATTCATAGTCCTGCTTCAACAGAAGAAATCTTTTTAAATGTCAAACCTGACTGTTTTGTAGATGAACGCCATAAAATTATTTTTCAAGCGATTAAAACTATTAAAGAAAAAACCGAAGCCCTTAATTATTTTTCTATTATTAATTATTTAGTGCAAAAACAACAAGCTAAAATTGTGACAGAAGAATATTTATTGGGAGTGATTCATGAATTTGTGAGTAGCCAAAGAATCCAACAGTATTGTGAAATCATTAATAATTATGCCAAGCAAAAAATGCTTGGACAGTTAACTAAAAATGTTAATGCCGATCTTGCAAAAAAAACTCCTCCTAGTCAAATTGTAGTTAACATTGAAAAAAGTTTAATGGAAATTTATGACATTGGCAAAGCTTCTAATTTTGTTTCCCTTAAAAGCGTAATTGATGAAAACATTAAGCAAATTGAATATTTGCATGAAGTCAAGCAAGAAATGCTGGGAGTTCCTTCTGGTTTTTGAGAACTTGATCAAATTACTTCTGGCTTTTTAAAAGGGGAGTTAATTATTATTGCAGGGCGTCCTAGTATGGGTAAAACTGCTTTTGCTTTAAATTGCTTAGTAAACGCTTCTATGGAAAAAAAGAAAAAAGTAGCTTTTGTCTCTTTAGAAATGCCGAAAAACCTTTTAGGACAAAGAATTTTAGGAATGTTGACAGGCGTAAGCGTAGGAAAAATTCGTAAAGGCAACATTGAGGATAGAAAAGATTGAGATAGCCTTTATAATAGTCAGGCTGATGTTGCTAACAATCCTTATGTTTTTATTGAGGATTCAGCAGGAATGACTATGAGCGATATCCAAAGCAAACTAAGAAAGCTTAATAGAGATGAAAAGCTTGATCTAATCATTATTGATTACTTGCAATTAATTTCTACTAGAGATCTTAATTATGATTCAAGACAGGGAGAAATTGCCTATATATCTTTTGCTTTAAAATCCTTAGCTAGAGAAATTGATGTGCCTATTATTTGTTTAAGTCAACTTTCTCGTGCTGTTGAAAGAAGAGACGATAAAAGACCAATTATGAGTGATTTAAGGGACTCAGGTTCGATTGAACAAGACGCAGATTTAATTATGTTTTTGTACCGTGAGGTTTATTATAACCCGCATGGAGCAGACCCGAAAGCTACAGAATTAATAATTTCTAAACACCGTAATGGAGAGACTGGAACGATTACGCTTAAATTTAACGCTCAGCGTTCCTTATTTAAATCAAACCCTGCTCCACAAACAAAAATCCAAAGTCCACAGCCTAAGCACTAAAATTTGATATAATGCTATAGTTATTTTTTTTATTTAATTTATTTTACAAACTATGAAGAAACTTTTAATCCTATTAAATGCTGTGCTATTAGTTACAACTAACTCTTCTTTAGTGATCGGGTGTGGAGCAGCAGATGGTCCTGAAGTGGAAGCTCATTTTGCTGTTTCAAATACTCCTAATTTTAAAACAGAAGATATTAATAAAACTACTTTAGATGGGAAAAATTCAGGAGAAAAAAAATATCCTTATCAATATTTAGGGATGAATGGTCAATTAGTATGACCTGCTTTAACATCAATTAATCTAAAAGAAGATTCTAAAGGAACAGGACCTAAGTTTAATGAATCTTTATATGATAGTAGTTTGCAAGGGCAACAAAAAACCTTAGAGGCTTCAAAAGATGGTAAGGCATGAAGTGATTTTTTTAAAGTCTGGTCAGGTTCAGACGATACTTATTTTACAAATGTAGATGTTAATGCTTCTTTAAATGACAAAAATGAAGAACAAGCAGATAATGTACCAAGCTCTCCTACTAATCCAACTGCTTTTTTGCCATTAGCAGTGACAGCCCTCCCAAAAGATACTGTCAATGAAGACTATTATAATAAAACAAAAGGGGGGTTACCAGGGGAAGGAGATTACAGTATTAATAAAGCTTATGATAATTTAGTTGTGCCTGCTGCTGTTTATACTTCTTTAGGAGCACTTAATAGTTTTAGTCCTCCTAAACCGCCTTTTTCGCAAAAATATATTACAAAAGATCAATTAAACAATAATAAAAGTAATGATAAAGTTACTCAGGACGCAAGGCATGCTTTAGTAGATTTAGGACCAATTAACTTTGTTTTTCATTTTAAAGGACCAAACCACACTTATCTTTTTGATGCAAAATTACAAAATTTAGTAGCTCATTTAGAATTAAAAGACTACCAAGTAAATAAAAAAGACACGTATCAGGCATGAATGTTAGCAGGATATGATTTTTGAAGCTCAGCTTCAATTACTAATCTTGGCACTCAAGCATATCAAAAAATATCCATTCCAGGAACTACAAGCAATTTATACATAGGTTTTTATGATGGGGATAAGACTAAAACTCCTACTGATGCAGCAAAAGGTTCTACTGATAAAGGAGAGTTTGATACAAAAACAACAAGTAAAACAGGAATTAATTATCCTGAATTAAAAGTTACTCTTAGCGAGAAAATTCAAGAATCATAATTATCGTGCAACAAAAGGTAGATCTAAGAGCGTTGCTTAAACAATTGGATAAGTCATGACTACCTTTTGTTGAAAATGAAATCAAGCAACCCTATTTTGCTAAATTACAGCAAGCTGTAGCATTAGCATACTCTCAGCATCAATGTTTTCCTGAAACTCATGATATCTTTAGGTTGTTAAAATTAACAATTCCTGCTAAAATTAAAGTTATTGTGATTGGTCAAGACCCATATCATAATTTTAATCAAGCAGACGGGATAGCATTCAGTTGTCAAAATAACCCATTTAAAACTCCTCCGTCTTTGCTTAATATTTTTAAAGAATTAAAAAATGATTGTCTGATTGATCATGCCCAAAATTTAAGTTTGCAAGGGTGAGTCAAGCAAGGTGTTTTTTTAATGAATACAGTTTGAACTGTGCAAGCTCATCAAGCTTTTAGTCATCATGACTTTGGTTGGCAAACTTTTAGTACTAATCTTTTAAAATTTATTTTAAATAATAGTTCTGTAGCAGTGGCAGTTTTATGAGGCAAAAAAGCTCAAACAGCTTGTGAAGCTTTACTAGCTACAAAATGTAGCATCATTAAAAGTGCTCACCCCTCTCCATTTAGTTATAAATTATTTAAAAATAGTAAACCCTTTAGTAAAATAAATACAATATTGGCAAGAAAGAATCTGCTTCAAATTGATTGAACCAAATAAATAAAACATGCATACTTTAAGTCACATTTTCTTTTCTAACTATATGGCTTACATTGCTTCTGGCGTAGTCGGAATCATGTTTGTTATTTATTGTTGTTATAACGGGTATGTTTATGTGCACCATCCTGATCGGTACCATGGGATTCGTTTTACCACTCGTAATATTTCATACATTGCGCTTTTAACTTCTGTTTCTGTTACTGTGACAGTAGTAGTATCAAAAGTCTTCCCGATTACTGTCTTTCCACCTGTCAGAATTGCGTTTGAAGGAATTATGGTTAAAATTGCTGGCTTTATTTTTGGACCAATTGTAGGTTTTATGTCTGGAACGCTTACTGATTTAATTTGTATCTTATTTGTTCCTTCTTACATTCATATTGCCTATTTAATTGTGATTGCTTCTTTTGGCTTTTTGTCTGGTTGTATGGGCTCTTTAGATAGAGTAGTAGGAAAACAAAAATGAGTTATTATGTTTTTTATTAACGCTTTTGTGATTGCTTTTGGAGCTTATGCGATTAGCATGGTATATTACTATCCAATTACACACGGAGGGATTAAACTTTTTGCAGGTATTTTTGTTCCTGCAAGTGAAGTAGTATGATTAGTAGGGCTGGGAACTGGCACTACTTTAGCGATTTTATGGCTCACCTTTCTTTACTTTATTTGAACTGCAACCAAAAGAAACCAATGACGCAAAATGCTTCCGATTATTGTCCTTGCTACCATTACTGAATACTGAGTTACCACCCTGATTTCTTCTTGAGGGGATATTGCCTTTCTAAGTGCGTCCCAAGGAATTAGTAGTGGGGGATATGCGATTACTATGATTGCTAGACTAGTGATGGCTCCTGGAAAAATTTTTATTAACACTGCTATTATTTATGTGGTGTACCGAGCGGTGCGACCTTTAATTGATAAGGATTAAGGTTTCTTTTGATCATGTTTTTTAAACTTGCTAAAAGCAAGTTTTATTTTGCTTATTTTTAAAAGGAAATTGCTTGTTTTTTTTAAATTACTTTTAAAAGTAAAAAAAATGAAAAAACAGCAATGTTGTTCTCCTATTTTAGTGATAACTAAAAGCAAAGGAAGAAGTAAAAGTATTGGAACAGGAATCAAAGCAGCGGAAGGGTTGGTGAAACACGCTATGCGTTTAACAGCCAAAGAAAACCCAGTGCATGATATTGACCCACAGAAAACTCATCTTAACAGGATTATTTGAAGCGGGCAAAAGACATGAGAGGGTTATCATAGTCGAGAGGATCGTCAAAAGCGTTATGACGAGTTTCTTTATAAGTATAAAACTATGCTTCATTTAGTGAAACAACAACTAGATAGCCAAAATGATAAATACATTAAACAGCATGCTTACACTAAAACTCGTTCTTTTGCACAATACATGTGTAAAAAGCAACCAGTAGGAGAGTGAATTATGTCTGTTTCTCGTGACTGGTTTGTGCAAAATAAAATTATTAAAGTTAACAACAAGCACGGCTTTGAGGTATTGGATAAAACTAAATTAAACATATGAGCTAATACTATCTATGAATGGGCTTATCAAAGAATAGCAAAATCATACGGGAAAAATAATTTTATTGGGGCGATGCTCCATCTTGATGAAAACAACCCGCACATTCATTTTCATTATTTAAGGTTTCAATTTAAATATGATAAACGCACTAAAGGTTTACGCTATGATTTTTCTAACCCTGAAGCATGACGTAAAAGAGAGTTTTTACATGAGCTACAAGAAGATTATTTAAAAGTCTATAACAAAAAGCTTTTATATCGTTATGACTTGCATGTGCCAGTTGCTTTTAAAAGGAAGACTAAAGAATATTATAATTTATTAGATTTTAAAATTGCTTGCTTAGAAAAAAATGTCAAGCGTCTTACTTTGACTAAAGATAGATTAGAAAAAAGAATGATTAGAAAAAACATGTCTAAACTAAGAAAGTTAAATTTGGAAATTTGAATGCGTCGTGATTATGATTTTATTATGGCTAACAAACAAAGGTTTTTAAATATAGGTTACACTAAAAAAGACTTTAGGTATGCAGAATACAGGCTCCGTTATTTAAGAAAAAAGAAAAAATTTTATTTGTAAGCTTCTTTTTATAATGTAATAAAAACCTTTTTCTAAATAGAAAAAGGTTTTTAATGTTTTTTAGTGAAATAACTATTTGCATTTGCTATCGCAGTCGCATTCAGAACATTTTTTACCGCATTCGCATTTACAGTCTTTTTTGCAGTCGCACATAAGAGTAATTTCCTTTAAGTTAATAATTAATTTACAATTTAATTTTATTTTTTTAACTTTTTTTATAAAAAAATATTAGCCCTTTTGCTTTAATTTTTTGCTTTAATTTTTTAATTTTTAATTTTTATAAACATATAATTAATCAATATAAAAGTTTTTATTTTTTTATGAAAAAGCTTATTCTTTACGACACCTTAACGGCAACTAAGCAAGAAGTTGCTTATAACAAAGCTAAAGCTATTAAAATTTTTGCTTGTGGTCCTACTGTTTATGATGATATTCATATTGGGAATGCTATCCCCTTACTTGTGATAGATATTATTGTGCGCTTGTTAACCTACCAAAAACAACCTTTTCAATATTTGCAAAACATTACAGACATTGATGATAAAATTATTAACCGTGCTTTAGCAGAAAATAAAACAGAAAAAGCAATTTCTGATTTTTATCTTAAGTCTTTTATGAATAACCAAACCAAACTAAACATTATAAAACCTAATTTTTTACCAAGGGTTAGTGATTACATTCAAGAACAAATTGACTTTATAGCAGAATTAGTAACTCACAAAAAAGCTTATGTTAATGAAGGAAATGTTTATTTTGACACAAAGCAATACATTAATAGCACTCCACCCTTAGCATATAATATGTTAGCACATAAAAATTTACAAGCCCACCAAGGTCGCCTTTCTGAAGCGGAATACAAGGCTAAAAAAAATTACTGGGACTTCATTTTGTGAAAAAAAACAAGTCAGGGAGTTAAGTTTGATTCCCCATGAGGTAAAGGTCGACCTGGATGGCATACAGAATGTTGTGTTTTAAATAACCTTTTTTATAAAGGGCAAACTCTTGACATTCATGCAGGAGGGATTGATCTTAAATTTCCTCACCATGAAAACGAAAGGATCCAATATATTGCTGCTAATAAGGTAGATTTAGCTAAAATATGAATTTATAATGGGCATTTAAAAGTAGAACAAGTTAAAATGAGCAAATCACTTAAAAACACTTGAATGCTACATCAATTTATAGAAGACTATTCTGCTAATGTTTTAAGGTTTATTTTTCTCAATAGTAGATATAGCTTAGCTCTTAATGTCTCAGAAGTATTAGTACAACAAGCCCTTAAGACTATGCATAAATGAGAAAAACTAGCTCAAACCTTATTAAACATTGAAATTGAAAATATTAACACAACAAAAGCTTATGTTAGTCAAGTAGAAGATCATTTAGCTGATAATCTTAACACTGCTAATGCCTTAACAGTTTTAGGTAGTTTAGTAAAGGCAATAAATAAACAATTAACACAACAAAAACTAGTTAGTAAAAGTTTAAAACAGCAATTCTTTACTATTTATGAAAATTTATTAGGTTTTACTATTCCTAAGCAAGGATCTTACAATTAAAGATGATTATTGAAGGAGCTAACATAGTACAGCTGTGTTTAAAACATAAACCAGAAATAATTATTAAAGTTTTTATTAAAGACGGAAGACAAAATAAAATAGATTTAGCAAGGCTAAAAAAGCTTAAGCTTAATTATGTAATTATGAAGAGTTCTGCCTTAATTATTAATAAAAAAGTTTTAGCCAAAAAAGTTTATGTAGCTGCTCTCATCAAAGAAGTTGAATATTATAGCTATCAAATGTTGACCCGTTTTTTACAAGCCCAAAAGCATCAAAAACAAACAGTTGTCATTTTAGATCATACTGATAGTCCTGCTAACCTAGGGAATATGCTTCGGTCTTGTTATTTTTTTAAAGTAGATATTGTTGTGATTACCAAAAAACAGCAAGTTAAAATTAATGAAACAGTGATTGCAACTTCAGCAGGAGCAGCTTTAGTGCAAAAAATATGTTTAGTTAGTAATTTATCCTTAGTTTTTCAAAAACTAAAAAAAATAGGCTTTTGGCTTTATGGTACTACTGTTAATCCCGATGAAGCTCTTGATTATAAGCAGGTAGATTATGCAGATAAAAAAGCCTTAGTGATAGGAAACGAACACCAAGGAATGCGTCCTAAATTAAAACAAAAATGCGATCAATTAATTACTATTAAAAGCAAACAGCAATTTGATTCCTTAAATGTTTCAATGGCATGTGCCATTTTGTTAGCAACATTATGTGCGTAAAATTTTGAATTAATTGATACGAAATTTTGCTTATAAAATAAAAAAAACATTAATGTTTTTGTGCAAATTGTACATGTACATTAATGTCAAGTAGTGATTATATTATTTATTATTTAGTAGAAAATGTTTAAAAAATTAGAATCTATCACTACTAAAATATTTTAAGCTTTTTTATCAATTTTTGTTAATAATTTAGTATTAATTACTATAAATTATTAATTATCGAAATTATGAACATAATTAGTTGTTAAGCTTCCACCAGTTAATGGATTATACAATTGAGCTTTATCATAAAAAGTTACATTAGGCCCTACTGTTTTTATTTGTGAATAAAAATTGAGATAAAGATTTTGGTGACTATTTAAAACATTGCGTATGAATTGCGCAAGAGGTAGTTTACTCACATCAAAACTTTGTTCAACCATTCTTCCTTCGTATTTTTGTGCATCTTGACGATATTGTTTGGATAAAACAAACTGTCCTGTATATTTTGTTCAATTATCAAGACAACCAGTTATGTAAGATAGCATTGCTCCATTACCTGCTATACTTCATGCACTCAGCATATCTTGCATTGATTTTGAAGTTAGTTGGAAAGCAAAACCATTAGCAATTGTATTAGGAGTTTGCACTGGGAAGGCAGTATTTCTATAATAATCGTAAACATTACCATCTGCCGTATATTCATGTACAAACGCAAAAGGATTAAAAGGCATATATCCATCACTAATTGTACTTATTTTAGCAGGTGTAGACAAGCTACTAACATTTACGGTTTGTGAAAAACCAGACCCTACAACACTACCAAGGGCTATGCCAATAACAATTTTTTGTAAAAACATTGTGTTTTCTTCCTTATAATTTCTTTATGAAATTAAAAATAATATTAATATCGAAAGTTAAAAAAAATTAATTAAAACAAAAGGCGTCTAGTGACAATTTTCATTTGTAAATTTAACTTTCTAATGAAATATTAAATTATTTTTTTTTACTTCTAATATTTTATTAATTTAATTTAAGCAATTTTATACTTTAGTGTAAGAATTAAAATTAGAAGTCAGGATTACACTTAAATAATATAATTCAATTAAAAAATGTGTTTTTTGGAATTAATATTTTGTCTATAACATTAAGTTTTGTATCCTAGTTATACTGAGTATTAAAATAAAGTCTTCTTCGTAAACCTTTCTATTTATACTTTAGATGATTTCCTTGTATTTTTATATTCTATAAATTTTTGAAAAACATGTATTTTTTCACATTCATAAAAAGATATAGTTTTCAATTTTTTAATTAAATGATTAAAATCATTTCCGCCAGCATAAATAAATTGATCAATGGCAAAATTTTGATCATTTTTTTTATTTCTTGTGAGATTTTCTTTTTTAGAATAATTTATGAGATATACTATTCCTTTTCTATAAACATTTTTAAATGCCATCCCTTCTAAATCTGCTTGTTTTCATCTTTCGCGTAATGATGTTTTAAAACTTAAAATAACTGGAGTTGTTCTGTTATATAAAACTAAATCATAAATTATATTTGGTATAAAAGTTAATTTAGCTTGTGTATAAAATATTTTTATATCTCAATTCAGCAAACAATTAATAATGATTTGTTCAAATACTAAACCATTCAAGTTATTAGAGGTGTTATATTTTTTTAAATAAAATTGATAACATTCATTAACAAAGTCAGATGGGTTATGCACTTTTTTGAATTCTGGATTCTCTTGAAGAATATTTTGGATAATTTTTTCTGCTTTTGTCATTTTGTAAAGTTTTTAAAAAATAGTTAATTTTATTGGCTATTGCTCTTACAACTGGTATTGCTACACTATTTCCTATTTGTCTGTACATCTGAGTTCTTGAAACAGGAAAAATAAAACTTCTAGGAATGCCCATTAAGGATTTACATTCGTTTTCACTTAATAACCTTATTTTTCCATGATCATTTACAAAAGTTCCAGTAAGTCTTTGAATTTTATGATAGCTTGCTACAAAAGTTTTGATTTGTTTTTCGCTGTTTGTATCAACAATTTCTGGTTTTGAATCATGTTTTTTAAATAAATAATTTTTAATTATGTTATTTGATAAAGCATATCCAGTTTTATTTTCTTCTATGAAGGAACCAATATATGCTTCTTCAAAAATAGGTCTAAGATAAGTAAAATTTATTTTTAAGCCTTTTCTAAAACCAATAAAATAAATTCGTTTACGTCTTTGAGGAAGACCATAATCTTTAGCATCTTCCTCTAAAATAAAAAGATCATAACCTACTTCATTTAATAAATGTTTAATTAAAATGAAGGTTTTTCCTTTATTTATGCTTTTAATGCCTGGTACATTTTCTAATAAAAAAGCTTTTGGTTGTTTATTTTTAAGAATGTTTAATAAATAAAAAAATAAATTACCTTTTTTTTGATCATTAAATCCTTGTCTTTGCCCTATCATACTAAAAGGTTGACAAGGGAATCCTGCTAATAATAAATCATGATCAGGAATATCTTTAATATTAATTTTTTTAATATCTCCTAAAGGTTTTTCATGAAAATTAGCTTCATATGTTAGACAAGCAAATTTATCAATTTCAGAACTAAAAACACATTTCATTCCTAATTCTCTAAAAGGCAATCCTAATCCACCAATACCTGCAAATAAATCAATAAATTTTAAAGGGTTATTCATGTTTCATAAATTAATTTCCATATTTTAAAAGTAATTTTTTTTATTTTAATTTATTTATATAAATATAGTTAAATTCTTTAATTAATTTCCTTTGAATAATTAGGCACATTAACTTAGTTTACATGCCTTTTTACTTAAATTTATTAAGATGATTTCAGTCCTATAAAAGCAAAACTTGCTTAATTTTATCTTTTATGATATATTTCTGAGGTTTGTAAGAAGGATAATCTTTTATGACTAAACTTCTTATCAAAAATTAAGTTAACAAAACTATAAAATCATACAATGAAAAAAATTTTATCTTTATTAGCAGTATAAGCAGTTTCTAGTCAATGTTAAGTGCTGTTAATGCATGTAATAATCAAAAGCCTTTAAAATTAAATCCAGTTTCTCCATTTGAATCTGATAATCTTAATACTTGAGGTAAGGCTCAAAAAGCCATTATTAATAAAGCGTATCTGAAAGTAGCAGCCCAATCTCATTTATCAACATGAGGAGGTTGAATTAAGCATGTTAATAAAACCAGCTCTATGGAAGAAAAAGGCTTAACAAAAGCATTACAAAAAATTAATCAATGTTTACATGTTGTCGGGATTAGAAATAACATAAAAGCATCTTATCTGCATGCTCCTAGTAACAAGGATAGTTTAAAAAAGGTTCTAGCTCAAGGCGTTATGTTACATCTTGAAGCTTTATGAGAATTAGGAGAGGAATTAAATGTAGAAATTAAAGGTTTCATACCTAAACCCAAGCAAATTCCAGCCTCAATAATAGCTCCTAATTATAGTAGAGAAAAGCATGCATTAACTCATTCAGGAAATAACTCTAAAGAAGGTGCTATATTATTCCCTATGGGAGGAGCTAAAAAAATTGAACCAAATGAATGGGATAAAGATCAGGTAAGTTATACCTTAAATTCATCTTGAAGTTCAATGGGTGGCTTAGATGATGGTTTAGATTCTTATGCAACCTATAAAAAGTTTACAATTATTAAGGGTAAACCAGTCCTTTGTGAAATGTATCTTCCAAAACTTGGCTTTACTAAAGAAAATCCAGTTTATTTTTATGTTAAAGGAATCTAGTAAATAAAATATTTCAATAAATTTCTAGTTTTTATAATGATAAGTGTAAAAATTAAAGTGAAAATACTTTCAGTCATTTACTTTAAGTATTAAAGTATTATTCACTTTCTTAATCTAATATAATGTTTATAAAGATACTTATTTACATTTTTAACAAGAACAAATTTTTGAAATATGGAAAAACCAATTTATCATAAAAAACTTAGTCCTATTACTAAAATGCTTGCTCATGCTAAGAGGCATCATTACGCAATAGGACATTTTAATATTCACAACTTAGAATTTGCTAAAGCATTTTTAATTACAGCACAATTAACTAATACTCCTTTAATTTTAGCAACATCAGAAAGAGCTATTAAATATATGGGAGGAGTTACAACTGTAGTAGGAATGATTAATGGTTTATTAGAGGATTTAAACATTACTGTTCCTGTGGCTCTTCATTTGGATCATGCTACTAGAGTTCCTTTAATTGAAGCTGCCATTAAAGCAGGATATTCTAGTGTTATGGCAGATTTATCTGAACTTAATTTTGAAGATAATTATAAAACGCTTCAAAAAATTATTCCTTTAGCACAAGAATATTATGTTTCTGTGGAAGGAGAAATAGGAAGCATTGGAGGAGAAGAAGACGGGATGATTCGAAGAGGAGAGTTAGCAGACCCTGCCCAAGCAGTTAAATTAAAAAGCCTGGGACTTTCAGCCCTGGCTGCAGGAATAGGTAATATTCATGGACCTTATCCTGCAGACTGAGAAGGATTATCTTTTGATGTTTTAGAAACTATTAACAAAACTGCAAATCTTCCTTTAGTACTTCATGGGGGTTCAGGAATTCCTCAAGTACAAGTTAAAAAAGCTATCAGTATGGGAATTGCTAAAGTTAATGTCTCTACTGAATGTAAGTTAGCCTTTCAAAAAGCATTGCATGAGTATTTTAAAGCAGGAAAAGATACTATTGGCAAAGGCTATGATGTCACAAACATTATGGAGCCAGGAATGCAAGCTTTAGGAAAAATTTTTGTTGAATTAGTGACTTGGTTTGGTTGTTTAGGAAAAGGGACAGAAATTCAAAAAAGCATAAAAGATTAATGCTAAAAAATTATTAAAATTTATTATAATTATTATATTGCAAACAGATTCATTAGTGATTTTGTAATTTATATCAAGTTTAATTATTACTTATTATTTTGAAAAAACTTTTATCTATTTTAGGAGCACTAGCCTTAAGTGCGTCAGCAACTTCTAGTGTAATTGCTTGTGGTAGTAAAGAAAATACCCCTCCTAGTCCAGCTCAAGCAATTATTAATAAAATTAAAAACAAATCGTTTAGTGTGCCTTGGAACACTAATCCAGATACTACTAACACAGCCACTATCACAGCTATTAAATCAGCCTTAAAAAAAGCTAACTCTAGCATAACTGATGATGATCTAACTAAGTTAACTTTTTCTAGTGCAGGGCTTGATAATGGATCTACTAGTAACATAAAAGTAACTAGCACTGTTAAAAAAGATGTAGCTTATGCTACCTTGAGCATAACAATGGACGATGATACAGCTCAGCAAATTAGTAGTAAAATTACAAACAAAGCTTTGGTTTATTACAAACAAGGTTATCATCAAAAGGGGGATGTCGTTACTTATAATACTAATAATTTAGGAGTAAGAAATGATATTATAGATAGTCTAAAGCGGAATAACCCTTTATTATCAAATAGTGATCTTCAAAAAATAGTTATACCGAAAAATATAACAATTACTACTGCTTCTAGTACTAATATTAATTTAACTGTGAATAAAAATAAAGCAACAGTACAAGTAACAGGAGTAACTGTGGCAGTTGAACCATCAGCGGATCGTTTTGTGAAAGACATTGCTGTAAATGATATAGCAATTGCTAATAATAACAGTAAGGATCCAACTCAAACTACTAATAAAGATAATATTTTAGATGCATTAAAGGCCAGTAATGCTGGTTTAGATGCAGACGCCCCTACTACTAGTGTTTTTACAATAAAATCACTTTCTGGAGAAGCAGCTCCTAATTTACAAGTTGATGTTAAAGTATCTTATAAAATTATTTTTACTGTGGATGGAGAGTCAGCTAGTAAAGATATTAAGGTCTTAATGGCTCCTGTAATTGCGGATCTAGCAGCCAAATTTAATGGTTATACTACTAAAAAAATAGCTGTTCCTTTTGATACTGATCCTGATTTAAGCTGACCTACTACTCCTGGAGCAAAACCTACCGCTGCCCAAATTGCTACTCATAATGCTGTTAAACAAGCCATAAAAAACACAGCTCCTGATGGAACTACTATTACAGATTATGACCTTACTACTCTTGAAACATTTACATTAGGAGCAGGTAGTGATATACCTCTTGCAAGTGCTGGGGATACTTCTCTTGCTTTTGATATAGTAATCCCTGGTCAAACTACTGTTAATGTTACTGGCTTTAGCATTGATATAGCTAGTCCGTCTTCTGGAGAAATTTTAAGTGCTATTACTGACAAAAACATTACTGTTCCGCTAAATACTAATCCAGCAGTAAGTAATGCTGCTACTAAAACAGCTATTCAAGATGCGGTAGCTACAGGCAATCCTAGAATTAAAGAGTACAAGACATCTTTAACATTTGACAAGCCTGACCAAGATAGTGTAGTTTTGGCATCAGGAAGACCTGTACTTGTGCAGATAGGATGTAAATATGGTTCCTCACCACAAGCAAAAGGAATTGTTAACTTATTGGTTACATTAGGGTCAAAATAATATCATTTTGGGCTAATGTAGGCTAAGCATGAAAAAGTTTCTTTTTAGTTTAGTAGCATTTGGCATTACTAGTAGTTGTGCTTCTAACCTTATTGCTTGTAGTAGTAATGAAGTTATTCCTACAGCAGAAGATATTAAAAAAGAAATTACAAACCCTAGCATTGTTTTAAGACCTGATGTTAGTGATAACACCATTAATGCTGATACTAAAGCAGCTATTTTGCATGCCCTTTTAATTAATAACCATTTACTAAAAAAAACTGATATAGCTTTTTTTAAGGTTGCTCAGGCTAATTTAATTGTCTACCAAACTGTTTCAGTACCTTTAAGTATTGATACCCAAAAAGGTGCAGTAGCTAGTTTAAACCTTAATGTTTTTTTAAGCCCTTCTAACCAAACTATGGCAAGTCATTTTAATAACCAACAAGCCATTAAGTTACCAGATCCAAGTGATTTAAACTTATTAACAGAAAAAACCTTATTAGCAAAATACCAAAAGGCTTTAAAAACTGCTAATCCTCAAGCTAGTGATTATGACATTAACCATCTACATTTATCTTATGAAGGTGCTAAAATTCAAGCCTTAAAGATTAATACAAACACTCCTACTAAATTAGCTTTTGATAATTATGTGGATCAAAATAATCCCCAGGTTTTTGTTCATAACATTGCAACTGTAGCTACATTAAGCAATAGTACTTTAACCAATGTTTTAAAAAATAAGGGTAAAAAAATTGAGATCGAGGTTCCTAATGGAAACACTCCTAACACAAGTAATAAAAACACAATTAAGGTGATTAATCGTGATTTACTGCAAAAATTATCTGGGAAGCTGCATTTTTATCAAATATCATACTTAGCCATTACTCCTAACATTACTTTAACTACTACAGCCGAAGATGTCATAGTTTATGTTAATGTCCCTCATGCTTCAGACCCTATTGGGAATGTAGCAATTTCTGTTGGGATGAAGCCACAGGCTTAATATTTTAGATCTATTAGTTCAGTTTAAAAAAGTTAAAATAAATTAAACTGTAAAATTATTTTCAAAAGATTAATGCAAAAACATAAAATAGTATCTTTATTTAGTGGATGTGGAGGACTTGATTTAGGATTTAAACAAGCAGGATTTAATGTTATTTGGGCTAATGAATTTGATCCAGCTATTTGAGAAACATATCAGGCAAATCATCCAAACACTTTTTTAAATAAAAAAAATATCAATAATATTAAAATTGATGATATCCCTGATTGTGATGGCATCATTGCTGGTATTCCTTGCCAATCTTGAAGTGAAGCAGGGACTCAAAAAGGAATAGATGATGAAAGAGGGGAATTATTTTTTACCTTTTTAAAAATTTTAAAACATAAAAAACCTTTATTTTTTGTAATAGAAAATGTGAGAGGAATTTTATTCCAAAAGCATGATAAATTTTTAAATTGATTTAAAAATAAAATTAATGAATATGGGTACGATTACTTTTTAAATTTAATAAACGCTAATGATTTTGGGGTAGCACAGACACGAAAAAGAGTTTTTTTAATTGGTTTTAAGCAAGAAATGAATGTAAAATATGAATTCCCTAAAAAACAAAATAATAAAAAATTATTAAAAGATGTTTTGAACGATGCTATCAAGCCTGTTGCTGCTTTAGATAAAAATTATCATAATCCCGCATCAATTAACAACAATGAATATATGATTGGAAATTTTTCTTCTATTTATATGTCACGCAATAGAGTAAGGGGTTATGATGAACCATCTTTTACAATTCAAGCAAGTGGTAGACATGCCCCTCTTCATCCACAAGCACCTAGGATGATTAAAGTAAATAACAATAAATTTATTTTTGTTAAAAGTAAAATTAATTTTTATAGAAGACTTAGTGTAAGGGAGTGTGCTAATATTCAAACTTTTCCTAAGGATTTTATTTTTTATTATCAAAAAATAAACGACGGTTATAAGATGGTAGGGAATGCTGTTCCAGTAGAACTTGCTAAAATAATTGCTAAAAGTATATTAAAAAAACTAAAATTACAACATGAACCTTTTAGAGAGCTTAGTAATTCTAGCAAAGAATCAATCTTTTTTAATTAATGAAGAACCAGTAGGTAATTATAAAAATAAAATTCAAGAAATTGGACTGGTTTAGAAGCTTTTTTTAAATTAATGTTGGCTGGGAAGGCAGATTATATTTCTTTATCTGATGCGTGATGTTATCAAGGTACTGCTAATCATCCTCCAGACTGTATATCAAGAACACCAAAAATTGCTTTTGAGATTAAAAAGACTAATTCTACATCTATAATTCATCTTAATAGTTCTTTTCCTGAACAAAGTTTAAAAGCAACAGATAATGTAAGAATTACCAAAAAATGTAAAGAAATTATTGGTGATAAAAAAATACCTTTTATGTATGTTATTGGTAGGGTTATAGATAATAAAATAAAGGATTTATGAATTTTAGATGGACTTTTATATGCTGCATCATCATTTATTTATAATTCTTTTAAAAGTAAAATAAAAAACAATATAAATACATCATTAGAATCATTAAAAACAAACGAAATTGCAAATTTTAAAAATCTAGATCCTTTAAAAATAACATCATTGAGAGTAAGAGGTATGTGGATTATTGATCATCCTTGCAGGGTTTTTAAATATCTTGAGGACTTCAAAATTGAATTAAAAAAGGTCAAAGTTTTGATGAGTCTTAAAACATATGAATTGTTTAATAAGAATTCTCGGTTAAAGATTGAAAAAAGTGTAGAATTAACTTTGACTAAATTTAATAAATTTAAAAATCCTGATAATCCAAGTGATTTAATCAAAGGGATAGTAATAACATTTTAAAGAATTTTCATAGAGTTTTATTTTCTTTACTTTTATTTAATAAAACTATTTAACTTAATTATTAAATCTTCTTTTATATAAAGACTTTTTTTGTTTATTTAATATTTTGATTAATATTTTTAATTGTTAAAGCTAAAGGAGTATCCATAAACCATTTAATAAAAGAAAGATAATTTTTATTAATTGCTTGATTAGCTAAATTCTCAATATATTCTTCACGATTTTTTTCTAAAGTCTCACTAATTCTAAAATTCATAAAAGAAATAATTTTATGATATTTTAAATAATGATTAATTAAAATTCTTCCTACACGACCATTTCCATCAGGGAAGGGATGAATAAATTCAAACCAGGCATGAATAAATCCTACTTTTAAAAAGGCATCCTTAATAGAAGAAGGTTTTTCATTATAAAAAGCAATAAATTTATTTAATTCATTAAAAACATCACTTGGTAGGCAAGGGACGATTCCATTTGTAAAAAAATTAATAGATGTTTTATAAACACCTGCATGTTGGGAATGATTTCGAGAGCTATTAATAATATTAAAAAACATTTTCTCATGAATAGTTTTTAAAAGTTCATGATTCATTTTTAAATCATTTTTATTTAATCATTCAAAAACTAATATTTGATTATTCAATTCTTTTATCTCAATATCGTCCTGATTTTTTTTACGATAATTATAATTATCAAGGTTTACACTTGAACCTTCAATAATAGAACTAGATAAAGATTCTCTGAAAAAAGCTTTTTCATTGATTCGATTATCTGCTTCTGATAAATATCTTAAGGCTTTTTTAACTTCATTCTCATTAAAATTAGTTTTTATTTTATTAAAATCAATTTTAGCTATATCTGGAGAGAAATATTCTGCTCTTTTATATAAATAATTCCCTCATGAAAAACGAATAATAATTTTTTGATTTCATAAAATATTAAGTTCCCGATAAACAAATTGACTATAATTTTTAACTTCATCTAATAAATTATGCTTCTTAATAAAATTTTCGATATATTCAATACACTCTTCTGCAGAAAATCTAGCATCTTTTTGAGGATCCTTAATATAATTCAATAATTCTTCTTTAAGATTATATTTATATTTATCATTCATCATAATTAAGATTTTAAACTCATATTTTTTATAAAAAGTTTTATAAATTTTTCTTTAATATCTGAAAATTGCTCTATAAGAATTTTGCAAATTTTTTTCTTTTCATTATTTCAATAATTACCAAATAATTCTAAAAAAATATAATCGTCTGTTAAAAAATAATCATTACAAATAATAAATTTTTTGCTTTCTTGTTCTTTTTTGTAATCTAAATGTGTTAATAAATCTCTTAAAATTTTTAAATTCTTTAATTTAGCATCATTTTTATTTGTATCTTCTTTTCAAGCATTTTTAAAACCTTTATTATGAATAATTTCATAAAAATCATTTTTATAGTTATTAAGTCAAAAAGATTGACAATTTATTTTTGGGTTAAATTTAAATTTTAAAATTTTACTTAAATTCAATATTTTATTTATCAAAAATAAAATATCTTTTAAATTTACATGACTAGGTAATTGAAAATTTAAAATCTTATTAAAAGTTGTTTTAATAATATAAGCTGTTTGAAAATGATTATTAAATTTTTCTTTTAATAACTCATTAATTTTTTTAAAAGACACATTAGAATAATATTTTTGATAAAAAATTTGAATTTTAGCAATATCATCTTTTGCTAAAGTAAAAGCTATGCACTTTTTATCAGTTTCAGGATTAATATGATAGGTTTCTTTTCATACTGCTTGAGGAAATTTATGAAAGTCTTTATATCAGACTTTTCTTTTATTTTGTAAAATCACTTTTTTAGGAATATCTTTTTGTAAAAAAACAAAACTTTTTTGCTTTTCATCAAAAAAAGTTTTACGGTGTTCCTTTAAAAAATTAATTTTTTCTAAAACACCTTCTTTAATGATTTTTGCGTTAACAGGTTTTTGATTGCTTAAAGTTTCCATTTTAAATATTAATTTTAAAAATATAAAATCTGTATAGATTTTATCATAAAAAATTAATTTTTTCAACCCTTTTATTTAATAAAATATCTTTACTAAAGAATTATTTTAAAATGTTTCCACCTTAACCAGAAAATTAATTTATGTTAAACTATTATTAATAAAAAACAAGAGATATTAATATGAAAAAATTACTAGGCCTACTTGCTGCTACTACATTTTTAACTACTGGAACTATTAGTGTTGCAGCATGCACAACTAATAATAAAAAACCTAATGATAATAATGAAGCAAATGACATCAAGAATAAAATTACTGACCCTAATTTAGCTTTAGATTCTAGTGTTCTTCCCACAACATCAGACCCTAAAACAATTGCAGCTATGAAAGCATTACTAAAGCAATTAAACCCTGGGCTTCAAAATGTAGACATGAGTGTTTTTAGTTTTGCTACTAAAGTAGCACTTAAAAATGATGGTTCAGAAGAAGCGACTCCTGTCCTTGCTACTATTAAAGTAGAAGACCAAACAGCTCAAATTACTTTATTTGTTTCGATTCATGCTACTCCAGCTCAAATTACTAAAAAAATTACTAGTATTAAATTTAATTTTCAAGCAGAACAAACAGCAGCTACTGATCCTACTATTAAAGCTAAAGCTTTAAAGCAAGGATTAAAAACAGCTAATTTTAAGCTTACTCAATATGATTTAACCCAAATTAGCTTTGATGATTTAAGCAAACTTAATTTTAATGTTTTAGCAGGTACCTCAATTAATTTTAAAATTGCATCTCAAAAACAATCTGTCAATAAATTAGAAGTAGTAATGCTCAATGCTTCAGGGAAAGTAGCAGAAAAAATCTCTAATAAAGATTTATTACTTGCTTCTAATACTAATAAAAGTACTAGTAATCCAGAGACTATTAAAGCTTTAATTGCTGCTTTAAAAGTAGCTAATCCAGCCTTAAGTTTCCAAGCAGACTCTATCTTTAGTTTTAATAGTACTAACTTAATTAATGATGGTTCAGAAAAAACTTTACCAGTAACTTGTGACATTAAAATAGGTACTGAAACAAAAGCTTCTGTACCTTTACAAGTAGCTATTCAAGCAACAGCTGCTCAAATTGCAGCGAAAGATATCAGAACTAACATTAGTATTAGTAGTGATGAAGCTAATTTAACTCAAGTTAATGCGGATAAAGTTCAAAATATTTTTAATAGCCTTAATACTGATACTTTAACCGCATGAGATTTAACCCAAATTTCTATTCCAGTTAGTAAATCAACTCCAACACCTTTAACTCAGGACACTCCTGTTACTATTAAAGCTGATATTAAAAATGGTACTTCTGCTCCTGTGCAGTTTAATCTTGAAGTAACTAGAAGAAGTGTGGCTGACGCAGATCAAGCCACAGCAGATAACATAGCAAATAAAATAGACCCTAATTTATTAGTAGCAATTAAAGCAGGATCTAATGTAGCTATTAGTAATGCAGATACGATTAAAGCTATCAAGACTTCTTTACAAGAAGCTAATCCTGCTTTATTAGAAGATGACTTAGCAAAAATTTCTTTTGCCATTCCAGAAGGGAACTTAGCAGATGATGAAACAGACAACCTTGTTACTACTACAGTTACAGTAAATTCAAAAACTACTACTATTACTTTAACTAAAGTACAAATTCACGCTACTGCAGCTCAAATTCAAGCTAAATTAGATAATGTAGCTCGCTTAGCTGTTAGTTTTATCAATGCTAAAAGTTCTGATGATAAATTAGACCAAACTAACATTGATCTCATCCTTCCTATTATTAAAGCTAATAATCCTCAGTTAAGTTCTTATGACTTAAACCAACTTAGCATTGATGTGGACGCTTCAAAAACTCTTACTGCCGATACTAGAGAGGATGTCACGCTTAAGATTAAAGATGATCAAACACCTTCAACATCTGCTGACACTATTATTAAAGTTGCTAGGTTTACAGCTGATACTGCTAAATACCAAGCTTTTAAAATTGCAGATAAAATAGGAACAGCTTTAATAGTAGGAATTCCAACAGGGGCTAATGTTAGTGTTACTAACCCAGCAACCGTTACAGCTTTAAGAGCCTCTTTAGTTACTGCTAATAGTGATGTTAAGCTTACTGCACAAGAAGCAGCAAAAATTACTTTTACAGGAAGTAATTTAAACGCAGCAGAAGCCAATAATCCAGTAAGTGCTGTCATTACAGAAAGTGCTGGGAACACTGATACTGTGGATTTGACTAAAGTACAAATCCATAGATCAACTGCTGACATTAAAGCCTTAATTACTAACCCTACTACTACCGAAATTAGTATTCCAGCAGGTTCTGATAAGAGTTTAGCTAATGCTACTACTCAAGCAGTGCTTAAAAAAGCGATTCAAACTCAGTATAGTTTAAGTGACTATGATATAAGTACCATTACCTTTCCTGACGCAAGCAGTACTACATTAAAGGGGGATGAACAAATCAATACAGTAAAACTAAGCATTACAGATGATGCTACTCCTAAAGCAACTGATACTGTTGATTTAACTCAAGTTAAAATTCATAGAACCAGAGTTGAAATCCAATCCTTAATTAAAAATGGAATTCCTAGGGGGGAAGTAGATATTACTGGAGCAGGAGGAAAAACAGGAGATGGTGATATTGATGCCCGTATTAAAACTGCTTTACAAACTGCTGTGTCTCAGTTAAGTAATTGAGATTTAAGCCAAATTTCTATTAAAGCAGGAGTTACTATTGATAACACTAAATACACTCCAGTAGAAATCACTATTGTGGATGATAGTAGAGTTATTACTCCAATTACAGAAACGATTAATGTGAAGTCGGCTTCTTAATTGTTACCTTATTGGAGCTAACACTTTATAATTGAAGCTTTGATGGCTTTTGCTAAAGTCTTTGCTATAAACCTTAGTGAATATATTAATGCTTTAAGAAAGTAAAAATAATAATTAAAATTTTTAACTTTTGTTATATCAAGGCGTTTTGATATTTTATTCTGTCTCTATCTTAGTTTAAATAAAATTTTAATTGATATTTAATTAAATGTTACAACTATTAAACTATTTATAAAAATTATAAAAAACTTTAAATAAAATGAATTTATATTTAATTAAATGTTACAATGTTTAAACATTTATCAAACAAAATTAAAGACAAAACTTTAAATTAACATGAAAAAAACAATAACCATTCTTAGTGCTTTAGCTATTACAGGTTCTCCTGCTTTAGCATTAAATTTAGTCCAACATAAAGCACAAAATTTTCAAAATATTTTAAAACCAATTTTAGCAAAATCAAATGAGACAGTTAGCAATGATATTATTAGTCAATCTGTTTCAAGTCATTATTTTTATTTTCAAGCTCGTTTAAGTAACAGTACCTATAATGGGTTTCCTGCTTTTATGAATCAGATCAAAGTAGATGGTGATTGAACAGCTTACTTTTTTCAATGGCTAAATGATGATGACTTTAACATTAATTGGCTTCCTGAATTAAAAGATCACACACAACATGGCTTTTTTCATAATCCTGTTACATCGTCAAACAGACTTAGCGAACACATGGGTCATTTTGGTTGTTGGAGTAGCGGTGTAAATGAAACAGCTTACGATATGATTAATGGTAAGGATGCTCAGCAATATTTAACAAATTTTGGTTCCACTGTCGAAGCAGCATATAACCAAGCTGCTAAAGCTGGCAATGTAACAGGAATTGATTTAAATTTTGGTTTTACTTATGATGTTTCTTATAGTGGTTATATTGTAAAACAACCAAATTATGTTATTCTTACCAGTTAATAATGATGATACTGAATTGGATTAAATAGTCTAATTATAAATATTTATATAGCTGATTTAAATTATCATGCTATAAAAAAGGTTCTATCTTTAACCTTTAGTATTTTAAACAAATTGAAACCTGCGTGGGTTTCTTTTTTTGGGCTTCAGATATTAAATTTATTCTGCATAAATATGATGAAGGCCTTCTTTTTGAAAGAAGTTTTGATTAACATTTTTAAACTGCTCTATCTTCTATTTTTAAATAATTATATTTTTTCTAAACCCCATATTTCAGAGTTCTAATTAATTTAGTTTAGGTAATTTTATATTTTAGGGTACGAATTAAAATTAGAAATTAGAATTTAAATTTTAGTTCTACATTTTATGATTTTTTATTAAATGTTATAATTATTAAAAATTTATTAGCAAAAATTAAAGGCAAAACTTTGCATTAAAATGAAAAAAATAACCATTCTTAGTGCTTTAGCTATTACAAGTTCTCCTGTTTTAGCATTAAATGTAGTTTCACATAAAGCACAAAATTTTCAAAATATGTTAAAACCAACAATAGCAAAATCAAATGGGCCAGTTACCAATGATATTATTACTCAAACAGCTACAAGCTATTATTTCTATTTTCAAGCTCGGTTAAATAATAGCACCTATAATGGTTTCCCTGGGTTTATGAGTCAGATTAAAGCAGGTCGTAATTGAGGAATGTACTTTTTTCAATGATTAGATGATGATGACTTTGATTCTTATTTTCCTGGATTAAATGATCACACGCAACATGGTTTTTTTCATGATCCTATTACATGAGCAAACAGACTAGAAACCCACATGCATCATTTTGGTAGTTGGAGAACCGCTTATTCAGAAACTGCTTACGATATGATTCATGGTAAGAAACCTAAGCGTTTAAGATATTTTGGAGCCACTGTCGAAGCAGCATATAACCAAGCTGCTAAGGCTGGCAATGTAACAGGAATTGATATGAATTTTGGGTTTACTTTTGATGTTAGTGCTAACTATAAACATAAAAGTTATACTGTAATACAACCAAATTATGTTATTCTTACGAGTTAATAATGATAATACTGAATTGGATTAAATCTAATTATTAGATATTTATATAGCTGATTTAAAACATAATACTATAAAAAAGGTTTTTACCTTTAACCCTTAGTATTTTAAACAAATTGAAACCCTTATGAATTTTTTGTTTAGATATTAAATCTATGCTCCATAAATATAATATTTAATTAAATGTTAAAATTATTAAAATTATTAACAAAAATTAAAAACAAAACTTTACATTAAAATGAAAAAAACCATAACTATTCTTAGTGCTTTAGCTATTACAGGCTCTCCTGCCTTAGCATTAAATGTAGTCAACTATAAAACACAAAATTTCCAAAATATTTTAAAACGAAACATAGCAAAATCAAATGGAACTGTTAGCAATGATATTATTACTCAAATAGCTACAAGTGATTATTTCTATTTTCAAGCTAGGTTAAGTAATAGCACCTATAATGGTCTACCTGCCTTTATGAGTCAGATCAAACTTGATGGTTCTTGACCAACATATTTTTTTCAATGATTAGATGATGATGATTTTGATACTTCTTATTTTCCTGAATTAAATGATCACACACAACATGGTTTCTTCAATGACCCTATTACATGAGCAAACAGACTAGAAAAACACATGGGTCATTTTGGTTGTTGGAGAGCCGATTTATCAGAAACTGCTCTCTGTATGATTAATGGTAAGGACCCTCATAATTATTTAGGAACCTTTGGTCCAACTATCGAAGCAGCATATAACCAAGCCGCTAAAGCTGGTAATGTAACAGGAATAGATTTAAATTTTGGTTTTACTTATGATGTCAGTTCTAATAATAAAAAACATAGTATTCTAAGTTATAACTACTATACCGTAGAAAAACCAAATTATGTTATTCTTACCAGTTAATAATGATAATACTTAATTGGATTGAATCTAATTATTAGATATTTATATTGCTGACTTAAATAATCAGGCTATAAAAAAGTTTACTATCCCTAACCTTTAGTATTTTAAAACAAATATAAGCCCAGAAGCCCGCATGGGTTTCTTTTTTTGTGCTTTAGATAAAAAATTTAATTTAAGTAATTTGATATTTTAGGTACTAATTAAAATTAGAAGTCAGGTTTTAAATTATTTTAAATAAACAAGAAAATAATTTTTTGATTGTTGTGATGGGTATATTTATTAATACAAATTACATTTTTTTTATAAAATGTTAGTAAGTATAAAAGAATAAAAAAATGGAAAAATTTTTTTACAAAATTTATTTTTATTTTAATGATCTTTATTTTAATGGAAATGAAAAGCTAAAAGGGGTAGAAAATATGAAGAAATTATTAAGTATTTTATCATCACTGACTTTAATATCATCAGCAGCTACTACTGTGGTAGCTTGTGGGGGGGAGGATACTCCAGTACCTCCCCCACCTCCCCCTTCTAATCCGAAAGAAAGTCCGCAACAGATTGCTAAACTAATTAGTGATACCAACCTGTTTGCCCCTTCAAACATTAATTCAAATACTAAAAACGAAGGTACTATTGCTACTTTAAAAAATATTCTTCAAAAGTCTAACCCTGGCATTACTGAAGATTATTTAAACTTTATGTCTTTTAGTGATGAAACTCTTGATACTAGTGGGCAAGGAAATCCTACTGAAGTAATTTTAACTATCACTGAAGCAGGTTTCGAATCTACAACGGTTAATTTACAAGTAACTGTTTTAGCAACAGCAGATCAAATTAAAAAGAAAATTGACATTAGTGATCCTGTCAGAACAGACATTGGTCTTAAAAGCAATGTGCAGGCCTATACTGGAGATACAGATACCATCAATGCCATTAATGCAAAACTAAAAAGCGAGAATCCTAGCTTAACTGCTTCTGATTTAAAAACTATTACTTATCAAGTAGAAGATTTAGAAAATGATGGTAGTGAGGATAAAACTCCTGTCCTTGCTACTATTACAGATGATCAAGGCATCACTGCTACAGTTCTTTTACAAGTATGAATTCATCCTACCGCTAAGCAAATAGCTGCAAAAATTACTAAAACAACTTTTTCATTAGATGCTACTTTTGATAGTAGTACTCCTGCTACAAGTACCACTATTAATAAGGCTTTACAAGTTTTTAATCCTACTTTAACAGCTTATGATTTAGAAAATATTAAATATAGTGGTACTTTAGAAGCTAACAAAGTAGCTTCTATTACAGTGCACATAGAAGATGATGTACTACAAAAAGATGACTCAGTTACCCTAACTTTAACTAAAGTCTCAGGTAACCAAGCCAAAGCAGAAGCAATTAAAGCTCAAATTGCTAAAACTCGTCTTACTATTGATCCTCCTAGTAATTTAAGTACTGGAAACGCTACTACGATTACTTTATTAAAACAATCATTACAAGCAAATAATCCAAACCTAGAAAATAGTGCAATGAATGCTATTTCTTTTGGAGTAATGAATCTAAGCTTACAACAAACTAACGCAGTCACAGTAAACATTACAGTAGGAACATTACTTAACCAAGGAAGAGCTAGTATTACTGTTTACTGACAACTAATAGGAGAATCCCGAAAAATAGCAAATAAGATTACTACTCGTCAGTATTATCTTCGTGCTGGTACTAACACTAGTACTACTGATCCTGGTACCATTACTGCTTTAAAAGCAGCTATTAAAGCAAAAAACAGTTTAACTGATGCAGAGCTTGCCATGATTAGTTTTGCTCCTGCTACTTTAAAAGGAGATGGGTCTGAAAACTTTGTGGATGTGACTGCAGTAGTTTCTAATCCTAGTTTAGCAGGAGATAAAGTTAATGTACCATTAAAAGTAGCAATTCATCCTACAGCAGCTCAAATAGCTGCTAAAATTATTATTATTCAAGTTGATGTCCCTGGTACTAGTGACCCTAGTGTCCTTAACACTACTACTAAACAAGCTATTATTGATCAAGTAGCTTTACAAAATAATTTAAACGCATGAGATGCCTCCAAAATAGATATTACTAAAGCAGCTACTTTACAAAAAAACCAATATGTAACAGTGCAATTAGCCTTAAGTGATGACGCTAAACCTACTGCAGGTTCCGATACTTTAAACATTACTGTCAGATTAGCTAACCTAGCAGATACCATTAAGGATAAAATTAGCGTTACTAACTTAAGAATTGCTTCTAATGCTAATGTGAGTACTAGCAATAGTACTACTATTGCTAACATTAAATCAGCTTTACAAACAGCTAACCCTGATTTAACTAATAACGATTTAAGCTACATTAGTGTGGAAGCAGGACTAACGCTTGATAAAACAGGAAGTGCTGTGACTACAGCAGTAGTACTAACAATTACAGCACCAGATCAAACTTCAGAAACAGTTAATACAAACATTATTATTAATCCCACAGCAAATCAGTTTGCTTCTGAATTAGATAGTATCAGCTTTGATGTGAGTTCTGATTTATCTGCTTCTACTAAAGATCCGGCTACCCAAGAAGCTATTAAAGCAGCTATTGCAAAACAAGCTAATGTTTCTCCTTATAAAGAAGCAATGATTACTAACATAGCTACAGTAACTTTAACACCTAATACCGCAGTAGCAGTTTCAATTACAGTAGAGGATGACCAAGGCACTCAAGCTCAAGGAAGTGTAACAGTCAAAAGAGTAAATTCTGCTCAATTAATAGTAGATAAAATAACAAAAACATCCTTTAATATTAATCCTGTTGCAAACAGTAGTACTACTAATAGTGATACAATTACTAAACTAAAAGCAGGATTACAAGCTGCTAACTCTAACTTAACAAATAGTGATTTAGCTAAAATTAGTTTTGCTAAAAGCTTTTTAGATAATTCAGGTCATAACACTGCAGTGAAATTAAATGGTTTAGTAGCAGATAATGGTAATTTAGCAAACTTTGAAATGGATGTAACAGTACGCTCTAGTGCAGCTCAAATTGCAGCTAAAGTTGTTAATGTGCAAACCTTACTAAGAGGTCTTAATTTGCCTAACCAAGGGAGAGCAGTAAATCAAGTTAATTTTCAAGGTGGTACTGCAAATGATAATAATGCCATTAATCAGGTGCAAGAAAACATTCGCTATGATAACAGAAATTTGGGGATGGTAACATATGAAGTTCGTTACATGAGCTTTGTTGTGGACTCTGGAGGGTATTTAGTTTTAGGGCAACTCAACCCAGTCACTGCCACGATTACTGATGCTAATGGTGACACTGCTACTGTTCAGATTGTAGTAGATTTTCAAGATATATCATAAGGAGGAACAACATTGAAACGGTTATTAAATTTACTAGCAACTATTACCTTAGTAGGAAGTGGAACTGCCACTGTCGTGGCTTGTGGATCAGATAAAACTGTGCCTCCTCGCCCTGCTCCTCGGATTAAAAAAGAAACGGCAGATGATATTGCAAACAAAATTAAAGAAACAAGAATTCAGCTGGCAGCTTATACTAATCCTAGCCTAACAAACCCAGCTACCATTAAGGCTTTAAAAGCAAATTTGCAAAAACTCAACCCTGACTTAACTCCCTTTGATTTAGCGACCATAAGTTTTAGTTTAGCAGATAGTAGTAGACCATTGAGAGCAGACGGTACAGAAACGCTTGATGGAGTCAACGCTAACATTAATGTGAAATCAGGAGAAGAAGAAACTCAAGCATCAGTGCTTTTAGAGGTTTCTATTAACATTAAAGCAGATCAAATTCTCACTAAAATTAGCACTAAGGATCTGAAGCTTCATTATGTAGCAGATGATGATGTGCAAAGTGAAGCTACTAGCAAAGTTTTAAAAGCTAAATTACAAGCAGATAATCCTAATTTACTTCCAAGTGATTTAGAGCACATTAGTTTCCTGGCTGGAACGCTCAATAACGACGGGAGTGAAACTGCGAGTCCGATTAGAATGGCAGTAACAGTAGATAGTCATGTAGCTACTACTGTCTTAGATGTCACAGTAGCAGCTAACCTTGAACAAATTAAAAATAAAATTGACGCTTCTCTTAGCTATTCTGTGGCCTCTACTACAGATAATTTGCATAATGCAGCTAGTCGTACTGATATGCTTAATGTTTTACAAAGACTTAATCCTTCCTTAACTGCTAATGATTTACAAGCAATTACTTTTGAAGATAAAGTTTTAACCCTTGATACTCCTACTGAGGTAGTAGTATCAATTCAAAATAGTCAAAAAGAACAACCAGTAACAGTTACTATTAATGTCACTAGAGTAACTGTAGACCAAGCAACAGTTAATAACATTAAAGCTAAAATTAAAAACACTACTTTAGCCTTGGACCCTAGTCTTCCTAAAAGCACTGGTAATGCAGACACAGAAAACGCTTTAGCAACTAAATTAAAAACGCTTAATCCTGCTTTAACTCAAGCAGACCTAGGGAAAATTACTTATAGTATTGCTAATTTAGAATTAAACAAACAAGTAAATGTTACTGCTACGATTACTAGTAATTTAGTGTCAGAAAATGTAGTTTTAAAAGTAGAGTTAGCTTCTGTCACAGTAGATTTAGCAAAAAAAATTACTAAAATTCAACTTTATTTAAGAGCAGGTACTAATAGTTCCATCACTAATAGTAATACAGTGCAAGAATTAAAAGACCAATTATTGCTTGCTAACCCTAATTTAACTTCTCCAGAAATGGCAATGCTTACTTTTAGTTTAAAAGATGCCAGTAGTCCTTTAATTGCAGATGGGAGTGAAACTAATACGACTGTCAATGCGGTCATTACTAATAGTGCGATTGTAGGAGATGTCACAAACAAAGAACTTCAAGTAGCGATTCGTCCTAGTGCAGCCCAAATTAAACAAAAAATTAGTACTGTAAGTGTAGATGTGCCAGTCGGAACCAACCCTGATCCTACTAATCCTAGTACTGCTAGTACTATTATTAGAACCATTGCTTTAGCTAATAACCTAAAAGCTTATGACCAAAGCCAAATTAGGGTAGCATCTGGAGCAACCTTAGTGACTAATACCCCAAGAGTAGTAAAGCTAAGCATTAAAGATGATGCTTTAACCCCAGGTAGGGAAACTGTTAACACTAACATTACTTTAGTTAATGAAGTACAAAGTATTAAAGATAAGATTACAGACCCTAATTTAACAGTACCATTTAGTGTTAATGCAAATACTGCTAACCCTAGTACCCAAAAAGCGATTACTGCTGCTCTAATGAAAGATAATAACACTTTAACAGAACCAGAAACAAGGTTATTTGCTTATAGTACTGTCACTTTAGATAAAACAGGAACAAGTACTCCTACCGTAGTAGTACTCTCTATTACTAAAGGATCAGTATCAGTTCAAGTAAATCTAAATGTGACTGTAGCAAATAGTATTCAACAAATTGCTGCTAAAATTACAAAGACAGACCTTGAAATTAGCGATAGTAATACTCTTAACACGGGAGATGCAGGTACCATTACTGCTATGAAGACATCTTTACAAAACGATAACAGCTTACTAACAGCTAATGATTTAACGCTAATTAGTTTTGAAGTTAAAAACTTACGAGCTAATATACCAACTGCAGTCATCTTGTATGTAACTCAGGCAGGAGCTAAAGCTAGTAAAACCATTACTGTCAACAGAGTCAACCGTGCTCAGTACATCATTGATAAAGTAAGAAGTACTAACCTTGATATTCAAGCACACAGTAATAAAGATCCTGCTCTTGCTAGTACAGCTAATAAAATTAAAACAGCTCTCTCAAAAACCTCTCCTTTAACTAGCAGTGATTTAGCAGACATTACTATTAGTAAGGCTGCAGCTGGAGCTGCGGGAGATTTAAATACTGCGGGGAAACATATTTATAAGGCTGTAACAGTTACTGCTAGGGCAGCAGGACAGTCTGCCTCTAAAAATGTTAATGTAGCTATTAATACGACTTCTGCTCAATTAAACAGCATTATTAGAGTAGTAACTTATAAAGTTCCTGCTAGTTTTGGTACTGTTACAGCTGCTTTATGACCAGCCCTAAGAATTTATATGTTCAATCAACTTCGTAGGGCAGGGTCTCAATATAATTATTTAAGAATGAGCGATTTTAAGGGAATTACTTTTAATAATGATCCTGAAACGATTACTAATGTCGCAAAAAGTGTTCCCATTACCATCACAGATGATAGTGGAACAGCTACAGTTACAGATGTTTCATTCGTTATTTTTTAATCAGGTTAGATTGATGCGATCAGTAATCCGTTTAAGTAAAAAAATTTTTAAGATTTTTTTATACACTTAAAACAAAAGCATATGGTTTTTAAAAGTCTTAGTTTTACAAATGTTCTAAAAATAGGATGTTTCTAGATAAGTGTTTTAAGAAGAGATACATTATTGTTTTAATAAAAATAATTTTCTTATTTAAGCTTTTAAAATTTATAATTATAGTATTAAAGATAAAATTATACAAAACAAAAAATTTATGAAAGAAGGATAGATATGAAAAAACTTTTAAGCTTATTAAGTGCTGTTCTTGTGGTGGGAAGTTCTGCTAGTACTGTTGTGGCTTGTAAAGGGTCTAGTAGTAATAATAATGAAAAGAAAACAAAAGCAGAAGACATAGCTAAAAAAATTACAGAAACAGGGATCGCCCTCCCAGCAAAAACTGATCCAGACACCTCTAACACAGCTACTATTGATGCTCTTAAATTATCTTTAAGGAGGGCTAACCCTAGTTTATCCGCTGATAATGTAAAACATATTACTTTTAGTAAGGTTAATTTACAAGATAATGAACAAAGTAATGTAGTGGAGGCAACGATTAGTATTAATGATACTACAGCTAAAGTACAATTAAATGTTGAGATTCATTCTACTGCTTCTCAAATTGCAGCTAAAATTACAAATCCTAAAACAACCATTCTTGCTCTTAGAGCAGACTCTGATCCAAACCTTAACGATCCGAACGTTTTAAAAGCTTTGAAAAGCTTAATTCAAACAACATACAAGTCATTAAGTAATTATGACATGACTACTATTTCTGTTGTTGATGCAAACGGAATTGTTCTCCAAGATAATGAAAAGGACAATATCATTAAATTAAGCATTATAGATGACGCTACTCTACCGACAACTCAAACATTAACATTAGATAAAGTTCAAATTCACTCAACCGCAGCTCAAATTAAAAATAAAATAGTTGAGACAGGTCATAATATTATATCTATTCTAAATACTAATGCTAGTGATGATAAATTATCACAAACTAACATTAATAAAATTATAGCTAGCATAGACGCCAATAATGCTTTATTATCCACCTATGATAGAGCTCAATTAAGTATTAATGTAGATTTGACCAAAACTTTAATATTAGACACACAAAGCGTTATAAACTTAAATATTAAAGATGATGCAATAAAAACTAATCCAGTAGTACAAGCTCAGCTTAGTGTATATAGAAGTATTAGTGATACAAGTAATACATATATATTTAGAAACATGGTTAGTAAAATTGCAACTAATGTACCTTTAGAAATTCCGGCTGGTTCTAATAATGATATATTGAATGCAACTACTAAAGATGCTATAAAAACTTCGCTTAAAAAAGAAAATCCTTCTTTGACTGAAGCAGAAATGAATTTAATATTTGCTATTGGTCCTAGAAAGACTACAACTAGATATTTACTCAATAATGAATTACCCAATTATATTTCTATTGGCATACGAAAAGTAAAGGCAAAAACATTAGGTTTTATTGACATGATAGTAGAAATTCATTCAACAGCACAAGAAATTAAGGCTAAATTAAATAATTTTAAAAAATTGAGAGTAAGTTTTGTTAGTAATCAAAGTAATTTAGATTCATATAATGCTTTAAATTTTTTAAGAATATTTTCTGTTATTAATACGGAATTAAGTACATGAGATCAGGAACAATTAAGTCTAGATCCAGCAGCCATGGGTAAAAATCTTCCAGTACAAACACAAGTACCTATTATTATAAAAATTACAGATGATCAAAGTGTAAAGGGAGCAGCCCAAATTACCGTTCAGGCTTATAGATTTGCAAGTAATAATGATGAATATAAGGTAAATCATATAGCTGATAAAATATCAAACGGAATTGTTTTAGGAATTCCAGCAGGGTCTAGTACTGTTTTTAATAATTCAAAAGAGGTCATTAAACAAAAATTAAAACAGCTTAATATTTCCTTAACAGCAGATGATTTAAATAAAATAGTTTTAACACATACTGGACCCTTACGTTCTGAAGAACAAGATAATAGTGTTAATGCTGTCATTACTGCAGGAACAGCAAGTACCACTGTTACTTTAAATAAGGTGAGAATTAATCGAACAGCATCTGAAATTCAAAACCTTTTTACTAATCCTTCAGGCACTATTATTGCTTTGCAAGCAGGGACATTAGGTTCTCCGTCGAGTGCTAGTGTAGAAAATGTTATTCTTAATGAAATACAAAAAAAATATAATTTAACCAATCATGATAGAGAAGTTTTAGGAATTGTTAATCAATCACAGAATTTAAATGATGCGGAAAGAGATAATTCAGTTGTTATTACTATAACAGACGATCAATCAACACCACAAGTATTAACGACTACTTTTGCTAAAGTGCAAATTCATCGAACAAGAGCCCAAATTAAAACCCTAATCGGTAATAGTCGTTCTATTACTATTACTGGAGCAGGAGGGGATACAGGAACCGGAACAATAGACCAACGAATAATTGATGCTTTAAAAGCAGCTATTACTAGCCCACAAATTAGTGATTGAGATTTAAGCCAAATTACAATAAAATCAGGCGTAGCTATTACGACTGGAGGAGTAACAGTTCAGCTTTCTATTGTAGATGATGATAGTAGTGTAACCGTTCCTGTCACAGAAAATATTACAGTTTCTTCTAGTTCTTAATAGATAGATTAGTAGATTAGTAATAAATAAATAATTAATAGAATAAATAACTAGTCGATAGATAAAATTAATAAAGCATTTTGTATCTAAAAGACATGTTATTTTATTTTAGTTATTGAAAAGTCTTAAGGATTTAAGTTTTTTATCCATGTTCTTATTGTTCAAACTGATATTTAATTTTGAGTTGAAATTGATTTTTTGTTTTTTAAATGTGCTTAATTATAAATAAACCATAAATAATCTAAATCTATAAACTCAATAAGCAACTAATAATAATTTTTTCTATTGGGGGGGGGGTATTTATTAAATAAAATCACATTTTTTTTATAAAATATTAGTAAGAGATAAAAGAATTAAACAATGAAAGTGATTTTTTAATGAAAATCTAAGTTTATTTTCTTATTTATCTGTATTTGTAGTGTAAATGAAAACCAAGAGGAGTAAAAATATGAAAAAATTATTAAGTATTTTATCATCACTTACTTTAATATCAGCAACAGCTACTACCGTTGTAGCATGTGGAGAGGATACTCCAGCACCTCCCCCACCTCCCCTTCCTAATCCTAAAGAAAGTCCGCAACAGATTGCTAAACTAATTAGTAATACTAACCTTTTTGCACCTTCAAACATGAATCCACATACTACAAACTCTGATACTATCACTACTTTAAAAAGAACCTTGCAAAAAGCTAACCCTGGCATTACTGATGATTATTTAAACTTTATGACTTTTAGTGAAACTACCCTTGTTAATAATGGACAAGAAACTCCTACAGAAGTAATTTTAACTATTACTGAAGCAGGCTTTGAATCTACAACGGTTAATTTACAAGTAACTGTTTTAGCAACAGCAGACCAAATTAAAAAGAAAATTGACACTAGTGATCCTGCTAGAACTGACATTGATCTTAATAGTAATGTACAAGCCTACACTGGAGACACAAGCACTATTAATGCTATTAATGCAAAACTAAAAAGTGAAAATCCTACCCTAAAGCCCTCTGATTTAAAAACTATTACTTATCAAGTAGAAGATTTAGAAAATGATGGCAGTGAAGATAAAACTCCCGTCCTTGCTACTATTACTGATGATCAAGGCAAAACTGCTACAGTTCCTTTACAAGTATGAATTCATCCTACCGCTAAGCAAATAGCTGCTAAAATTACTAAAACAACCTTTTCATTAGATGATACCTTGGATAGTAGTACTCCAGTGGCTAATAAAGACATTAATGAAGTCTTAAAAATCCATAATCCTACTTTAAAAAAATATGATTTAGAAGCAATCAAATACAGTGGTACCTTAGAAGCGAATAAAGCAACAGCTATTATAGTACACATTGAAGATGATCAAGCTCAAACAGATACTGTTACGCTAACTTTAACTAAAGCTTCAGGTAACCAAGTCAAAGCAGATACCATTAAAGCAAAAATTACTAACACTCGTCTTACGATTGATCCCCCTGATAATTTAAGTACAGGGAACGCAGCTACTATTGCTTTATTAAAAAAATCATTACAAGCAAATAATAAGTTATTAACTGGGGATGTGGATAAGCCAAGCCCTGATGATGACATGAGTCATATTACTTTTGGAGTAATGAATTTAAGCTTACAACAAACTAACGCAGTCACAGTAAACATTACAGTAGGACCATTACTTGACCAAGGCACAGCTAGTATTACAGTTTACTGACAACTAATAGGAAAATCTCAAGCAATAGCAAATAAAATTACTACTCGTCAGTATTATCTGCCCGCTGGTACTAACACTAGTACTACTAATCCTGGAACCATTGCTACTTTAAAAGCAGCTATCAAAGCCAAAAATAATTTAATTGATGCAGAAGTAGCTATGATTACTTTTGATGCGGCTACTTTAAAAGGAGACGGGTCAGAAAGTTTGGTCGATGTGACTGCAGTAGTTTCTAATCCTAGTTTAGCAGGAGATAAAGTGAATGTACCATTAAAAGTAGCGATTCATCCCACTGCTGCTCAAATTGCCTCTAAAATTAAAATTATTCAAGTCGATGTACCTGGTACTAGTGATCCTAGTGTGCTCAACACTACAACTAAACAAGCTATTATTGATGAAGTAGCTTTACAAAATAATTTAAACGCTTGAGATGCAAGCAAAATTGACATTACAACAGCTGCCACGCTACTAAAAAACCAATATGTAACAGTGCAACTTGATTTAAGTGATGATACTAAACCTACTCCTGGATCAGATACCTTAAACATTAGTGTCAGACTAGCTAACCTAGCAGATTCGATTAAGGATAAAATTATTGTTACTAACTTAAGAATTGCTTCTAATGCTAATGTCAGTACTAGCAATAGTGCTACTATTGCTAACATTAAGTCCTCTTTACAAACAGCTAACCCTGATTTAACTAATAATGATTTAAGCTACATTAGTGTGCAAGCAGGACTAACGCTTAATGATACTGGAAACGCAGTTGCTACAGCAGTAGTGCTTACCATTACAGCAGCAGATAAAACGACAACGACAGTTAATACCGACATCATTATTAACCCCACAGCAGCTCAGTTTGAAACTCAACTTAATACAATGAATATTGATGTTAGTTCTGCTTTACCAAGCTCTACTGGTAATGCTTTAACCCAAAACGCTATTAAAACAGCCATTGCTCAAAAAGCCAATGTTTCTGCTTATAAAGAAGCTATGATTACTGCCATAGATACAGTAACTTTAACGCTTAATACCGCAGTAGGAGTTACGATTACAGTAGAAGATGACCAAGGAGTGCAACGTCAAGGGGCGGTAGCAGTTACCCAAGTTAATCCTGCTCGAGTTATAGCTGATAAAGTTACTACTACTGCGTTCAGTATTAAGCCAGTTGCAAATAGTAGTACTACTAATAATGATACTATTACTAAGATCAAGGAAGGCTTACAAGGTGCTAATAGTTCTTTAACAGCAGGAGATTTAGCTAAAATTAGTTTTGCTAAAAGCACTTTAGATAATTTAGGTTATAACAGAAGTGTCAAATTAAATTGTTTAGTAGAAGATAGTGGAAGTTTAGCAAATTTTGAAGTAGATGTCACAGTTCTATCTTCTGCAACCCAAATTGTAGCTAAATTTAAAAATACTCGTCCGTTGCTGAGAGCTAATAAGAATCACAATACACCTAATGTTCAAGACGCTACTACAGCTACGAATTTACAAAATAACATTCGATGAGATAACAGAAATTATGGTTTGGTAGTATATGAATCCCGTGATATGAGCTTTGTCACTAATTCTGGGAATAATTTAGTTTTAGGTCAACTAAACCCAGTCACGGTCACGATTACTGATGCTAATGGGGACACTGCTACTATTCAGATTGCAGTAAATTATAAGAATGTTTAGAAGGAGGTAAGGCATGAAACGACTATTAAATTTACTTACAGCTATTACTTTAGTAGGAAGTGCGACTGCTACTGTTGTGGCTTGTGGTGAAGATGCTCCTGCTCCTGCTCCTGCTCCTCCTATTAAAAAAGAAACAGCAGATGATATTGCCAAAAAAATAAGAAACACAAGGATTCCGCTGGCAGCTTATACTGACCCTAATTTAGCAAGTACAGCCACAATTAATGTTTTAAAAGCAGATTTGCAAAAACTCAACACTGCTTTAACTCCTTTTGATTTAGCTGCCATGACTTTTAGTTTAGCAGATGCTAGTAAACCTCTTGTAGCAAACGGAACAGAAACTCCTGTGGGAGTTAACGCTAACATTACTGTGGGAGAGGGAGAAGACGAAACTCAAGCAACAGTGCTTTTAGGAGTTTCTATTAACATTGAAGCAGAGCAAATTCTTACTAAAATTAGTGCAAAAGACTTTAAGATTAATTATGTAGCGGATGATGATGTCAAAAGCGAAGCGACTACTACAACCTTAAAAGCTAAATTAGAAGCAAAAAATCCTAATTTACTTCAAACTGATTTAGCTCACATTAGTTTTCTCTCAGGAACACTCAATAACGACGGGAGTGAAGTAGCAAGCCCAGTTAGAATGGGAGTCACAGTAGCAAATCATCTTGCTACTACTGTCTTAGATGTGACAGTAGCAGCTAATCTTGACCAAATTAAAAATAAAATTGATGCTTCCCTTAGCTATTCTGTAGCTACTACTGCCGATAATCTGAAAAATCCTGACGCTAGAAATGATATGCTTAATGTTTTACAAAGACTTAATCCTTCCTTAACTGCTGATGATTTACAAGCAATTACTTTTGAAGATAAAGTTTTAACGCTTAATACTCCGACCCAAGTAGTAGTATCAATTCAATATAGTCAAAGTAAGCAACCAGTAACAGTAACTATTAATGTGACTAGAGTTACTCAAGACCAAGCAGATGTTAATAACATTAAAGCTAAGATTAAAAACAAAACGCTTGCTTTAGATCCTAGTCTTCCTAAAAGTACTAGTAATGAAGACACTGCCAATGCCTTAAAATCGCAACTTGTCACTCTTAACCCTACTTTAACTAAAACAGACCTAGGAGCAATTAAGTTTAATACTGTTACTTTAGAATTAAACAAACAAGTAAATGTTACTGCTACTATTACTATTAATTTAGTTTCAGAAAATGTAGTTCTTAAAGTAGAACTAGCTTCAGAGACAGTAAAGGTAGCTAAAAAAATTACTAACACCCAGCTTTATTTACGAGCAGGTACTAATACCTCTTTAACTAACGCTAATACCATCACAGAATTAAAACAAAAACTACTCAATGCTAACCGCACTTTAACTTCTCTTGACATGGCAATGATTACTTTTAGTTTAAAAGATGCTAGTAGTCCTTTAGTTGCAGATGGAAGTGAAACTAATACCACTGTCAACGCTGTCATTACTAATAGTGTTATTGTAGGAGATGTCACTAACAAAGAACTCCAAGTAGCAATTCGTCCTAGTGCAGTGCAAATTAAAGCAAAAATTAGTACTGTCAGTGTAGATGTGCCAGTTGGAACCAACACTGACCCTACTAATCCTAGTACTGCTAGTACTATTATTAGAACTATTGCTTTAGCTAACAATCTGAAAGCTTATGACCAAAGCCAAATTAGTGTAGCATCTGGAGCAACCCTTGTGACTAATACAGCACAAGTAGTAGTGCTTAACATTAAAGATGATGCTGCCACCCCAGGCGGTGAAACTCTTAACACTAACATTACTTTAGTTAATGAAGTACAAACCATTAGTGATAAGATTACTGACACTAATTTAACAGTACCTTCTAATGTTAATGCTAGTACTGCTAACACTGATACTCAAAAAGCAATTACCTCAGTACTAATGAAGGATAATAATACTTTAACAGTACCAGAAACAAGGTTATTTGCTTATAGTAATGTCAATTTAGATAAAACAGGAACAGCTACTCCTACCGTAGTAGTACTCTCTATTACTAAAGGTTCAGTTACAGTTAATGTGAACCTAAATGTGATTGTCGAAACTAGTGCAGCTCAAATTGCTGCTAAAATTACAGACACAGATCTTGAAATAAGTGATAGTAATGCTCTTAACACAGGAGATGCAGGTACCATTACTGCTATGAAAAATTCTTTGCGCTACGATAACAGCCAACTAACTGCTAATGATGTAAGTAAAATTAAGTTTGAAGTCAAAAACCTAAGAGCTAATATCCCAACTGCTGTAATCTTGTATGTGACTCAAGCAGGAACTAGAATTAATAAAACCATTACTGTTAAAAGAGTTAATGAAGCTCAGTACATTATTGATAAAATATCAAATCGTAATATTGACATTCAATCACATAGTAATATTGATCCTGCTTTAACAGCTACAGCTGATAAAATTAAAGCAGGTCTTGCTAAAACCTCTCCTTTAACTAGCAGTGATTTAGCAGACATTAGTATTAGTAAAGCATCAGCAGGGACTGCAGGTAATTTAAATAATGAGGGGAAACATATTTATAAAGCTGTGACAGTTACTGCTACTGCATTAGGACAATCAGCCTCTAAAAATGTTAATGTAGCTATTAACACTACTGCTCAACAGTTTTGAGATTTAGCCATTAGTAAATTTTCTTATATTGTCCCTTTTAGTCCGATCACGCCTGCGAATTGAAGTTTAGCTAGATTTTATATGTTTAATGAATTTGAGACTTCAGGCTCTTATCCTTTTGTTTGGATTACTGACATGAATATGGTGACATGATCCAGCAATAGTCAAGCTATAACTACATTTACAAATGTGTCTTTAATTATTACAGATGATACAGGGGCAACTAAAACAGGTAATGTATACTTTTCTACTTCTTAATAAATAAAGATTAGAAGAGATAAATCATCCTGCTTTTCTATATCTTCTATTATGGTGAAAAGAGGGAATGAAGGGATTTATAAAATTAAAATAAGAAAGCAAAAAAAGTTAGGAAGGGATCAATATGAAACGCTTATTAAATTTACTTACAGTAATAACATTAGTTGGTAGCACTAGTGCTACTGCTATAGCTTGTGGCAGCAGTAGTGCAGTAATTCCTCCCCCTGCTCCTCCCAAACCTAAACCAGCCCCAATTGTCCAAGAAACTGCCCAAGACATAGCAGATAAAATTAAAAACACAAGAATTATTTTATCTGCTTATACTGACCCTAACTTAGCTTCAGCAGAAACAATTACTACTCTTAAAAATGCTCTTTACTCTTTAAATAAAACTTTAACTAACTATGATTTAGACCATATTACTTTTAGCTTAGTACAAGCCAATAAACCTTTAATTAATAATGGTACTAAAGCTTTTAGCAGAGTAGATGCTAACATTAATCTAGACATTGGAGATGAAGCTACCAATGCTACAGTAGTGCTAGATGTAGCGATTAACATTAAAGCAGAACAAATTCTTTCTAAAGTAGGAGTAACAAAACTAACGCTTCCTTATGTACCAAATTCTCAAGTACAGGATGCTGCTACTACTAAGCTTTTATTAACATCCCTGCAACAAGCTAACATTAATTTAACTAGCCAAGACTTAAGCTACCTTAGTTTTGCAAAAGCTACTTTAAACAATGATGGGAGTGAAACTCCAGCTCCAGTAGATTTAATTGCCAGTGTGGACAGTCATGAAGCTAAAACTGCTTTGATGATTACAGTAGAAGCAAGTGTAGGCCAAATTACTTCAAAAATAAATGCAGAACTAAGCTATAGTGTCGCCAGTCTTACAGATAACTTAAGTGATTATGCCAGTCGGGATGACATGCGTACTGTGCTACAAGAACTTAATCCTACTTTAACTCAAGAAGACTTACAACTAATTACTTTTGAAAACAAAAAACTCATCTTAAATGAACCTACAGAAGTTCAAACTACTATTGAAGACACTAGTGGTCACCAAGACCAACTCCTTTTAAACATTACTAGAGTCACTAAAGCAGAGGCAGATGTCAAAGACATTCAAGCTAAAATTAAAAAAACTACTTTAGCTTTAAGTCCGTCTCTTCCTACTAGCTCTGCTGATCCTGCTACTGTGACTGCTTTAAAAAGTACTTTACAAGCTCTTAATCCAACCTTAACAGCAGATGATTTAAGCAACATTAGTTTTAATACTGTCACTCTTGAAATTAACAAGGAAGTTAATGTGACTCTTACTATTTCTATTAAAGAATATTCAGTTTCACTGGTATTAAAAGTTCAACTTGATTCAAAATCTATTATAGCAGTCAATAAAATTACTAATACTCAAATTTATTTAGATGCTAATACTAACCCTAATCCTGCAAATCCCCAAACTACTACTCAACTAAGAAATAAACTACAAGTAGCTAACCCTACTTTAACAAATGCAGAAAAAGCTATGATTAGTTTTAGATTAGCAGACGCTAGTGCTCCTATTATCACAGACGGGTCAGAAACTAATACTAGTGTACAAGCTGTTATTACTAACACTGCTATTGCAGGAGACACTAGTACTAAAACACTCAGCGTAGCAATGCGTCCCACAGTAGATCAAATAATTAATAAAATAAAAGTAAAAAACATTGATGTGCCTTATTTGACTCCTCAAAGATCAGGACCTGTTACTAACAAAGCGGTTGTTGACTCATTAGCTTTAGCTAATAACTTGAAAGCCTGAGATAAAAGTCAACTTTATTTTGATAATTATGGATATAGCCTTTTTGAAGATACGCCTGCTACAGTAGTAATCTATGTGAGAGGTTATCGTAAGGGAGGAAACGATTTTAGAATTACAGTAACTAGGGTTAATAGAGCTAAAACAATTAGTGATAAAATAACCTCTACTAGTATGATTTTAGCTGCGACTGTTAATCCTAGCACTGCAAACATTGCTACCCAACAAGCAATTACTACTCAATTAGAAACAGATAATCCTACTTTAACAGCAGATGACACTACTTTCTTTAGCTATAGTAATGTTATGCTTGATAACTCAGGCTCAGAAACTCCTACTACTGTCACCCTTACTATTACCAAAGAAGGAGCAGTCCAAAGGGTGAACTTAAGCGTAGCGATTAAAAGTAGTCCTGATCAAATTATTGCTAAAATCACTGACCCTAACCTTGAAATTCCAGCTAACAATAATCAATCCACAGCAGATCCAGGTACTATTACAGCGATTAAAAATAGCTTAAAACATGATAACCCGCAACTCACCCAAGCTGACTTAGCAAAAATTACTTTTGATACTGTTAACCTTCCTTTAGGAACAGCAGTCACAGTAGTAGCTACTGTGACAAAAGGAGGTACTTCAAAAACGCTTAACCTGCAAGTAACCCGTAAGAACATGGCTCAGTACATTATAGATAAAATTAATACTTCTCATAAAATTGATATTCAAGCCCATGCTAATATTGATCCTGCCAACGGAGGCACAGCTGCTTTCATTAAACAAGGACTAGCTTCTGGCTCAGGACTTACTAACGATGAATTAGCTAATGTGACTATTTCTAAAGCTACAGCAGGAACTGCTGGTAATTTAGATAACACTGGTACTTATGTGTATAAATCTGTTACAGTTACAGCTACTGTAGCAGGAGACAGTGCTTCAACTCAAGTAAGTGTTGCTATTAAACCAACTGCAGAACAATTCAGAAAAGCTATGAAACTATACAACAAAGTTTATAAGTTTCCTTTTACTGAACTTACTAGTGCTGTTTGACCCCAAGTTAGACAGTACATGTATAACAAGGTTCATGCTATTGCAGCCAATAGTCATTTAAGATTAAGTGATTTTGACATGGTTACGCTTGATAGCCCAGCAGAATTATTTACTGACCGTGTTTCTGGGGTCTTAATCACAATTACAGACGGTTCTGGGCAATCAGCAAACAGTTCCTTTTGAGCCGAGTATGGTACTCCCTAATTAAAATAAAAGATCAATTAGTTTTAAGTGGTAAAATAAAACTAACCAAGAAGGAGAGTTAAGATGAAAAGGTTCTTAAATTTACTCACAGCAGTGACATTGATTACTGGTACTAGTGCTACTAGTGTGGCTTGTGCCAGTAAAGCAGTGGTTCCTCCTCCTGCACCTCCTCTCGAACCAGCCCCAATTGTCCAAGAAACTGCCCAAGACATAGCAGATAAAATTAAAAACACAAGAATTATTTTATCTGCTTATACTGACCCTAACTTAGCTTCAGCAGAAACAATTACTACTCTTAAAAATGCTCTTTACTCTTTAAATAAAACTTTAACTAACTATGATTTAGACCATATTACTTTTAGCTTAGTACAAGCCAATAAACCTTTAATTAATAATGGTACTAAAGCTTTTAGCAGAGTAGATGCTAACATTAACCTAGACATTGGAGATGAAGCTACCAATGCTACAGTAGTGCTAGATGTAGCGATTAACATTAAAGCAGAACAAATTCTTTCTAAAGTAGGAGTAACAAAACTAACGCTTCCTTATGTATCAAACTCTCAAGTGCAAGATCCTGCTACTACTAAGCTCTTATTAACCTACCTGCAACAAGCTAACATTAATTTAACTAGCCAAGACTTAAGCTACCTTAGTTTTGCAAAAGCTACTTTAAACAATGATGGAAGTGAAACACCAGCTGCAGTAGATTTAATTGCTAGTGTGGACAGTCATGAAGCTAAAACTGCTTTAATGATTACAGTAGAAGCAAGTGTAAACCAAATTACTTCTAAAATTAACGCAGAACTAAGCTATAGTGTCGCTAGTTTGACAGATAATTTAAGTGATTATGCCAGTCGGGATGACATGCGTACTGTGCTACAAGAGCTTAATCCTTCTTTAACTCAAGAAGACTTACAACTAATTACTTTTGAAAAAAAAAAATTAACCTTAAATGAACCTACAGAAGTTCAAACTACTATTGAAGACACTAGTGGTCATGAAGATCAACTCCTTTTAAACATTACCAGAGTCACTAAAGCAGAAGCAGATGTCAAAGACATTCAAGCAAAAATTAAAAAAACTACTTTAGCTTTAAGTCCAGCTCTTCCTACTAGTTCTGCTGACCCTGCTACTGTGACTGCATTAAAAAGTACTCTACAAGCTCTTAATCCAACCTTAACTGCAGATGATTTAAGCAACATTAGTTTTAATACTGTTACATTAGAAATTAATAAAGAGGTTAATGTTACTCTGACTATTAATATTAAAGAATATTCAGTTTCTTTAGTATTAAAAGTTCAACTTGATTCAAAATCTATTATAGCAGCCAATAAAATTACTAATACTCAAATTTATTTAGATGCTAATACTAACCCTAATCCTGCAAATCCCCAAACTACTACTCAACTAAGAAACAAACTACAAGTAGCTAACCCTACTTTAACAAACGCCGAAAAAGCCATGATTAGTTTTAGATTAGCTGACCCTAGTGCTCCGATTATCACAGATGGTTCTGAAACTAATACTAGTGTAGAAGCTGTTATTACTAATACTGCTATTGCAGGAGACACTAGTACTAAAACACTCAGTGTGGCAATGCGTCCTTCAGTAGACCAAATAATTAATAAAATAAAAACAAGAAACATTGATGTGCCTTATTTGACCCCTCGAGCATCAGGACCTGTTTCTAACAAAGCAGTCATTGATAACTTAGCCTTGGCTAATAACCTGAAAGCATGAGATAAAAGTCAACTCTATGTTTCTTCTTATGGGTTTAATCTTTGAGAGGACTCTCCCACTACAGTAGTAATGCATGTGAGAGGTTATCGTAAGGGAGGAAACGATTTTAGAATCACAGTAACTAGGGTTAATAGAGCTAAAACAATTAGTGATAAAATTACTGCTACTAGTATGATTTTAGCTGCTACTGTTAACCCTAGCACTGCAAACAGTGCTACCCAACAAGCCATTACAGCACAATTACAAACAGATAATCCTACTTTAACAGCAGATGACACTACTTTCTTTAGCTATAGTAATGTTATGCTTGATAATTCAGGCTCAGAAACTCCTACGACTGTGACACTTACTATTACTAAAGAAGGAGCAGTCCAAAGAGTGAACTTAAGCGTAGCGATGAAAAGTAGTCCAGACCAAATTATTGCTAAAATTACTGATACTAACCTTGAAATTGCATCTATTAATAATCAATCCACAAGTGATGCAGGGACTATTACTAGTATTAAAAATAGCTTAAAACATGATAACCCACAACTTACTCAAGCAGATTTAGGCAACATTACTTTTAATGTGGTTAATTTACCTCTAGGAACAGCAGTCACTGTGGTAGCTACTGTCTCTAAGGGAGGTACTTCTAAAACAATTAACCTACAAGTTACTCGTAAGAACTTAGCTCAGTACATTATCGATAAAATTAATACCTCTCATAAAATTGATATTCAAGCTCATAGTAATGTCGATCCTGCTAACCCAGCGACAGCTGCTTTCATTAAAAAAGGATTAGCTTCAGGCTCAGGACTAACTCAAGCAGATTTATCTTATGTGACTATTTCTAAAACTACTGCAGGGAATGCTGGGAATTTAGATAACAGTGGTACTTATAAGTACAAAACTGTGACAGTTACAGCTACAGTATCAGGAGATAGTGCTTCTGCTCAAGTTAGTGTGGCTATTAAACCTACAGCACAACAATTGATGGATGCTTTTTTAAAAGTTGAAAGAAGTGGAGGGGGATTTGACCTTCCGTTTGAAGAAATGAATAGCCAACGGTGACCACAAGCAAGACAGTATATGTATAACGAAGCAAAAAAAGTAGCCTCTAATAAATGACTTAGGTTCAGTGATATTAACATGGTTACTTTTCCTCCTCTTGTCGAATTAGTTAGAGACGCTTTAGTGCTAGTAGCTGTGACGGTTACTGATCCTACTGGACAGGCAATTACTTATGATTTTTACTTTGGCATAAGTTATTAGTAAACTATCCTTCATTAGCTTTGTTTGATGTGACTTCTTTATAATTTTGCCCTTTATTGTTAAAATTAAAATAGAAAAGAAAATGATTAAAACAGGATAGTACTAATATGAAACGCCTCTTAAACTTACTAACAGCTCTTACTTTAGGAATTAGTGCTTGTAGTACTGCTGTAGCTTGTGGCAGCAAGCAAGTAGTTCCTAGTCCTAGTCCACCTGCTCCTAAACCTCCTGCCAAAGATAATGCTAACCAAATTGCAGCTAAAATTAAAAATAAAAAAATTAGACTTCCTGCTAATACTGACCCTAACTTAGACACAGAAGCTACTGTTCAAGCTTTAAAGCGTCAGTTGTTTCTTTTGAACAGAGACCTGAACACTTTTGATTTAAACCATATTTCTTTTAATTTAGTTTCTGCTTCACAGCCTCTTCAAAATAATGGAAGTGAAATTTTTTCTCAAGTTTATGCCAATATCAATTTAGAAGGAGAAGGAGTAGACCCTGCTTTAGCGACAGTAGTACTTGAAGTGTCGATTAATTCTCAAGCTGCCCAAATTATTAAAAAGGTTACTTTTAAGCAACTAACCATTAATTATGTAGCTAATAGTGATGTATCCAGCCAAACTACTACTAATGTGATCAAAAAAGAACTAAAGGCTAAAAACTATGCTCTCTCTAATTTAGACCTTACCTTTTTAAGTTTTAAAGGAATCCTGCAAAACGATGGAACTGAAAGATGGACTCCTGTAGAAATGCAAGCCACAGTAGATGGGAATGTTTCGAGATTAGCTTTAGCAGTGAAAGTTAAACCTAATGCAAGCCAAATTGCATCTAAAATTAACACTAATTTTACCTATTATGTGGCATCTCTTACCAAAAATTTAAGTAATAACGCTAGTCGTGATGATATGCGTACTGCTTTACAAAAATTTAATCCTACCCTTTACAATCCTGATGTTGAAGCGATTACTTTTGAAAATAAAATCTTAACTCCTAACACCCTTACTGCTGTGACTGCTACCATTACAGACAGTATTGGAACTACTGCTACTATTGCCCTTAATGTAATTTGGGTGGCAAGTCAAGATGAGGCAGCTGTTAACATCATTAAAGATAAAATTACTAATAAAGCTTTAGCTTTAAATCCTACTTTACCTACTAGTACAGCGGATCCTGCTACGGTTACTGCTTTAGAAAATGGTTTAAAAGCTCTTAATCCTACTCTATGTCCCCAAGACATAGGAGCAATTACTTTTGAAACTGCTACCCTGCAGACTAACAAAGCAGTTAATGTTACTACTAACATTACGATTAATAAAGTTAAAGTATCTGTAGTGCTTTCAGTAATCTTAGATTCTAAAAGTGCTGCAGTAGCAACTAAAATTAAAACCACTCAGCTTTATTTAGATCCTAATACTAACCCTAACTTAAATGATTTTGGTACTTTAACTCAATTGAAAAATAAACTTGCAATAGCTAATCCACTTTTAAATAAAAAGGATTTAGCTATGATTAAAAGCTTTAAATTACAAGATCCGTCTAAACCTTTAGTGACAGACGGGACTAGTACTAATAGTACTGTGATTGCTGTTATTGATAACAGGGCTGCTACTGCAGGAGATATTACTAATTTAGCTTTAACAGTAGCAATTAAGGCTACTACTTTGCAAATTAGTAATAAAATAACTAATACCTCAATTGATGTCGCATATGGAACTAGTCCAGGTCCTAATGATCCCACTACTAATAGCTTAGTCATTGATAATTTAGCTTTAGCTAATAAGCTGACAGCTTATGATAAAAGCCAACTTTCAGTTAAGACTTCTGCAGGGTTAGTACAAGATAGTGCTGTACAGTTTACAATTGCTATTAATAATGCTCCATCACTAGATTTTAATATTAGCGTTACTCTTTTAAGTCAAGCAGCTACCATTAAAAAGAAAATTACTACTACAGAGCTTTTGTTAGCTGATACAGTTAATCCTAGTACTGCAAACCTAGCTACCCAACAAGCAATTAGTACTGCTTTAGAGACAGCTAATCCTACTTTAACTGCCCAAGACTTAACTACTTTTTCTTATAACAGTGTGAATTTAGATACTACAGGATCACAAACTCCTACTAATGTTACTTTAACGATCCAAAAAGACTCAGTAACTTTAACAGTGACCTTAAAAGTGGCAGTGAAAGCTACTCCTAACCAAATAGTGAACAAAATTGTAACATCTAACTTAGAAATTCCAGCCACCAGTGATCCAAGTACAGCTAACCCAGGTACTATTAGTGCCATTAAAGCAAGTTTAGCTCAAGCTAACCCACAAATTACTGATGCTGACCTTTCAATTATTACTTTTAATAGTGTGAATATTCCTAGCGAAGATACCCCTGTGACAGTAGAAGCAACTGCTGATAATGGAGTGACGCAAGAAAGAATTAACCTCCAAGTTAGTCGAGTTAACCAAGCTCAGTACATTATTGATAAAATTGCCTCTACTACTTTTATTGCCCTTCCTGTCGGAACTAACGCTAATCCTACTAGTGCAGCAACAGCTGGTTTAATTAAACAGGAATTAGCTAATAAATGAAAACTTACTGCTTCTGATTTAGATGCAATTAGCCTTACTAAAATTGCCTCACGACCAGATTGGAATGTCATAGCTACTAGTGGAACTTATTATTACATTGGGGTTAATGTAACTGCTACCGTGCAAGGGGATTCAGCCTCTACCCAAGTAGGAGTGACGATGCGACCTTCAGCGGCTCAGTTAAGGAGAGATATTGAAGCATATTTGAGTAATGCAGGATATCGGGGCTTTCAAGTATCATTCTCTAGCGTTTCGAGTGCCAATATCGTTCAAGTAAGGCAGGCTATGTATGATCTGATGAAGCCTTATAGTAAAACTGATTATGTGCGAAGAAACGATTTTGATTATGCTAGATACTCAACATATATTAATGGTAATATCGTTAACCTGCAAAAGGATTATGCCGAAAATGTATATATGCTAGTGGTAGACACGGCAGGAAATTGAGAAAGGTTCAATACAGTTTTTACTAAAGTTTAAACACCCATATTGTAAAAAATAAATGCTGATAGCGGATTAATTATTAATTAATTGCTTGATCTTAGCTTTAATTTCCTTTAAGGGAGCTTGCACTCATTCATGTTTAAGCTTGCATTGGTTACCTAAAAAATTATGCACTGTTTTTTCTATTTTGTTAAAATTAGCAGTTTCTACTTTGTATTCAAGCCTATATTCATGATCAGGAAAAGCAGTTTGATAAATATTTAACCTAGCTTTTCAATTTTTAGCGACTCCTACTTTATATTCACCTGGATATTTAGGATTAGTAATAACATAAATTCATTTTTTGTTCCCCTCATCCCCATTTTGATCTGTTCTTTTTAAAGGATAAGTTAGATATGTTATATTATTTCATGGCTTTTCAAAAATATTGCCCTGAGCAAATTGTTTTTCTAAACGATTCCTTACTAAATCATGTGTCTTAGTAGAAATATCAATCCCTATTCATGTCCTTCCTAGTTTTTCGGCTGTTACACATGTAGTAGCACAACCACAAAAAGGGTCTAATACAACACCATCTTTTGGACAGCTTGTTTTAATAATTCTTTCTAAAAGGGACAAGGGTTTTTGAGTTGGATAACCTGTTCTTTCTTGAGATGTTCTCCCTATCATATCAATATTTCAGACATCTTTTAAATTAACTAGAGTATATCACCCTAGAAAATCTTTATATTCTTCTACCCCTTTAAAGTTATAAGGTTTATAGTCACGATTATAAGATTTTTCCTTTAAACTTTTGAAATAATAATTTTTGCTTTTGGAATAAAATAATATGTCATCATGTTTTCTTGCAAAATAAAATTTAGATGTTCCGCCACTTTTATAGGCTCAAATGACATGATTTTTGAAATTTTTTTTTCCAAAAATACAATCTAAAACTAGCTTTAAATAATGACACATTGTTGTGTCACAATGCAAATAAATGGAGCCAGATTCCTTTAAAATTCTTTTGCATTCAATTAAACGGATTGCCATGTAGGCTAAATAACAAAAATTATAAGATTTTCTGCCATCCAATGTCTTAATACCTTTTAAAAAAGCATGTAAAGCAAGATTATCTTGTTTAATTGTATCCAGTCATGCTTTTTTAATTTCTTTTTCTTCAATCCAATCTTTAAAAGATGCTCCTTTTGATGATGAACCAATTGGTGCTGTAAATATTTTCTTTTTGTTAAAGGGCGGATCCAAATAAATTAAATCCACAGCATTACTATTAATTCCTCTTAATACATCCAGATTATCATGACAAAAGATAGTTCGATTTTCTACATTAATTTTCATTAATGAATTTCCTATTTTAAATATTTACTTTATTGTAAATTATTAAAACTATTGAATTACATTTAAAAAGCTATCAACAATAAGTTTTTTCTTTTTAGCTTTTAAGTATTATTTTAAAAATACATTATTGGAGAGGTAGATTAGGTAATCAATTTTTATAAATCATTAATTAATTCATTGATCTTAGCTTTAATTTCAACCAAGGGAGCTTGTACCCATTCATGTTTAAGTTGATTTTTATTACCAAAAAAATTATGCACCGTTTTTTCTATTTTGTTAAAATTAGCAGTTTCTACCTTATATTCCATTTTATATTCTCTATCAGGAGAAGAAGTTTGATAACTATTTAATCTAGATTTTCAATTTTTAGCGACTCCTACTTTATATTCACCGAGATATTTAGGATTAGAAATAACATAAATTCATTTTTTATCACCTTCATCCCCATTCTTATCTGTTCTTTTTAAAGGATAAGTAAGATATGTTATATTTTTTCATGGCTTTTCAAAAATATTACCCTGAGCAAATTGCTTTTGTAATCTTTCTTGAACTAATCTATACGCTTCATGTGATATATCAATTCCAATTCACGATCTATTTAATTTTTCTGCAGCCACACATGTTGTAGCACAACCACAAAATGGATCTAAAACAATCCCGTCTTTTGGACAACTAACACTAATAATTCTTTCTAAAAGAACTAAAGGCTTTTGAGTAGGGTAGCCAGTTCTTTCTTTGGCCATAGCATTAATAATAGGAATATCTCATACAGACTTCATTCTTTGAGTTTCTCGCATATATTGCTTGATCCCTTTAATTTCTTTATATCATCCCTTTTCATCTTTTTTAGTAAATTTAGATTTTGAAAATTCACTTATTGATTCTCTACTTGCATCATCATTAAAAAAAGAAGCTTTAGATTTTGTATAGAATAAAACATAATCATGCTTTCTTTTAAATGCTTTTTTTGGTTCAGCAGGGCCTTGATAACTTCAAACAATTTCATTTTTAAATAATTTTTCTCCAAAAATACAATCCAAAATTAGTTTTAAATAATGACTCATAGTTTGGTCACAGTGAAGATAAATGGAACCTGTTGGTTTTAAAACACGGTGCATTTCCATTAAACGAATGGCCATATAGGATAGATAGCAAAAATTATATGATTTTCTACCATCCAATGTCTTTATTCCATTTAAAAAATCATGAAGGGAAAGATTATCTTGTTTAATTGTATCAAGTCATTCTTCTTTAATTTCCTTTTCTTGAAATCAATCCTTAAAAGAAGCTCCTTCTGCTGATGAACCAATTGGTGCTGTAAACATTTTCTTTTTATTAAAAGGGGGGTCTAAATAAATTAAATCAACAGAATTACTATTAATTCCCTTTAGTATATCTAGATTATCATGACAAAAGATAGTTCGATTTTCTACATTAATTTTCATTAATGAATTCCTTATTTTAAATATTTACTTTATTGTAAATTATTAAAACTAATATTAGTTTTCCTCTTCAAAACTTTTATTTAAAAATTAATAGGCTGATTATTATAACGATATTAATAGACATTTAAAAAGCTATTAAAATAAGTTTTCTTTTTAGCTCTTAGTTATTCTTCAGCTCATTTAATTTTTGTTTCAATTGTAAAATGTTTCATGTTTACTCCTTAGTGGAATGTTGGTGTGGGATCGACTAATCTAACCATTTTTTACAAATCATTAATTAATTCATTTATCTTATTTTTGATTTCATCCAAAGGAGCTTGCACTCATTCATGCTTAAGTTTTCCTTGATTACCAAAAAATTTATGAACTGTTTTCTCTATTTTGTTAAAATTAGCAGTTTCTACTTTATATTCCATCTTATATTCCCTATTAGGAGATGAAGTTTGATAACTATTTAACCTAGCTTTTCAATTTTTAGCTACCCCTACTTTATATTCACCTGAATATTTTGGATTAGAAATAACATAAATTCATTTTTTTTCAATATATGCCTCTCCTTCATCTGTTCTCTTTGGAGGGTAGGTAAAATCTTTAATTTCATTTCATGGTTTTTCAAAAATATTGCCTTGAGCAAATTGTTTTTTCAATCTTTTTTTTACCAAGCTGAGAGCTTTAGTAGAAATGTCAATCCCTATTCATGCTTTACTTAACTTTTCAGCTGCTACACATGTTGTGGCACAACCACAAAAAGGGTCTAATACAATACCATCTTCAGGACAGCTTGTTTTAATAATTCTTTCTAAAAGGGCTAAAGGTTTTTGAGTTGGATATCCTGTTCTTTCTTTGGCTTTACTATTGAAAGTAATGGTAATAACATCATCAGGAGTTTTACCTTTTGGCATAGGTTTATCTTTAAACCTTCCTTTTGTATAATCTCAAAAGGTATTGCTACTTTCATATGGTTGAAGAATATTGCTTCTATTAAAAACATAATTTTTAGATTTTGAATATCAAAAAATAGTATCATGGGATTTAGCTAATCTTTTTCTACCTCTAGGAGCATTTTTGTAATATCAAATAATTTCGTTTTGAAAATTTTTTTCTCCAAAAATACAGTCAATTACCAATTTAAGGTAATGGCTCATAGTACTATCACAATGAAGATAAATACAACCTGTGGGCTTTAAAACACGATGCATTTCAATTAAACGAATTGACATATAAGCCAAGTAACAGAAATTATAAGATTTTTGTCCGTCAATTGCTTTTATTCCGTTTAAAAAATTATGTAAAGCAAGATTATCTTGTTCAATTGTATCTAATCATGCTTCTTTAATTTCTTTTTCTTCAAACCAATCCTTAAAAGATGCTCCTTCTGCAGATGAGCCAATTGGGGCTGTAAACATTTTCTTTTTATTAAAGGGAGGATCTAAATAAATTAAATCTACAGAATTACTATTAATTCCCTTTAATATATCCAAATTATCATGGCAAAAGATAGTTCTATTTTCTACATTAATTTTCATTAATGAATTTCCTATTTTAAATATTTACTTTATTGTAAATTATTAAAACTAATATTAGTTTTCCTCTTTAAAACTTTAGTTAAAAATTAATATGCTGATTTTTATTTTAATTCGTAACCCTTCTATTTTTGATAAATTTAAATTAAAATCCTAAATTCTTTATATATAATGTTTATTAAATCAATTTAAAAATTTTCAAATCAAAAAAATGTACTTTAAACCAATCTTTATGAGTGTAGCTATTAGTAGTTTTGTCGCACTAGGAGTTAGCCAAACTATCAACGCAACTAATTCAACCATTAAAGCTGATAGTTACACCAAGGCAAACCAACTTAATTTAAAGCGTGCTGGTCATTTAGAACCATTTAATCCAAAAGCTTTTAAACATCAGTATAATGGAGTAGATTCTGACTATTATGCCTATTATGGAAACGGAGCTTTTCAAACCCCAAACCAAGCAGATACCTATGGGTTCATCTTAGATATGGGAGCCACATCAATGATTTATCTTTGAGGAGCTTATAACGCTGCTTTACAATATCATGCCAAAAACCCTTATGCTTGAATGATTAGTTATCTTACTGGGGATGATCCCTATAAAACTCCATACGCAGGGGGTTGGTCTTTAGATAATTATTTTTTCCAAGATGCTGATACTGCCCAAAGAACTAATATTTCATTAGCTCTTGCCCTTTATCCCTCTGGCAGTTATCATTTTATTACGAATGCCCAAAAGTACAATTATAATGTTTCTTTTTATTTGTACTGTGAAGTAGTGCATAGTGGAAACACAGACACCGTGTATGTTAAGGATGAGTTAGCTAATGATCAAACAAAAGCCATGATCTCAACCCCATGGTACCCAAAAGAACCTATTTCATAATTTTAAATTAAAATTGTTATTTTAAAAATAGTAATTTAACTAGGCTTTTTGAGAAAGCCTTTTTATTATGGTTAAGAAGATTTTAATTTTAGAATGTTATTTTAAATTTTTATCTTGAAAACTAAAAACCAAACTTAGCAAGAAAACTTTAAAATAAAGACAATTATCTTTAACAAGAAAGTGTTTTCTTAAAAATTTATGCTAAAAAATTTAAAATTTATTGATTTGTTTGCTGGAGTTGGAGGACTAAGCCTACCATTTAGACAATTAAAAATGAAGTGTGTTTTTAGTTCGGAGTGAGATAAGTATTGTCAGCAGACTTATCGGCTAAATTTTCACGAACAAATTCATGGAGACATTAATAAAATAAAGCCAGACCAAATTCCTGATTTTGAATTATTGCTTGCGGGTTTCCCTTGTCAACCATTTTCAATTGCAGGATTAAGAAAAGGGTTTGATGATCAAAGAGGTAATTTGTTTTTTAAGTTGTATGACATTATTAAGGTTAAAAGACCAAGGTTTTTTATCTTAGAAAATGTGCGTAATTTAATATCTCATGACAAAGGTAGTACCTTTAAGGTTATCTTGAACAAATTAAAAGAAATTAATTACTTCATAAAATATAAAGTCTTAAATACAAAAAATTTTAATATTCCCCAAAATCGAGAAAGGATTTACATTATAGGATTTAGAAACTATGCAGATTATCTAAATTTTGAATTTCCAAAACCTCAAAATTGTTCCAAATCTTTAGATGATATGAAAAAGTTTATCGACCTAGAAAATCAACAAGATCATAAGTACTATTATGAAAAAAGTAAATATCATCCTTGATTATTAAAAGCAAAACAAGATCATTTTACTTTTTATCAGATCCGCAGAACTTATATTAGAGTAAATCAAAATGGGCTGTGCCCTACTCTTACTGCAAACATGGGAACAGGAGGACATAATGTACCGATTATTTTCACTAAACATGGCTTTCGTAAATTATTGCCCAGAGAATGTTTTAATTTACAGGGATTTCCTAAAGAATTTCTACTACCAGAGATAGCCAATACGCAATTATATAAACAAGCAGGAAACGCTGTTACAGTTCACATAGCAAAAGCATTAGCAATAAAAATCCAAGTAATTTGAAAAAATGATTATCACAAAAGTAATATACAACAAAATCATCAAGCTCTATCCAAAATGATTAGAACTTAATCAAGAATTAAGAAAAATCTACACCCGTGGTATTAATCTTAATGAATCCTTTACAGAAATAATAGCTTGTTATCATTATGATTTAGAATTAAACATTAGAATCAAAAGTAATTCTTCTGATGCCATTGATAAGCAAGGGAAAAGATATCAAATAAAAGGTAGTTCAAGTTGTGAAAATGATTTAAGTAGTTTTGGTCCTAGGTCCAAATTTGATTTTTTAATTTATGCTTGCATCAATCTTGATAATCCTTATCAATTAAAGCTATATCGTATTCCTATCCAAAATATATCAAATTTAAAAATGAATAAACAAGAGACATTTTTAGACCAACAAAAACAAGGCAGAAGACCTCGTTTTTCAATATATAAAAAAATTATTGCTCCTTATGAATTAGTTGTAGATAAAATTGTTGATTTAAAAAAGCAATATTAAATGAAAAAAACTTTAAATGTTCCATGCCTTTATATAGATGTAGGAGGATCATATACTAAAATAGCAGATGACAAGCAATTAGCATCAGACCAAAGCATAAGAATCAAAAATAATGATTTAAACCAGCACAAGCTTGATAGTTTAGCAAAAAAACATCATTGAAACAATAATATGTTTTGCTTAATGAGTATTGGGAACCAAATAGCTATCAATAAACTTATTAAATGGCTTAAGAAAAATGAATATACTTATAAAATTGCTCAACTTGAAGCTGATCATTTAAAAAAGTATTTTGCTTGGAAGCATGTAGCAAAGGGAGGAACTGATTTATTTTTAGCAACCTATTATTTAATTAAGACATTTAAGCAATGAGAGAATATGATTTTAATTAGTTTTGGTACTAGTACTGCTTTAGTTTTAATTGAAAAAAAACAGATTCAAGGATTTTCCTTCATTCCTAGTTGATATATAGCAGGGAGTGCCTTAGTAGCAAGAGCTTATTTATTAGAAAAACAACCCTTTAGTTTTAGTAGTACTAGATGAGGCAGAAATACACAAGAATCATTAAATAGCGGAGTCATTAATAGCCATTGGTATGCTATTCAATCATATGTTAAGCACTATGATACCAGTAATAATAAGAAGTTTCATGTCATAATAAGCGGAGGAGGTAGGGAACCTTTTTTAGATGTTGCAAATAAAGCTAATTATGTCATTATGAATAATATTGTTTTAAAAGGCTTAGCCATTTATTATAAAGAACAACATAAGCATAAATTATAATAACAGTTTTAATGTGATCTTATTAAGTACGAATGGATAAAACTATTAAATATAATTACATCTTATAAGACGAAAAGAAAGAGGTTTAGTATGAAAATAATAATTAGAGGTATTTATTATGGGTTAATCAAGTATTACATATCTAATAAAAGGTTAAGACATCCCCAATTTGGGATATTAATAAATGAAAATAAATGTCTTTATATGGAAGGAACAAGTGATATAGAATATTTAGACAAGAAAAAAAAGAAGTATCATGTTTTAAGGCATGGTAAGAAGAAGTATCTACCAAAAGATAATACAGCTTTAATTATAAGAAATATTCGTTATAAAAAACCTAAAGGAGGATATAGAGGAAAAATTAATAGAATTGATTATTTAGAAATCCTTATGAAGCTATATGAAAATAAAAATATTAATAAAGATATTCTTTCAGACGATGAACGTTATGAATTAATTAGGAATTATTTAATGTATACAATAGATTTTTACTATTTTCAAAAAAACGACGAAATCAGAAAATCTGAATTTACAGCAATGAGAGAAATATTAAATTTAGATAAAAATAAATGATTTAAAGAAATATGAAATGAAGTTGAAAATGAATGACGCAAAAAAATTCAAGATAATAAAGCAGAATGACCTATAGTATATATTGAGGTAAAGAAACCACCATATAATTTTGGTTTTAATATTTAATGTTTTGATATCTCAAATGGTTTTTTAAGGATCGTAAAGGCTCTGCAAAAATTTTATGGCATATGTCGCCTAGCATGGCTATGGCTTTTATGATTATGATTAGTGGGATTATTCAAACTGTCATTCTTTCAGCTGTTTTAAAAGATACTTCTGCTTTAGCAGGAGGGATAGTAGCTATATTAATTTCTGAAGTGGTTGGCATTTCTATCCAAGCTTTTGATAAAGCTAGTAATATTTATTATGGTCAATTTAGAGGTGATAAGATTACTCATCAAGAAAGCATTAAAGAAACAACTGCTTTTAAAATAGTGATGGGATACTGTATTTTTGTTTTAGCAATTGTTTTAGTAACTTCAATTGGAGCTAAAAACATTATTAGTGCTACTAGTAAAGATAAAACAGTTGTAGAGTATGGAGCTGATTATTTAAATTTTTCTTTAATTGTTTGAGCTACTTTGCCTTTATTTTATTCTTTTAATTTTACATTACTGGCTTCAGATAAGGCTCATGTTTCTTTATTGTCTTGTTTAATTGGAGTAGGCATTAATTTATTAACAGTATGGTTACTTGTTAGCCCCAAGATTGGTTCATTAGGAATTAAAGGCATTCCAATAGGAAACGCTATTAGTAATTTTGTGCAGATCATTGTTTTAATTAGTTATATTTTGTGAAAAAAACCAAAATGAACTCCAAAACTGAAGTTTTGGGAAATTGATAAATTTGTTTGAAGGAATACTTTAATAACAGGAATTGTAATTTCGTTAGCAGATGTTATAGCTCCAGTTTTTACAATATTACTAAATTTAATTATTTATCGCTCCTTACCATCTAATCCTAGGCAAGCAACCTCTATCACTGTAGCTGTTATTCCCATTTTTAATTTATTTTTAGGGATTTTTTATTATATGGTAAGTACAGGATTACTAGCTGTTTTACCAAGGTATGTTGGGAAAAGATTAGGGCGAAGTAAATATGATGAAGCAAAATTAAATTCTCAAAAAATTTTAGGGGTAGCGACATGAATTAATATTGTTTTTAGTTTAATTATTTTATCTTCAGCTTGATGATATCCATTAGTATACAGTGGTTCCCTTAAAACTGAACTTTCAAAAGAAGTAGCTAAATATATGTTAATTGGTAGTGCTTTTTGTTATTTCTTTTATAAAACTGCAAGTTCTATTGTAGCTACTATTAGAACAGGAAGTAAGCTTTGATATCAATTATTAATAAGTGTAGGGGATCAAATTCCTTATTATATTGTCTATTTACCTTTAACTTTTGTTTTGTTGTATTATCATTGTTTACCTATTCCTTATGTGTTTATGGTGATGGCATTTACACCAGTGATCCAATATTCAATTGCTATTTGCTTATACTATAAATTAGATTGGACTAAAAATTTAATCAACAAGGATACTTTTTCAGAGGAGAGAGAAGAAAAAGTGGAAAAGAATGTTTTTGTTTAAAATATAGGATTTAATGCTAAAATAATCACGGTTAATCTATGTATCAAAATTTTAGCAAGGAGCGTTTTATGTCAAAAGAGGAAGTAATAGAAATAAGAGGTATTTATTGAGAAAAATTAAACAAGAAAAAGTATAAAGAGGATAGTGATCATCCTTGATTAATAGCACTCATCAATAAAGACAAGGTTTTTTCTCTTCAGGGAACAAGCCATGATGAAGAAGATTTAAATTATTTTGCAAATAAAAAAAGCAAGGCTTACCATTATGTTTTAAAAAGTAATAAGTATGACTATTTGTCTAATGACACAGCCATAGGGATAGATTCAGAAAGCATCACAGATCAAAAAATTAATCGTTATAAAGATGATTGTATTGATATGTGGGATTATTTAAATATTCTTATTAAACTTTATAAATTTAGATTAATAAATGATGAAAAGGTTATTAAAAATAAATTACTGATTCAGTTAATTAAAGGCTATTTAATGTATTTAATAGACTATAACTCCAAAAAAGAAAACCAGTTTAAATTGTTTAGTTCTAAATCACAATCAAAAGAATTTGAAGAAATATTAAAAAAAGATAATGGTTTTGAAAAATTATGAAATGATTTAAAGCTTAAATGGGAAAAAAGAATTAAAATCGGTAATAAGAATTGGCCTAAGGTTTATATTGCTAAAAACCAAATTTATAAATTCGGGAAGTATTATAATAAATAAATAATTTTGTTTAGCCTGCCTTATTCAAAGATTTAATGGTAAGTTAGGGGGCCATTATGCTAATCTAATGAAAGAATTAAAATTAGTAATTAGCTTTTAAGAAAGGAATTATAAATATGAGTTTAGCTGATAAAAGTTTTAAAAATGAAGGGATAATAAATTTTGAAAAAGAATGTCTAGGTTGGATTACTTTCTTTTTGTTAAAAGAAGAAAAAATTATTTCTGAATGAACCTCAAAAGAATGAGGCGTGGATTTGAAGACTATGCTTTATCATGGTAGATTAAGCATAAAAGAAAATATTGAATTATTTCTTTTAATAATTCAAACTAATGCTTTAAAAAAAGTTGGAAGCCATTTTTATCCAAAATACACCCATGAATTGGTAATCTTGATTAATAAAATTAACCATTATGTTAAATGAAAATCATGAGAAGTTTTACATAAAAAAGAAAAAAAAGGTACTAAATTTTATTTGAAAATTGTTGATACTGAAGTGGGGTCAATGTTAGATAAACTAGATTCACCAAGGATAAATGACCTATATTATGAATTTAATCAGGCTAAAAATGTTGAAGACAAAGAAAAGCAATTATTTTCTTTATGGAAACATCAGCTTCAGGAAGGAGCATTTTTGGATGCAATATTAAAAAATAGAAAGCATAAAACCTTTAATTTTGATGATGTAAAAAGAAAAATGAATGCTTATGCTCGTCATAAGGGTAAAACATCAAAGGACCCAGAACTAACTTCATATTGAGATAAGGATTTAAACGCTAAAGAAGAAAAAAAATGTATGAGTTAAATATGTTGTTTTGGAAGTGTTTAGTAGCATTGTTGTGTTGGAGGAATAAGGTTGGGTCAGAGAGTATGAAATAAATAAAGATAAAATTCAGTGATATAGGTTGCATATTAGATTTTAATTCTAAAATAATAAAAAAATAAAATTTTAATAAATATTTATTTTCTAAAAATTTTTTTAGTTTATTTTCAATTATATTATTATGTATATCAATTAATAAATATATATAAATATTTGTTAAAATATATCAATAACGGCTTGACTTACATTATTATTCTAATAGAACTTTTTACAATATTTCTTTTATACCCTAAACCTTACTTTTAGATATAACAATGAAAGTAGTTTCAATATGTATTTTAAGGCACCAACTTCTTCTCCTTAATTTAACTATTATTAATACTATCTTTTTAATAAAATTGTTAAAAAAGCTTCTTAAACAATAAAAAAATTGTTATATAATTAAATCACAAAATATAATATAATATAAAAACTAAAAGATTTAAATATGAAAAAATTACTAAGCTTACTTGGTGCTATAGCGTTAGTAGGGAGTGCTGGAACTACTGTGGTTGCATGTGGTTCTAGTTCTAAAACAAACAACCCAGCCCAAGATTTAGCTAACCAAATAAAAAATAAAGATGTAGCCTTAATAGCAGGATCTAATACAGATACTTCTAATGCAGCTACTAATAAAGCGATTAAAGATGCTGTTCAAACAAACAATAAATTAAAAAGTGATCAAATGAAAAACATTACGATCACTAAAGTTACTTTAAAAGATAATGAACAAGCCAATACTGTAAAAGCAAACATCAAAATAGGGAAAGATACTGCTTCTGTCAATTTAAATGTAGAGATTCATTCTACAGCAGCTCAGATTAAAACTAAAATAAATATAGAAGGTTCTGGACGCCTAGACGCTGCCTTTTTCAATACTGATACTACTGCAACAACTCTAACTAAGGAAAATGCTACTAAAATTGTTGCGTCGCTTGGAGAAAATTATGCTAAATCAGAATTAAGTGACTGAGATAAAACTCAACTTAGTATAAAGGCATCTGGTACTAAATTACCTGCTGAAACTGCGACTAGAACAAAGCTTAACATTACTTCTGATGCCAAAACTAAAGCAGTTCAAAGTATTTATGTTGAGGCAATGAGATTTACAAGTGATAGTGATAAATATAAAGCTACTAAAGTAGCTAATAAAATAGGAGCAGGATTAGTTGTGGGGATACCAGCTGGTTCAAGTACAGTTTTTAATGATTCTAAAGCTGCTATTAAAACTGCATTAAAAAAAGTTAACCCTGCCTTAACTGCCAATGATTTAACAAACATTACACTTACTATTACATCACCTGCTACTGCCTTAACTAATAATGAAACAGATAATGCTGTTACTGCTTCAATATCAGTAGGATCAACAAGTGCAGGTACTGCAACTGTAGCATTAACTAAGGTGCAAATCCACTCTACAGCAACTCAAATTCAAACTAAAATAAATAATTTAGGGCGTTTTTATGCTACTTTTGTAAGCACTGATGCAACTATGTCTGATGCTAATAAAGCCTTAATTATGAAAGAATTTAATACTAATAATCCTGATCTAAGTACTTGAGATCAATCTAGATTGAGTATTGCCTTTAAAAGTGGAGTAACAGCCTTTACTGTGGATACAAGAGTTGATGTTACTATGACAATTACTGATGATGCAGCAAAACCAGCATCTCAAACAGCCACTTTAAAAGTAGCTCGTTTTGCTGCTAACACTTCTGATAAATATAAAGCCTTTAAAATAGCAGATAAAATAGCAGCCTCAAAAATTGTAGCTATTAAAGCTGGTTCTACTGTTGCTATTAGTGATGCAACTACTATCGCAGATCTAAAAACTTCTCTTGAAAATGCTAATACTGATACTAGTCTATCAACTGCTGATGTTGGTAAAGTAAGTTTTGCTATAACAGGTGGGAACTTAGCTGCTGAAGAAGCCGATAATACAGTTACTGCTACTGTGACTGAAAGTGCTGGTAATACTGATACTGTAACATTAAGTAAGGTTCAAATTCATCGTACAGATGATCAAATTAAAGCACTTATTACGGATATTGCTAGTCAAAATATTGATATTACAGGACCTGCAGGAAACACTGGTACTGGAACTATAGATGCTCAAATTAAAACCGCTTTACAAAAGGCAGCTCCAAAGCTAACAGCTTGAGATTTAACTCAAATTAGTATACCAAGCGGTGTAGCTCTTAGCACTACTAGAGCAGTAGTAACTCTTACTATTACAGATGATAATTCTGGAACCACAACACGAACTATTAATGTTGAAACTGCTTCATAATTAGTTTTTACAATTATTGTTTAATATAAAAAAACTCTTAAATGAGTTTTTTTATTTGTTTAAACATTTAAATAAGCAGAGCATTTATGCATTATTTATGCATTATAAAGAGAGTAATGGAGGGGTGTTTAGTGAATCTTTAATTAGCTACTCTTGATATAAAAAATAATACTTCATTATTATTTTTTATAAATGTTAAAACTAAAAAACACTCATTTATGAGTGTTTTTTTATTTTATATAATGATTATAAACAAATTATGAAGTTGAACTAACAGTAGTACTTGCAGAGGTAGCTGTTCCACTATTATCATCTTTAATTGTAAATGTAAATGCTACTCCACTAGAAGTAATATTTTCATTAGCTGGGATAGTAATTTGGCTTAAATCTCAAGTAGTTAAAGCAGATTTTGCAGTTTTCAAAGCAGTTTTAATACGTTGATTTGTATTACCTACACCAGTAGTTCCTGAACTACCAAGAATGGTTAATGCATTACTAGTTAGAGCATCAATTATTGTTTTAATTTCAGTTGCTGTTCTATGAATTTGAACTTTAGTTAATGATACATTTGCAGAAGCTGCTGATGATCCTGTTCCCACATTTATAGTAGCAGTAACTGCATTATCTGCCTCTGCAGCAGTTAAAGCCCCTGCAGATGTTAGGGTTATGGTTTTTAAATCATCTGCAGTTAAAGTAGGATTAGCTTCACCTAATGCTGTTTTAATAGCAGCCTTAGATGTAGCAAAAGTAGTACTTGAGCCAGCTTTAATAGCTACAATTGAATCTGCAGCTATTTTATCTTGTATTGCAAATGCTTTATATTTATTACTAGTATCAGCAATAAAGCGAGCTACTTTTAAAGTAGTTGTGTCAGTTCCAGAAGCCCCATCTTTAATTTTAAGTGTTACATTTACGCTAGTATCAAGAGTAAGGGTTGTTGAAGTACTAACATCAATGCTTAATTGATCTAAATCATAGGTACTTAATTGAGCGTTATTAGCTTTAAATATTGATAAAATCTTATCAATGTTTGTTTGAGACAATTTATCATCAGCTTTGTTTGTATTAACAATAGCAGCATTTAAGCGTCCACTACCTAATTTAGTTTTAATTTCAGCTGCTGTAGAATTAATTTGTACTTTAGTTAAGGTCACAGTATCAGTATCAGAACCTTCTGTTATTGTAGCTGTAACTACATTATCTGTTTCTGCAGTTGCTAGAGCTACTCCTGCTGTCCCAAAAGTAATTTTACCAGCTTCAGTACTATTTAATTTAGTAACAGTATTATCTTTTACAAGAGCTGCTCTTAAGGCGTCTCGAGTTGTATTATTAGTAACGCTTGTATTAGAACCAGTTACGATAGCAGTAACTAATGATGCTCCTACTTTATCAGCTATTTTATCTGCTTTATATTGATCTTCAGTAGCCCCAGTAGCAGATACAAATCGTGCTACTTTTAAAGTAGTTGTTGTGTCTGTTTTAATTGCAGTGTCAGATGTAATTTTAAGAGTTACATCAACTCTTCTTCCTGTAGTAAGAGTTGTTGATGTACTAACATCAATACTAAGTTGTTTTTGATCAAATGTACTTAATTGAGGATTATTAGCCTTAACTATTGGCAAAATCATATCAATGTTTTTTTGAGACAATTTATTATCAGAAGTGTCTGCATTAACAATAGTAGCATATAGACGTCCAACATTATCTATTTTAGTTTTAATCTGAGCTGCTGTAGAATGAATCTCTACATTTAAATTGACAGAAGCAGTATCTTTCCCTATTTTGATGTTTGCTTTTACAGTATTGGCTTGTTCATTATCTTTTAAAGTAACTTTAGTGATCGTAATGTTTTTCATTTGATCACTTTTTAATTTATTGTTTGTTTGAACAGCATCTTTAATCGCTTTATTAGTAGCTGCATTAGAAGTATCTGTATTAGATCCTGCTATTAAGGCTACATCTTTATTTTTTATTTGGTTAGCTAAATCTTGGGCTGGGTTGTTTGTTTTAGAACTAGAACCACATGCAACCACAGTAGTTCCAGCACTCCCTACTAACGCTATATTAGTAATTGTTTTATATAGTTTTGTTATAAAATCTTAAATAAAAAATTTTTGTATTTCAATTTTAAAAGGTGGTAATTTTATATTTGTGTTTATCTGTCCTTTTCTTTTTTATTTTAGTAATAAATTTTTTAGGATCTTGCATGAATGTAGATCATTTAATAATTGGAATGTATGAATCATCTCAACCACCTACACCTACATTAATTTTATAACCATTAGTTTTTCCTTTAAGGTTGCAATGATTTTTTAAAATAATTTCTGGAATGTGATTATAATTATGAAATCCTTTTAAATTTTTATTACATATACTACATCCTTTTTTTTGTTTCATAAAACTTCATAATTTATCAGGAACTAAAACTAGTATACCGTTAATGGGATTGAGCCTTTTTTTATTCCCTTTTCTTCCTTTATCTGATAAAGCACATTTTATTTCCTTATAAACTCAACCCTCCTTTAATTCGTCGCCCTTCGTCTTTTTCTTGATATGATCTTTAACCTTACATCCCTTACCACCGTGATGTTGTGCTAAGCTTTTAGAATAAATTACAAGCATCACACTTGCATCGGCAATCTTTTTTATCAAAGGCTCCAATATTTGTTTAGGGTGTTCCTCTGATCTATCCTTTTCTTCTGAGCAATCTATTGCATATTTAGCATGTTTTAGTATATTCCTTAATTCTTTTTTGCGTTTATTAGGCTTTTGAAAAGCAAATGATATAAATACTTTAGTTTTTTTGTTTGTGTTATTTTGTTCCATATTAGATGTTTTATACAAAGGCTAATACAATTAAAAAGGTAACATAAATAAAGTAAATAAACAAAGGAATTAGAATTGACCAGGATTTTAATGCTGGACAAAAATTTGGCAATACTTTTACCTCTGGTCAATTTATTTTTTCTTGACCCTTATTTCTAATTTTTTTATATTGATTCCTTGCTGATTTTTCTAAAGCTAAATAATTAATAGCTATTAAATTACATAATATAATCGTGCAAGCATAAACTATAATGAGAACTATTTTTAATCATAATATATTGAAATGTAATATTAAAAAAGTTAATCCAACAAAAAAAGTTGAAAGAGTAAGCAGATTTACGCTTGCTCATCATTTTGAAAAATTAGAAAATCTGTTAATTGCTTGAGTACATTCAGTAAGTACTTCATTTTTGTTATTTGTTTGACTCATCTTTTAATTAATAAAAATCCTTATTATGTTTCCTAAATTTTCTTGAAATAACAGGATTTACTTTTTTATTCTTTTTTATTTTATATGCTTTATTGATAGCTCTTTCTAATTTTATTTGATTATTACATACATCACTTCATTTTAATAAAACAGCATATCTTTTTTGATTATGATTGGTTTTATAATTGTCAACAAAGCCTTTTTGAGTATTTGATTCTTTAATTTTATCTGGGTTATTGTAACAAGGATGTTTTGGCAATAAGATACCTAATAAACCCATCCTTGCATTATTATTTGTTGATCTTAGAGATGAGTAAATTTCTCAATCAACATACTTTCTATAACAAGTATTTTTTCCTAATAAAACTATTGTCACTGACGCATCTTTTAAATAATGATCTCTAATTATTTGATATATTCGTTCTGTATTTTCTTTACTATCGTCAATGTGACCTATACCAACAGAGTTGTCTAAAAATGCCTTTTTATCAAATTTTTTTATCAGGGCATCTTTGTATTGCTGATCTTCTTCGTGGTAGTAAGAAATAAAAACCTTACGCATTTATTTGAATTTATTTTTTTGTTAATTGATTAATTAATAATCTTATCAAAAAAAGTCTTCAAAATTTATTAAGATAAATTTTTAAAAAGTTTTTTATTAATTGTTAAAAACAGCTAGATTATCTGGTCTCATTCCAATATTTCACTAAGGAGCGAAAAATGAATCATTTAACGATTGAAACAAGAATTACATGAGCTAAAGATTGCTTGAAATTTAAAAAGAAATAGCTTATTGTTTAAGGATTGTTCAATGTTTGTTAATAGCGTTATAATAAAGGTATAAAAAAGTATTAAAATTTGGCTAATCTAATTATGAATTTTGATAGGAGGTATTTTAGAATTAATATACAATATTTGAAAGTATATAGTAAATATTAATTTTTTAAAAAATAATGGCACATAGAATATTTATTTCTTATTTCCATAAAGAAGATCAAAAATTTAAAAACAAATTAGTAAATAAATATGATAATAGAATTTTTTTAGATGGATCAGTCAACACAAATGATATTGATGAAACTTTATCTGATCAAGCAATAAGACAGATAATTAGAGATAATTATTTAAGAGATACAACAGTAACTATTTTATTATTAGGTAAAAATACTCATAAAAGAAAGCATATTGATTGAGAAGTTTCATCATCTCTTAGAAATACTGAATATAATAAAAGAAGTGGTTTACTAGGAATTTTACTGCCAAGTCATCCTTGTTATAACGATTCAAACCAAATTGACGAATCAAACACACAAAAAAGATTTTTAGATAATTGTAAAATAGGATATGCTATTTTATTAAAATGAGATTTTGCATATAATCATCCATATCTTTTAGAACAAGCTATTGATAGAGTATTTAATAATAAATTTAAAATAAATCCAGATAATTCTGCACCCCTTAGAAGAAAAAATACAGAGGCTTAATTAAAATATAAATATTTTTTCTAAACTTGGATCATGTTTTGTAAACAAACATATAAATTTAAATTCCTGAGAATTTAAGATTTTTTGGTTTAATTTTTTTAAATCCTTTCTAAAATCCTCTTTATTATTTTTATTTATTTTATTGTGCCATTTGTTTGTAAAACGTCTTAAATAATTATTCAGAATTCTAAGTCCTATGATTGACGGTGCAGAATCTATGAGATTTTTCCTCATTGTATTTTTTATTCTAGTAAAAACATTAAAAATACTATCTAAAGCTACTTCTTCTACTCCTTCTTCATCTCTTAATTCATTACATATTATGCTTAATGATAATTCAGTAAATATCATATCAAGAAAATATAAACTTGGTATCCTATGAGCATTTTTTTTAAATTTAAAAATTAAAAAATTGAATGGCTCAAAAGTTAATAAACTATTTACTGTGAAATAGTTTTTCTTTTTTGATAATTCTGGGAAAAATTTATGAAATATTTTATTTCATTTATGTTTAACAATAATTCCTATCAATCAATAAAATATTAAAAAGAATAAAGCTATAATTGAATTGTTTATATTGTTCATGATAATTTTATTAAAAGTTTGTTTTTAATATTAGTAGTAAGTAAAAATAGCATACTAAATAAGATGTAGTTAATATATATTTCATTTTCTTAGCTACATTGTGATTATATTATATAAATATAATATTATATAATTATATTAATTAAATAAAGTAACAGTTAAAGGATAGGAAAATAAGCATAAATGAAACTAAACATAAGTAAGAGAGATCAACAAGTTTGAAATAACGCTAAAAATTGCAATTATTTATGTACCAAAAAACAAAGAAGATGAAAAAATTGTGAAAATAGTCATAAACTTTGTGCAATTTGCCATAAGACTGTAAGTTATGGGTCTCATGAAAGTATTCAACCTAATAGTAGATATTCATGAAATATTGATCATAAAATACCAAAATCCAAGGGAGGTAGTGATCATATAAATAATTTAAGAATCACTCATCCTAAATGTAATAGAGAGAAATCAGATCAATAAAACTCAAATCCTTTTAGTAAAAAACTCTAGCATTAATTGGATCAATATATATGTGTAGATTTAATAAATGAAAAGATATTTTAACATGACAAATAAAACACCAAAATCAACAATAAAAAAATCCATCAATAAAGAAATTACAATTAACACTACCTTTTTAAACGAATCATCCCTTGTTAGAGGTAGGAATTCATGCATCAGAGCCTTCACCTTATATGCTCGCCAAACTCAAAAACTAGATGCCCTTAAAGCCAAAAACATAAATGTTTCAGCCGTCATCCGTAAACTAATAGACACTCTTCCTGCTAACTAATATGAATGACAAAATGTGAGCAATTAATATTTACCCATATCTACAAAAGAATACATTAGAACCTGTCCTATATTTTATTATATGAGTAGCAGCCTCTTATTCATTTTCTTAATTCATGACTGATTAGTAAATGATGAAAGTAAATTAAGAAGATAGAAGCCTACGGAATAATATTATATAATTTTGGATTCTTTACCAGTAAAATTTGTTTCAATGAATAAAATCTATTAATTTTTCTTAATGAATTTCTTTTTTAAAGCCGTATAAATGAAATCATTAAATTCCTCTATTGTTCAATCAGAAACATTTAAATGTTTTATATTATTTATTAAAAAATATTTATGCTTATTAGGGCTTTTTTCTATCTCTTTAATAATTCTGGTTTTGCATATTTCTAGTTGAATTTTTTGTATATCATTTTCACTTAGTATTGGCTTTGATTGGTTAGATCATTCACTATCATATAAATAAATTGGTTCATTATTTTTAAAAGAATATACAGATGATAAATTAATGCATATATCTTTATAATTTATTCTGACAACAATACAATCAGCATGTTGAAATTGATCTGAAAATTTCCCATCTTGTTGTTTTATGTCAGAAAATTTTAAGCAATGATAGTATTGACCGCATGTATTAAAAACTACAAAGTTTTCTCTTTCAATTTTTATAAGGGCGCCAATGTTCACAGTCCATCAATCTAAAGGTTGACTATATAATTGTTGATTTATGTCCATAAATTTGCCAAGAATGTTTATTTCATTAGAGTACTGACGATTTTTTAGTACAACACTAGCAATAACTTTATCTAAAAAGCTTTTAAATTTTTTAAATTCTAATTGTCTCAAAATATTTTTTGTTGAATTATTTTGGTTGTCTATTAAACGGCAATTTTCTCTGTGGTTCTTAGTAATTTCACTTGCATTGAAATAAGTATCCTGTGTTATTCCAAAAAGTGCATTCTTTTTAATATCAAAAATAATCAAATCTTTTTGTTCAAAAAAATTGGTAGTAGTTCCTTGAACTCCATAAAGCATTTCATTTTCATATCCTAAAATCAAAACAGGATGTTCTTTACCTTCTTCCTCCTTAGATTGAACAAAAACTATTTGTCCTAGCTTAAACTCCATAAACTTTTATTCCGAAAGGCATTAAATATTTAAATGCCAAAATTTTTATTTTAATCATTATAACAAACTAATTAGATTATTTAATTAATTTATAAAAGTGATTATAGCTTTAAAAAAATTGTCTTGAAAACCTTTTCTTTTTTTCTTTTGAATAGTTTTTGAATTAAATTTTTAGTTAATATCACATATTTGCTTTTTAAAAACAAGACTTTTATTTCTAAAATTCCTATCTTTTCTTAAAATTGAATTAAGATAGTAAAAAAGTAATCAAAACTAAGCATAATATGAAAAAACTTTTAAGAATCCTTAGTGTGTTTATAGTAGTAGTATCTGTAACTACTACTGTTTTAGCATGTAAAGGGAAAAAATCTGAAACAATTAAAGCCTCTCAAATTACACAAGGACAGGATACTGCAAGAGCAATACTAAAAAAAATATCTAATAGAGAAATAGCATTACCTGCAAATACAAACCAAAACACCTCACAAGCAATAACTATTCAAGCTCTTAAAAATAGCCTTCAAAAAGCAAACACTGCTTTGAATACCCAAGACTTGAAAGCGATTACTTTTGCTAAAGACACCCTAAAAGATAATGAACAAAATAATAGCGTAAAAGCTAATATTAACATTGGAACTACGACAGCCTCAGTAACCTTAAATGTTTTAATTCACTCCACAGCTATGCAAATCAGAACGAAAATTAAAAACCCTACTACTACTATTATTGCTATTCCTGCAGGTTCTAAGCAAAGTCTCAGTGATTTAACCACTCAAAATGCTCTTAAAACAGCGATTCAAAATCAGTATAACTTAAGTGATTATGATAAAAACACTATTTCTTTTCCTGATGCTAGTTCTACTGTCCTTAAAGATAATCAAACCAACAATTCTGTAAAACTAAGGATTACAGATGATGCTACTTCTCCTACCACTGCTAATGATACTTTAGATAAAGTACAAATTCATTCCACTGCAAAACAAATTAAAACTAAATTAGAAGACCCTAGGTTAGGAAGATTAAACGCTAGTTTTGTCAGTACTACTTCTACTTTAACAGGAGTAAACCCTGACTTAATTGTAAAAGCAGTTCAAGCTAATAATCCCCAACTAACTGCTTGAGACGAAGCTCAACTTAAAATTACAGATGATGCAAGCATTACTTTAACTCTCCAAAAACAAACAGCAGTAAAGCTTAAAATTATAGATGATGCTACTCCTACTCCTACTACATTAACTCTCACTGTACAAGCTATGCGCTTTAGTACTGCTTCAGAACAATATAATGTCAGAGCTATTTCAGATAAAATTAAACCTTCTTTACCAATTGCGATTAGAGCAGGCTCTAATCCAGATATTACTAATCCAGCAACTGTTCAAGCCTTAAAAGATTCCCTTAAGGCTACTAATCCTGTTCTAACAGCAGATGACTTAACTAAAATAGACTTTTCAATCCCAGGAGGTAGTTTAGCTAATAATGAAGCTGATAACCTTGTTACTGCTTACATAAGAGATAATAGTGCAGTAATTAGTTTTAACCTTACAGTACGGATTCATTCCACTGTAACTCAAATTGAAAATAAATTAAACTCTGTAGGCAGGTTCGCTGCTTATTTTGTGAATCCTAATCCCCAAGAAAAGTATTTAACTAAACCCAACACTGAGAGAATTCTTACTATTTTGAAAGCACATAATCCCCAGTTAAGTGCTTGAGATCAAAGCCAATTAAGCATTACTGAGGATGATGCACTTTTGCTTAGCTTAAATACTTCAATTCAAATTTCTTTGGATGTGAAAGATGATGCAAAAAATCCTGGCTCTACCCAATTGACTATTGATGTAGCTAGATTTACTACTGCTAGCGATAAATATCAAGCTTATAACACAACTAGTAAAATAGGTAGTGCTCTTGTAACAGCAATTCCTGCAGGGTCTAACTCAGATGTTACTACTGTAGCAACAAGAAATGCTATTAGAGCATCACTTGTAGCTGTTAATACTGATACTAATTTAACTCAAGCTGAGGTAGCTAAAATGACTTTTACAGCCTCCCCTTTAAAAACAGGAGAGGCTAATAACAATGTTAATATCAGAGTGACAGAACCTTCTGGGGTTAAAGCAACATATGTTTTAGATAAAGTACAAATTCATTCCACAGCTGATGAAATTAAAACAGATATTACTAATCCAACAGCTACTATTATTGGGATTCCTGCAGGATCAAGCCCTACTCTTAGTACTAAAACTACCCAAGAAGCGATTAAACAAGCTTTAAAACAAGCGTATAACTTAAGTAATTATGCCTTAAGGATGATTAGTTTCCCTAATGCAAGTAGTAAAACTCTCACTACAGCAGAAGCAGACAATGCAGTAGTCTTAAACATTACAGATGACAAGCAACCTACAGCTGGTACTGCTAGTGTTACTTTAAGTAAAGTACACATTCATAGAACTAAAGAGCAAATAAAAAAACTAATTGCAGACATCCCAGGGGCAACAGTAGATATTACTGGAGCAGGAGGAGACACAGGATCAGGAGACATAGATACTAGAATTAAAAACGCCTTACAAAACCTTGCTTCTAATTTAACTAATTGAGATATTACGCAAATTAAAATAGAAGCAGGAGTTACTATTAATAGTTCTACTGCTACTGCAGTAAACCTAACGATTAGTGATGATAGTGGTTTTTCAGTTGTGGTACAACAAATTAAAGTAAAAAGTGTTGCTTAATTTAGGAAATAATTTAATAAATTAATTTTTGACATTTTAAGATAAAATTAATTCAGTTTTTAAATGTTAAAAAACATAAATATTTTAGCTGTTTTGTTGCTTTTTAAAAATGAATATTAGAGATATTTATTGAGGTTATTATAATTATAAAGGTAAAAAAATTTTACATCCTTATGTTGTGGTATTGATAAGAAAGAAAAAAATTTATTCTTTTTAGAAAACAACTGTCTGCTCATCTTTTAAAAGAAAAGCATGAAATTACTTTTCTGATTATATATATATAAATAAATAAATAAAATCAATTTAATAAGCTTTCATTTTAAGGTTTTTTTTATTTTTACATAAACAAAAAATATTTTATAATTTTGTCTGTCTATTCTAAAATTTAAGACAATTCATTAATTTCTTAATGATATTAAGTTAAAATTATTTTATAAAATAAAAATAATAAGTAAAACAAAATTAACAATATGAAAAAATTATTAAGTATGCTTGGAGCTCTAACCCTAGTAGGGGGGGGTGGAGTATCAGTAGTAGCTTGTAGCAATAATTCTAAAATCATTCAATCAATAAAAGATAAAATTAAAAATACCAACATAGCTCTTCCTGCTGAAGTTAATGTGGATACCTCTAATGCGGCAACTATTACAGCTCTTAAAACAGCATTGCAAAATACTAATAAATTATTGACTAAAGCTGATTTAGCTGACATTACCTTTGCTAAAACTAATTTAAAAGCTAATGAACAAAAAAATAATCTTACAGCTAATATTAAAGCAGGAAGTGACACGACAACAGTATCATTAAATGTGATAATTCATTCTACAGCTAAACAAATTAATTCAAAAATTACTAATAAAGCGGCTTTAATAGCTATTCAAGCAGGTTCTGATGCTAAGCTTAGTGATCAAACTACCCAAAAAGCTATCAAAACATCTATGCAAAAAGCCTTCAAAACATTAAGTGATTATGATTTAACTACTATTACTTTTGATGACGCAGCTACAAAAACTCTTAGTGATAACCAAGTTGTTAATGACATTAACATCACTATTACAGATGACTCTCCTTCTGCTACAAAAGTTAAAGCTAGCCTAACTAATGTAAAAATTAATTCCACAGCAGGAGAAATAGCTGCTAAATTTACAGATAAAGCTGCTCTTATAAGCCTTAAAGCAGGTTCTGATCAAAAACTTAGCAATAAAACTACTGCAGATTCTTTAAAAACACTGATCAAAACGCAATATAGCTTAACTGATTATGACATGGCTAACATTTCTTTTGCTAATACAAGCCAAACTTTAACAGATAATGAAACAGCTAATTCAGTTAAATTAAATATTACAGATGATAACACTCCTCAAGGGGATGACACTGTTACCTTAACTAATGTGCAAATTCACTCTACAGCAGCTCAAATTCAAAAGAAAATAACTGATGTAGGTCGTTTGTATGTTACTTTTGTAGAAGCTACTGATGCTACTATGTCAGCTGCTAACCAAACTAAAATTAGAACAGAATTTGATGCTAATAATCCAGATTTAACTACCTGAGATAAAAAACAATTGAGCCTTGCTTTTGCTACTGGAGTAACATCATTTACGGCTGCCACAAGAGTTGATGTCACTCTTACAATTACTGATGATGAAACTCCTACACCAGGAAGTGTAACTGTTACCTTAGAAGTGGCTCGATTTGTCTCTACTACTGGAGCTACTGAAGATAAATATAAAGCATTTAAAATAGCTGATAAAATAGGAGCATCATTAATTACAGCTATTGTAACTGGTTCTAATGTTGATGTTACTAATAGTATCACTGAAACTGCTTTGAGAGCTTCTCTTGAAGCAGTCAATACTGTTACTAGTTTAACAACTGCAGATGTGGCTAAAATAACTTTTAGTGGGAGCAATCTAACTACTGGCGAAGCAGATAATACAGTTACTGCTACTATAACTGAAAGTGCTGGTAATACTGATACAGTAACCCTAACTAAAGTGAGAATTAACAGAACAGCAGCTCAAATTAAAGCCATCGTTGATGCTATAACTAAAGATGTTATTGTTCCTGGTTCAGGAGGTACAACAGGCACAACTCTTGGGCTTGACCAACTTATTAGAGACCAAGTAGGAATTGAAGCACCAACTTTAAGTCCTTATGATTTAAGTACTATTGCTGTACAAGGAGGTATTGTTATTGATACTACTGCTAAAGCCGTGACACTATCTTTTCAGGATGGAGCATTAGGATATGCAACATCAAACATTCAAGTTAAATCTGCTAAATAATTAGCTTTCTTAATTTTTCTATAATCAAAACAAACACTCATTAATGAGTGTTTTGCTTGTAAACTTATAAAAAATTAAAATAATAATTTATTAATTTAGTAAGATTAATAAATAAGAAATAGAAAATAACCAAAAATAAAAATATGAAAAAACTTTTAAGTCTTCTTAGTGCTTTAACCCTAGTAGGGGTGGGTGGAGTATCTGTAGTAGCTTGTGCTAGTAGTTCTACACCCCCTTCAGCTTCGTCAATAGCAGATAAAATAAAGGATAAAAATATTGAATTAAGAGCAGGTTCAAATAAAAGTACTGCTAATACAATTACGGATAATGATATTAAAAACCAACTTCAAAAAAATAATAAACTAACTAATGATGAATTAAAAGACATTACTATCGAAAATGTTACCTTAAAAGATAATGAAGTAGCTAATAAAGTGACAGCCTTTATTAAGGTAAAAGATAATAGAGCTTCAGTCGTTTTAAATGTAGTTATCAACTCCACAGCAGCTCAAATTTCCGCTAAAATTAAAGATCCAACCAGTACCATTATTGCTATTCCTGCAGGTTCTAATAAAAGTCTGAGTAACGCAGAAACTCAGGTAGCTATTAGAAAGTCACTGCAAATTCAGTATAAATTAAGTGATTATGACACAAGTGTCTCAACCATAACCTTCCCAGATGCATCTACTCAACAACTTACGGATAATGAACAAAATAACTCAGTTAAATTAAAAATCACGGATGACGCTACTAAACCTACAAATGTTGAAATTAATTTAACTAAATTGCAAATTCATTCCACAGCAGCCCAGATTAAAGCTAAAATCACTAATCCTACTACAACTGTGATAGGGATTATAGCAGGGTCTAACCCTAAACTTAGTAATGTAGCTACTCAAAATGCTATTAAAAAAGCAATTAAGGACCATTATAAAAGCCTTAGTCCAAGTGTAGTCTTAAGTGATTATGATATTAATGCCATTTCTTTCCCAGATGCATCAACTACTACCCTTAAAACAAAAGAACAAGATAACGCAGTTAAATTATTAATTACAGATGATTCAGCCACTAACGCTACTGCCAATCTTACTTTATCTAAAGTGCAAATTCATTCAACAGCTAATGAAATTGCTACTAATTTTACAGGAAAGGAAAATAATTTAATTAGTCTTAAAGCAGGTTCAAATACAACGATTAGCAATACGACTACAAAAACAGAATTAAGAACTGCTATTAAATCAGAATATAGCTTAACTGATGCTGACATGGCAGACATTACTTTTGCTAATCAATATCAAACCTTAAAGAATAATGAACAAGCTAATGCAGTTAAATTAAACATTACAGATGACGCTTCACCTACTAAAGGTCAAGCAACTGTTATCTTAACTAATGTGCAAATTCACTCTACTGCAGCTCAAATTAAAGCTAAATTAGATAATCTTGGAAGACTAGATGTAACTTTTGTCAACGCTGATACTAGTGTTACTACCTTAAATCAAGCTAACATTGATTTAATTCTTCTTGCCCTTAAAGCAAATTATGGGTTACCTGAATTAAGTACCTGAGATAGAACTCAACTTAGCATTACGGTAGCAGCTGGTACAATTCTTACTTTGGATACAAGAGTAACGGTAGCCTTACAAATTGGAGATGATGCTATTACTAATGGTTCTGCCACAACTAATCTTCAAGTAGCAAGGTTTACAGCAGCACAAGGAAATGAATATAATGCCTTTAAAATAGCAGATAAAATAGGAGCAGCTGCAGTAGTAGGAATTTATGCTGGTTCTAATAAAGATGTTACAGTTACAGCAACTAGAGACTCTTTAAGAACCGCTTTGGTAACAGCTAATGCAGCTGCAACTGGTTTAGATCAGGCTGATGTTGATAAAATCACCTTTACAGGAAGTCCTTTAACAGATAACGAAACTAATAACACAGTTACTGCTACGATTACTGAAGGGAGCGGAGCATCACAAGTAACAACTACTGTAGCTTTAACCAAAGTACAAATTCATTCGACAGCAGTACAAATCTCTGCTAAAATTACTTCCCCTAGCACTACTGTGATTAGTATCCCTGCAGGATCTAACCTTAGTTTAGCTAACGCTACTACTACAGCAAACCTTAAAAAAGCGATACAAGCTCAGTATAGCTTAAGTGCTCATGATATTAGTGCTATTTCTTTTAAAGATGCATCTACTACTACTCTTAAAGATGACGAACAAGATAATACCGTTAAGGTACAAATTAAGGATGATAAACCTATCCCTGATACTACTACTGTTACTTTATCTAAAGTTCAAATTCATCGTACAGCTTCTTCCATTAACACCCTGATTAAGGGAATATCAAAACAAAATGTAAATATTAGTGGAGCAGGAGGAGTTACTGGAAGTGGGGATATAAACACAAGAATTAAAACAGCTCTCAAAGCAGCAGCTAGTGGTCTCAGCACTTGAGATTTAGCTTCAATTTATATTAAGGACGGAGTAACTATTAATAATACTCAATACACTCCAGTCACAATTACTATTGTGGATGACAGCACTTTACTTAGTGTAATTACTGCTACCATTAATGTTAAGTCTGCTTCATAATTTAGTGTTTTAAATTATAATTAAAATAAAATAATAAAAAAAAGACTTTTTATATGAAAAAACTATTAAGCTTCCTTGGAGTTATAACCCTTGCAGGGGGGGGTGCTTCATCAGTTATTTCTTGCAAATCAAGCTCTGCTCCTAAAAGTGATGCTCAAAAGATAGCTGATGAAATTAAAAATAAAAACATAGCTATTCCTGCTAAATCTAACCCAGATACTGCAAATCAAGCCACGATCCAAGCTCTTCAAAAAAGTATTGAACTAGCTAATCCTAACTTTAAAAAAGATAATTTACAATACCTTACTTTTGAAAGCATTAAATTAAAAGATAATGAACAAACTAACCCTCTTAAAGCCTTTATTAAAGTAGGAGCTAAAACAGCAACCTTAACTTTAGAAGTAGTAATTCATTCTACTGCTCAACAAATTGCATCTAAAATAACTAAACCTACTTATACTACGATTGGAATACCTGCAGGTACTAATCCTAGTTTAAGTAATGCAGCTACTCAAATAGCAATCAGACTAGCTTTACAAAAAGCATATAAATTAAGTATTTATGACATGAATGCAGTTTCTTTTGTAAATGCTAGTAGTGTTACATTAACTGATAATGAAGCAAGTAACATAGTAGAACTAAAAATTACTGATGATGCTACTCCTGCCACAACAGCTAATGTTACGCTTAAAAAGGTTCAAATCCATTCTAGCTCAGCTCAAATTAAAACTAAAATAGAAGCAACAGGAAGACTACAAGCTAGTTTTGTCAATACTGATACCACTGCTACTACTTTAACGCAAACAAATGCTAATAAAATCCTTGTTGCTTTTAAAGATTACAATAAGTACTTAAGTCCTTGAGATCAAACTTGTCTTAGTGTTCCAGCCGATCCTGCAAAAACTCTTACCTTGAATGATAAAACTTTAGTAAGTCTTAAAATTACCGATGATAACACTAAAACAGTACCAGTAACTATGCAAATTAATGCGGTCAGACTTACTAGTGCTTCAGGAGATCAATATGATGTGAACCAAATAGCAGATAAAATAGCTACTGCTAGGTTAGTGGCAATTAGAGCAGGTTCTAGTGTAAGCGTTAAAAATTCAGATACTGTAACTGCTTTAAGAGCTAGTTTAGTTTCAGCTAATAATGATAGTAATTTAACTAGTGCACAAGCGGATAAAATAACTTTTACTACTATAGATAATAATAATAATTTAGTAAATAATGAAGTAGCTAATGATGTTACTGCTACTATTACAGAAGGATCTGCAAGTACTAGTGTGGTTTTAAAAAATGTCCAAATTCATTCTACGGCTGCTCAAATTGAAACTAAATTAGAGGATGTTGGAAGACTAGGAGCCAGTTTTATTAATGTAGATGCTTCTGATACTAAATTAGACACTACTAATATTAGCAAAATCTTAGAAGTGATTAAAACTAATAACACTGAATTAAGTAAATGAGATAAAGAACAACTAGGTATTACAATTGCTTCAGGAACTACTCTTGTTTTGGACACAAGACAGAATGTTACTATGAAAATCACAGATGATGCTTCACCAGCACCAGGAGCAGAAAATGAAACTATTAGTGTAGCTCGTTTTGAAGCTACTAGCTATAAATACAAGGCTTTTCACATCGCAGATAAAATAGGGACAGACTTAACAGTACCAACCCCTGCAGATACAAGTAAAACCTTCGCATCTGCTGTTCCTGCTATTAAAACAGGGTTATTAAAAGTTAATCCTCTTTTAAATAAAGATGATATAGCTAAAATGACTTTTGCTATGAAAGCAGGGAGCACTTGAACAGGGGGGGAATCAAGTAACCGGGTGAATGTTACTATTCAAGTAGGAAGTACTACCACAATTGTAGAATTAAGAAGTGTGGTCATTCATCGTACAGCAGATGAATTAAAAAATTTTATTGATGGCTTCACCACTCCTGTTACAATTGCAGGTCCTGCAGGAGATACAGGGACTGGAACCATAGATGCTCAAATTAAGGCTGAAATGATAGTAAGGATTTATGGCTTTTCTCAATGAGATGCGACTCAAATTACTATTCCTCCTAACATAGCTCTTAGTACTACTGCTAGGTCAATTAAAATTAAAGTTACTGATGATGCTTCCCCTCCCGATCAAGAAGCAGCAACCATTAATGTTAAGACTAGTTCATAAATTGCTTCCTTATTTAATAAGGGTTTTTGTAAAGTAAAGTATTGTTAACATATTTTTTTAATTTTTTTAACATACTGTAAAATAAAATTAAAGTTATTATTTATAACTTTTATAAATTTAACAAAACTATAGATTCATATGAAAAAACTTTTAAGTTTGCTTGGAGCAGTAACCTTAATTGGTAGTTCTGGCTCTGCAACAATAGCTTTTACAGAAAGGTTAAGTACTACTACTAATCCTGCTCAGGATATTGCTAATAAAATAACTAATAAAAAGATAGCTTTGCCTGCTGTCACATATCCAGATACTACTAAGCTAGCCACTATTAAAGTGATGAAAACTGCTTTACAAACAGCTAATCCTAAATTAACTAATCTTGATCTCCAAGCCATTACTTTTAGGGCAGTGAGATTAAAAGATAATGAACAGGCTAATGCTGTAACCGCTATTATTAAAGTAAAAGGTGATACAGCTTCAGTTCTTCTAACTGTAAGTATTCATTCTACAGTAGATCAAATTAAAGCTAAATTAGAAAGCACAGGGAGAATGAACATTACTTTTGTTAGTACTATTACTAATTTAACCCAAACTAATCCTGCTACTATTTTAAAAGCTTTTAAAGCCAATAATCCTCAACTATCTGCTTGAGATCAAGCACACCTTACTATTATTACTACTCCAAGCGTACAACTAACCCTTGCTACTAGAGTAGATGTAACCCTTAACATTACAGATGATGCAAGAGGTACTGCTACTAGTACTTTGCATGTAGCTCGTTTTAATACAAATACTACAGACCAATACAACGCTTTTAAAATAGCAGATAAAATTGCCTCTTCTGCAGTTCTAGCTCTTCCAGCTCTTAGTGATCCCAATCTTCCAGCTAGTACTAATGCTTTGAGACAGGTATTGCAAACTACCAACCCCACTTTAACTAGTGCAGATTTAGCTAAAATTACTTTTTCAGGTCCTGATTTAAAACCTGCTGAAATTAATAATCAAATCACTGCAAAAATTACAGTGAATCAGACCAGTACTTCTTTATTGTTAACTAAAGTACAAATTCATCGGTCAACCCTAGAAATAGAAAAAGATATGACATTTCCTGGCAAAACTTTAGTTGTTGTTCCAGCAGGAACTAACCCTAGTGTGACTAATCCTGATACCCAACAAGCTCTTAGAGAAGCAATCAAAAACGCTTATCATTTTAGTGATTATGATGTAAGGGGAATGACTTTTCCGAAAGGTTTTAAAGAAAACCTGATTCCTAACGAACAAAGCAATAGAGTTAAAGTAATTATTAGAGATGATGCTTCCCCAACAGAATTAGGAACAGTAGTGTTATGGAATGTGCAGATCCATCGTACTAAAGATTCTATTAAAAGTGTCATTGAAGCTATTAGACAACAAAAACTTTATTTACCAGGCACAGGGGGCATCACAGGGAAGTATGACATGGACCAAAGAATTAAAACTGAAATCCAACGTTCTTCATGAGGGCAGTTAAGTGATTGAGACATTGCTCAAATTAGGGTGCAAGCTAAAGTAGCTATTAATAGTAAGCAATATACTAAAGTAAACCTTTTTATTACAGATGATGCCAGCCCTCTTACTGTAACCCAAACAGTTTATGTGGAATCTGCTAAATAATTAAAGTCCTTAATAATATAACAATTTTATTTAAATCTTTTTTCACCATTAAACAAAACACTTACTAATTGTGAGTGTTTTTTTAAACTAATAACCTAATCACTAAAAAGTAACTTTTTTAGTAAAATTAAAATATCCTTTATAATTAAGCAAGATAAATATGGAAATAGATAATATGAAAAAAATTTTAAGTTTGTTAGGAGCTGTTACCTTAATTGGGAGTGCTGTCCCTAATGTAGTAGCATGTGCTTCTACTAGTACAAAAACAGCAAGAAGTATAGCAGATAAAATTAAAAATAAAAGTTTAGCTTTGCCAGCCAATACAGACCCAGACACTGCTAATGCCAACACTATTGCTATGCTTAAACAAACCTTGCAAAAGGCGAACTCTTTACTCAATAAAAAAGATTTAACAAGAATAAGCTTTGCTAAAACAACTCTCAAAGATAACGAGCAAACTAATTCTGCTCTCATAGCAACCATTAAAGTTGATAGTTCTGAGGTAAATGTTTCTCTTAACATTACTATTCATTCCACTGCGGCTCAAATTAAGGCTAAAATAAAAGCACCTACTACTACTATTATTACGCTTGCAGCTGAAACTAATCATAAGCTTAGTAATGCTGAAACTCAAAAAGCCCTTAAAACTGCAATTGCTAACCAGTATCAATTAAGTAATTATGATAAAAGTACTATTTCCTTTGCTAATGCTAATAGTCAAATACTTCAAGGAGCAGAATATAATAATCAAGTTACATTAAACCTTAAAGATGATGCTTTACCTACGGCAGGGACTGCTAGTGTTACTTTAGCTAAAGTACAGCTTAGGGCTACAGCAAATGACATTAAAACTAAATTAGAAGCTGTAAGTCGTTCTCATGTAGCTATTTTAAACACTGATACTTCTGATAATAAGCTATCTCAAACTAACATTGATAAAATTTTAACCATTTATAAACAAAACAATTCTGAATTAACTAGTGTAGACAAAAGTAAACTAAGCATTGCAGTAGATCTACAAAAATCCCTTCCAGCCAATAACGCATGAACAGATGTCAATGTCACAATCAAAGGAGAGTCAAAAGAGCAAGATGCTTCCACTACTATTAAAGTAGCAAGGTTTACAACTGCTAATGATATTTATAAAAATTATGTCATCTATAGTAAGATAGGCATGAATTTAACTGTTTCTATTCCAGCAAGCTCTGATCCTTTAACTGGCTCTACAGCAACTACTACCAGCTTAAGAACAGCTTTTAAAGCAGTTAATCCTGCTTTAACTAGTAGTGATATAGCTAAAATGAGATTTAGAAAACCAACTAATCTTACTGATGGCGAAACAAACAATACCATTAAAGTCATAATTCAAAATCATAGCACTAGTTCTGAATTACCCTTTACTAGAGTTCAAATTCACAGAACAAGAGCTCAAATTAAAAAATTAATTACTGACATTCCAAGTCAAAATGTTGATATTACTGGAGCAGGAACGATAGACGCTCGTATTAAAACAGCTTTAAAAACTGCTGCTTCTAGTTTATCTGAATGAGATTTAGACCAAATTTCTATAGAAGCTGGCAAAACTATCAACGCTTCTACTAGAACAGCAGTAGTTCTAACTATCGTCGATGATAGTAGTTCAACTACTTTGACTAAAGCAACCATTAAAGTTCAGTCAGCTTCGTAATGCGATAAATATTATTTCATAAATAGATAATTGCTTTTTTCTTTTATAATAAAAGCAGTTAAGTTATTTAACCTTTAATGTCCTCTTAAATTAAAGCATTAAATTATATAATAAAAGAAAAAAGGAATCTTTTTATATTTATGAAAAAATTATTAACAATTCTAGGAACCTTAGCTCTAGGGGCATCAAGTACTGCTACTGTTGTAGCTTGTGGTAGTAGCAATGGGAACAGTAATGTTAGTGAGCAAGCAATCCAAAAAATTGATGCTAATTTTATTAAAAATCTTATTACCAACACAAAACTAGTACTAAATTGAAACTCTAAGCTTAGTGGAGTAGCCGCTAGTGACCAAACAGCAACTCAAGCGATTAAAGCAGCTCTAAAAGCAGCAAATAATGAGTTAAGTGATAATGAGTTAGCAGATATTACTTTTAATAATGTGCAACTAAATGATTATAAAGTTGCATCAGTGACTGCTACTATTCAAACTACAGGAGAAACTGCAACTGTTGCTTTACAAATATCTACTGATTATACTGCTAGTGATTTAATTAGTAAAATTAATAATACTATTATTGGGCTTCCTGCTAATTCTAATCCAGATACTTCAAAATCTATGGCTATCATAAAAACAGCTCTTCAAAAAGCTAATCCTTTATTAAGTGCTGAAGATTTAACTCATATTACTATTCCCAAAAAAGTTTTAGACAACAAAACATTTGCCCGCACAGTTGTAACCTCACAAGTAAGTTTAACAAACGCTCAACAAATTCAGTCTTCAGGGAACATGCCTTTACGTTTGGTAATGCATCGTACCGCTCAAGAAATTAAAAACATTATTCAACCTCCCAAGCAAGCAAGTCCTACTAATGTAGTAGTCTCTGCTACTGCTGGACCTAAAGCTTCAGCAGCATTTTATGCTATCAAAGCATCTTTACAAAAACACTTTCCTTCTTTAACAGAATATGCTTTAAATGCTATGACTGTGTCTAAAGATGCTAATTTACAAACAGGAAAAGCTGTTCCAGTACAATTAACGATTAAAGATGACGGAGCTCAACCTACTAGTGTTAATATAGGGATTAATGTTACTGCTATTAATGATGCTCAAACTATTGCAGCTAAAATTACTAACCCTAATGTGGTTTTAGCAAGTAGCGTAGGGAATTTATTAGATCCTAACACAGCCCTTGATCAAATTAAAAGCCATTTAATAGCTCAAAATCCCCAATTAACTGCAACAGATTTAAAAACTGTTAGTTTAGCTAAAACTCCAGTACAATATAATCCTCAAGAAAAAACTACTCCTGTGGTTATGACTATTACAGCAGATGATAAAACCACAGCTCAAGTTACTTTGCAATTGATGATTAGTCCTACCGCTAACCAAATAGCTAATAAAATTATTAATCCTAACCTAAAAGTTACGCTTGATAAAAGTGTTACTAAAGTAAGCCAAATTACAGACCTCAAAACTGTCCTACAAAAAGCTAACCCTACTTTAACCGCTTATGACTTAACTAAACTAAGCTTTACAGACCAAGCCATTAAAGCAGGGAACAACAACATTGTCGTAATTGCTAAGGTTGAGAATGTTCCTCCTAACCAACCAATTGAGGCTCCTACTAGCTTAGTGCTTAATGTGACATATAATAAATAAGCGAGCTTTTTATTTTTAATACAAACAAGCAAAAAATTCTTTATTATTTAATTTATTAAAGATTTTTTTGTAGCCCTAACCTTTTGCCCTAAAAAACAAGATTTATTAAATCCTGCTTTGGTTTGTATAATATAAATATTATGAAAAGAATTATCACGACTTTATCAGCTATAGCCTTAACAACAGCAAGTGCAGCCACAGTAGTGGCATGCAACAGTCCTAAAGAAGATTATATTGGTTCTTCTGTCTATCCTCTAAAAGAAAGCTCTCTTAAGGATGGATTAGCAATGAGCAAAATAAACGAACCTGCCATGCTAACTGCAGAGCAAGTAATCCAAGAACTTAACAATAAGACAGTTATTATTCCTTGGGATGCTTCTAACCAAGCTCAAAGCGATAACCAAATCATTTGGAGCACTTGGAAGCAAGTTAATAATTTTTTTAGTAATGATTTATGAGCTGTTTCCTTACAAGTGACTCAAAAGCAAACTTTATCTAATGATGGATTAGAAAAAACCGCTCCTGTTAATGTTAAAATCACAGTAAGGTCTTTTCAGAAACAAATGAGCACTAGTGCTACCACTACTCTTAATGTAGGCAAAGGAGCTACACTAGCAGAATTAAAAAAAAGACTTCTTAATACAAAGGTTAGGGTTCCTTTGACTAAACCAACAACTGTAGCAAATCCTCTCTTTTGACAACAACTTAAAAAGCAATTACGCCTTAAAAATCCTGGCTTAACTGTTTATGATAGTAATTGTGTGTACCCTTTAAATTTAGAAAAAACTATTAACCCTAATCAAACATACCAATTACATTATTTTGTGATTGTTCCTCAATTAGCACCAAACCCAGACCAATGGAATATTGTGATTATTGTCAATACTAATAATTAATAATTAATTATGAAAAAAATTCTTCAAATCTTAAGCAGTCTTGCTTTAACTGCTACCACTTCTGCTTCTGTTATAGCTTGTAATAACAAGACTATTGTTTATAATGGAGCAGAAAAAATTAAAAATAAAATTATTAACACTAGTTTGGTTTTAACAGGAGTAAGCAATCCAGATTTATCAGATCCTAATACTATTAAAGCTTTTAAAAAAGTTTTACAGGCTAACAATAAAGCCTTAAGTAATAATGATCTAGAAGATATTACTTTTAATAAAATCATCTTACAAAAAAACATTACTAACCAAGTGACAGCATACATAATCTCTAACCAAGCCTCAGGAACTTATAGAAGTGAAGTTTTTTTGCAAGTAGTGTTAGTAAATTCTAACAATGAGATTAGAGATAAAATCACTCATACTAAATTCATGCTTGATAGCTCTGTGAATGCAAGTACTAAAAATCAAGCTACTATTTCTGCGTTAAAGGCTACCCTTCAAACTTTTAACCCTTTTTTAAGTAATCAAGATTTAGCAGTAATTAGTTTCAGTAGTGTGAATTTAACTAATAATTTTCAAGTAGTAACAGCAACAATTGGTTCAGGAAGTACTAGTGCTTCAGTGGTTTTAAATGTAGCACAACAATTAACTAACCAAGCTTTAGCTAATAAAATTACTCAAGACAGTCTAGGGAACCTTCCTATGGGGACTAGTGCTAATTTAAATAACCTTAATACTCAATATCAATTGGCTTTGCTTGTACAAAAAGCTAATAGTAACGTTTATCCTGAAGAGTTTGCTCGTTTTACCTGAAAAAATAAAAACCCCCTTTTTCCTAACAATTTAGTTTTTAGTTCCACTAACAATTTAGTCTTAACCATTGTTAATAGTGCTGATGATACTACAGTGGGTACTGTCGCAGTGACTGTGACCTTATTACCTAATAACCAACAAATAGCAGGGCTGATTAACGATAATCAAATTACTGTAGCAAATGGAACTAATCCTGATACTTCTGTAGCAGCTACTATTACAGCTCTTAAGAATGCTGTTAAAACTGCTAACCCAGCTTTAGCTACTAGTTATTTAGATAGTATGAGTTTTAGTCATACTACTTTGATAGCTGATCAAACTGTACCTGTCACTCTTAGTATTGCTCAAACAGGAGTGTTCAATACTGCTACTATTTATTTAAAAGTAACCCTTTTAGCAAAATAAAAAGGATTTTTTCATGCATTTTTAATCTAATTTAGATCCTAGCTTAGCTTTTAATATAATTAAGATATAGGAAATGAAAATTAAAATGGGTAGGCTATGAAAAAATTATTAACTCTCTTAGCTGCAGGACTAATTATTGCTCCAGCATCGTTAACGGCTGTAGCATGTGGGGAAGAACTTCCTAAGGGGAAAGCAGCACAAACAGCACAAGCTATTAGAAATAAAATTAAAGATACCACAGCTACGATTATTGCAGGGAATCCTTTATCAACGGGCAATAACATTACAGCAGGGGCTATTAAAACTTCATTACGGCTTCGTAATAGTTTAACGGCTGCTGAAACTGGTTATCTTTTTTTAGCTGACATGCAACTGATCCCAGGACAAGCTGTTACGGTGCCCCTTACTATTACTGTGCAATCATCCATTACCATTGATATTCAAGTCATTATGTTATCTTCTAGTGATGAAATTGCTAATAAAATCACTAATACTAGCATTAATGTTGGTCCTTCAACCCCTAATGACCCTACTGATCCTGACACAATAGAAGCGATTAGGCAAGGCTTAATTAATGCTAACCCTGCCCTTACCCAAGAGGATGTCAAAAACATTACTACTACTCCTAATAATCCTAATTTAATAAACAACGGGACTGTTACTATTAAAATAGCGATTAAAACTACTTCTGGACAAGTAGTACTTAAAGATATTCAAGTGAATAAAGAAGCTAAAGGGTCTACTATTGCGAATATTATGGACCAAGGAAATAAACTTTTAGTCATTAAACCAGACCAAAGTCCTGATTTAACTAATGCTGGTACGATTAAGGCTTTACAAGATGCTTTATTAGAAGCTTATCCCAACCAACTCTCTCAGGCTGATGTCCAATACATGACTCCTAATCCCAATGCTCCTTCTACTGCTAGTACTTTAACTCCTAACTTAATTGTGGATGTTACTTTTAGCATTGACATTCCAGGGGATACCCCTACTGGGGTGGTAGCAAGAGTGCTTTTAAGTCCTACTAACCAGTACATTGCTTCAAAAATTACTAACACAGACCTTAATATTACAACTACAGTAGGCAATACTAAAGATAGTACTACTAGTGCAGCTATTATTAAAGCTTTAGGAGAAGCAAACCCAATCTTAAAAAACGAAAATAATGGGTACGCTTTAACTGTGATTTATGTGAACCAAGGTACAGCATTAGCTCCAGCTAGTAAAGTTAGTGTGAGGTTAATCATTGATGTCAAATATTTACAACCTGTCAATTTAGCAGTGGATGTAACCTGAACTCCTGATAACCAAGGAGTTGTGGATGCGATTACTACTAAATTAGTAGAAGTCCCAAGTGATACTAACCCAGACACCTCTCGAGCAGACACTCAAAATGCTATGATTCAAGCTGTGATCAAAGCTAATCCTCCCCTGGTAGCTTCGATGGCTAATCGTTTTAGTTTTAATGAGCCTGCTCTTCCTATTTTGACAGTTAACACTCCTCAGCCTCAACTTCTTACAATAAAAGAAGATCCTCAAACAGGTGGAGCTCAAACTATTCGCATTCAAGTAGTTTTAGCTCCTACTAGTACTTATCTTAAAAACAATGTTATTAATGATGTGAACCTTTCAGTCCCTCCTGGGACTAATCCAAGTACTGCTAATCCACAAACCATTAGTGCCTTGAAAAAAGCTTTAAAAGATGATAACCCAGCCTTAACTGACTTTAATTTAGCAAAAATTAGTTTTAGTAATGTGACCCTTTCCATTGATAACATGATTCAGGTAGTCGCTTTGGTAGACACAGGTGGAGTAAGCCAAAACATTACTTTAAATGTTTCCCTTTTAAGTACTAATCAAGAAATAGAGCAAAAGATTACCAACCGAGATTTTGATGTGGTAGGAGTGACTGATGGAAGAACTAGTAACTTGAATACAGCCCTAAGACTAAGAGACGCTTTGAAAAAAGCTAACCCCCGCTTAACTGATATTGATTTACAAGCAGTTGTTTTTGAAAATACTACTTTAGTCTTTAACACTAAAATAGATATTGATTTGAAAATTGACAACGGAGTAAACCGAAGAATTATTATTTCCAACATGAAAGTGAAGTGAGTCACTAGTAATAGTGATATTGCCAATAAAATTACTACTACTAACCTGCAACTGCCTATTGGCACAGATCCTGATACTACTACTCCTGGTACCATTACTGCTTTAAAAACAGCTTTACAAACTGCTAACCCTGCCCTTACTAATAATGATTTAAATTATATTACTTTTGCTGCTGTAACTTTTAAAGTGGATGAAGAAACTGATGTGATTGCTACTATTAATACAGGACAAGGAGGAGCTGTACAAAAGACCTTAAAAGTTTTAGTCCTTCCTACTAACCAAGACATTAATGCTAAAATTCAAAACAGTAATGATTTATCTTTAACAGCAGGAACTAATCCTAGCACTGGCAATCAAAATACCATTGATTTAATGAAGGCTCAGCTTAAACTAAATAATCCACTACTAAACACATATGACTTAAGCAAAATTACTTTTAGTGTGGTTACTTTACAGTCAGACCAAATTGTGACAGTAGATTACACTATTAACGCTGGAGCTGGAGCAGGAGCTGTCATTAATAAAACTGCAGACATTTGACTTTATCCAAGTAACAGTGACATTAGAAGCAAAATTACTACTACTGCTGTGAGTGTTCCTGCAGGAACTAATCCAAACACGACATCAGCTGCAGCGATTACTGCTATTAGAAAGGCGTTGAAGGACGCAAACGCTACTTTAAGTAATTATGACATTGGGAAAATTACTTTTAGTCAAGCAACGCTACAAGCAGGAACTGCTGTGACTGTCAATGCTACAATTGATGTCGGGGTAGGAACCGCTGTTTTATTACCGCTCCAAGTAACACTCTTAACTTAATGAAAGAAAGGATTAATCCCTAATAGACCTAGGCCGTTTTTTAAAACATAAAACACGCTAAGTCCTAAAGCAAGGCGCGCCTGAGAAAGAGCAGGTTGGGCTGGATCATTAATCTTATAACTGTTGTAATAGCTATGGAATTTTTTGGCAAGCTTGTAGAGGTATTCACACAAAAGATAAGGAGCTCTTTTTTGTCCTGCAACCCGCACGATTCCGCTAAAATCTCCTACCATTAAAATTAAATCAATTTCTCCTTCTAATGTTAAAAGCAGACCTTCTCAATTTGCTTCATTGGGTAAGGAAAAGGCATTGTTAAAAATACTTTTGAGCCTTGCAATGGCGTATTTTATGTAATAAACTGGATTATTAGCAGACTTTTCTTGAAGAACTGCCACATCAATAGTCATATGGCTTGAAGCTGCCGAACTACATAAAGTATAGCGCAAAGCATCTACTCCAATCATTTTGACAATTTCTTCAATGGTCACAGCAGTTCCCATTCTTTTTGACATTTTTACTTTTTTAGCTCCTGCTACTACTTGTACCATTTGAATCAGATCTACTATTAAAACATTAGGATAACCACAAGCTGCTAAAGCAATTTTCATTCTTTGAGCATAACTGTGATGGTCTGCTCCTCAAAAATCAATCATAGCATCAGGTTGATTACGCTTAATTTTTTGAATATGAGCCGCTACATCAGGAAGGAGGTATGTGTATTCTTGGTTACTTTTAATTAAGACCCGATCCTTTTCATCATCATATGCAGTTGTTTTTAGTCACAAAGCTTTATCTGGAGTTTGATAAACTACTTTTTTAGTTTTTAAAATAGCTAAAGTGTTAGCAATTGCTCCAGATTCGTATTGTTCTTTTTCACTAACATACTCATCAATTTTGACATTAATAGCAATTAATTGTTGTTTTAAAATGTTTAAAAAATAATTTAAGGCAGTTTTAGCAAAGTAAGCCTTAACATTATGATCAAGAATTCCTAGAACATTATCATATTTTATATTGAGATAAGCCTTGCCTTTTTCTTGATAGATAGCCTGTGCTAATTTATCATAACAATTACCTTTATAACAAACATCTAACAAAGGAATGGCTTTATTTTTAGTAGCTAATCTTAAATAGTAAATAAAAACAGTTAAAGCAAGATGTTCAATTTGTTTCCCTGCGTCATTAGTGTAGTGATCTGTTAGCACTTTATAACCAGAAAATTTTAAAATTCTTGCTACACTATCTCCAATACAACCATTACGGGCATGCCCAATGTGGAGGAGTCCTGTTGGATTAGCAGAAATTAGTTCTAAGTTATAAAAAAAAGCTTTCTTAGCCCCTCTTCCGTAATTTTCTTTTTTTAATACTGCTTTCTGCACTATTTCACATAAAAAATTTTGTTTAATATAAAAATTTAAAAAGCCTGGTTTAGCAATTTCTATTTTTTCAAAATATTTCCGCTCCTTTTTTCATAAAAATTGTTCAATATTTTTAGCTATTTCCAAAGGATTTTTTTTAATATGCTTAGCTATGATCATGGCCAAATTAGAATTATAGTGACCATGGTTTTTGTTGTGGCTTGATGAAACTACGATAGGAACAATACGACTATTTTTTAACTGTTCATGCTGATTAAGGTAGTTAGTCAGGATTTTTATTAAAAGATTAGGGTTAAACATTTAATTTTTGAATAATAATGATATTTATATTTTTAATCTTAGTATAAATTAACATTAATTATTTTGAAATCAAAAATTAAAAAAATATTTTATAAATTAGCAATCAATTCATTTATCTTATCTTTAATGGCTTTCAAGGAAGCTTGTACTCATTCATGCTTATTAGTGAAAAAATCATGAATTGCTTTTTCTATTTGATTAAAATGGACAGTTTCTACTTTATATTCTATTTTGTATTTCCTATCAGGATCAGAAGTTTGATAACTATTTAATCTAGATGTTGTATTTTTAGCAACTCCTACTTTATATTCGCCTGGATATTTAGGATTAGAAATAACATAAATTCATTTTTTCTCTCCATCATCTCCATTTTTATCTGTTCTTTTTGGGGGGTAGGTAAGATATGTTATATTATTTCAAGGCTTTTCAAAAATCTTTTTCTGTTCTAATTCCTTCATCAAGCGTTTTTTTACTAATTCATAAGCTTTATGTGATATATCAATGCCAATTCACCTTCTCATTAATGTTTCTGCAGCAACACATGTTGTTGCACAACCGCAAAATGGGTCAAGCACGATTCCATCTTCAGGACAACTTGCCTTGATTATTCTTTCTAAAAGAACTACTGGTTTTTGAGTAGGATATCCTGTTCTTTCATTTTTTTGAGCAATATTAATATCACTTCATCAATCACGAATTTTAGCTCCCCCTTTCAATTTTCTAAATTTATTTTTCATATTTGCATATCTTTCACCTTTTATAATGTGGTTATATCTTTTAAGCTGAGCCTCTGTATAATCACCTCTTTGAATATTAAAAAAATATTTATTAGTTTTAGAATAAAAAAATAAGATATCATGTTTTCTCGGAAAATATTTTGTGGCTGTATCATTTTCTTTATAAGCTCAAACAATTTCATTTTTAAATTGTTTTTCTCCAAAAATACAATCTAAAACTAATTTTAAATAATGGCTCATTGTTGGGTCACAATGTAAATATATTGAGCCAGTTTCTTTCAAAATTCTTTGGCACTCAATTAATCTAATTGACATATAAGCTAAATAACAAAAATTATATGATTTTCTACCATCTAATGTTTTGATTCCATTTAAAAAATCATGTAAAGCAAGATTATCTTGCTTGATTTTTTCTAATCAATCTTCTTTAATTTCCTTTTCTTCAAATCAATCTTTAAATGAAGCCCCTTCTGCTGATGTTCCTGTCGGGGCTACAAAAATTTTCTTTTTATTAAAAGGAGGATCCAAATAAATTAGATCAACAGAATTATTATTAATTCCTTCTAAAATACCTAGATTGTCATGGCAAAAGATAGTTCTATTTTCTACATTGATTTTCATTAAATAATTCCTTATTGTAAATATTCCCTTTTTTATTTTAAATTACATTAATAATTTTTAAACAGAAAATTAAAAATCCTGTTTAAAATTATCAATTAACTCATTTATTTTATTTTTAATTTTATGCAAAGAAGCTTGTACTCATTCATGCTTATTAGGGAAAAAGTTATGAACGGCTTTCTCTATTTTGTTAAAGTAAAAAGTTTCTACTTTATATTCAATTTTGTATTTTCTATCAGGATCAGAAGTTTGATAGCTATTTAATCTAGAACTAGGATTTTTAGCTACTCCTACTTTATATTCACCTGGATATTTTGGATTAGAAATAATATAAATTCATTTTTTTGCTTCCTTATCTCCATTTCTATCTGTTCTTTTTAATGGATAGGTAAGATAGGTTATATTATTTCAAGGTTTTTCAAAAATATTTTTTTGCTCTAATTCTTTTTTTAAGCGTTTTTTTACTAATTCATATGCTTTAAGTGATATATCAATACCAATTCACTTTCTTGATAATTTTTCGGCAGCCACACATGTAGTTGCACAACCACAAAATGGATCAAGAACGATTCCATCTTCAGGACAACTTGCCTTGATTATTCGTTCTAACAGAACCACTGGTTTCTGAGTAGGGTAGCCAACATATTCTTTTGAAGCATTTTGTAAACAAGAAATTTTTCAAACTGCATCAATTTTTTTATCATGCACAATTCTATATATTACTTTTCCTTCAGCATTTTTTTTATTTTTTAAAACACCATTGACATTTTCTCTTACTAATTGTTTAATGGGGGTTCTTCTTAATTCTCTTAAAGGATTAAAATAATAATTAGTATTTTTTGAATAAAAAAATATTTGATCATAGTTTTTGGCAAAAATTTTAGTCCCTTTTGAAAACTTATTATAGTAATACCAAACAATTTCATTTTGAAATTTTTTCTCTCCAAAAATACAGTCCATTACCAATTTCAGATAATGGCTCATAGTAGCATCACAATGCAGATAAATGCTCCCGCTTGGTTTTAGAACACGACGCATTTCAATTAAACGGATTGCCATATAAGCTAAATAACAAAAATTATAAGATTTTCTGCCATCCATTGCTTTGATACCATTTAAAAAATTATGTAAAGAAGGATTATCTTGCTCAATAGAATCTAATCATTCCTCTTTTATTTCCTTCTCCTCAAACCAATCCTTAAAAGATGCTCCTTCAGCTGAAGAACCTGTAGGAGCTATAAACATTTTCTTTTTATTAAAGGGAGGATCTATATAAATTAAATCAACAGAATTACTGTTAATCCCTCTCAATATATCTAGATTGTCATGGCAAAAGATAGTTCGGTTTTTTACATTAATTTTCATTAAATAATTGTGTATTTTAAATATTTATTTTATTTTAAATTATTAAACTTTATATTAGCTTTCCTTATAAAAAAACTTGTATTTAAAAAGCTAGAATTATTGTTTATTTTTGCATAAATATAATATTTCTTGGTTAATTGAATTATAAAATTGTAATCACTCATTGATTTTATACATGATTTCTGTCAAAAAAGCTTGAACTCATTCATGTTTATTTTGAAAAAATTATAAACTACTTTTCCTATTTGATTAGAATGAGTATTTTCTACTTTATATTCTATTTTGTATTTTTTATCAAGATCGGAGGTTTAATAAATATTTAATCTAGCTTTAATTTTTGGCTACTCCCATCTTGTATTCATTAGGATAATTAGGATGTGAGATAATATAAATTACAATCAGTTACTTACTATATTAATTGGGTGTTTTCATTTTATGCATGATTATTTTGTAACATTTAAATTAAAAATTTTAATTAAACTTAATGTTTTTAAAAGAACACACTCAGCAAGAAGCTTCTATTTCTTGATGATGAGCTTTGCAGTAATCAACTTCTTTTTGGGCCTGTTGCATTTTTTTTCAGCAGTAAGGTCCAAAATAGACACTACCAATTTTATGATTCAAATTAGTTAAGCTTTTACCACAAGCATCACAATCCACTCCTGTCTTTCTCTCATATTTTAGTTTATAGCAATATTTATGAGCACAAAGTGGTTCAGGATAGTAATAAATAAACTGCTCTTCATTGATAAAATTTTTGTATCTACTTAAGAAGTAGTTAAAAAGTGGTTTATTAGCTCTAGAGTTAGGATAGGTTTTTGCAAGAAAAGACTTGACTGTTTTTTGACTAAATCTTTTCTTACCATTTCCACATAATTCGCAGACTCATTTTTTTCAGAAAAAGTTTTTTTGTTCAGATGATAATTTTTTGTATGCTTCTCTTGATTTTGAAGCCTCTTTTATGCTTTTTCACAAAGCTATTCACTGTTCTTTTTTTGAAACTTTTACAGGTTTAGCTAAATTCACGCTTGCATAATTTTCAGGTCAAAGGCTGATTTGTTTTGTTATTTCATTTCTTTTCATTTTATTATATGTTCCTTTAGTTAAAATCATTTTTTTATATCAATTAAATAAAACAGCTAAAATCCTTTTTTTTAAGAACAAAGAATAAAAAAGATACTTTAATTGTAAATCTTAATGCTTTTTATTGTAATAGAATTAAGATTAAAATATTTTTATAAAAAAAGATATCTTAAAATTTAAACTAAAATGTAAAAATAATTACCATTCTTGGAAAAATAGCTAAAATTAAATTTAATTTTGTTAGTTTAAACTAATTGCAAAATACACAAAAAGAAAGCTTTTGCTTAAATTTAAAGCTAAAACATTACCCTTTTACAGATAGATACCCTTTTTTTAAATACATTATATATATGATAATATGACTAGTATTAATTAAAAAATTATTTATAACATCATGAAAAAAACAATAACCATTCTTAGTGCTTTAGCTATGACAGCCTCTCCTGCTTTAGCATTAAATGTAGTTAACCATAAAACACAAAATTTACAAAATATTTTAAACCCATCAATATCAAAATCAAATGTGACAGTTAATAATGATATTGTTGTTCAATCTGTTTCAAGTTATCAATTTTATTTTCAAGCTCGCTTAAACAATAGTAACTATAATGGGTTTCCTGGGTTTATGAGCCAGATAAGTGTTTCTTCTTCAGCAAAAAACTGAGTTATCTTTTTCTTTCAATGATTAGATGATAATGATTTTCATTGTGGTCCATTTTATGATTTAAACAAATATACAAATCATGGTTTCTTCCATAACCCTATGATATTTTCAAATAGGTTAGAAGAACACATGGGTCATTTTGGGTTTTGGTTAAACGATAAATCTGAAACTGCTTTCAATATGCTTACTGGTAAAAATAATTATAAATATTTCGCAAGCTTTGGGAAATATGTTGTAAATACATATAACAATGGTGTTGCTACTGGTAAAGTAGCTGGAATTATGTTAAATTTTGGATTTCTTTATGGCAATGGTTATACTGTGCTCCAACCAAATTGTGCTCTTATTATGAATTCATAATTATTATCTAATCTATATCTATAATAATTAATGCAAAACAGAATTATTTCTGTTTTTTTAGGCTAGGCTAATTGTAAAAGACACAAAATGCAAACTTTTTTTAAATTTAAACCTAAAACATTAGTCTTTTGTAGAAAAGCTAATTTTTTTAAATAAAGGATGTTTATGATAATATGAATTTAGTATCAAATTAAAACTATTTATCACAAAATGAAAAAAACAATAACCATTCTTAGTGCTTTAGCTATAACAGGGTCTCCTGCTTTAGCATTAAATGTAGTTAACCATAAAACACAAAATTTCCAAAATATTTTACACCCAACAATAGCCAAATCAAATGTTACAGTTAACAATGATATTGTTGTCCAATCTGTTTCAAGTTATCAATTTTATTTTCAAGCTCGCTTAAGCAATAGTACCTATAATGGTCTTCCTGGGTTTATGAACCAGATAAGTGTTTCTTCTTCAACAAGATATTGAGTTATCTTTTTATTTCAATGATTAGATGATAATGATTTTGATTGTGGTCCATTTTATGATTTAAACAAATATACAGATCATGGTTTCTTCCATGACCCTATGGTATGGGCAAATAGGTTAGAAGAGCACATGGGTCATTTTGGTTATTGGTATGATGATAAAACTAACACCGCTTTCAATATGCTTACTGGTACTAATTCTTATAAATATTTTAAAAACTTTGGGCAATATGTTGTCAATACATATAACAATGGAGTTGCTACTGGTAAAGTAGCTGGAATCATGTTAAATTTTGGGTTTACTTGGAATGATAAAAATTATTATGTAATCAAACCAAATTGTGCTCTTATTATGAATTCATAATTATTATTTCATCTATATCTATAATAATTAATATAAAAACAGAATTATTTCTGTTTTTTTAAGTTAGGCTAATTACAAAACACACAAAAAGCAAGCTTGTTTTTAAATTTAAGGCTAAAACATTAGCCTTTTGTAGATAGATAGTATTTTTTTTAATAAATTATATTTATGATATTATGTTTTTAGTATCAAACCAAAAATTATTTATCACAAAATGAAAAAAACAATAACCATTCTTAGTGCTTTAGCTATAACAGGGTCTCCTGCTTTAGCATTAAATGTAGTTAACCATAAAACACAAAATTTACAAAATATTTGTAAACCAAATAAAATTGCTTCAGCTAAATCTAATGGTGTAGCTAATTATATTGTTACCCAACAAGTTACAGATTCTCACCTCTATTTTCAAGTTCGCTTAAATAATAGTACATATAATGGCTTTCCTGGCTTTATGAACCAGATAAAAATATTAAATTTTAATTGATCTATCTTTTTCTTTCAATGAATAGATGATAATGATTTTTCATATTTATGATTCCCTGATTTATCAGTATACACCCAACATGGATTTTTCCATGACCCTATGACATGGTCAAACAGACTTGAAGACAACCTAGGTCATTTTGGAAGTTGGGTACACAATAAATCAACAACTGCTTACAAAATGGTAAATGGCGTTAACGCTCCGAAATATTTCAAAACCTTTGGACAAGATGCAGAAAAAGCATATAACACAGAAGTTGCTACTGGTAAAATAGCTGGTATTATGTTTAATTTTGGCTTTACTTTTATCAGGGATAATTATACTGTACTACAGCCAAATTACGCATTTATTTATAATTCATAATCATTATTTAAGCTATAATAATTAATTTAAAAAACAGAATTATTTCTGTTTTTTTATGTAGGATAATTGCAAAATACACAAAAAAAAAGAAATTGTTTTAAAATTTAAACCTAAAACATTAGACTTGTTTAGATAAAATGTTTTTAAAAAATAATATTTTTGATATTATTATTTCACTATCAAATTCATCAATTAAATTTATAACAACATGAAAAAAACCATAACTATTCTTAGTGCTTTAGCTATCACAGGATCTCCTGCTTTAGCATTAAATGCAGTCAACCATAAAACACAAAATTTACAAAATATTTGTAAACCTACAGCCACTAAAGTCACACCTAATGGTGTAGTTAATGATGTTATTGACCAATTGGTTTCCAGTTATCACTTTTATTTTCAAGTTCGCTTAAGTAATAGTGCCTATAACGGCTTTCCTGCTTTTATGAACCAGATAGCAATAGACACTCAGTGACAATATCCATGACCTGCTTTCTTTTTCCAATGATTAGATGATAATGATTTTCATAAAATAGGAAACGAATTTCCTGATTTAAGTAAACATACAACACATGGATATTATCATATACCTCTTGTATATTCAAACAGAATGGAAGAACACATGGGTCATTTTGGTAGTATGTGAGATGGTAAATCTTCAACTATGAGATGTATGATTTGGTCTGCTACTACTTCATTTTGAACAACATATAGCCAAAATGTAGAAACAACATATAAAAAAGAAGCTGCTACTGGTAAAGTAGCTGGGATTATGTTAAATTTTGGGTTTAGTTATGACGGTTCTTATCATGCAGTTAATCCAAATTTTGCTTTTATTATGAATTCATAATTATTTTAATACAATTAATTAACACAACTAGTAAAAACCAATTACAATAAAATGAAAAAAATTATAACTATCTTGGGATCTATTGCTATAGCAGGATCTTCTCCCTTAGCTTTAAATGCTGTTCCTTATAAAACGCAAACTTTACAAAATATCTTAAACCAAGCTAAACAAAAATCAAATGAAACAGTTAACAATGATATTATTACTCAAGCTGTTTCCAGTTCTCAGTTCTATTTTCAAGCCCGATTAAGCAATAGTACCTATAATGGCTTTCCTGCCTTTTTGAACCAGATCGACGCTTATAATTGAATCCTCTTTTTCTTTCAATGATTAGATGATGATGACTTTACTACTTCATTATTTCCTGAATTAAATCACTATACAGTACACGGCTTCTTCCATAACCCTATGGTATGGTCAAATAGGCTAGAAGAACACATGGGTCATTTTGGTAGTTGGATGGACAATAAAACTGCAACTGCATACAACATGATTAATGGTTCTGATCCTAAGCATTATTTAAAAGGCTTTGGTAATGATGCTGAAAAAACATATAACCAAGATGCAAAGACTGGTAAAGTAGCAGGAATTGATTTGAATTTTGGTTTTACTTATGATGGTAGTTATGCTGTAGTTCAACCTAATTTTGTCGTTATTATGAATCAATAATTATTCTTAACTAATTAGTTTAAATAGCCAATTAATTTTTAATTAATTAAATGTTATAATTATTAGGGATTTATTAACAAAAATTAAATACAAAACTTTCAATTAACATGAAAAAAACAATCACTATTTTAGGAGCTTTAGCTATAGCAGGCTCTCCTGCTTTAGCCTCAAGTGTTGTTCCTTACAAAACACAAAATTTCCAAAATATTTTACAACCAACAAAGGCACAATCAAATGTGACAAATGATATTATTAGTCAATCTGTTTCAAGCGATTATTTCTATTTTCAAGCTCGGTTAAGTGCTAGTACCTATAATGGCTTTACTGGATTTATTAATCAGATAGATTTTCCAGGTAAAAAGCCAATAAATTGGGCTATCTGTTTGTTTCAATGACTAGATGATAATGACTTTCACAACTCCGTATTTCCTAACTTAAACAATTACACAGCACATGGATACTGACATGAACCAATTACATGATCAAACAGACTAGAAGAGCACATGGGTCATTTTGGGGATTGGTTAGAGGATAAAAGTCAAACTGCCTATAATATGATTCAAGGTACGGATGAATATTATTTAATCAATTTTGGAAACACAGTCGAAACTGCATATAAACAAGCTTATAAGGCTGGTAATGCAACAGGAATAGATATGAATTTTGGTTTTACTTATAATGGGGATACTTATACCGTAAAACAACCAAATTATGTTATTCTTACGAATTAATAATTATTCTTAATTAACTACCTTAAATAGCCAATTAATGGTTATTTTTATTAAATGTTATAATTGTTAAAAATTTACTAACAAATTAAAAACAAAACATTTAATTAAGATGAAAAAAACAATCACTATTTTAGGAGCTTTAGCTATAGCAAACTCTCCTGCCTTAGCTTTAAATATGGCTTCATACCAAAAACAAACTATACAAAATATTTTAAAACCAACCATAGCAAAATCAAATGAAACAGTTACCAATGATATTATTGTTCAAGCTGTTTCAAGTTATCACTTCTATTTTCAAGTTCGCCTGAGTAATAGTACCTATAATGGCTTGCCAGGATATATGAATCAGATAGGTAGTGCAGGAAAACAATTTTTCTTCCAATGGTTAGATGATAATGATTTCCATTATTCTGATTTTCCTAATTTAAATCTTTATACTGAACATGGGTTTCATGACCCATTTTTATGATCAAACAGATTTGAGGAACACATGGGTCATTTTGCGGGTTGGACACAAGGTAAATCTTCAACTGCAAAAGACATGCTTAATGGTGTTAATGGGTTTAAATATTTATGAACCTTTATTGGAGATGCTGAAGGTGCATATATCCAAGATGCTAAAACTGGCAAAGTAGCAGGGATTGATTTAAATTTTGGCTTTACTTTTAGTGGTGGTACTTATTATGTAGTGAAACCAAATTTTGTGATTATTATGAACCAATAATTATTATTTAAATAATTAAATTTATATTTATATATACATAAAGCCTTAACTATTGTTATTTATTGTTATTTAGTTAAATGGTATAATTACTAAAAATTTATTAATCAAAATTTAAAACAAAACTTTAAATTATTATGAAAAAAACAATTACTATCCTTGGAGCTTTAGCTTTAGCAAGCTCTCCTGCTTTAGCCTTAAATCTCGCTCCTTATAAAACACAAAATTTAGCAAATATTTTAAAAACAACCTCCCAAAAAGCAAATGGGGCAGTGAACAATAATATTATTGTTCAGTCTGTTGGAAGTTATCATTTTTATTTTCAAGCTCAGTTAAGTAATAGTAACTATAATGGCTTTCCTGGATTTATGAGTCAGATCAAAGCTGTTTCTTGACCATTATACTTTTTTCAATGGCTAGATGATAATGATTTTTACGGTAACTTTCCTAATTTAAGTAATCATACTGTAAAAGGCTTCTTCCATGATCCCATAACATGAGCAAACAGATTAGAAGAGCAAATGGGTCATTTTGGGTCATTGTTAGATAATAAATCTCAAACTGCATACGGTATGATTACCGGTTATGATCACAGGACTTATTTAGACAATTTTGGAAGCTATGCTGAAAAAACATATAACCAAGATGCTAAAACTGGTAAGGTAGCAGGAATTGATTTGAATTTTGGTTTTACTTACCATTATGGGGATTATTATGTAGCGAAGCCAAATTTTGTAGTTATTATGAATCAATAATTATCTTTAACTAATTGGCTTAAATAGCCAATTATTTTCTATTTAATTAAATGTTATAATTATTAAAAATTTATTAATCAAAAACTCAAGAAAAGTATTTATTAAAATGAAAAAAACAATCACCATTCTTAGTGCTTTAGCTGTGACAGGATCTCCTGCTTTAGCCTTAAATATAGTCAAACATAAAACACAAAATTTACAAACTATTTTAAAACCAGCTACAGCTGTTTCAGCCAAACCCAATGGGGTAGTTAACGATATTATTGTTCAAGCTGTTTCAAGTTATCATTTCTATTTTCAAGTCCGCTTAAGCAATAGTACCTATAATGGGTTTCCTGCTTATGTGAGACAAATAGCTCCAGTCTATTGTTGGCCTCTCTTTTTCTTTCAATGGTTAGATGATGATAACTTTTCAACTTCTTTTTTTCCTGAATTAAATCATTACACTAAACAGGGCTTCTGGCATGACCCTATGGTATGGTCAAACAGATTTGAAGAACACATGGGGCATTTTGGGGCTTGGAATCAAGGTAAATCCTGCACTGCTTACAATATGCTTAAAGGTTCTAATTCTGATAAATATTTAGCAAATTTTTCGTCAAGAGCAGAAGAAGTATATTACCAAGCAGCTGCTACTGGTAAAGTAGCTGGGATTATGCTTAATTTTGGATTTCTTTATGCTAATGGTTATACTGTAGAACAACCAAATTTTGAACTTATTATGAATTCATAATTATTATTTAATCTAGTATAATCATTAATTTAAAACAGAATTATTTCTGTTTTTTTAGGTTAATCAAAATATAAAAAAAGCAGGCTTTTGCTTAAATTTTAAGCCTAAACATTAGGCTTGTGTGGCTAGTTAGCATTTTTTTAAATAGATTGTATTTATGATAATATATTTTAATATCAAATAATAATTATGTATAACATATACAAAATGAAAAAAACAATCACTATTTTTGGAGCCTTAGCTATAGCCAGCTCTCCTGCCATAGCTTCAAGTGTTGTTCCTTATAAAACACAAAATTTCCAAAATATTTTACAACCAACGAAGGCACAATCAAATGTAACAAATGATATTATTAGTCAATCTGTTTCAAGCTATTATTTCTATTTTCAAGCTCGGTTAAGTGCTAGTACCTATAATGGCTTTACTGGATTTATTAATCAGATAGATTTTCCCAATAAAAAGCCAATAAATTGGGCTATCTTTTTGTTTCAATGATTAGATGATAATGACTTTTCAAATTCTTATTTTCCTAATTTAATCTATTACACAGCACATGGATACTTCCATGATCCAATTACATGATCAAACAGACTGGAAGAACACATGGGTCATTTTGGGGATTGGTTACAGGATAAATCTAAGACTGCTTACAATATGATTCAAGGTGCGGATGAATATTATTTAATCAATTTTGCAAATACAGTCGAAACGGCATATAAAATAGCTTATAAGGCTGGTAATGCAACAGGAATTGATATGAATTTTGGTTTTACTTATAATGGGGATACTTATACCGTAGCAAAACCAAACTATGTTATTCTTACGAATTAATAATTACCCTTAATTAACAATCTTAAATAGCCAATTAGTGGCTATGTGTATTAAATGTTATAATCATTAAAAATTTATTAAACAAAAATTAAAAATAAAACTTTAAATTAATATGAAAAAAACAATCACTATTTTTGGAGTCTTAGCTATAGCAAGTGCCCCTACTTTAGCCTTAAATATTACTCCACACAAAATACAAAATTTACAAAATATTTTAAAACAAACTGCTACAAAAACAAATGGAGCTGTTAATAATCAAATTGTTGTCCAAGCTCTTTCAAGTGAGCACTTTAAATTTGAAATGATTTTAGGCAACAGTACTTATAATGGCTTTCCTGGATTTATGAACCAGCTTGTAATATCCCATTCATATCAAGGACGAGGTTGAGGCGCCTTCTTTTTTCAATGATTAGATGATGATGATTTTCATACTGGTCCTTTTCCTGAGTTAAATAGCCATACAGCACATGGTTTCTTCCATGACCCTCTTGTTTGGGGGAATAGGCTCGAAAACCACATGGGTCATTTTGGCGGGCTTTTTGATGATAAATCTGACACTGCATGAGATATGATTTATGAATATTTAAATTGAAATCCATTTGGAAAAAATGTAGAAAACACATATAACAAAGATGCCTCTTCTGGTAAAGTAGCAGGAATTTCTTTTGAATTTGCGTTTAGCTATGACGGAAATCAATATTTTGCAGCTAACCCAACTTTTAATGTCATTATGAATCAATAATTGTTATTTAAGCTATCAAGATGAATTTAAAAACAGAAATAATTCTGTTTTTTTTAATTTTGGATAATTGCAAAATACACAAAAGACAAAATTTTTTAAATTTAAAGTTCAAGCACTACCTTGTTTAGTTTAGATAAGTAGCATTTTGTAAAGAAAAGGTATTTAAGCTATCAAGATGAATTTAAAAACAGAAATAATTCTGTTTTTTTTAATTTTGGATAATTGCAAAATACACAAAAGACAAAATTTTTTAAATTTAAAGTTCAAGCACTACCTTGTATATTTTGATATTATGATTTTAATAGCAATTCAACAATTCAATTTATATTATTTATCAAATGAAAAAAAACCTTACCATTCTTAGTGCTTTAGCTATCACAGGATCTCCTGTTTTAGCATTAAATGTAGTCAACCATAAAACACAAAATTTACAAACTATTTTACCCTCATCAATAGCAAAATCAAATGTAACAGTTAACAATGATATTGTTGTTCAATCTGTTTCAAGTTATCATTTCTATTTTCAAGTCCGTCTAGGCAATAGTATCTATAATGGGTTTCCTGCTTATATGAGACAAATAGCCGTTTGTTATAATTGACCTGTCTTTTTCTTTCAATGACTAGATGATAATAATTTTAGCAATGATTATTTTCCTGAATTAAATCATTACACTAAACAAGGCTTCTGACATGCACCTATGGTATGATCAAACAGATTTGAAGAACACATGGGTCATTTTGGGGCTTGGAATCAAGGTAAATCTTGTACTGCTTACGATATGCTTACTGGTACTAATGCTAATAAATATTTACCAAATTTTGAAACAAGTGCAGAAGAAACATATAACCGAGCAGTTGCTACTGGTAGACTAGCTGGAATTATGCTCAATTTTGGATTTCTTTATGCTAATGGTTATACTGTAGAACAACCAAATTTTGAACTTATTATGAATCCATAATTATTATTTAAGCTAGTATAATCATTAATTTAAAAAACAAAATTGTTTGTTTTTTGGGCTAGGTTAATTACAAAAGACATAACAAGACGAATTGTTCTTAAATTTAAATTTAAAACATTAGCCTTGTTTAGATAGATAGCATTTTTTTACACAAATTATATTTATGATAATATTACATAAATATTAATTTAAACATTATCTATAAAACATGAAAAAAACCATAACCATTCTTAGTGCTTTAGCTATGACAGGATCTCCTGCTTTAGCATTAAATGTAGTTTCACATAAAACACAAAATTTTCAAACTATTTTAAAACCAGCTACACCTACTAGAGTCAAACCTAATGTTATAGTTAACAATGATATTGTTGTCCAATCTGTTTCAAGTTATCATTTTTATTTTCAAGCCCGCTTAAGCAATAGTACCTATAATGGCTTTCCAGGATATCTGAATCAGATAGATACTACTTCAACACAATCTTTCATTCAATGATTAAATGATAATAATTTTGGCGGGGATTTTCCTAATTTAAGTCAATATACTCAACATGGTTTTTTCCATGATCCTGTTCCATGATCAAACAGATTGGAAGAACACATGGGTCATTTTGGAGCATGGTATCAAAGTAAAGCTGATACTGCATACAACATGATTAATGGTATTAATGCTTATAAATATTTATCAAATTTTGTAGACCAAGCAGAAGAAGCTTATAACAAAGTAGCTGCTACTGGTAAAGTAGCTGGGATTATGCTTAATTTTGGTTTTCTTTATAAGAGTGTTTATACTGTAGAAAAGCCAAATTTTGCTCTTATTATGAATCCATAATTATTATTTAATCTAGTATAATCATTAATTTAAAAAACAGAATTGTTCTGTTTTTTTAGGTTAGGTTAATTACAAAAGACCTAACAAAAAAAACTGTTTTTAAATTTAAAACTAAAAAATAAGCCCTTTTTTAGTTAGATAGTATTTTTTTACATGGAATTTATTTATGATATTATGTTTTCAGTATCAAATTAAAAATTATAACAAAATGAAAAAAGAATAACTGTTCTTAGTGCCTTGGCTATGACAGGATCTCCTGCTTTAGCATTAAATGTAGTTTCACATAAAACACAAAATTTTTTTAATATTTTAATACCAACCAAGGTACAACCAAATGTGGTAAATAATATTAGTACTTATTTAGTTACAAGCGATTATTTCTATTTTCAAGCTCAGTTGACTAATAGTGCCAGTAATGGCTTTCCTGCCTTTTTAAATCAGATTTCAGTTGATGGTTCTTACTCATCGTACTTTTTTCAATGGTTAGATGATGATGACTTTAACACCGATTTTTGGTTTCCTGAATTAAAAGATCACACCCAACATGGTTTCTTCAATGATCCTATTACATGGTCAAGTAGATTAGAAGAACACATGGGTCATTTTGGCAATTGGATGGACGCTTTAACAGCAACTGCTCACCATATGATTCATGGCAAGAACCCACAGTATATACAAAAACCGTTTTGAATCAATGCAGAAAATGCATATAACCAAGTTGCTAAAGCAGGTAATGTAACAGGAATTGATTTGAATTTTGGTTTTACTTATGATGTTAGTGCTAATAATAAACATAGCAGTTATACTGTAATGAAACCAAATTATGTTATTCTTACGAGTTAATCATTATCCTTAATTAACTACCTTAAATAGCCAATTAATGGTTATTTATTTTAAATGTTATAATTATTAAAAATTTATTAAACCAAATTAAAAACACAACTAAATTAAAATGAAAAAAACAATTACTATTTTTGGAGTCTTAGCTTTAGCAGGGTCTTCTGTTTTATCCTTAAATGCTCTTCCCTATAAAACACAAAATTTACAAAATATTTTACAATCAACTATAGCAAAATCAAATGTAACAGTTAACAATGATATTGTTACTCAAATAGCTACAAGCGATTATTTCTATTTTCAAGCTCGTTTAAGTAATAGTACTTATAATGGTTTTCCTGGATTTATGGATCAGATAGCCGTCTTCCCTTATACCATAGAATGAGCTTTATTTTTCTTTCAATGATTAGATGATAATAATTTTTCAACTAGTCAACATTATTTGATTGAACATCATTTCCCTGATTTAAATAAGTTTACTGAGCATGGTTTCTTCCATAATCCTATTACATGATCAAACAGACTTGATGAACACATGGGTCATTTTGGTAGTTGGAGAGACAATAAAACTGATACTGCTTACAATATGATTCGGGGCTGAGACCCTAACCGTTATTTAATAAAATTTGGAAGCACTGTCGAAGGTGCATATAATCAAGCAGCTAAAACTGGTAAGGTAGCCGGAATTGATTTAAATTTTGGTTTTACTTATAGTGTTAGAACTAGTAATCTTTATACTGTAGCGAAACCAAATTTTGTCATTATTATGAATCAATAATTATCCTTTAATATTAGGTTAGTAATTATTTAAGTTAAATGTTATAATTAGTTAGAGTTTATTAACAAACAATTAAATACAAAACTTTAAATTAACATGAAAAAAACAATTACTATTTTTGGAGCCTTAGCTATAGCCAGTTCTCCTGCCATAGCTTCAAGTGTTGCTCCATATAAAACACAAAATTTTCAAAATATTTTACAACCAACAATAGCAAAAGCAAATGGGCCAGTTACCAATGAAATTATTACTCAGGTAGATTCAGGAGATTCTTTCTATTTTCAAGCTCGTTTAAATAACAGTACCTATAATGGCTTTCCTGCTTTTATGAATCAGATCAAAGCTACTTCTTGACCACTATACTTCATTCAATGAATAGATGATGATGATTTTCATACTGGTCCTTTTCCAGAATTAAGTAAACATACAGCACATGGCTTTTTCCATGACCCTGTAATATGGGCAAATAGGCTAGAAAATCACATGGGACATTTTGGAGATGTAATAGATGATAAATCTGATACTGCATACAACATGATTAACGGTTATTATGCTCAGAAATATTTAGGAAGCTTTGGGACTAATGTCGAAAAGGCATATAACCAGGTAGCTAAAACTGGTAAATTAGCTGGAATTGAAATGAATTTTGGTTTTACTTATGCTTTTGGTGATAGGTATACCGTAAAACAACCAAATTATCTTATTCTTACGAATAAATAATTATCCTTTAACTACCTTAAATAGCCCATTAGGGGCTATTTATATTAAATTGTATAATTGTTAAGAGTTTATTATCAAACAATTAAACAAAACTTTAAATTAACATGAAAAAAACAATCACTATTTTGGGAGCCTTAGCTCTAGCAGCATCTCCTGCCTTAGCCTTGAATGTAGCTCCTTATACAACACAAAATTTCCAAAATATTTTACAACCAACCATAGCAAAATCAAATGTCACAGTTAACAATAATATTGTTGTACAATCTGTTTCAAGTTATCAATTCTATTTTCAAGCTCAGTTAAGTAATAGCAATTATAACGGTTTTTCAGGCTTTTTAGGTCAAATTACCTTTAAACTTTCTGATTATAACAAGCATGCATGACCAGTCTATTTTTTTCAATGATTAGATGATAATGACTTTCAAACTGCTTTTTTTCCTGAATTAAACCATCACACTCAACAAGGATTTTTTCATAACCCGATTGTATGGGCAAATAGGCTAGAAAAGAACATGAGTCATTTTGGGAGCTGTTTAGATGATAAATCTCAAACAGCATACAACATGATTATCAATTCTGATCCTAAGTATTATTTAGAAAATTTTGGAAGTAATGTTGAAAAAACATATATCGAAGATGCTAAAACTGGTAAGGTAGCTGGAATTGATTTAAATTTTGGTTTTACTTATCATCGTGGTCATTATTCTGTAGTGCAACCAAATTTTGTAATAATTATGAATCAATAATTGTTATTGAAGCTATCAAGAGGAATTTAAAAACAGAAATAATTCTGTTTTTTTAGGTTAGGATAATTGCAAAATACACAAGCAAGCAGTTTGTTCTTAAATTTAGAACTTAAACATTAGTCTTGTTTAGATAAACAGCATTTTTGTAAATAAAAAATATTTTGATATTATGATTTTAATATCATTTTAAACAATTCAATTTATATTATTTATTACAAAATGAAAAAATAAATAACCATTCTTAGTGCTTTAGCTATGACATGCTCTCCTGCTTTAGCATTAAATGTAGTCAACTACAAAACACAAAATTTTCAAACTATTTTAAAACCAGAGATAGCAAAATCAAATGAAACAGTAAGTAATGATATTATTGTTCAAGCTGTTTCAAGCTACCACTTCTATTTTCAAGCCCGCCTAGTTAATAGTACTTATAATGGCTTTCCTGGATTCATGAGTCAGATAAAAATAGAAGGTTTTACTTGACCTTTCTATTTGCTACAATGATTAGATGACGATGACTTTTCAACTACTTGTTTTCCTCAATTAAAATATCACACCCAACATGGTTTCTACCATGACCCGATGGTATGAGCAAATAGATTAGAGGAACACATGGGTCATTTTGGTGGTTGGTTAGACGATAAATCTGAAACTGCCTACCATATGATTACCGGTTCTGACCCTAAGCATTATTTACAAGACTTTGGTGCTAATGTTGAAAAGGCATATACCCAAGCGACCAAGACTGGTAAAGTAGCTGGGATTATGATGAATTTTGGTTTTACTTTTGATGGCACTAATTATGCTGTAGTGAAACCAAATTATGACCTTATGATGAATCCATAATTATCTTTAACTAATTTTAAATAACAAATTTGTTGATATTTAAATTAAATGTTATAATTTTTAAAGGTTATCAAACAAAAATTAAAACAATTTTATTATTATGAAAAAAACAATCACTATTTTAGGAGCCTTAGCCATAGCAGGATCCCCTGTCTTAGCTTCAAGTGTTGCTCCTTATAAAACACAAAATTTTCAAACTATTTTAAAACCAGCTACATCTGTTTCAGCCAAAACCAATGGGGTAGTTAACAATATTATTGTCCAAGCTGTTTCAAGCGATAATTTCTATTTTCAAGCTCGCTTAAATAATAGTACCTATAATGGTTTTCCAGGATTTATGAATCAGATAGTAAATTATTCTGGGGTAGATTGAGCTAAATTTTTCTTTCAATGATTAGATGACAATGATTTTGCATCTAGTCAGTACTCACCTGATGATCATTTTCCTAATTTAAATGATTTTACACAACACGGCTTTTTCCATGACCCTATTACATGGTCAAGTAGATTAGAAGAACACATGGGTCATTTTGGATGTTGGACTGACAATAAAACGGAGACTGCCTACAAAATGATTAATGGTGTTAATTCTGATAAATATTGGGCAAACTTTGGTAAAAACGCCGAAAACACATATAAACAAGAGGCTCAAGCTGGTAATGTAACCGGAATTATGTTAAATTTTGGGTTTACTTGGGGTGGTGCTTTCAGCGGTTATGGTGTCATTAAACCAAATTTTGATATTATGACGAATTAATTACGAATTAATTCATATTTGACTGAATTGAATTGAATTAAATAGTCTAATTGCTATTTAATTTCTGATTTAAAACAAATTGAAGCCCGTAAGGGCTTCTTTGTTTGCTTTTTAGTAATAACTCTGCTTGGGATGAATATGGTTAAAGAGCTTTTTTTAAAAAATGTTTTATGTTTTATTACCTTTACTAACAAAATTTAGCAAAGTTCTACAATAACATGAAAAAAGTAATTACTATCCTTGGAGCAATAGCTATAGCAAGTTCACCTGCCTTATCCTTAAATGTTTTTAACAATAAAACACAAAATTTTCAAAATATTTCAAAACCAACTGCTGACTACTCAGATTTAGTAGTTCACAATAATATTATTAGTCTAGCTATTGCAAAAGAGTATTTCTTTTTTAAAGTCGTCTTAAGTAATAGTACCTATAATGGCTTTCCTGGGTTCATGAATCAGATCACCGTACCACCTATGGTAATAGATTGGGTTGTCTTTTTCTTTCAGTGATTAAATAACAATAGTTTTAAAACTCGTTATTTTCCTGATTTAAATAAATTTACCTATCAAGGTTTTTTCAATAACCCTGTAACAAGAAAAAACAGACTTGGAAGACACATGAGGTTTTATGGAAGACGGTTTGGGAATCATAGGCGTAATAATGCTTTTAATGCCTACAGAATGATTACTCGCTCACAGCAAAATCATTATTTAGACAACTTTGGAGAAACCGTAGAGAACACGTATAACCAAGACGCTAAGACTGGTAAAGTAGCCGGGATTGTTTTAAATTTTGGTTTTAAATATGATGGTAGCTATTCTGTAGTTAAACCAACTTTTAATGTCATTATGAATCAATAACTGTTATTAACTATAATAATGAATTTAAAAACAAAAAAATTTCTTTTTTTTAGGCTATGCTAATTAAAATTACAAAATAATTAAAAAAAAGCTTGTTTTTAAATTTAAAGCTTAAACATTACCTTGTTTTGAGATAACATTTTTTTAAATAAACAATATTTTGATATTATAATTCTAGTATCAAATTAAACAATACAATTTATATCAAATGAAAAAAACAATAACTATTCTTAGTGCTTTAGCTATCACAGGAACTCCTGTTTTAGCATTAAATATTGCAACTTATAACACACAAAATTTAAAAAATATTTTGAAATCAGCTACAACTACTACATCTAAACCCAATGCTGTTGCTAACACTATTGTTACTCAGGATGATGAAACTGATCGGTTCTTTTTTCAAGCCCGCTTAGGTAATAATAACTATAATGGCTTTCCTGCCTTTATGAGCCAGATCAATATTTACTCTTCATGATGACAGCAACAAGAATGAGCTATTTCCTTTTTCCAATGGTTAGATGATAATAATTACAATGGTAATTTTCCTAATTTAAGTCAACATACCCAACATGGATACTTTCATGACCCTATTTCATGACCAAATAAACTTGAAGAACATCAAGGGCCTTTTGGGGATGTTTTTGATAATAAAAGTAATTGTGCTTTTAACATGATTTTGGCTGGGAAAGGTTCATTTTGAACATCATTTGAAAACAATGTTCAAAACACATATAAGAAGGATGCTGCTACTGAGAATGTAACAGGAATTGATTTGAATTTTGGTTTTACTTATGACGGAGATTATCATGCAGTTCAACCAAATTTTGTTATTCTTACATATTAATAATTATACCTAACCTATCAAAAGACAATAAAAACAGAATTATTTCTGTTTTTTTATATTATTAATTGAAATACACAAAATGAAAGCTTTTTTATAAATTTAAGGCTAAAACATTACCCTTCTTTATTAGCTCATTTTTTTAACAAATGTGTTTTATGTTATATTGAAATTAATTAACAAATGTAAAATTCTCCAATAAAATGAAAAAAACCATAACTATCCTTGGAGCTCTAGCTATAGCAGGGGTTCCTGTCTTAGCTCTAAATATTACTTCTTATAAAACTTTAAATTTACAAAATATTTTACAAGCTACAGCCAAACCAAACATTGTAGTTAACAATGATATTATTGTTCAATCTGTTAAAAAAAGTCAATTCAATTTTGAAGTACATTTAAGCAATAGTACCTATAATGGTTTTCCTGGATTTATGAGTCAGATATCTATTCAATCTATTTGACCACAAAGAGAATGAGGTATTTTTTTCTTTCAATGATTAAATGATAATGGTTTTAAAGGGGATTTCCCTAATTTACAGCAGTATACAAAACAAGGTTTTTATCATGAACCATTTGCAAAAGCTAAAAGACTAGAAAACCATATGGGTCACTTTGGTAATCCTTTTGACAATAAAACTGGAGCTGCTTGAAGCATGGTTTGGGCTGGTACCTTTTGAAAAACATTTGGCAACAATGTAGAGAGCACATATAAAAAGGAAGCTACTACTGGTAGGGTAGCTGGGCTTAAATTTAATTTTAGCTTTAGTTATGTCAATGATGTCTATGGTGCAAAAAAACCATCTTTTAAAGTAGTTATGAATCAATAATTATTAGTTAACCTATAATTACATAATTTAAAAAACATAATTATTTCTGTTTTAAGCTAGGATAATTACAAAAGTGATAAAAGAGGGATTGTTCTTAAACCTAGAGTTAAGAAATTAGTCTTCTTTTGATAGATAGTATTTTTTTTAAAATAGATAATAATAATATTTTTGATATTATTAATCTAACTATCAAATTACAATTTATTTTACAACATGAAAAAAATAATAACTATTCTTAGTACCTTCGCTATTACAGGATCTCCTGCTTTAGCATTAAATGCAGTCAACCATAAAACCCAAAATTTTCAAAATATTTTAAAACCAACCATAGCAAAAGCAAATGGACCAGTTACTAATGATATTATTAGTCAATCTGTTTCAAGCGATTATTTTTATTTTCAAGCTCGTTTAAATAATAGTACTTATAATGGCTTCCCTGCATTTATGAGTCAGATTAAACAAGATGGTTCTTGACCAAAATACTTTTTCCAATGGTTAGATGATGATGACTTTAGCACTTCTTATTCTTGGTTTCCTGAATTAAAAGATCACACTCAACATGGTTTTTTCAATGATCCTATTATATGAGCAAACAGACTAGAAAAACACATGGGTCATTTTGGTAGTTGGGAAACTAATTTATCAGAAACTGCTCACGATATGATTAATGGGATGGACCCTAATTTTTATTTAGATGATTTTGGAAGCATTGTAGAAAGTGCGTATAAACAAGCTGCTCAAACTGGTAATGTAGCCGGAATTGATTTGAATTTTGGGTTTACTTATGATCTTAAACCTTACTATGCAAGTACTAAATACAAAATAGCAAAACCAAATTATGTTATCATTATGAATCAATAATTTTTATTTAAGCTATAAAAAAGAATTTAAAAACAGAAATTATTTCTGTTTTTTAAATGCTTTTAATAATTTTTAATGTATAAATATTAATAGCAATATTAATTAAAACTTTAAATATTATGAATAAAATAATAACTATTTTTGGAACCTTGGCTATAGCAACCTCCCCTATTTTAGCAGTAAATATGAATCCCCATAAAGTATCAAATATTTTAATCTTTTTACATGAAAAGAGCCTTAAAGGACTTACTAATAGTATTAATGTCAAAGATGCATCAGACACAGCTTTTATCTTTGAGGTAACATTAAGTAATAGTACCTACAATGGCTTTTCAGGATTTATCAATCAAATTGATACCATTATGTCTGCTTACAGTGGTCGTGGCTTTCCTGCCTACTTTTTTCAATGGTTAGATGATAATGATTTTAGTAGTAGTTTTCCTAATTTAAGTAAACATACCCAACAAGGTTTTTTCCATGACCCAATGAAATGATCAAACAGACTTGAAACAGGAATGGGACATTTCGGTAGTTTTGTACAGACTAAATCTCAGACTGCTTGATCTATGTTTAGTGGTTATGGTTTTAGTGCATGACAAACATTTGGGCAACATGTAGAAGACAGATGAAAAGCAGAAATTCCCTCTGGTAAAGTAGCAGGAATTGAATTTGATTTTAACTTTGTTTATAATAAACCCCGAGGTCTTTACTACGCAAATGACCCATCATTTAACATTTTTATGGTCTAATCAAGAAATTATCCTTAATGTGGAAGTAAGGGTGAATAAAGTTAGAGTAAATAAACTAGGCTAATACAAGCATTAAAAAAACAGAAAGACTTCTGTTTTTTAAAAAAATTATTTTAGCATAATATTAATATTTTCAAATATTAAACACTGGTGGAATTGTGGTGTAATCATAATATTTCGGATCATACTTAAACCCAAAGTCAAAGTGAATAGCAGCAGCTGTTTTATCTGCAACTGCTGTGTTTCATGCTTCATCAACAGTTTGTCCAAATGTTCCTCATGTTCCTCAACAAGTAGCCATGTGAAAGGCAGTATCAGATTTATCCTGAAGTCAGTCTCCAAAATAACCCATGTATGTTTCAAATCTTTGTGCTCATATACAAGGGTCATTGAAAAAGCCTTGTGCTGTATGTTGTTTTAAATCTGGAAAAGGACCACTGTGAAAATCATTATCATCTAATCATTGAAATAAGTAAATAGGTCAGGCATGATAGTTATAATCAGAAAGTTTAAAAACAATTTGATTTAAAAACCCAGAAAACCCATTATAATCGCTGTTACTTAAAGTAACTGAAAAATCAAAATCATAATTTGTTTGTTTGGAAACAGAAATAGAATTAGCAATCCCAGAATTTGTTTTTGTAAAAATATTGTGTAAATTTTGTGTTTTATGTGGAACAATGTTTCTTAAAGCTATTGTAGGTGAACTTGCCATAGCTAATGTTCCAAAAATGGTTATTATTTTTTTCATATAAATTTATTTTTAATCCTTGTTAATTGTTTTAAATTTTAACATACATTTTTTTTAAAAAAATTATTTTATGCTATATCAATAACAATATAATCATTGTATGTCAGATTTTTAGGCTTAAGTATTAATATTAGTTTATCAATCATCCTTATTGATATTTTTTAAATTTATTTATTCTATCTATTCTAATAAATAAATTTTTTATATTTTATTTTATTGTTAAAATATAATTTAATAATTAGTAAAAAAAGATATTACATAACAATGCTTAAAAAACTTATCTCATTGTCAGCAGGATTGACACTTTTAACCTCTTCTGCTTTCAACAGCACTGCTTTTGCAGACCAACAAACAACTACTCAACACACAGTTAATTTTCAAAATATTCAAAAAACCAATCATTTTAATTTAAAAAATAATGAGCAAGTTCCTTTTGTAAGTAACCAAAGAAACTTCTTAATAGCTGCTAACGGAACTATTTATGTGCTATATCCTAGTGGACTTTATAGTTCTACTGATGGCACTAAATTTTCTAAAATTCAAGGTCTTCCTGCCTTCCCTCCTACTGGAGGAGGGAACGCAACTATTTTGCAAGCTGCCAACAAAACTATTTATCTATATTATTCCCAAGGTCTTTTCTACTCAAAAGATGGAGTTCATTTTGCTAGAATCAAAAATGTCATCCCAACTTTTGATATTAAAGATACAACCATGATTCAAAGCCGTAACGGAACCATTTATCTGATAGGGAATTATGGACTTTACCAATCAACAGATGGCATGACTTTTAGTCAAAACAAAAGTTTTCCTAGTTTAGCACATGCTAATGGAGCATATAGTTCTATGTTCCAAGCCAACAACGGTAATATTTATATAACTTCACAATACAATCTATACCAATCAACAGATGGTAGTACTTTTACTATCAATAAATCTGTTCCTACTTTAAGTGGTACTGCCCAATATGGAGCCATGATTCAAAGCCGTAACGGAACTATTTACCTTGGAGCATCAAATGGTCTTTATGAATCACAAAATGGTACTACTTTTAGTCAAAACAAAACACTTTACAATTTTGCTGTTACTAGTCTCTATCAAACTACTAACCAAACAGTTTATGTAGGTACTTCAGGTAGAGGGTTGTACCAAGCACCAGATGGAATAAATTTTAAACCAAACACTAGCCTACCAGGAGTGATTGGTAATGTTAATGTTATTACTCAATCTAACACAACAAAAACTGTTTATATTGCAACAGCAGAGGGACTATTCCAAGCTAAAAATGGCACTACTTTTAAACAAAACAGAACGATTCTTCCTGGCATCCCTGCCGATGATGTTTATGTGGGAAAAGGTAAAAATGTTTATTTAGAATTAGAAGATTCAGACTTTCAAACCCAAACCGTTACATATGGTTTCTTTCAAGCACCTGATGGGAAGAACTTTGTTTTCAACCCAACTATTCCTCGCTATGTCATTCACTGAGCTTAATAACAATTTAATAGGTTAAAACTAGCCTAAAACAAATTAACCACAAACACACCTTAGGTGTGTTTTGTTTTAAAACCCTTTTTTCTAACAAACTTAAATCTATTTATCATTTTAAAGTGTTATACTTACTTTTTAGTAAAACTAATACTTAAAACATTTAGACATCATGAATAAAACAATTACTTTTCTTGGAGCACTAACTATTGCCAGCTCTCCTGCTTTAGCTTTAAATGTGGCTAATTTTAACACACAACATAAGCATACATCTCTTGCTAAAAAAACACAATATAAAGCAATTTATAACAGAATTATTGTTCATAATGATACAAGAGGAAGCTTTCAGTTTAAAGTCACTTTAGGTAATAGTACCTATAATGGTTTTCCTGGATTTATGGGCCAGATATGTCATCAATCATCATACTGAGTGGGAAGATGTTGAGCAGTCTTCTTCTTCCAATGACTAAATGACAATGAGTTTGGAGGGCAATTTCCTAACTTAAATAAATATACTATGCACGGTTTCTGACATTGACCTTTTTCATATAATGGCAGATTTGAAAGATGAATGGGAGATTTTGGAAGTGATTCAGCGTCAAGAATTGCTTATTGTATGCTATGACCATATGCTGGTTGAGATACATTTGGACAAAAAGCTGAACATCAATGAAAAGCGGAAGCTTCTACTCTTGCCTTAGCTGGGATTGAGTTTACTTTTAGCTTTAGCTATGATTTGCATTCAGACACTTACTATGTGGCACCCCCATCATATACGATTTACGATAGTTAATCATTATTTTTAATAGCAGGCTTTTAAAAAAATAGAAGAATTTCTGTTTTTTTATGCTTTAATATTCTAGGCAAAAAATTTCCTATACCAATAAATTTTAAAATTACTTTCATTTATAAAAAAACTATATACTATTTTCGAACAAAAAAGAGTTAATACCATTTATTAAATTTTTAGGATAGAATATAATATTATTTAAAATACCTTTTTCCATACATTTTGATACTTTAGATTCTAAATTTTTAAATTCATAACTTCTTCCAATCACACAATATAATCTTTGTTTAATGCTCTTAGACTTTATTTCTAATGCTAAATTTATATATTTTGATAATCTATTAATTTGTTGCCCTCGCTTTCATAAGTCTATTTGAACCATAATTACAACTTCTTTTCCATTCTCTTGATTTTTTACATAAAAATCACTAATTTCATTTATATGCTTATTGACCATAAATTCTTTTTTAATTAATATTTTAGGATTATCTTTATAATTCTTAGTAATTATTTCTTTAATATAATTAGCAAAAACTTTACCCCTTAAAACTCCTATTGTTCCGCTTTTAATTATCATTTTTAAAAAATCATAATCATTAATTAATTTGCTAAAAATAAATTTATATTTATTTTGAAAATGTGTTTTTAATATTCTATTTAGCTGTTCCTTCACATCATTAAAATTTCTATTTTCCTTTTTTCAAAGTTTAATTATTTTTTCATCACTTATTGCATGATTTAATATTTTATCCTTGCTATTAATTTTTATTCAATTATTTAATTGAGTTTTTTTATCCTTTGAATGCTGCATTTAACTTATCTACCAATTCTTTTTTAGAAATACTTCTAGGTCCGACAGTATTATCGTGTTCAAAAAATATTTTTTTTATATATTCCTGATAAAAAAAATTATGATCAAGGGAAGTTTTTACAAAATAATGACTGTTTTTGTTCTTTTGTTCAATTAAAGCATTTTTATATATTTTGCCTGCATAATAACCGACTCTTCTAATAACAAAATCTGAATCCTGTTGATTATTCACAAATTTCACTAATTTTGTTTTAGCAATAGCATTATTGATATGATTCTTTGTATTTAATTTAATTCATATTTGAAAGATACAAGGAACATTGTAATCCTTGTTGTTAAAAGTAAAAGCATTAAAAGGCATATCCTCTTCATACTTTAAATGAAAATAACGGTTAAAAGTGATTTTAAAACTTGTTTTTTTAAATGATTTAGGCAATACAAAAGCTATAGCCTTGGCGTGTTTAGATTTTTTAATAAATTTTTTAGCTAATGAAGCATTTCTGCCAAAAGGAGGATTTCCAATTATAATGTAATCTGTTAAAGGAAGTTGAAAATTTAAGTAATCATCTTTTTTAATATCAGAGCTTTTAGGATATAAATCTATTCCTATTTTATTGGAAGGTAAATTGTGAAAAAAGCTACCTGTTCCTGCTGATGGTTCTATTCATATCATTTTTTCTAAGTTAAGATATTTTTTTAATACCTTTATGGTTTTTTTTATTAAATTCTTCGCTATAAACTCCTTAGTAAAATATTGGTCTAAATCTTGCTTATTGGCTATGTTAGGCTTTATTATTTTTTTATTATTCATTATTATTAATAATTTATGAATTGGTTTAAATTTTGGATTATACATATTTATAAAATAATTATACTTAATTTTTTGTGGCTATCTTTTATAGACAAAAGCATGAGTTCTCTTTTAATTATCTTTTTTATATTATTAAATTAAAAAGCAAATATCCTTTATAAATCTTTTTGGAGAGTAAACTTCTATAAGTAGATTTTAAATGAAGCAATTAATCAGTTCTAAAATCATAAAATAACTAACCCATTTTAAGTATGTGTTATAAGCACTATAACTACTGCTATCACTGCAATGACAAACCATATTAGGAATATAATCAAACAAACCTTAACTATACTAGATCCTGTCTTAACAGCTCTGTTAGTATGGGTTTGGTTTAAAGCTTCTGCTAATTTATCATAGTCGATATCATCCTTATTTATTTCACTCATGTCAAGCCTCTCAATTGTTTCCTCTTTTAATTTAATTTTATATATCGAACCCTTATTTTCAATTAAAAAAACTTTGTAATAAAATTGTGGTTTTACTATCTTCAGGTTTTTATTTTTAGTAATTTTAACCTAAAAATTTAATACAAAAAAACTGCCTTAAGCAGTTTCTTTTTATGCTTGGTACCCACGGTCGGACTCGAACCGACATGAGTTGCCTCGGTAGATTTTGAGTCTACTGTGTCTACCAATTCCACCACGTGGGCTTATTAAACTATTTTTTAATTAACCCTTTATGTTTTAAAGTACGCATTGCTCTGGCAGATGCTCTCACGGTTTGCATTTTACCATCAATTTCTACTTGAGCTTTTTGTAAATTCACATTTCAACGACGGTTAGTAGTATTCATGGCATGTGAGCGTTTTTTACCAAACATTGGTGTTTTATTGGAAATAGCACATTTACGTGACATAAGATACCTCAATTGTTGTAATTAAATCTAATAACCTTTAAAATATATCATAAATTAAAAATTATTCCAAACTTATTTAAGCTATAATATATAAGGTTTAATATGATATTATATTCATATTAAAACAGCAATTCTTAAACTATTATGTTATCTCAAAATATGCTTTCTACAGTAAGAAAATTAGTTTATGAAAGCACCACTACTATTCCTGGAGTAGTAGAACTTGGGTCTCACAACAATAAAAAAAATAAGAGTAGCGATTATTATTCATCCTTAACTGATGAAATAAAAATTACCAAAACTAACGATCAGGTTCAAATTGTAATTTACGCTACGCTTTTAAAAAACATAAATGTTTATGGGGTTTGCAAGGAATTAATTGAACGCATTGATTATGTTTTAAGTAACCTACATGAATGGTCCTTCAATTATCATATAAAAATTAACATCACTGCGATTGTTTAGCGTCACTAATATCTTAACCTATATTGGGCAGCGTTACTTATCTATTTATTTTTTTCAAAATCAATGGTTTTAGACTCCAAAAATCTTTCTAACGCTTACAAAAGCGGAGCTAATAATGTACATAATCATTATCTAACGATAGACAAACTAAATGTTTTTCCTGTTCCTGATGGGGACACAGGAACTAACCTTAACTTAACCATTTCTAACGCTATTAAGGAATTAGAAGAATGAAAAGGAGATAGCTTAGCTGAGCTTTGTAAAGTATTTAACCATAATTTAGTCATGGGAGCTCGTGGGAACAGCGGAGTGATTTTTAGTCAAATCTTTACTGGATTTCATGAAGCTATTATTGAAACAAATCCAGCCAAACTAGATGCTAAACTTTTAATTAAATGCTTTATGAATGCCAAAGTATCCGCTTATAAAGCAGTGATGTCTCCAGTTGAAGGTACTATTTTAACTGTGATTAGAATTCTTGCAGAAACGATGCAAAAAGATAGTAAAAGAGTGCAAAAACTCACTTTAGAAGGTTTCTTTGAAGAAGTAATTAAGATTGCAGACCAAGTAGTACAAGAAACTCCTAAAATGCTGGCAGTGCTAAGAGAAGTAGGAGTAGTAGATTCTGGAGCATATGGGTTAGCACGCTTTTTTGAGGGAGTAGCTTATTATTTTAGTAATCATAAAATAATAGCAATTAAAAAAGAACAAACTATTGAAACTGACATAGTAGCAGATCTTAATTTAAGTAAGCTTAAAGATAAGTTTGGTTATTGTACCGAAGTTATTTTAAACATTGATCCAGACATGGCTTCAAAAGCAGGCTTTAGTTTAGAAAAAGTTAAAACCTTTTTATTTTCAAACAAAGGAAAATCTATCATTTTAGCTCATGATGTTAACATTTTAAAAGTTCATGTGCACTTAATGCAACCAGGTTATGTCTTAGTTTTTTTACAACAGTTTGGAGAGTTCCAACAAGTGAAAGTAGAAAACATGGACCTGCAAGTAGCTCACCACCAACATGCTCTGCAACGGGGAAACACTTTTGCTAAAAAAATCTCTTTAATGGCAATTGTTCCCTCTTTAGAACTTAAAGATTATTTCACAGATGAACTAAAAGTTGATTATGTCATAGTAGCTGGAAGACTCATGAATCCTAGTATGAAGACGATTATTCATAAACTCAACCAATCTGATTCAGAACACATTGTCCTTCTTCCCAATAACCGTAACATCTTTTTATTAGTAGAACAAGCCGCTAAATCAGTCAAAGACATTGGAGTAAAAATTATCCCTACCAGTTCTATTGCAGAAGGAACAGTAGCAGCGATTAATTATAGCCCTGAACTACCCATAAAACAAAACATGAATGTTATGAAACAGGCCATTAGAGCAGGAAGGTTTTATAGTATTAATAAAGCAGACCGTGATGTCACTATTAATAATGTTAATATTAAAAAAAATGACTTTTTTGCGATCCAAAAAGGAAAAGTCATTAAAAAACAAGCTAACATGCAAGCCTTATTAAAAACTATCTTTGACCAATTCATGCAACGCAACGCAGAAATAGTTACGATTTTTGTAGAACAAAAAGCTGACCCCCTCAGCATCAGTTTCGCAAAAAAATATCTAGACGAAAACTATGATGTCGAGTATGAAATAGTGCCATGTGGAAGCATGACCCATGATTTAGTCATCGCAATTGAATAGGCTAGCAAGGTAATGATCAAAAGAAGGAAAATTAAAACCAATGATTAAAATCATGTTTGATGTAATGGGGACTGATAAAGGGATTAAACCTGCTTTATTAGCCGCCTGTCGTTTTTTAAACGAAAATAGTAACCTTTTTATTACTTTTGCAGGAGATGCACAAGCAATTAAAAAGGTTTTAAAAAGCTTAATGATTAACGCAGCCCAGTATGATGTTTTAAATTGTAAGGATGTAATTACAATGGAGGATGGAATTTTAGCAGTAAGAAGAAAACCCCAAGCTTCTATGGCTGTAGCTCTGAAAACCTTTCAGCAAGACCAAGCATACGCTTTTATTTTATCTGGTGGTTCTACTGCTAGTTATGTAGCAGGAGTACAATTTGTGCTTAAAAAAATTTCTGCTGTGAATAAACTAGCTTATGCTGTTTTTATACCGACTATCATTGAAAGAAAGGTATTTTTAATGCTTGATGTGGGTGCTAACTTAAACGCTAGTGCAGAAGATATTGCTCAAATAGCTCTTTTAGGAGGAGAGGTTTATAAAACTATGTTCCCAGTACCTCATCCCAGAATTGGGCTTGTAAACATTGGTACAGAACCAAAAAAAGGCACTGCTATGCATCAAAAGGCTTATCAATTAATGAAGGCTCACCAAGCTATTAACTTTCAAGGGAATGTGGAACCAAAAGCCTTATTAGCTGGCATGATTGATGTAGCAGTGTGTGATGGTTACACAGGAAACCTAGTTTTAAAAGCCATGGAGGGTACTTTTAAACATTTAACCCAAGTGATTAAAAAGCAAATTACTGCTAATTTAAAGCGTAAATTAGCAGCTCTTTGTTTAAGAAAGGCTTTTCGGGATGTAAAAAATGTCTTTAATTATAAAAACTATGCGGGAGCTTTAATTTTAGGAGCTCAACGTTTAGCGATTAAAACTCATGGCTCTGCTGATGAACAATCTTTTTATGCGGCTCTCAACATTGGTTACCAATGACATCAATCTCATTTAATTAAAAATATTAACCAGCTTTTAGCAAAAACAACTCATGACAGCCCATCCAAACAATAAAACCGACATAGCTATTGAAAAGGTAAAAGTATGGCTTGCTCAGTATAATTTAAAAGTTAACAACCCTTATTATTATTTAAGAGCGATTACTCATAGTTCTTATGCTAACGAAAACAATGTTAATTATAACTACCAACGCCTTGAATTTTTAGGAGATGCTTTACTGCAAAAACAAGTCACAGTTTATTTGTTTTTTAATTTTTTTCAAGAAAACGAAGGGGCTTTAACTAGGTACCGAGCTAACTTAGTTAAAACCGACACTATTGCTTTAGTGTCACAACACATTAAACTCCATGAATTAACCCTATTTGGGAAGGGAGAGCAAAAGGTTTATAAAAAACAAAAACACTATTGTGATATTTATGAAGCTATGTTAGGAGCTATTTATTTAGACCAAGGTGGAGCAGTTTTAAAAACCTTTATTGACCAAACTTTGCTTAGTTATGCACAAAAAAATAATTTTATTGATAAAGCTAAAAACCCAAAAACTGTTTTACAAGAAAAAGCTGTTTCTATTTTTACTGGTAATTTAGTGTATGAAATTGTACACGAACAAACCCTAGAATCAGGAGCTACTAAGTTTCATGCTCGTGTCAAACATGATAAAGTCATTTTAGGAGCAGCAGCAGGAGCTACTAAAAAGGAAGCAGAAGAAAGAGCAGCTCAAAACGCTTTAAGTAAATTAATTGTGCCTAAAGAGCAAAAATAAGATGACTTTTTTAAAGCAAATTGATTTTCATGGTTTTAAATCTTTTGCTAATCATACTAAAATTGTCTTTGCAGATAAAATAGTAGGCCTAGTAGGTCCTAATGGGAGTGGGAAGTCTAACATTATTGATGCTTTAAAATGAGCCTTAGGCGAGCAATCCCATCGTTCTTTACGCTCTCAATCTACAGCAGAAGTTTTATTTGCAGGTTCTAGTAAGTATGAAGCAAGAAACATTGCAGAAGTAACTCTGCACATTAATAATGATCATGACATCATAGCTACTGAATATAAAAATTTAGAATTAAAACGACGCTATGATCGCATTTCTAATGAAAACCAGTACTTTATTAACAAAAAAAGAGTCTTAATGAAAGATGTCTCACGCCTTGCCTTAGAAATGAAGCTAGGGCGAAATTCCTTAGCTTTGATTTCACAAGGACAAGTAGATAAAATTAGCGACATGAACGCAGAAGACAGAAGACTTTTTTTAGATAATGCTTTAGGAATTAGTAGGTATAAATACCAACGCAATGAGGCGTTAAGAAACCTAAAACAATCAGAAGTCAACATAGCTAAGTTACAAGTTTTAAAGGAGCAACTCCAAAAAACAGTCCCTTTGTTAAAAAAACAAAAGGATAAAGCTTCTGCTTTTCAAACTCACAAAACTAGAATTGCTAAGATAGAACTGCAAATCCTCTTGCATGACATGACTCAGGCTCATGACACATTTAGCGAAGATGAAAAGAGTTTAAATAATTTAAAAAATCAAATTATAGCTTTAGATAATGAGATTCTCAAAGATACCGCTACTTTTAATGGGGTAAATGATGAAAATAGTTTGATTGATGATGAATTATTGCTTTTTAATAATAAAGTAGCTGCTTTGTATGAAGAAATTAATAAGCTAGAGGCAGAACAAAAAAGAGAGACCTCTCAACAAAAAGCCTTACCAACAGCAGGGAAGGCTTTAGCAGAGCAACAAACCCTTCAAAACAATTACCAAACCCTCCAGCAAGATATTACTTATAAACAAGCAATGCTTGCCGAAACAGCATCTAAGCTTGAAGCAGAAAATAAAAAAATTAATACTTTAGTCCAACAAATTACAGATTTAACCACTTTAAAAAAGCAATTAACTGATCAAACAAACCAGCTAGCTTTAGAGAATAAAATCCTTGCCACTAGATTGGAAAATGCTACTTTAAGTAAATCAGTGCAACTCATTATGCAAAATAGCCATAATTTTAAAGGTATTATTGGTTTAGTCAAAGATTTAATTACATATGATGCAAAATATGAAAAGGCTCTTAGTGCTGTTTTAGGAGCAAGAATGACCAATATTGTTACTAATGATGCTTATACAGCTCAAAAAATTATTAATTTTTTAAAAACAAACCAAGCAGGAAGGTTATCCTTGCTTCCTTTAAATAATTTAAAACCCCGTTATTTAGTAGATGAAGAAATTTTTTTAGCAGAAAAAACATTAGGCTTTGTAGCTTTTGGGCCTGATGTAGTGCAATTTAAAAAGACGCATCAAGATCTAGTCTTTTATTTATTAGGGCAAATTATTATTAGTTCTGATTATGACAAAGGCTTGCATTTAAGTCATCTTTTAAAACAAAGACATGATGTGGTGACATTGGATGGGGAAGTTTTTAAAGCAAGAGGAGCTATTGTGGGAGGAAGCGTCAAGCGTCCTGATGTGAAGCACTTCCAACAAACTATGGCTGCTAACCTTAATAAACAGCAAAGGCTGTTTGATAAAATTAATCAGCTAGAGCAAAAAAGTAACCTTTTAAATTACCAAAAAGACCACCTTCATTTAAATCAAGAAGCTTTAAATAATCAATTAGGTTCTTTTAAGGGACAAATCCAACAACTAGTTAAGCAAACCAAAACCTTAGAAAAGAAATATCAAGATGCTTATCACATCTCCTTAAATAATGTTATTGCAAAAACCACAGGAAAAGATAACTATTTAACCTTAATTAAAAATAAAAGAAACCAAATTGAAACTTTAGCAGAAGACATTAACATTAAAGCTAAATTAAAAAAACATTATAAAGAAACCATTAATCGTCTTAATTCCACTATTAATATAAATAAAGAAAAACTCAGTGCTTATAAAGTAACCCAAGAAAAAATTAAAAATAACATTGAGAAGCAAAAAAATATTTTTGATAAAAACCAAAAGCTTTTAGTGGCTAATTATAATTTAACTTTTCAAAGAGCAATTGCTATGCGAGATGAAAAAATTGTAATTGATGATGAATTAAGGGCGGAGTATAAAAAACTTAGATATAAGCTAGCTCAAATTGGAGAAGTAGACACTAGTGTGATTGGGGATTATGAAGTAGAAAAGGTTAAATATGATGAAGTAAAAAGCGATTACTATGCTTTAACCAAAGCGGTCAATAAGCTAAAAAAAGTAATAATTAACATTGAAAAAAAAATTAATCAAGATTTTTTAAACTTTATAAAAGAATTAAATAAAATTTTGCCAGAAATTTTTTATGTCTTCTTTAGTAGTCATAACATCAAACTTTTGTTAAGAGATGAAGGAGATCTTTTCAATAGTGGTATAGACCTTGTTCTGAAAATTCCAGGGAAACAAATTAGTAATTTATCCTTGTTATCAGGAGGAGAAAAATCACTATTAGCTTTGATTTTATTATTTAGTATTCTTAAAATTAAAAAACTTCCTTTAGTAGTCTTAGATGAAGTAGAAGCAGCTTTAGATGCTTTAAACACAGAACGCTTTATTACTTATTTAAAAAACTTTGTACAAAACACCCAGTTTATTATTATTACTCATAACTTAATTACTATGAAAAGCTGTGGGATGTTATATGGAGTCACAATGGTAGATGAAGGAGTTACTAAGCTTGTCAATGTGCACCTTGACCAAGCAGTAAAACTAATTAAAAAAAATAAAAATAAAAATAAAAAAATGGATAAATTTTAATTTTGTTATAATTATTAAAATTCTTTTTAAAAATTAAAATTTAAAACATCACATTTGTATATCCATTCTCATAACTCATGAGCTCTAAGCTTCCCCTTCCTCTTAAATTAAAAGTGTTTTTTAATAATGTTTTTAAGCATGAAAAATTTTGTTAAAAAGTTTAAACATCGCTTTCTAGTTAATTGTGCTATTTCTAAAGACTTAATTGTTTATGTTTTGAAACCAATAATTAACCACAAATGAATGACAGGTTTAATTTTGTTTTGCATTTTAGCGGTTTCTTTGTTAATTTGAACCTTTTCTTCTGTAAATTCTTTTTTAATTGGAGGAGGTAGTACTTCTGTAGCCCCAATGCTTGCTCAACAAATAGAGCAATATGAAAAAATGCCAAATAATAAGTACAATATTTTATATAACGCTATTGGAAGTAGTTCTGCAATAGAAGGTACTAAAAATGATTCATACCAATTTGGTTTTACCTCAGATCCACTTTCTGATGCAGATGCTAAGGCTTTTTATAAAAATAATAACATAGCTAGATTTTCTATTGCTAAAGATTTTGTAGTTATTGCCTACCACTTACCAGAGGGAGCTACAGTTAAAAATCCTGCAGTTGAAGATGATCAGGTTGGTCATTTAGAATTTAATGTTGTGAATTCAGCAAGTCAAAATCAATTAATTAAACTTTATAAAGATCATCAAACTTGATCGTCTGTTTTTGGTAATCAGATAGAGGGAGGGAATGTTAAACCAGAAACCTTTTCTCGGGAAAACGGAAGTGGAACTAGAAGTTTTTTTGATAAAAGTGTGGTTTTTTCCAACAACTACCAAGCAGATCGAACTATTGGTTCAAACGGAGAAATGCTAACTGCTATTGAAAACACTCCTAATTCCATTGGTTATTTAGGATTTGCTTTTGCTCGAACTTTAATTGAAGCCAAAAAACCTAATGTTAATGTAGGAAAAGTTTTTAAAAATAAAAAACCTGTTGCTCCCTATCAATGAGAAACAGGACAAGTAGAACTGAATCAAGCTTATGGGCTATATCGTCCTTTTACAGGAATTGTCAATGTTAAAACTGCTAACTTTAAATCTGTCATGAGGTTTTTAGCCTGAATTATGAATCCTTATCCTGCAGAAAAAGATTTAGTGCTCAAAAATACCAAAATTAAACCATTATATCCTCAGGATGATGCTGCTTATTGAGCACTAAAAACTGATGAACTCCCATTAACTCGTAATTCAGATTATTTTATTGACTATAACCAATCAACTGTACCAGGGATTCCTAATGTTTGAACAAAATATGTAAAACCATTGTTAGATAGTCATGCTATTCCAGGGGATACTACTCCCATTAATTGAAAAGACCCAAACATTACTCCTGACAATTTAGCTAGAGCTTTTTCTAATAAAGTGGTTACTGTTCCTAATAATCCTGCAACTTATACTAATAATGATTCTAGGTTAGTTAAAGCATTAGCTCAATTGAATCCTGTTGCTAGTGATCCTGATGGTTTTGTACAAAATGATATCAACGCTACTTTCAAGGATGGTTTTCATTGAACATGTACTAAGCCAAAACTAAAACCAGGTACAACAGATGAGTATTATAGTACGATGACAATTACTAAAGCAACTAAAAAAAGTGCAGCTTTTGTAATAAATATTAATCAAAATAGTAAGGCTAGCAAAAATGGAAGCTAAAACTTTAAATAAATATCATTTGTTAGCCAAAAGAGCTAAACGGCAAAACCAATATGATTTTAGCACTAAAATTGCGATTTATCTTATTTCAGCTTTTGTTACCATTTGCTTGTTTGCTGTGATTGGTTTTATTATTTATAAATCAGTCTATTTTTTCCAAATTTATGGAATTAAAAACTTCTTATTTGGAAAAACATGGAACGCAGGGAGTAGTCAGTACGGAGTATGGTTAGTAATTGTGATGAATTTCTTTATTCTTTTGTTAACCCTGCTTATTGCTGCTCCTTTATCTATTTTTTCTTCCCTTTTTATTACAGAGTACTTAAGTACTAGAATTAAAAGAAAAGTGATTGCTGTGATTCAATTACTTTCTGGGATTCCTTCTGTCGTGTTTGGACTTTTTGCTCTTTCTATTTTAGGACCTTTATTTATGGCATTAGGGGCTCCTTCTAATGCAAACTTAATTGTCACAGTTATTACTTTAGCCTTTATGGGGCTGCCCATTATGGTTTCTTTATCAATTAATGCTATTGAAGCAGTACCTCAGTCTTATCGGTTTGGAGCAGTGGCTTTAGGACTTTCAAAAGAATATGTAACCTTTAAAATTGTGCTTAAAACTGCTTTTCCTAAAATAGTAGGAGCTATTATGATGGGGATTGCAAGGATTGTGGGGGAAACCATGGCTGTTTTAATGATTTGTGGGAATAATACTTCAGGGCTTCAAGTACATAGTGGTTTAGCTAAGTTTTTATATTCTAGTGTCGCTACTTTAGCTTCTGTGATTGGACTAGAAATTCTTGAGAGTGTGAATAATTTACATACTTCTGGGTTGTATGCAATTGGGCTGGTGTTATTTTTATTAGTTTCTTTAATTAATATCTTTGGGTTAGTACTGCAAAACACTAAGTACCGCAAAAAAAGAAGATGAAGAATTTTATTTAGTCAAGCTCGCAAACAAAACACTCTTCACATAGAAGAAGGACACACAATTAAAAAGAAAAGTTATCGTAAGTTATTAAAAAGTAATATCGCTCATAAGGCTAAATGAAGGAAGGTTAATTCTAACATTTTATTTAGCTTTATGATTAGTTCTACTGCTATTAGTGTCGGGTTTACCCTTACCATTTTAATAACCATTTTGTATCGTAATATTATTGGGATCAGGTGAGAAGATTTTGTTTCTACTTCTACTTTTAACCAAGGGACAGGGATTTTAGCTTCGTTTTGTTCTACTTTATTACTGGTTATTTGTGCAATTATGATTGCGGTACCACTAGCACTTTGTGTGGCTTTAGTCATGAATGAATATGCTCCTGCTAACCGTTTTGTGAAAGTACTACGTTTTGCTTTAAACATTTTATCTTCTACTCCTTCGATTATTTATGGCTTGTTTAGCTTGCTCTTCTTTATTGGGATTTTACATATTCCTATTTCGCTTTTAGTAGGAGGAATTACCCTTACTTTAGTAATTTTGCCAATGTTAATTAGAAACATTGAAGATGCTTTAAGTTCAGTACCAAGCCAAGTACGCCAAGCCTGTTACTCACTAGGAGCAAGTCAAAACAAAACTATTTTTAAACTAGCAGTTCCTCATGCAGCTCCAGGGATTGCAGTAGGAGTTGTGTTAGCTATCGCTAGAGTCATTGGAGAGTCTGCTCCTATTTACTTAACAATTGGTACTGCAGTCTTTCTTCCTACTAGTGGCTTTATGTCTCCAGGAGCAACGATGTCAGTTAGTATTTTAATGCTATGGAAAAACGGAGCAAACAGTGATGCTTTTAGAGTCATGTATGAGTTAGCCTTAGCAATTATGGTTATAGTACTATTACTGAATTGAATAGTGCATGCAATTGAGTACCGTTTTTTACAAAACACTCAAAAAAAAGCTACAGAAAACTGATTTAAAAAAATAAAAAATTATAATTATAAACAGATGTTCAAACGAATTAAACAACTGTTTATGAGCCCAAGAGATTAAAGCAAGATGACAGAACCAAAACAACTTTTTAATTATCATCTCAAGCCTGCTGAGCCTAAAGAAGAGCCTGTGTTATTAATCGATGTGAAAAACATTAATTTTTTCTATGATAAAAAACAAGCCTTGTTTGACATTAATTTAAAAATCTTTCATCGTACTGTGACTGCTTTTATTGGTCCTTCTGGGTGTGGCAAAACTACTCTTTTGCGGTTATTTAACAGAATGAATGATTTAATTGCCAAAACTAAAGTAAAAGGACAGGTTTTTTTAAGAGGAAAAGATATTTACCAAAGCAAATATAATGTCATTCAGTTAAGAACTGATGTGGGAATGGTTTTTCAAAAACCAAGTCCTTTTGCAATGTCAATTTATGATAATGTCGCTTTTGGACCACGTAACCAAGGAATTAAGAAAAAAACGATGCTTAATGAGATAGTGCAGGAGTCTTTAGTGAAGGCTGCTTTATGAGAAGAAGTAAAAAACAATTTACATGAATCTGCTTTAAGTCTGTCAGGAGGACAGCAACAGCGGTTATGTATTGCAAGAGCCATTGCTATGAAACCCAGGGTTATCTTAATGGATGAACCTACTAGCGCCCTTGATCCTATTTCTGCTGCTAAAATAGAACAATTAATTTTTCAACTCAAAAAAGAGTTTACTATTATTATTGTGACTCACAACATGCAGCAAGCAGCTCTTGTAGCAGATTACACAGCCTTTTTTTGAAAAGGAAAACTGGTGGAATGAAACACCAGTAAGCAAATTTTTTCTAATCCGCAACAACAACAAACCATGAACTATATTACTGGAAGGGATGTTTAAGATGAAAATGCACAGTAAAAGTATTGTTAACATTAAAGATAGTAAACAATGAGAATTAGATTATGAAATAGCTAGTTTAGAAAAGAAAATTACTAAGACTTTTGAAATGTTAATAGAGCAATTTCAAGTTACTCAAAAACATGTCAAGCAAACTAGTAATAAATTAGCAAAAGCAATTCGTAAGCTAAACGAACGATTAAATAAAAAGTATTACTTGCTAGTAGAAAAGTCCATGTGGCAAATGACAACGCAACGGCTTTTAGCTCTTGATTTAAGAAAAAACATTGGTTTTATTTTTATTTCTTATTTTTGCAAAAAAATGTCAGATTATAGTGTGCATATTACCAACCATTTTTCACGCTATGAAGTAGCAAGTGATAAAGTAGCAGATTTTCAAAAAGGCATGGCTTTGTTAATTGAAATGATGTTTGTCATCAAAACCATTTTATTAGAAGGGAATTTAGATTTATTGAAAGAAGCGATTACAGCAGCTGTTAAAATTAGAAAACTCCTTAATAAAAATGAAAAAACCCTAGCTAAACAAATGGAAGAAAAAAACTTTACGCTTAAACCCATTATTATTTTGAATCTTTTCAGGCAATGAAAATATTTATCACGCTCAGCAGACCATTTATTAGAAATTGGAGAATGAATTTATTATTATTATAAAGCAGTAATGCCAGACATTGTAAAAAGTATTATTAGTTAAAATGAAATGATTTTTTTTTAAAAAAAAAGCTAAAGCTGTGGCACACCAACCTGCTTCAGTAACTAAAAAAGCTAAAAAAACCAAACAAAAAAACCTTTCCAAAGAAGCCTTAGCAAAACAAAGCTATCAAACTACTTTTAAAAGAATTAGTGCTTTAGGGAAAAGTTTTGATAAGTATGATGAACAATACTTAAATGAATTAAAATCTGTTTTAATTAAAGCAGATGTTTCTCCTTCCATGACTTTAAACATTATTAAAACAGTAAAAAATAAAATTAAAGCTAGTCCTGATCATCCCGAAACTGTCAAAACAGTTCAAGAAGCTTTAATTAAAATTTATGGGTCTAGTGATAACATTAGCTATCACTTAGAACCTAACAAAAGACATGTTATTTTAATGGTAGGAGTTAACGGAGTGGGCAAAACTACTTCCCTTGCTAAATTAGCTAATTATTATCAAGCTAATCACCATAAACCCTTAATTATCGCAGCAGACACTTTTCGAGCAGCTGCGATTCCTCAGTTAGAAATATGAGCAAAACGGATAGGTTGTGCTATTGTCAAACCTTTTAAAGTTAAACAAGATCCTGCTAGTGTTGTCTATACTGGGCTAGAACAAGCCCAGCAAAATAATTGTGATGTGGTTTTAATTGATACAGCTGGCAGGTTACATAATAAAGTAAATTTAATGCATGAAATTACTAAAATTAACCAAACTATTGATAAAATTGCTCCAAAAGCCATTAAAGAAACTATTTTAGTGATAGATGGGAACATGGGGCAAAACTCGCTTAACCAAGTAAAAGAGTTTAGTAGTTTTCTTCCCCTTTCTGCTTTATTCTTAACTAAAGTAGATGGTACTCCTAAAGGAGGAATTATTTTTTCAATTAAAAAAGATTACAATTTAGCAGTAAAGTGGGTAGGAGTAGGAGAAAAACTAGAAAACTTGGTATTATTTAAGATAACAAACTATGTGGAAAATTTTTTCAATTAATTAAAGGAGCAAAATATGAAAATTTTAATGATCGGAGATGTTTTTGCAAAAGCAGGACGTAGCTTTTTAGCTGCTAAGCTAGGACACCTTCAACAACAGTATGACATTGACTTTACGATTGTCAATGGAGAAAACATCACTCATGGTAAATCCATTTCTTTTAAACACTATCAGTTTTTAAAAGATTTAAATGTAGATGTAGTAACTTCTGGAAACCATATTTTTGATTTAGAAGAAGTGTTAGATTACATTGATCATCCTAATGTAGATTTAATTAAACCTCTTAATCTTAATGGTTATACTCCAGGACAAGGCACTATTTTAAAAAAAGTAGGCTCTAAAAAAATTAGAGTAACTAACATCATCGGGCGAAGCTTTATGATGATGGCAACAGATAATTATTATCCCTTTATGGATGATTTGCTAAGTGATGATGAAAGTGACATTCATATTGTTGATTTTCATGGAGAAACTACAGCAGAAAAAATTATGTTTGCTTGAAACTATGATGGCCAAATTACTTTATGCTATGGAACTCATACTCATGTACAAACAGCAGACGAAAGAGTTTTACCAAAAGGTACTGCTTTTATTAGTGATATTGGCATGGTAGGAGCAGTAAATTCTATTATTGGGATGGATCCTGTTAATGTGATTCATCGCTTTAGAACTTCCTTACCTGCTCGTTTTTTTCCAGCAGAAGGACCTGCTATTTTATGTGGTTTAGTGATGGAAGTAGATGATGCTTCTAACAAAGTGGTTGCTTTAGAAAGAATTTTTCTTAGAGAAACAGCAAATGACTAGTGCTGCTTTTTGAATTCCTTTTGCTATTAGTGGAGCTTGCACTATTGTTCTTTTTTATCTTTTGTACCGTTTTTATGTGCTTTTTAACACTAATGTTCCAGAAGTGAAAGTAGAAGCCTTAGCAATTCAACCAAGCAAAAAAAACATTGTCACATGTACTGGGCACCGTCTTTTGTATCAAGGTCATTTAAAAAAGAGTAGTAAAGTAATTACGCTTTTTGTACCTGATTTTTATGGTTCCATTCATGATTTTGATGAAATTTTAGCAAAAGATATGAATTCTACACATAGTATGCTAGTTATGTCACGCCGTAATTTAGCAAACCCTTTTCGTTATCGTAACATTGGAGTAGATATTAATGACATTGTAGATGTGATTACTTATTTAAAAAATAAGTATCCCTCTCAAAAGCTAAGATTAGTACTGGAAGGATATGCTGCTGGGTTAGCACGCAGAATAGTTAAAAAAGTAGGAAGCTTCTTAGAAAAGGTGATTATTTTTAACCCCATTACCAAAAACAAAAACATGAGTTTTGCTTTTAAAATTAAAGCTATGCTTTTTTTTAGTTTTTGATTAGGGTTTCACTGAGAGGTAGAACTGCATATGGATTACACGGCTTGAACTGATAACAAAAATAATAAAAAAACCTTAGAACAAATCAGTGAAACAAAACGCTCTTTATTAGTGCTTTTACAGTATAATCGTTTAAATAAAAACATTTTAAAAAAATTAGCCAAAGTTAATCAGAAAATAGCAGTAACTATTTATCAGGGCACTGCAAGCCTATTTTATAGTGAAACCAGTTTTAAAGAAGCAAACCAAAAAAACTATCTGCAAAGCAACCAATATCAGTTCTGAAAAGACCAAAAACATTTTAACATGACAGGAACAATAAAATAAAATGCCAAAAAATTCAAAACCAAAAAAAGTTTATTACTTTACTAGTGAATCAGTTTCTGATGGACATCCAGATAAAATATGTGATCAAGTAAGTGATGCTATTTTAGATGCTATTTTAGCAAAGGATAAAAACAGTAAGGTAGCTTGTGAAGTCATGGTTACAGCTACAAAACAATCAAAAGAAAAGGAAAATAATCCTAAGAAAATTGAGCCTACTATAAAAATGTTAATCGGAGGAGAAATTAATACTAAAGCTACTAACATTGATTATGAAACTATTGCTCGTAATGTTTTAAAAACAATTGGGCATGCAAAAGATGTAACCAACATAGATCCTGATAACTTTAAGATTGATGTTTGTATTTCAGAGCAATCTCAAGCTTTAAATGATACTGTAAACCAAAAAAAAGCGGGAGATCAAGGGATTATGTTTGGTTATGCCACAGATGAAGGTAAAACCGATAAAGCAGACTTCATGCCAATTGCAATTAAAATGGCTCATGATTTAGTACAAATTGCGTCTGCTTTCAGAAAAGAAGGGCGTTTTAAAAATGCTCTGCCAGATATGAAGTCACAAGTTACAATTGAGTTTCATACCACTCATAACTGAAGAATCCACAACATGTTAATGTCAATTCAACATAAAAAAGGAATTGACATGGAGCCTTTTAAACATTTTGTCAAAAAAGAAATTATGGACCCAGTTGCTAAACTTTACCATGCTAACCTTGATTTTGAACACTATGTGAATCCTGCAGGAGAATTTACTAAAGGCGGGCCCCTGGCTGATGCAGGACTCACAGGAAGAAAAATCATTGTGGATACTTATGGAGGAGCAGCTCGCCATGGAGGAGGATGTTTTAGTGGTAAAGACGGCTCTAAACTAGACCGTACGGCTGCTTATATGGCACGTTATGTAGCTAAAAACATTGTTGCTAGCGGAATTGCTAAACGTTGTGAGCTTCAGTTATCTTATGTAATTGGACAAGATCATCCTGTTTCTTTTTGGATTAATACTCATGGAACAGCATCTATTCCAGAAAAAAGCATTATAAAAATTATTAAAAAAGTTTTTGATTTTTCTCCTGCAGCGATGATTAAAACTCTTAAAATGAAAAACATTAAATATCTACCTCTTGCTACTTTTGGTCATTTTGGCAGAACTGATTTGATATTACCTTGAGAGGTCACAGATAAAGTCAAACAGTTACAAGCCTATGTAAAAGATCCTGCTTTATTAGAAGCTTCAATAACTCACCAAAAAGAAAAAAAACATTTTTTTGAAATTATAGCTACTAGTGCTTTGGATTGTAAACAGTTAAATGAAATTCCAGTAGATAGAATAGAGTTAGCTACTAATTTAGAAGTAGGAGGTACTACTCCTAGTTATGAAACAGTAGTAAAAGCCTTACAAGCTACTAACATTCCAATTAGAGTGATGGTAAGAACAGATACTCAATCCTGAGTATGAACCAAAAGAGAGATAGCTAAACTTAAAAAAACTATCAAAAGCTTTAATCATTTACCAATTGAAGGATATGTGTTAGGAGGCTTAGATGAAGCAGAAAAAATTCCTCAACAAGCTCTTGCAGAATTAATACAAGTGGCAGGCAACAAAAACATTACTTTTCATAAAGCTTTTGATCATACATTAGATCAAGCAGAAGCCTTAAAAGTTTTACATCAGTTAGGAATAGATTGTATTTTAACGAACGGAGGGTCACAAACTGCTGAGCTTAATTTTGAGCAACTTAAGCAACTGCAAGACCAAATTAAGCAAATTAAAGATGGGAATCAACAGCTAGAAAAAACAAAAAAACCATTTATTAAAGCTCCTCAGCTTTTAATAGGAGGCTCTATTAACAAAGATAATTTTGCTTCCTGTCAAAGTTTTCAAAACTTTCATTTAGGAAGAATGGTAAGAGTAGGTAATAGTTATCACCAACCGATCAACATAAAACTTTTAAGAAAAATCATAAATCAGTATTATTAATTCATAACACAAAAGAAACAAGAGCTCATTATGGATGCAAACCAAAAAGCTTATCATCAAAAAATATGGGTAGAAAACTATAAGGATTGACCTATTTATTTACAGCAACAATATAGTGAATATAATCAAGAAGAGCAAAAGACTTTTTTTGAAAACGAACTAACCTTTGGTACAGCAGGAATGCGAGGAATTATGGGACCTGGCTCTGCCCGTATGAATGTTTATAATGTCAGAAGAATTACGCTTGCTTTTGCAAGCTTTTTAAAACAACGCTTTTCTGAAGGAGACCTCTCTCATAAAGGAATTTTTATTGGTTGTGACAACCGTAACCATAGCTTTGATTTTTTAGAGGAAGCTGCTATGGTACTAGCTAGCTGTAAAATTAAGGTTTTAAGAGTAAAACCAGAAACCGTTTTACCCACTCCAGTTGTTTCTTTTGGAGTAACTCATTTTAAAACGATTGGAGGAATTGTTATTACTTCTAGTCATAATAGTAAAGAATATAATGGTTATAAAATTTATGATGAAGCAGGAATTCAATATTTACCAGCCCAAGCACAACAAATTTATGCGGCTTATTTAACTAATTTAGAAGAAGCCTTTCAAATCCAACATCAAATTAAGCTTAAAATGGTAGAAGTAGTAGATTATGGAGAGCTCAAGCAAGCATACTTAAATGCGATTAAAGCTCTTCAATTTTATCCTGATCAAGCAAGGAAAATTAAAATTGTTTTTTCTAATTTACATGGAGTAGGGAAAGACTGAACTCCTAACTTATTAAGATCTACAGGTTATAAAGTGATTACAGTGGATGAACAATTTGAGCTAGACGGAAACTTTAGTACTTGCCCTAGTCCTAACCCAGAAATTGTAAGTAATTTTAATTATGCTTTTTCATATGCCCAAGAATATGAGGCAGATCTAATTATTTTAAATGATCCAGACGCAGACAGAATTGGAGTGGCAATCAAAAAAATGACAGGGCAGTACGAAATTATGAGTACTAATACCATAGCTGCTTTGTTATTAGATTATCTTTTGTTACATAAAGCAAAAAATCAAAAAAATTTAAAAAACAGTTTTATGGTACGAACTCTGGTTTCTTCTGATTGAGGCGATGCCATTGCTAAAGATTATCAAATGAAAGTGTATGCTACCGACACAGGATTTAAGTGAATAGCTACTAAAATCAAAGAGGCTTTAGCTAAAAAAGAAACTTTTGTCCTTGGTTTTGAAGAAGCTTGTGGTTTTATTTTATCTAATGATACCCATGATAAGGATGGAATTCAAGCTAGTTTAATTATTGCGGAAATGGTAGATTTTTACCATCAACAAGGTTTAACGCTTTTTGATGTTATAGAACAACTTTCTCAAAAATACGGCTATTATGAATCGCAACAGTACATTCACATGTTTGAGGCCCATAACGCTTTAGAGCAACAAAAAGCTTTTATGCAAAAGATTCGGCAAGCTAATTTAAAAAAAATAGGGTCTTATTCATGTACCATTGAAGATTATCAAAAAGCCCATCCTGAAGTAGCTTCCACTAATTTACTAATCATTACTTTAGAAAACGGTTCATGAGTAGCTGTACGTCCTAGTGGTACAGAACCAAAAGTTAAGTTTTATTACACAGCTAAAAGTACTAGTAGCAGACAAGAAGCTTTGCAGATTATTCAAGTCATTCATGAGTGACTATTAGAGACTGTTAAAACAGAGGCTTAGTTTATTTAAAAAATACCAATTATAAAAAAATATTAAAGGAAGAAAGAATTAATGAAGATTAAAGATTGTTTAATTAATGAAGATGCTACTTTTAAAGCTCTTTGTTCTAAACGATTACAAGGAGTAACTAAAAATAATGAACTTTATTTAAACCTAGAATTAAAAGATAATACAGGCTCTATGCTTGCTAAACTATGAAATGCTCAAACTAAAGATTTAGAAGCCTTTCAAACAGGAAGGTATTATCAAGTAACTGGCAAAATTAGTGAGTACCGTAAAAATAAAACAATTACTATTAAGCAGTACCAAATTCTTAATCCTCAAGAGATCAACCAAGATGATTTTGTAGTTGTAGCAGAAGTGGATCATACAGCTTTATGAGATGAAATTAACACTTGTATCACTAACCTAAGAGAGCCGTACAAAACAATTTTAGAAGCAGTAAAAGCAAAGCATGAAGCAAGGTTTAAAACATGACCAGCTGCCATTAGAGTGCACCATGCTGCTAAATATGGCTTATTATGGCATAGTGCTACTATGCTTAAAGTAGCAAAGGCATTGGCTGTTATTTATCAAGACCGTTGTATTGATTGAGATTTAGTTTATGCAGGAATTATCTTGCATGATTGAGGCAAAATTTGAGAAATTCAAGACCAAGCAGGAAGTGATTTAAGTATTAAAGGAAAACTGATAGGGCACATTTCAATTATGGCAGCTGAGTTATACCATGTAGGAAAAGCTTTGCATTTAAAACAACCAAAATACCTAGTGCTTTTACAACACATGATTATTGCAAGTCATGGCAAACAAGAGTATGGATCTCCTGTAGAGCCAAAACTTATAGAAGCAGAAATTCTAAACAAGCTTGATGAATTAGACGCCCGCTTGTTTCAAGTTAATCAACATTTAACTACTTTAAAAAAAGATGAGTTTAGTGAAAGAATTTTTACAGCAGACGGGCGTTCTTATCTAAAACATTATGATTCATAAAGATTAATAATCTATTTCAGATTTTAAATAATTAATTTAAAAAATTTATATATAAAATTGTTTTTCTATAAGCACTTTTACCTACTATTAATCGTTAAAAAAATTACTTAAATGTTTTAAGCCTAAACATGTTAAAATTAAGTTAGAATTTTAATAATAAAATAAAAGGAAATAACAACATATGAAAAGACTTTTAGAAGCACTATCTGTGCTTGTAATTGGCTCATCGTCTGTATCAACATTAGTGGCATGTACAAATACTAATGCTAAAGAACAGACAATTAACAATAGTAGCAATATCAAAAATCCATCTGAAGTTTCACCTAGTAATCAGATCAAAGCATCTGATGTTCTTCCTAACTCTAACAAGGTGATAGATAATTTAATTATTTCAAATTATGATATGACTTCTGTTCGTCCTATCGATCCTCAACCAGGAATTGATTACACTAAACCATCATACAAAGCATGGTTTGATGATGGCTTTAACTGAGAACAATTTCTTGGACAAGCTAAAATGGGAGACACCCTTATTAACAAAATTTTAGATTCCAACAATAAAGTAGCTAACCTAGGATTTATTACTGCTTTTGATCCAAATGATAAAACATCTAAGGCACCTGTGGTAGCTAACTTTATTAAATGGCTTAAAAAAAGCGGCTTTGATAACGATGTAATGCCTATGATTGGAGGAATTATTCCTTTATGAATGGCTAACTGAACAGACCAATATGGTTCTATTTTACCTGGTAAACCAGGAGGACAATTATACCAATTTTTAAATGAAATTCGTAAAGCAGGAAAAGACTTTACTTTCTCATTTGGAGGATGGAACCATGATTCCTTAGCCATGGCTGCCTATCTGAAAGGATATTCTCCTTTACAATTAGCAGACCTATATGGTTCTATTATTCATCAAATGAATTTAAAAAGTGTTGACTTTGACATTGAAGGAACAGAAGACGGAAGAACTGATGACTTTGGAAATACTCATCCATTAAAACAAGGAGAAGCAGCTCGTACTTTAAGGCTCCAAGCGATTGAAATCTTAAAAGCTAGTCCTGAATTTAAAAATGTTTTCATGAGCTTTACCTACCCATCATATATTGATGGGATTGAACCTTTCAACTTCAATCAAGTAGTAACTGCTTTAAAACAAGATTTAATTACTGAAGTTAACATTATGCCTTTTGACACGGTCTTTTTACAAGGTTATGGAAAACGCATTAGTTTACCAGGAGAGCTTGCAGTGTATGAAATGAGTGCTGTTAACGCCTTTGCTAATGATTTACAAGCTCAAGGAATTACTAATCCTTATTCTAAAATAGGGCTGATCTCTATGGAAGGGGTTAATGATACTAAAGACGAAGTTTTTACTTTAACTGATGAAGCATTAGTGGTAAACTTTGCTGTTACTAAACATCTTGCAGGTTATGGTTTCTGAAGTTCATTGTACGACTCAGAACAACAAATCTACAATGCTAACGGAGGAGCCCTTCGTCCAGGACATAACTTTGGAGACTTATGGAAATTTGAAGATATGCTTAATGGTACTAGAGCAAAAGATGCTTACTCTGGTGGACTAAAAACAGCAGATCGCTCATTCTCTAACATTGCAAGAAACATGGGAACTGGTCAATTGTACGACTTTAATGGTAAAACTGCTATTAGCCCAATCCTATGACAAGCCATTAAAGACAAAGGAGTAGCTCAAGTAGGGGATGTAAGTAACATTACCCAACAAGACATTACTAACTTGTTTAGTACTACTTTTAGTTTTAAAGACAACGCTGGCTTTGGAGCAGCGCTGGCAACTGCAGCCCAGTCTAAAGCAGCTCTCCAAGCAGAACTAAACTTTAGTGCTTGAAGTACAAACTACTTAGACAAAAACCTCCAATAGTCCTTAGGAGTTTATTACTTATTAAAAAACACCCCTAAGGGTGTTTTTTTATTGCATGAGTTTAGAGATAAGCTTAATAAATTTAATTAAGGATTTAAGCGTTATTTGCTTTAAAATTAAAATAACTTAAACTATTTGAAAAGAAATGAAAAGCAAAGATGGACATTAATTTAAAACAAAGCAATGCAATAGCTTTAAACCAATTTTTTAATAAAATTCGTAAGCAATATCAAACACCAAAAACTCAAAGAACAAAAGGGACTTTGTTTGAAAGGCTAGTGTACTATTATTTAAAAAGAGATATAGCTCAACAAAACAAGTTTAGCAATGTTTATGAATATTCAGACTGAGCTAAAAAATTTCCAGATAAACAAGGTAAAGATACAGGAGTGGACTTAGTTGCAGAAGTTAAACTGAAAGATGATCAAAGTGAATTTTGAGCCATTCAGTGTAAGTTTTATCAAGAAGATACAAAGATTGGTTACAATGATGTCTCTACTTTTTTTAATGAAGTAAACACAATTGACGAATTTAAGGGAGGAATTATAGTAGATACAACCAAAAAAGACTGAAGTATAGAAATTGATAAAATTTTAAAAAGAAAAAACCATAAAAGTGTCAGCAAAATTAAAATTGCTAATCTAATTGATAGTAATATCAATTGGAAAGAAGTTTTTGAAGACGAGCAACAAAATAAACCATGACACAAGCATGTTGAAGATCCTACAACTAAGCTGAGATATTACCAAGAAGATGCTGTAGCTGAAACTTTAGCTTACTTCCAAACTCATGAGCGAGGGAAATTAATCATGGCTTGTGGCACAGGAAAAACCATCACTGCTTTTCACATAGCTCAGAAATTTGCTGTTGGGGGGGGGTAGTTTTATACTTAATGCCTTCTCTTTCATTAATGAATCAAACTATTAATGCCTTTTTTAAACAAAAAAAAGGCATTTATGGTGTTGCAGTTTGTTCTGACACAACTGTTAATAAAAAATCCTATGATGAATTTACAACCAAACCCTATGATTTAGAGCTGGCTCCTACTACGGATCCTAAATTAGTGGGTCAATGATTTAGTCAAGCTCCTGAAGATAAAGCAAAAATCGTTTTTAGTACTTATCAGTCAATTTCAGTTTTAGAAGAAGCTCAAAAGCAATATGGATTACCTGAGTTTAGTTTAATTATTTGTGATGAAGCTCACCGTACTGCAACTGCCACTAAAAAACCAACTAAAGAAATCACAGAGTTTGCTAAAGTTCATGAGCAAGGCATTATTAAAGGCGCTAAAAGATTGTATATGACTGCTACTCCTAAAATTTTTGGAGAGTCTATTAAAAAGCAAGTACAGAATAAAGTTTATGGAGAAGGGACTACTCTTTATTCAATGGATGATTCTTCTATTTTTGGAGAAAAAATTTTTCATTATTATTTTGACCAAGGAGTAAAAGATAAAATTTTATCAGATTATAAAGTTAAGATTCTAGTGATAGATGAACAAGAATATTACCACCTAGGGCTTAAATTAAAAAGCGAATCAGATAATGACCTTAATGTAGGAGATGCTACTAAGTTAATTGGAGTTTATAAATCAATTACTGGTTTAAATAAAAAAGAAGAAGACCAACCAGACAAATTTCCTTTAAAGAGATCACTTGTTTTTTGTAAAGGAGCTATTAAAGGAGTAGGCTGTTCTAGAAATGTTGCTAAAGCCTGACCCTTAATTTTAAATGCTTATCAAGATAAGTATAAATATCTTCAGCAAGAATTTACTCCGGCAGAAGTAAAACATATAGGTGGAGAAATGTCTAACCAAGCAAGGGACGAAAATATTAAATGGTTGGAAGATATTAATAATACCCAAAAGGAATGTCGCCTCCTTTCTAATGATCGTTGTTTATCTGAAGGAATAGATGTTCCTGCTTTAAATACAGTTATTTTTCTACATCCTCGTAAGTCAAGAGTGCAAATTGTACAAGCTGTAGGAAGAGTTATGCGTAAAGCTAAAGATAAAAAAATGGGTTACATTATTTTACCAGTAGTTTTTGATAGCAAAATTCCTTCAGAAGAGGCTATTAGTAAAAATAAAAAATATAAAGTTGTTTGAGAAGTTTTAAACGCTTTAAGAAGTCATGACAAAACTCTTGATACAGTTATAAATCGAATTAGGTTAAGTAAGAAAGCTGATGTTTCAGACAAAATTGAAATTGAAGTTTTAAATGTTGGACAAAATGGTAACAATCACGTCACAGATAGTGAGCAAGAAAAGGAAGCTCATAAACAACAAATGTTAGATTTAAAACTTGAAATGAATCGTAATATAACCGAAAACATTAGATCCGCTATAGTATCTAAATGTGGTACAAGAGGTTATTGAAGAGCTCGTATTGGAGATATGTATGATGTTGTTAGAAAAACCAGACACCTTTTAGAAGAAAGACTAAAATTAAATATAGATTTTAAAGTACAATTTAAAGCTTTTATTAAAATTTTACAAACTCAAATTAATGAATCTATTCAAGAACATCAAGCCATAAAAATGGTAGCTCAACACATGATTATGTCTCCGATTTTTGATGCTTTATTTAAAACATTAGGCTCTGATTTAACTAATCATAATCCAGTTAGTAAAGCTATTACTAAACTAATTGAACCTATCAAAAATGATAAAGCTTTTACTAAAGAAACAACAAAAATGAAAGCAGTTTATGATGGTATTAAGGATGAAATGGCTGAATTAAAAGGATTAGATGAAAAGCAAAGTTTGATTAAAGAAATTTATGAAGAATTTCATCAACAATCTGATAAAAATCAAGCTACTAAACTAGGAGTTGTTTATACTCCTATTGAAATTGTAGATTTTATTTTACATTCAGCCAATTATTTATTACAGGAAGAATTTAAAACTTCTTTTAATAACAAAAATGTTTCTGTGTTGGACCCTTTTGCAGGCACAGGTTCATTTATTACAAGACTGCTACAATCAAAAGAATTAATTAGTAATGAAAATTTAGCCTATAAATACCAAAATGAAATTTATGCTATTGAAATCATGTTGCTATCATACTACATAGCAAATGTTAATATCGAACAAGTCTTTTTTGAACGCCATCAAAAATACGAACCTTTTCAAGGTATGGTCTTAACTGATACCTTTAAACTTAATAATGATAATAATAATAACAATACTATTTTACAATCATTCTTTTTTGCAGAAAATAGCGAACGTATTACTAAATTAAAAAACCAACCTATTAAAGTTATTATAGGGAACCCTCCTTATTCAAAAGGAAGAAAAAGCGGTAATGATAATACACCGAAGGTAAAATACGATTATTTAGATGATCGAATTAAAAAGACTTATTTAGCAAATACTGAAAGTAGAAACAAAAATTCTATTTACGATTTTTATATTAGAGCTATTAGATGAGCTAGTGATAAGCTTAAAAATAAAGGTGTTATTGGTTTTATTACTAATAATGGCTGGTTAAATAGTAAGGCCGCAAAAGGATTGCGTAAAGTTTTAGGTGAAGAGTTTTATTCAATATATATATTTGATTTAAAGGGGAATATTAGAGCAAGTATATCAGATCCAGATCCTAGTATTAAAGCTAAAGAAGGAGAAAATGTTTTTGGCATTAAAACTGGTGTATCTATTATGATTTTAGTAAAAAAAGAACAAGACGAAAAGAAAAAATCTAATAAACCAGAAGCTCAAATTTTTTATTGTCCTATTTATAAGTACGGAATGAACATGAAAACAAAAGAAAAATTAAAACTTATTAAGAATTTAAAATCAATGAAAGTAATCCAAACTAAAAATAAATTTCAATTAATTACACCTGATATTTATAATGATTGATTAGATCAAGTGCCTAATAATAATTTTAATAATCTCTTCCCTTCTGGAGATAAGAAGGTGAAAAATGTATCAACCAAAGCGATATTTTTTATATTCAGTCAAGGTCTTAAATCAAACAGAACAGCATGAGCTATAAATAGTAATTTAGATAAATTAGCAAAAAATATGGAGAATACTATTAATTTTTATATGTATAACCTTAAATTAAATATTAAAAGCAATGAAATTATAAATAATGGTCAAATAAAATGAACTGATGACCTTAGAAGTAATTTTGATAGAAACAAATCTACACAATACAATCCATCTGCAATAACTTTAGTCTATAAAAAACTATTTTTGAAAGAGTATGCTTATTATGATCGTTTTTGAAACGAAAGGGTCTACCAAAACGACCATATTTTCCCTTTAAATAATAAAAATTTATACAATGAATGCATTTTTGGTAATGAATTTGGCTACTTTATCTCTGATTGTTTAGTAGAGCATAATGCTATATTAATGATGCAGGTTTTCCCAAAATTCATATATCAAAAAAAAGTTTTTGATAATAACAATCATAAATACGAAAAGATTAGTGCTGTTTCAAATTATGCAAGAGAGTATTTTAAAGCCCATATTAAAAACTGTCCTAAAAACCTAAGCAAGGTTCAAATCTTTTATTACACATACGGAGTTCTAAAACACCCTGACTATCTTAAAAAATATAAATTGAACATTAAAAAAACAGACGGACTACCTAGAATTCCAGCTAAAGTGACCTATTCTATCTTCCAACAATTTGAACAAGCGGGGCGAAGTCTAGCTCAGCTTCATCTTAATTATGATAAAGCTGATGTAGTTCCTCCATATCAAAACTTTACTTTTATTAAAGGTAATAAAGATTTAGCAAACCATTACTATCGTTTTAATGAAAAAATTCAATTTGTAGAAAACCCTGACAAAACAAAAGATAAAACTAAAATCATCTTTAATGAGCACATCACTATTGGTAACATTCCTTTAGAAGCCTATGACTTTAAAATAGGAAGTAGGTCTGCAATTGAACACTTTATGGCTAATTATAAAATAAAAGTTGATAAAGCATCAGGCATTATCGATGATCCTAACGATTTTGATCCAGACCCTAAATCTATTTTTAACCTCTTATTAAGTGTGATTACCTTATCTTTAGAAAGTCTTAAAATTATTAAACAACTCCCAGATCTTCCAGAGGAGTAAACTAAATAATTAATGCTGTTTTAAAGCTAAACTTATAAATATTATTACTATTATTCAATACTTCCTTTAATGGCAACAGAGAGATGCCCATAAATGCCATCTTTATAACCCTTAAGATACAGTTCAATTCCTTGTGATAAAACAGTTTTTAAACTTGCTTTGTAACTAGGAGTGGGTAAATCAAATCAATTTACATCATCACCTAAAAGCCCGATGTAAATATCTTGATTTATTTTGTCAAGTCCCATGAATAAAGAATCTTCTTCAAAAGAAGTATCTTGTGTAAAAACATCAGTGTCTGATCAATCTCCTCAACTTAAAGGTTTACCAGATCGTTCATGAATAGTGTTATCTTTTTGAGCAGTTTCCAAATAACATTTACTAATAATATTTTTCTGAGCGTCCCCTCAGCTACTAAGGTTTCAAACATCAAACTTTAAATTAGGATTAGTAGCTCCATCATTACTGTTGCTACATGCACTAGTAACAGTAAGACAAGAAGCACTAAAAGCTCCTACAGCTAATAGGGTTAAGATTTTTTTCACTATATCTCCCCTTTAATTGAAACAGATAAATCACCACAAATGCCCTGCTTAAAGCCTTTCAGATAAAGTTCTAAACCATTAGTTAAAACTGTTTTTAAACTTGTTTTATCACTAGGTTTAGGTGAGTAAAACCATTTTACATTCCAAAAATGATCGTTAATAATAATATCTGGATTTATCTTATCAAGTCCTTTTAATAAAGCATATTCTTCATCAGTAATCCCTTGAGAATCAAAGTTTTGGGTTCAATCAGATCAACTTAAAGGGCTATTTTTCTGAGATGCATCATTGTTATCCTTCTGAGCAATGGCTAAATAATCTTTACTAATGATACTTTTCTGATCGTTCCCTCAGCTGCTAAGATTTCAAACATCAAAGTTTAAATTAGGATCAGTGGCTCCAGTATTCAATCGACTACAAGCACTAGTTACACTCATGCAAGAGGATCCTAAAGCACCAACAGCTAATAATGTTAAGATTTTTTTCATTAAATTTTTTCTTTTATAATTTTCTTTTTAATTTATTTATTTATCTATGTTTTTAGTTTAAAAAACCCTTCTTTTGCTTTTAATAGATATACTTTTCTTAAAACAAATCAGTTTTTTCCTTGTAGTAAATTAAGCAAATCTTTCAGCATCAAAGGGTTTTCAAGTTGTAAACTAAACCGCTTAGTTTTTAGGTTTTTCTTCTATGTACTTTCCAATGTCGTTGTATAAGTTTTGTGAGTATAAGTTATCTTTACTATAGTTAAAAGCTAAAGAATAAAAACGAGTTTTAGCTAAGTCTTGAATGGTAGAACTTTGGGCATAAGCGTTTTCAGCTGCTTGGAGCAGTTGATAGTTAGTAGTATCTACTCCAGTAGTAAAGTTACCATCCCCATCAAACATTTTAGTAGTACCGTCATTAGCATAAGTTCCTCAAGTGGCAGCTTTTGCTCCTTTATTGATGTCATAAAGGTATTTGACACTTCTGCCTTGTTGACCATCTAGCACTCCGTTTCATGATAAATCCACAGGTGCTACTGGGTTATTGTAGTTTTTTAGTTCAATGTTAGTAGCGTGAGTAGTGCTTCCAGTTTTTCCAAAATTCATAGTAGCATCATTTAAGATGTCAGGTACATAAACTGGAAGGACATAAGCAAAAGTAGTGTACTGACTTTTAGATCCGTTAAAGTTGTAGTTAAAATTAGAACCTGTTTGACTGTTCACAATAAAACCAGCTTTTTGGTGGTAGGTTTTTAGTTGGTTTGCATAGTCTCCTCCGCTAAAGCCATTGACAATGTTGCCACTCACATCATAGGCGACAAAGCCTTTAAAGTGAGGAATTCCAAACACTGGATCAGACCCATCTTCGTTGTAGTCCTTAATACTGACATTGTTGTACTTAGCTAAGTGATCATCCACAAAAGTTTTAAAATTAGTAGGAGTTCACCCTGCTCCGTTAAGCGTAGCAGCGTTTCCTGTCGAAGCTGCTTGAATTGCTGTGTTAATAGAACCTACATCATTTCCTATGTCAGAAAGTTTAATTTGGTATTCTCACACCATATCAAAGTTAGTAGTCATGTCTGCTCCTACTGTGGTTGTAGTTCAGTTCATCATGTTTGAGAACAAAGCATTCATTTTAGAAATGTAAATGTGGTTTTTTAATTGCCCACTATCAGGAATGGCTGCTTCAGAAAACATAGTGTTTCGCATAAAGGTTTGGCCAATAATGTTATCAATGACCGCAGGTACTTCTGTGTACAACAAATAATCGTGAAACTCATAAGCTAATTGTTTTTTAAAGTTAGCTAAATTAGCAGCACTACTTCCTGCGTTAGTTAGGTCTGCTTTCACTTCTTTTCTACTTTCACTATCTTGGTTCAAGACAGGAAGGGGGACTAAATTATTATTACTATCATATTGATAGTATTGTACTCCTGCTAGTCTTCAAGGCAGACTTTTAGCAGCACTAGAAGGATCATAAATTAAGCGATTATTTTTGTCCATCATACTGTATTCTAAGTATGTTCCTGTGGCAAAAGAACTTAAGTACTCTTTATACAGCTTATTAACCGCTAAACTCATAACTGAGTTTTTAAAGACTTTGTCCATGTTAATGTCATTAATCTTCGGAGCTTTAGCTCAAGTAGCTCAGTTTTGTTCTCCTGTGCTATAAAAGTAATTAGAAATTTCTTGGTTAATTAGTCTTTCTGCTAAAGTAGTAAGCGTACTAGTGTTGTTATATAAATCACCAAATTTATATTCTACTCCATCAGGTCCTGCTCCTTCTTTAGCAAGTTCTGCAATAATCATGTTTTTAATTTTGTCTGCAATGGTAGGGGTTGTAAAACGTTTCACAGTATCATTACAAGCTGCGACCGAACTAGCAGCACTAAAAGTAAAAGTTAAGGCACTTAAAGCCGATAATAGTTTTCTCATCTTATTGTCCTCCTCCTCATAACGCATGATCAAAGGTAGGGTTTAATTCTACTTGGAAAATAGTGTTAATTTCATCACTGACGTTTTGGTTTCAAAACTCTCCAGGAGGGTAGTTGTTAGTAGTAGTAGGTTTGCCTTCAATCGTTTTGTTGTTTTTAGCTATGTTAGTTACAAAAGAAGTATAAGGGTATAAGTTTAAACTACTATTCATATTAGCTAAAGTTTGGGTAAACCAACTTGGATCACTTTGGGGAGTAGCGTCATCTGCAGAATAAAAGTTAATGAAGTTGTTTAATCAATTGTTTTGAGGGCGACTCAAAATGTTGGGATTAGTAAAGTAGTTGCTAAAGAAATCATAAATTCATGAGTACCATAAGTGGTTCCCAAAACTACTACTACTATCTAAAGTAGCAAAAGCATCTAAAGCAGTATCCACATTAAAACTACGATATGACTTAGTATTAGGTAAAGAATTAATATAACTTTGATTAGTTAAGTATTGGAGGTAATTGTTATAAATAGTAGTGTTAAAAGCATCAGGACGGTCGTTTGCAACTGTTCCAATGTCTTTAGCTGCACTATCTCCTAAAGTGTTTTTGTTTTTGGTAACATTATAGGTAAAGTTGTTATAGTCTTCTAAGGTTTGTTGCGGATTAGCTAATTGTTGGTCATTCCCTGCTTTGGCAGGAGTAGTTAAAAATGCTTCTAAGCCATCGACATGTACAAAGTGCAGTCCTGTATCATCAGCAAAAACAACTATTTTATCATTGTTAGCAGTTTGAGAGCCAGCATTAGCCCCAACATACATAGTGGTAAACATGTTTCCGTTATCAATTGCTCCTTTTTGTCTATCTGCGATACTAGTATTAGACAAAGTAGCTCCTTGAGTACGGTTGATTAAAGGAATTAGACCTTGTAAGGAAGTAGGATTATTAGCAGGAGTATCTGTTCCTGTCAGTTGTGGTAATGCTCCATACACACTTGCAGTAAAGGCAGGAGTATAGGTTTGGTCTCCGCTTCCTGGGTTAACAGTTAAAAGATTTTTTTCATACACTAAGTCCCCTGAAGGAATTGCTGCATCATTATGGAATTGGTCTCAAGTAAAATCATTTGTATTGAGTTGGGTAAGAATATGACTAATCACAGCTTTTGAGCCTGTATCAAATAAATTTTCATTTAACCCTTCTGTTAAATCAGTTACAGTAGATTGGGGAGTTTTGGCATATTTAACTGTAATATCTGAAATTGCAAGGGGTTTTTCTATTTTGTACCATTTTTGTAAAGCAAACCTTTGGAACTGACTGTATAGTCCTTGAGTATGGGCATATTGGTTAATGCTTGCTCCTGTGTATTTATCTGTAGTAGCATTATAAGTTTTAGTAGGAACTGCTGTGTTTTGATAAGAAGTGTTTTCAAAGTTAGTTTGAGCAGTAGTCATACCAGTTTTAACAGTAGCTCAATCTAAGGTTCCAGCATTATCTTTTGCTCAGATTGGAGTTACTCCAGCATTGGTAGTCATGTAATCAGTAAAAGAAAGTACAATTTCTCTAGCTAATTCCTTTTGTTCTGCTGTTTTAAAATAGTCGTCTGCGGTTTGTTTGCTGGCAATAAAAGCTTGCATGTTACTTCTTAGCACACTAGGAGCTGTTTGGTTATAAGTATTGGCAGTATTATTTAGTAAAGTATTAGTTAATTCTGTAGTAGCGTTATCAACTGTACTTGAAGTATATAAATAAGCTTTGTAATTATTGATATTACTATCATATTTATCTTTTAACATATCATTTCATTTGGATTCTCAGTCTTTACCATACTGGTTTTGATATGATATTTTATTTTTTTGTACTTCGTTATTAACGCTATCTTTTAAATTAGTTCAATCAGTAGTTAAGCGATTAGCTAAATTACTGTAATCAGCGATTTGGGTAAATGATTGATTAGCTGGTTGACTAAAAACTTGTTTAGCATTAGCTAAAATAGCTACATCAAGCATTTTTAAAATTTGAATCGAAGCTTTAGCTTTAGTATCAGAATCCCAAGTAGCTGGATCCGCTGGGTTTTTTTGTCCTCCTTCAAAAGGACTCATTTCCCTTCAAACATCCCCACTGTCAGGCTTTTGTCCCTCCTTAATTCCAGGGAGTCATGCTCAGATGCTATTCCCTTGGCTATTTAAATGTTTAGATGCATCTGCATCACTGCCACAAGCTACGACAGAAGTTGCTGAGCTACAACCCACAGCCATGGCACTTAAAAGTGAAAGTAAACGTTTCAATTTTATTTTTATTCCTTAATATATTTTAAAATGGTGTATATTATGTATGTCTTAAAACACTCTAAAAGAAATATAGTGTCCTTTAAGAATAATAACATTTTTTATAATGTTAGTTATATAATAAAAAAACTATATTATCTTTTTATAAATAATTAATGAATAATCACTATTTTTTTAAAAAACAAAACTTTCCTTTTTTTGCACAGCACCCTACTTGAACTTATTTAGACCATAATGCTACTAGCATTAGACCTTTATGTGTGCTAAACGCAAGCAATGATTATTATTGTAATTATGCTATGAATCTGCATAACAAAACAGGCTTTTTTAGTATGAAACTAGCTAAAATAGTGCATCAAACTAGAGCAAGCCTAGTACAACTAATAAAAGGTAATGTGGCTGAAGAAATTGTGTTTACTGCCAATACTACCATGGGACTTAATATGCTTAGTTATGCTTTAAAAGATCAATTAAAAGCTAAGGATGAAATTTTAATTCATCCTTTAAGCCATGCTTCTAATTTATTGCCATGAATGCAAGTAGCAGAACAACAAGATGCTATCATTAAGCAAATTCCTTTACTTAAGGATTATCACATTGATTATGACTCTTTAGGAGACATGATTACTGCTAAGACTAAAATTATTGCTGTATCTAATGTGGATAATGTACTAGGAGTTAAAAATGATATGCAACGCTTAGTACAAACAGTGAAAGCTCTTAACCCTCATCTTTGAGTGATTTGTGATGGAGCTCAAGGAATAGGAGCTTATCAACAAGAAGTTGTTAAATGAAAAGTAGATTTTTATGTAGCTAGTTTACATAAAATTATGGGGCCTTCTGGGCTAGGATTTGTTTGAGCTGACCAAGCTACTTGAGCTAAAATTAAACCTCCTTTCGTGGGAGGAGGTACTAGTATTAAAGTTGATCAATCTTGTCATAAAGTTGTTTACAGCCAACTGCCTGAATTATTTGAACCAGGTACCCAACCTTTAAATTTAATTGCCCAAACTTTACCTGTGCTAGAGCACTGACTCACATGAGATTATGCAGCATATCATACTTACATTAGCCATTTAAAACAAAAACTCTTGTTTGCTTTAATGAAAAATTTTAAAGCAGATGTTTTAACAATTTACAACGCCTCTCACAAGAATAATGTTGTTTTATTACGAGTTAATAATGTCCCTGGAGAAGATGTGGCTGCTTTTTTAGCAGAAGAGCACAAAATGATTGTGAGAGCAGGAGATATGTGTGTTAAATTAATACCCTATTATATGGAGTCCAATAACTTTGTACGAGTAAGTTTTGGTCCTTATAACAATGAACAAGATGTGGATAAATTAATCAGGGCTCTCAAGGATTGTGTGCAAAAACTAGGACCGCTTACCCAAGCAGTAGAAGGAATTAGTTGTCCTAGCAAGCAATCCTATCGTTCTAGTAAGCAAGAAAAAATGTTAGCTGTTTATAACCATTTATTTCATAACAAATTGCAACCTAATTTAGCTCACGCCATTACTTGTGAAATTTCACAAAATAATTGTTTAGATAATTTTAATTTACAAATTCAAATTGATGAAGACAACCAAATGATTCAAGATCTTTACTATCAGGGAACAGGATGTATTATTTCTTGTGTAGCTCTTAGTGTTTTAGCTAAAACTTTAAAAAATAAACCTTTGTTGCAAGCTAAAATGATTATTAGTGAATATCAAAGGATGCTTAAAAAGCAAGCAGGAACCCTTAACCCCATCCTTGAAGAGTTAGTTTTATTTTCCGATATTTATCAACACCCTAACCGTTATAAATGTGCCTGAATGGGAGCAGAAACTATTTTAAAAGTGATTGATGAAAAAACTCAAGTCTTATCATAAGCAACCGCTTTTAGCTAAAGCAGAAGCAAGAGCTCAAGGATTAGAGCAACGCAAAAGGATTCCTAATTGAGAACGCCAGCAAAGGGGCAAACAATTAGTAAAAAAAATTGCTCTTTTTTTACAACAACACCACATTACTGATCTTGTGTTATATCAAACGATCGGCTCTGAAATAGATACTAAACCCCTTGCTAAATGGTTAAGGTTTAAAAAATATCATCTTTTTTATCCTGTGGTTAAAGAGCAAACTATGTCTTTTATGAGCCAAGCACAAACTGGCATAGCTTTAAAAGATCAGGCAAGCTCTTTAATTTTAGTACCCCTGATTGCTTATGATGACACTAAACATAGAATTGGTTATGGGAAAGGTTATTATGACAGAACATTAAAACACTTTCCCAATAGTTATAAAATAGGGATCGCTTTTGAAGAACAAAAAACTGCTCTTTTTGTGCATGAACCCTGGGACATAGCTTTAGATGCAGTAATAGCAGTTTAGGTTTTTATAAATCTCAATTAAAACGAGTTTTATGTAAATAATACACTCCTCCTACACACCCGATTAAAAGGAATCCTGCTAATAAAGATTGAATTAGTATATCACTTAAAGTTGTATTAGGGAGCATATAATGGGTCATGTAATATCAACTAAAGAATTCATAGGGAGTTTTATGAGTGTAAAGAGGAATCAGTCATGGTAGTCCAAAAATAGCAAGTATAATTACTAATAAAATAAACCTTCCTACAATGATCATAAAGGTCTGGTTAAATAAAACTACACTTCCATAATGAAGAGCAGCTCCTAAAATAAAAAAGTACACAAAATCAATTAATAAATAAGCAGTTTGACCATTAAATAAAATCATCCCTGCATTGCTAGCATGCTTAGATAAAACAAAAGCTAATAAGATAATAATGCCAGAAACCATACTGACCATTAATAAGCAAGAATAAAAAATAAGGTTAACTCCAATGTACTGATTTTTAGTAGTCGGGGTTAAAGCAATTCTTTTAGGAAGGGAGGTTTTTTTTACATCATTCACAATAGGCGTAATTACAAAGAAAGTTGTAAATAAAATGATTCCTGCTAAAGTCAACGGGGCAGTATTAGCAAATAAATCTTTTACCACATCAGGAGGATTATTAACTAAAGCAATTTGTCCTAAATAAATTCCAAACACAAATCCAAAAGGAATTAAGATGATTCCTAACCAATAACCCCAGTTTTTAAAAGTATAAAAAACATAAAACCAAGCAATTGCAAAAGTGTTAGTTTTAGTCTTAGTTTTTAAGCCGTAAGTATGAGTTATTTTTTTAAAAAATTCTTTAATAAAATTCATGCTACTGTTTCTCCTTATTTTTTTGTTGTTCAATTTTTTTAGCTCATTTACTTGCCAGTGGAGAAGGTCCCGCAATGGCATCAATGTTTTTATAATAATCTTTAAATTCCTGAGAAATAAATTTTTCTAAAGAACCATGTTTGGTTTTAATATCTTCGATTGAATGTGAAAAATGGATTTTTCCATGGCGTAAAAAAATAATTTTTTCACACATATTTTCAATTTCATTCATGTCATGACTGACTAAAATTAAGGTTGTGGCGTCATTAGCTACAATTTTTTTGTCTAAAAAAGCATAAATGTCTTCTTTAGTAGTTAAGTCTAAACCAGAGCCTAACTCATCTAAAATAACAACATTAGGGTCAAATAAAATTGCAAGCATTAAATTAAGCTTTTGTTTTTCTCCTCCTGATAATTTAGTCATTGGTTTAGTAAAGATGTCTTGAGCTTTAAGCAAGATTAACTCATCCTGAATTTTTTGATAATCAAAAGGAATTCTCCTTGCTTGATAGTATAGCTTACAGTAATTATAAGCACTTAAACAAGGAGCAGGTCTGTCTTCTTGGAGTTGCATCCCAAAGGTGATCTCTGGGTCTCATGTAATGGTTCCTTCATCATGGCTGATAAAATCCGCAATGATTTTACACAAAGTAGTCTTGCCACTCCCATTAGGACCCACAATTCCAATTTTTTCTCCCTTTTTAATGCTTAAATTAATATTATCTAAAGCCTTTTGTTCTTTATAGAACTTAGAAAGATTAGTTATTTCTATCATTTCTGAATTTATTTAAATAAATTGTTTATAATTAGATTAGTTTATTTCTATCATTTTATACAATTTTTATTTATTTATGAACAATATTGTTTATCAACCAGGTGATGTAGTTCAAGTTAAAATTACTCATATTCACTCTTATGGAGCATTTTGTGAGATAGGAGATGCTAAAGGCTTAATTCACATTAGCGAAATTTCAGATTATTTTGTGGAAAAAATTGATGAATATTTTAAAAAAGGTGATTTAGTTGATGTTGAAGTATTAGCTTATAATAGTGAAACTAAACAATTACGCTTAAGCTTTAAAAGTATCCGCCCTGAACTCTTAAAAAACCAAGGTCCTAAAAAAGAAGAGGCTAACAAAGTCTTTGATAATTTAAAAACCTCTCTCAGAGAATAATTAAATTGCCTTTTTTAGTTTAAAAATTCCAAACACCACTACTTGTCAAAAAAACTTCTATTCAATAGAAGTTTTTTATTGCTTAGGTTTTGCCTTAACTTAGCTTATGAGCTTACTTGTTTGTTGTCAGCTGTCAGGCGTTCATATTTTTTAATTGTAATGTAACCTGGTGTTTCTCTCGCTCATAAACCTCTAATGACAGCAGTAATAATTCGCATTAAGTAAATAGTATAAACAATGTTAAGGATAGCACTTAAAATATTGAAGAAAGCCTCAAACCCGTTTTGGGAATTAATAGCTCTTGCAATACTGACAAAAGTGTTAAAAATAGCATAGCATAATAGGGCAATTAGTTCAATCGTTACAATCACTACATAACCAGTCATAATCAAGTTATAAAAATGATAACCTTCAGAACGAGTTTTAATGGTGTTTGCTACATTTTTACTAAAGAAAGGAGCACAAGTTAGACCAGCTAAAACCCCTAGTCCTGCTAAACATCCAATTGCCACATAGAAGTTTTTTTCTTGGCCACTAGTTCAGTCATGGTTCGCTGCTGGAATCATACTTTTTAAAATAAACATCGCAATTAAAGTTACTATTCCTGCTAAAGCTCAACTAAGACCCATGTATCTTACAATCGTAGTTCTTGCGTTTTTAGTAGCTTTTGTTTCTGTGTTAGGGAGATGAGTTAAAAAGAAGGGAGCAAGGAATCCTCCAATTGATAATGATAAAACAGCAAGGGCTCATTTATTTGCAATAAATTCTTCATCTGGAGCAGAAGCATAACGAATTAGCCCAATGTTACACACTAAAGTTTTAACACTACTTCAGATTAGAAAAATAAATAATAAAACCTTAATGCTTCCTAAATCCTTATAAGAAGTTACTACAGCAGCACTTACAGCTTGGCTAACTCCTCCTGGGCTATTAGCCTTTGTCACTCCATAAAAGTATACTCCTACTAGAATAATCATCATTAAAATTCCAAAATAACTTGAAATTTTTAATCATAATCTAACTCCTGAAAATTGTGAAGGCATAAATAAATTTCCTTTTATTAATTAATAATCTTTAACATTATACAGTATTTAATATTATAATTTCTATGTGAACCTTTAGTATTTAATTTAAGAAAAAAAGTTACAAAAAACGTTTTTTTATATAAAATATAAGAGGCGTTTTAATAAAGCAAGCTGGAGGGGTAGCGAAGTGGTTAAACGCGGCTGGCTGTAAACCAGTTCCTTACGGTTCGGGGGTTCGAATCCCTCTCCCTCCACCATTATATTAATGGGCTATCGCCAAGCGGTAAGGCAAAGGACTTTGACTCCTTTATGCGCTGGTTCGAATCCAGCTAGCCCAGCCATAAATAGGCGCTGTTAGCTCAGATGGTAGAGCAACTGGCTTTTAACCAGTGGGTCATAGGTTCGAGCCCTATACAGCGTACCAGGCCCGAGTGGTGGAATTGGTAGACACAACGGACTTAAGATCCGTCGGTCTTACGACTGTGCCGGTTCGAGTCCGGCCTCGGGTACCAATCAAAGCTTCTATTTGGGATATTACTAACCAGTACTATGCCATAGATATGCGGGTGTAGTTTAATGGCAGAACTTCAGCCTTCCAAGCTGACTATGGGGGTTCGATTCCCCTCACCCGCTCCATTTAACTTTTTAAGAAACTGAACTTTTGTTCAGTTTTTTCTTGACTTTTTTTAAAATAAAGGTATGAAGATCATCACTAACGACAATGAGCAAAACAAAGCAGAACTAAGCCAAATCAATCAGGAGCAAGCCTTGTTTCGTAAAAACCTTACTAATTTTTGAATTAGCTTGTTAGCTTTATTAGTTGAAGTTTGTTTGTTGTGACTAACCTTATGACTTTTAACCTCTCCTGAAATAGCCTTTAGCCCCTTAATAACTACCAATGTAGGAGTTGGCATTGGACTATCACTTTTATGCTTAACTCTGGTTTTTATAACAACTAACCTTGGGTTTTGATTAAAACTTCATCAAGCAGACCAATTTACTTTTAATGCCGCTTTAAGTGGTGTCATTATGGCATATTATCTTTGTGGTTTTTGGTGAACTAATAGTAATTTTTTGTACCAAACTTTAGTAGCTGCTGCTTTTTTGTTTGTAATGCTGTTATTAGGGACTGCATGTTCTGTTTTAATGAAAAACTTAAGGTTAAAATTTCAAACTAAAAAAGAAGCAAAAGTAACAAAAAAGGTGAGCATACCTTAAAATATGATATATATGCTAAGAATTAAAAAAGCAAAGGAAGCAAAAAAATGGAAAAAGGTTATGTCCATTTATATTATGGAGATGGAAAAGGCAAAACTTCTATTTTAAACGGCATGGTAGTAAGAGCTTTAGGAGAGAACTTTAAACTGAAGTATTATCGCTTTATGAAGAACTGACCTACAGCAGAACTAATCACTTTTAAAAAACTCAAGATAGATGTAGCGGATTATTATTTTTCTAGTACTAAGTTTTTTTGAGAAATGAATAATGAAGAACGCAAAGAAGTAGGACAAGAAGTTAAAGTAGGGCTTGATAAGCTGAAACAAGACACCAGTAGCGGATCTTTTGACATTATTTTTATTGATGAACTTTTTTCTTGTTTGGATGATGAGCTCATTACAGAAAAGGATATTATTGATTTAATTAAAAATAAAGCTCCACAAACAGAATTAGTTTTTTCTGCTCATCAAGTAGATGAAGCTATGTTTGAGTACTTTGATCTTATTAGTGAAGTAAGAAAAGAGAAGCATTATTATGACACTATTAAATTATTAGCTCGGAAAGGAATTGAATACTAAATGAAGAAAACGTTGTGATTTGCTTCTCAAAACATTAATAAGATTAATGAAGTTAAAAATTTTTTAGCAGAAACAGATGTGCAACTTTTTTCTTTATTAGATTTAAGTGATCCGATTACAGCAAAAGAAACAGAACCTACCTTTGTTGGGAACGCTAGAAAAAAAGCGATTTCTTTAGCTTCAATTATTCATCAACCCATTTTAGCAGATGATAGTGGTTTATGTATTAAAGCTTTAAATAATTTTCCTGGAGTGCATACTAAAAGATGAATGAAAAACAATGTGACTAATTTAGAAAGAAATAACGCTCTTTTAGAGAAAATGCAAGGGGCTAAAAGTCGCTATGCCGAAGCAGTGTGTGCTCTTTATTTTGTAGATTTATCACGCAACTTTAAAAAAGTTTTTAAGGGAGTGTGCCGAGGGATTATTACTAAAAAAGTAAGTCCAGGCAATGATTTTGGGTTTGATCCTATTTTTTATATGCCTAGGTATAAAAAAACTTTAGCGGAAATGACTCCTGAGTTTAAAAACCAAATTTCACACAGGGGGATAGCATTAAAAAGATTTATGACTTGATACAAAGAGCATTATTAAGATGAAATTACACCTTGTCTTTTACGAACCAGAAATTGGTGGAAACGTAGGAGCTCTTTTACGCACAGCGGTAGCTTTAGAGGCTGAAGTGCATTTAATTCAACCCTTTGGATTTTTTCTTGATGACCGTTTCGTGAAAAGAGCTAGTGCCAATTACATTAAGGATGCTGTTTATCATGTTTATGATGATTATGCTGATTTTGTAACAAAATTGCACAACCCTATGGTTTATTATGCTACCCGTTATGCTCAAAAAACCTATAGTACTTTTGATTTTAAAAAAACTATGAACAAGCAAGATGTCATTTATTTAATGGTAGGGCGTGAATCAACTGGGATTCCTAAGGATATTTTAAAAGCTCATCCAGAAAACTGCATGCGGATCCCGATGGGAGAAAACGCCCGCAGTTTAAATGTGACTATTTCTGCTGCTATTATTAGTTATGAAATTATGCGGCAATGAAATTATCCTTCCTTATTAGAGTATGATCATTTTAAAAACATTAAAATTTAGTTTATTAATTTAGCAAAGCTTTTAAAAACCCTTTATCTTAAATTAATAAAGGGTTTTAATTAAAAATTTATTTATATATTTATATATTATTTTATTAGTTTATGATTTGCTAACTGTTCAGTTATGGTGCACAATATGTTTGACTACAGCATTCATAAAGACATCAGCTAAACTAACAGCAGTTTTTGGCTGAGTAAATTTACCTTTGAAAAAGCCTTGGTATGTGCCATGGTCAATAAAAATAAATAAAGGTAGTCCGTCTACTCCTAAATCTTGACGAGTTAAGTAAGGTTGGGGAACTTGGCCTGCTGTATTTTTAAGTTTAGCTTTGGATTGATCTACCATGTAATCTGCAATTTTTTTAATGTTGTCATCATCAAAAGCCTTAGCAACTTGCTGAATTTCATAATTATATAAATGTAAATTAGCATAAGCAGTTTTTTGAGGAGAACTAGCTGTCCCATAAACTGTATCAGGTTTATATTGGGTTTTTTGTAGTTCTGTTTTTAGATAAGCATCATTATTAGCTGTTAATTTATTTCATAAATTAAGTTTATTCGCTTGACAATCAGCACAGTCTCATGCCCCGATAAAGAAAACAAAAGATTGGTCGTCCTTAACTCATTTCATAAATTGGTTATATTCTTTATCATCAGTACAAGCTACTACACTAGAAGCTGAAGTACTTAATAAACATAAAGCAGAAACAAGAGATAAAAATTTACGCATTAATTAAAAGAAAGGGTATTGATAAATAGTTATTAAAAATAAAGTAAAGATTTCAATATATATCTTAAACATTATAACCTTTTTTATAAAATGATTTATATAAATATAAATTACCTTTTTCTTTTTTATAATATGTTTAGTGAGCTTGTAGTTTTAAGCGCCTTTCTACCAATTATTATTGTAATGGCGATTATTTCAGGTTTACTAAGCGGGAGCGAAACAGCTCTCACTTCCATCAACCCCATTCGCTTAAAAAGCATTATCCATATTAGCCAAAAAATAAATAACCAAAAAAGAATTAAAAAAGTTAATAAAATTTTAAACCTTTTTAAGTCTTTTAATGTCACTTTAGTGAATATTTTAATTTTAAACACTTTATTTAACGCAGCCATAGCTTCTTTAAGTACTTTTGTTTTTGCTACCTTTATTGTTAACCATCATACCCAAGCTATTGTTTCTACCATTGGTACAGGAATAGCTATTCTAATTTTGTGTGAAATGATCCCGAAGATTATAGCGAAACGCAACCCTGAAGCTTATGCAATTCATATGGTTTATTTATGAATTGCTATTGCTTATTTGTTGTGACCTGTCAGTTATGTGATGCAAAAAATAAAAAGTGTTAATAACCAGGCTTTATCTAGTGAACATGAATTATTAGAATTAATTAATACGATTGAAGAAGAAGGCTTAATTGAAAAAAGAGAGCAAAAACTAATTGAATCAGCCATTAGTTTTGATGAAAAAACCATCATGGAAGTAGTTAAGCCATTGCAGAAAACTGTTTTTTTAGAACATGATTATGATCAATATGATTATGAAAGAGTTTTTTTAAAACACCGTTTTTCTCGTATCCCAATCATTAATCAAGCTCATACTAAGTTTGAAGGCTTTCTTCATATTAAAAACATTGGAGTAGAGTTTTTAAAAGAAAATGCCTTTTCAATTAGAAAACTAAGTCAACCCATTGCAGAAATGGATAGTGGCTTTAAGTTAGATGATGCTTTGTTTTTCTTTCAAAAAAAACGCCAACATTTAGCTGCAGTTTATGAGGAAAGAACTAAAAAACTGTGTGGCATTATTACAATTGAAGATGTTTTAGAAGAGTTAGTAGGAAAAATTTATGATGAAGATGATGAGGTAGGGGCAGTAAGAAATGTAGGACAATGTATGTTTATTGTGATTGGTTCTTTACCTTTAAAAAAATTCTTTAATGAGTTTTTAAGCTTAAGTAGTCCTAGAGAAAAAGATACTACGCTAGCTAAGTGGTTTAATGCTGCTCATCCTCGTTTGTATAAGCAATATCCTACTGTTTTATATAAGAAATATTTATTTAGATTAGTAGATGAAAAAGCTCTTTTAAGAAAAGACGCTAAAGCAACTAATAAAAGTAAATTAGAGGTAGAAGAAATTGGACAGGATGAAAAACATAATTTAACTTGATGGTTTAAAAATTAAGAAAAAATTTTTACAACATTTAATTATACACTTAAAAATTTAATTTTAAAATATGGTAAAATTATATTAAGTAAGTAAAAAGTTTTTTTGTGAGGAGAGAAATGATTTTATCACAATTATTTTTAAGTTTGGCTCTTAGTAGTGCTGTTACACCAGGAGCTTTAGCAGGGGTCCATTTTAATAATCAAGGATTAGTTTCAAGTAATAACAATGTTTTGGAAAATCCACTTGACTGAAGACCAACTGAGTGGGAGGGTGTGAAATTCTTTGATAAGGACACTTTTGTTCGTTCTGAAGGTAATGGTTACGGGGATTTTTATGCCTATTATGGAAAAGGTGCTTATCAAAACTATCATGGAGGAGATACCTATGGTTATGTAATTAGCTTTAGTAAGTATCAACTTCAAACATTCATTTATTTACGTGACTGGGCTAAAGAAAATGGTAAACATATGAATGGTTCAATGATTAGTTATATAACTGACGAACCTCATTATAACACACCATGAAGAGGGGGCTGAACTTATTATGATCTTTTTGAGGATGATTCAAATGTAGGTGAAAGAGAAGCTATCACATATAGCTTTACAGATTTAGGTTATCCTGATGTTTATCCTTTTCTCCTTCACGCTTGACAGAATGATCATACTGTAACACTGTATTTTTTTACCGAACAAGACTGGCGAACTAAATGAGGTCACATTGTGTTTGTAAACGAAACAACTGGAGTGACATTAGAAACACAAGAGCATGAGAATTCTTTATAAAACTAAAATTTCTTATTTTTAGTTAATAATGTTTTAAAAAATAGCTATTTTGTAGCTATTTTTTTGTGCGGTAAAAATATTAACTTAACAATAAGACGTTTTTTATAATTTTTATATAGCAAAAAATTTTACAACAGTTAATTATACACTTAAAAATTAAATTTTAAAATATGGTAAAATTAAAATATAAAAGTAGTAAAATTTTTTTTGTGAGGGGAGAAATGATTTTATCACAATTATTTTTAAGCTTGGCTCTTAGTAGTGCTGTTACACCAGGAGCTTTAGCAGGGGTCCATTTTACTAATCAAGGATTAGTTGCAAGTAATAACAATGCTTTAAACAACCCACTTGACTGAAGACCAGCTGATGGATTTAGTGAGCAAGTCTTCTTTAATAAGGATGGTTTTGTTCATTCTGAAGGGAATGGATACGGGGATTATTATGCTTATTATGAAGATGCCTACCAAAACTGACATGGAGGAGATACCTATGGTTATGTAATTAGCTTTAGTAAATATCAACTTCAAACATTCATTCATTTATATGATTGAGCTAAAGAAAATGGGCAACATATGCATGGTTCAATGATTACTTATATAACTAATGATGATGCTCATAACACACCATGAAGAGGAGGCTGAACTTATTATAATCTGTTTGAAGATGATTCAAATATAGGAGAACGAACTGCTATCACACGTAGCTTTACAGATTTAGGTTATCCTGATATTTATCCTTTTCTTAGTTATGCTTGACAGAATGATCATACTGTAACACTTTATTTTTATACAGAACAAAACTGGCGAACTGAATGAGCTAGAATTTTGTTGGTAGACGAAAACACTGGAGTGAAATTAGAAACACAAGAGCATGATAATTCTTTATAAAACTAAAATTTCTGATTTTTAGTTAATAATTTTAAAAAATAGCTATTTTTTAGCTATTTTTTTAATCTAAGCTTCTTGTTTATAATTTTTATATATAAATAAAAAAATGTTAAAATTTTTTTAAGAAAGTAAATATTTTAAAGGAGAAAATTAATGTTTTTACAGAAAACACTTATTGGCATAGCTCTTAGTGCTATTGTGACACCAGGAATTATGCAAACAACAAAGTTAGCAAATCAATCAATGCAAGTAATTCATCATACAACAAAATTTAAAAATCATTTGGAACCTTTCAATCCTGGTGCTTTTGTTTCTAGTGAGACTGATGGGAATGGTAATTATTATGCTTATTACAGAAATACTGCCTTCCCACCATTACATAATGGGGATGCTTATGGTTATGCTTTTTACATTGGAGGGAACTCTAGTGTTTATTTAACATCATCATGAAATTATATGAAATCAATAGGGGAAAATCCTTTAGGTGGAGTGATTACCTATATGACAGGTTATTTCCTTCATGATGAACATTTTCAAACCCCATGATCAGGAAAATGAATTTATAGCAAAGACTTTCATGGTAATGCCTACGAAGAAGAAATCATTGCTATTTCATACGCTTTTGCTACAACTAATGAAGCAGCATATTATAATGTGATAAATAATGCTATTGCTCATGGTCAAACTGTAGATTTCTTTTGTTATTCAGAAGTATGAGATCAACGATCACATAATGAAGCTAAAGTAACTGTCGCTAATGCCCAAACAGGACAAAGCTATACTACAGAATGATATCAATATGAATAAAGGCTAGTTTTTAATAATAAGCTTTTTTTTATCATTTTATGCGGAATGCTCATAAGATCATAGTTTTTCTTAACTATGATCTTTTTATAAATAAGTTTTAGCATCTTACACAAATTTATCAAAAAATATTAAAAAATAAAAGTGTTTTTATAATTTTTATATATAAGGTAAAAAATGTTAAAATTTTTTTAAGAAAGTATTATAGATTTTTATTTAAATTATTTATTCAAATACTTTTAAGAAATAGAGGATATTTTAAAGGAGAAAATCAATGTTTTTACAAAAAACACTTATCGGTGTGGCCCTTAGTGCTGTTGTGACACCGGGGGTTATGCAAGCAACAAATGTAGCAAACCAATCAATGCAAACAATTAGTCATACAACAAAATTTAAGAATCAGATGGAACCTTTTAATCCAAGTGCTTTTGTTTCTAGTGAGACTGATGGAAATGGTAATTATTATGCTTATTACAGAGATAATGCTTTCCCACCTCATCATAATGGAGATGCCTATGGTTATGTTTTTCACATTGGAGGAAACTCTAGTGTTTATTTAACATCATCCTGAAATTATATGAAATCAATCGGGGAAAACCCCTTAGGGGGAGTAATTACCTATATGACAGGTTATGGTAGTTTTATGAAAGATATTTTTCATACCCCATATTCAGGAAAATGAATTTATAGCAAAGACTTTAATAATAATGCCTATGATATGGAAATGGATATTATTTCATACGCTTTTGCTACAACTAGTTATGATGCCTATTATAATGTAATAAACAATGCTATTGCTCATGGTCAAACTGTAGATTTCTTTTGTTATTCAGAAGTATGAGATGGAAAATCAGATAATGCTGCTAAAGTAACAGTAGCTAATGCCCAAACAGGACAAAGCTATACTACAGCATGGTACAACAACATTTGAAAAAAAGGTTAGTCTTTAAATTAAAGAGAATTATTAATTAATCATTTTTGCATGAATGCTCATAAGGTCATAGTTTTCTTAACTATGACCTTTTTAAATAAATTTTAAAATAACCTTATAAAAAAATCAATAAAAAACTCACCAAAAGATGAGTTTTAATTTTAATTTTAAAAAGTTATTGAAATGTAAAAACTAAATAACTCCTTTAATTTCAACATTAATTGTACCACTCAAGGTATAAGTTCCTTTTACTGAGAAGATAAGCCCTTGAGCTAATAATTGTTTTAAATTCATATTTGGGTTAAGAGGTTGTCCTGAAACAGTAGAGATATGTCTAATGGTATTACTTCAAACATTTACTAAAGGACTAATATATGAAAATGCGTCTTGATAAGCAAATGATTCATCCCCTCTAAATTGGTATCATGTTTTATCTAAGGTGTATCAATCATGAGCATCTTGTAAATAAATTTTATTAATAGCTTTTTTTTGAGATGCTCCTCATGAGTTAAAATCTCTTGGATTGAATAAAGCAAGGCTTTCTACATTTATGTGTATGTTCGGGGTTTTAGGCATACTAAAAGCACTTGTTAAGCCAACACAAGGTAAACCCACAGTGCATACCGCTAGTAAGGATAATATTTTCTTCATAATTTTGAATTGTTAAAATTGATAATTTATATTTTGATAGTAAATTTTTACAAATTTATTTTATTATAAGGTTTTTTTAAGAAATAAAAAAAGACCTATAAAAGCAAAACTACAGGTCATAATTAAGCAAAACAAACTTATTTTATAAGCCTAAAACTTTTTTTACTTTTTGAATTTTATTGTTAGCAGTTGCGTTAATTTTGCTAGTGTTAGCTTTAATTTGGTCAAGCCAACTGTTATCCTCTATTGAAGCATAATATTTTGTTTGCAAAGGTTCTAAAACATTTCAAATTGCTTCAATAACCGCTTTTTTTAAAAAACCATAATGCTTTCCTGCTAATGCTTGGCATGATTCGTTTATGCTCTGTTTTGTAAATCCGGCATAAATAGAAATTAAATTACTCACTCCAGGCTTTTGAGTCGGATTAAAACTAATTTCATTTTCTGAATCAGTCACTGCACTGTTAATTTTTTTAGTAATAGTTTTGTAATCGTCTAATAAACTAATGTAGCCATTCACTGATTTAGAAGATTTACTCATTTTAGCTGTAGGGTTTTGTAAATCCATAATCCTACTTACTTCTGGAATAAAAGGTTCAGGTACTACAAATAAGTCTTTTTGATATTTATTGTTAAAACGGATCGCAATGTTTCTAGTTAATTCTAAATGTTGTTTTTGATCTGCTCCCACAGGAACAATAGCTGCATCATACAATAAAATATCGGCAGCCATTAGTACAGGATAAGTTAAAAGTAAAGTAGGAATAAAAGTACTTTTGTTTTCTGCTTTAATTTTTTGACTTTTGTCTTTAAACTGAGTAATTCTAGATAGCTCTCCAATCGTAGTGCCTGAGGCTAAATAGTATGCTAATTCAGTATGGGCTGCTACATCTGATTGAATAAAAATGTTTGCTTGTTCTGGGTCAAAACCTGCTGCTATGTATAAAGCTAAAATAGTTTTAATGTTTTTGTTTAAAGTTATGGGATCAAAAGGAACAGTAATAGCATGTAAATCAGCTACAAAAAGGTACAGCTGATTGGTTTTTTGCAAAGCAAGTAAATTTTGCATAGCTCCTAAATAATTGCCAATTGTTAAAATTCCTGTGGCTGTAATCCCACTTACAACAATTTTGTTTTGAATAGTTTTTTGTTTCATTTTATGAAGTAGTGTAATTAATGATAATTGGGATCTTACTAGTTATCCCACTGATAAGAAAGTTTACTTTAATTTGTTTTGTTTTAGATATTATGCTAGATGTTAAAACAGCATTAGCTTTAAAAGTCGCAAAATTATCCGTTAAGATAGAGCCAGCCATATGTTTCTTAAAGTAATTTCAAATAGCCTCGTCTCTTTGTTTAGAGTTGTTTAAAACTGCTTGAGTCACATTGAAAGGAGAGCTTTTGTCAAGAATGTTGTTCCCTACTGTTTGCATTCAAGACCCATAAAATTCATCTGGTTCTGTAATAATGAATTGTCAATATACAGAAACTTCTGCTTGCTGAGGGTCTTGATTTTTAATAGGTCAGCTACTACTAACTAATTGAAAATCATTTTCAATCCCAATAAACTTATTTAGTTCTGGTCTAACGCTTTGATCATAGTTTGGAAGTTGGTTCTTGTTAGTAGTGCAGGACCATAAACTAACGCTTTTTACAAAATCATTTGTAAAAGCTAAGTATGAAGCGTTATTATTAGCAACAGGACTAATGGTTTTTTTATTTTCTCTAAATAACCAATCATTAAGATAATTAGCTAAACTATCATAAGGGCTTAAAATTCCTTTTTTAGTAGCTAAAGTTAAAGGATGGCCATCAATGATTACTTTAGGTACAGCTTTATTTTTATCATCAATAGTAGCTGTTTTTAAAAGATCATCAACCTTATCTTCTAAGTATTTTACGATTGGAGGCTGAGGCTTTTTTGCTTGACAGCCTACAATAGCACTGCAAGGTGCTGTTATGGTGCATAAGCTTAAAAAAGCAAACAATGTTTTTCTAAAAAAAAGCATATATCAGGGTTTATAGGTTTTTATTTATAAAATGTTAGTATAAACAATTGTATTTTATTTTATAATATTTTTTTATTTTTCTTGTTATGAGCTCCCATTACAGTTATTCCTTTTTTATTAACAATTATCACAAATCTAGCAAAATTAAAACCCAAATGGAGACCTATTTGCAAAACCAAGGCTGAGTAGAAAATGCTATTCGCCCTGATTATGTTTTCTGCATTGGAGGAGATGGTACTCTCTTACAAGCAGTTTATCATCTCCAAAATAGTTTTGCTAAAAGTGTTTTTATTTTAATTAAATCAGGAGCTTTAGGGTTTTATTGTACTTTTAATGATCATAACCTTTTAAAAATGATTGACCAAATTGATCAATATCCCATTAGAGCCTTGAGTATGTTAGAAGTAGCTTTTAATAATACCAAACAATATGTCATTAATGAAGTAAAAGTAGTGGATCATACTCATGTCTTAGAAACTTATGTTTATATTGATGATGCCTTATTAGAGTTTTTTAGAGGGAGTGCTTTAGTTTTTGCAGGAAGAACTGGCTCCACTGGATATATGAAGTCAATTGCAGGAGCGATTGTGATTGCTAAAGGGGACATTTGAGAAATGAAAGAATTAGCAGCTGTCAATAATGCAGTTTTTCATACGATTAATGCTCCCTTAATCTTGGATGGTTCTAATAAAGTTTCCCTTAAAAAAGGACTAAAAGGGAAACACATTATTTTAGATACGCACTCATATGAGCTCATCCAAGACCAAGTAGACATTCATATTAGTGAGCTTAAATTAAAAATAGCGTATGACCCCGCCTTAGACATTCCTTTTGTGAAAAGAATTAGGTTAGCTTTTGCTTTAGACCATAACCAACTTAAACATAAAAATAAATAAATAATTTCATTATACTTTGTTTGTGATGAATGTGGTTGTCAGAGAAGGATTGATAGTGTTGAGTTTGAATTTAATGATTATGATTACATTAATCACACATAATGTTGTTTTTCTTCAAAACTATCCTTGTTACTTTGTGGTGAGGATGTTATTAGATTATTAGATTTATGCATTAATGCCTAAGAGACAATTATCTATAAGTTAATTAAATTAAGAATCAAATTGGAGAAATGTGTTTTTTGGTTTTAATTAGGATATATGTTAAATTAAAATAAATAAGATTATTTAATGAAAAAAATGATAAAAACTATTAGTTTAATTTCTACATTTTGTTTTGTTGCAAATCCGCTTTGCTCTTTAGCAGATTTATTGAGTTTAAAATCACAAAATGAACTTTCTGATAGTCAGTAATATTCAGTTAGTACTAATGGTCATCCTGGACAGACTAATATTGGTTGGAATAAATTCTTAAATAATAGAACTGATTATTATTCTTTTTTATTAGATTTAGCTCAGGATCCTTTTTATAATTGTCCTCAAATCATTAATTATAAAAATGATTTAACATTTCAGGGTCTATTGTTGGGATCAGGTGAACCAGCAAAAACAATAACAATTTGATATAAAAAGGAGATATGGGTAAAGTAAGAGCCTTGTTTGATTAATAAAAATGAAAAAAATATTATCTTTATTTTGCGTTTTAGGGTTATCAATTATTAGTGCTTCTAATGTTATGTCCTGTGGATCATCTAAAAAAAACCAAAATAATAATTCGTCAATGACATTAAATAAATTAAAAGCAGATTTTAAAAATAATAATCTTACAATTAATCATTGGGATAATTTTTGAGGGAATTTAAACGATTCACTTAATAATAAGACTTATTATCAATTATTGCTTGATCAACTATTTAAGCAAAATAAGATTGATGATAAATATGAAAAGGATGTTGTAATACAGCAAAAAGTTGAGGATAATTATGTTAAAGCGTATGTTTTAAACCAAATGAAGGACAAAACTATTGAAAGTAATACGAATTTAAGAATTCATATTATGTTAAATGGGGATGATGCTAACATTTCATCCCTTGATGTTAATTGAAAATTAACTAGTGATCAGCAGCCGATTTATCCCTTATTTAATCTTTTACAAAAACACAATCAATTAAATATTTACGATACTTCCATTAAAGGATATCCTAATAATAAGATAACTATTAGAAATTACGAGGAGCAATTACAGGTTGCTTTTAACAAGCAATATCCAGGTCCAAACAACTATCAATACACAAATTTTAAAACTAATCTAGCTAATCAAAATTTAAATACTAATGATGAAGCCAATAAATTAGGATTAGTTATTAGTAATAGGCAATCCCATTATACTGATAATAATTTTGTAATTAATTTTTATTGTATTATAAATATTTTTAATAGCCTAAACGATATATATTATAATAAACCAAAATATCATGTTTTAGGTGCTTGAGGTAATAGGACAGATTATGATTCATTTTTAAACTGATTGGGTCTGGATCCAGATTATCAATTTACTCAAATCATGAATTATCAGAATGATTTAACATATCAAGGTTATTTACCTGCTACACCAAAAAAAGGTGAATTACCAGAAGTGAATACAATAACTATTTCGTACAAAAAAGAGATTACGGCTAAAGTAAGGACTATGTTTATTTAAAAAATTAGAAATTAGCGTTTTTATTTTAATTTTATTAGCAATTTCAACAGCAGGTTCTGCTAAAGTCTTTTGTTGCCTTGGGAACTATTACTAAAGCTACTATAGATGCAGAACTAGAAGCCTTTACAGATAAACAACTATGATTTTAAATAATTTTAGTTAGAAATCAGCTTTTACTTTAGCCATAATAAATAATAAAAATAAATAATTTTATTTTAGCTTTATTTTATTTTATTGAGTTTAATTTGTTTTTTTAGTCATCTGTGATATTGGTAAACTCCGCTTTTCAGTACAAAAGCGTTTTTATAACCTTGGGTTCGTAAAAAATTAGCAGCTTCTGTAGAACGGTTCCCTGCATTACAATAGGTAATAATCATTTTAGTTTTATCTGGGAAAAGTTTTTGATATTTTTGGATTAAATCATGAATATGAATGTTAATAGAAGGTTCAATCACAGAAAGAGCTTTATGTTCAAAACTACTTCTAACATCTACCACTAAAGCGTTGTCTTTTTGTTTATAAAATTCTGGTGCAGTTAATTTAATGTCCATAAGTTATAAGACCTTATATAAAAAGCTTATTTAATATATAATGTTTTTAAAAATAGTTTTATTAATTAAAATTATATTTTATTTTAATAATTTTTCTTTATTGTTTATTGATAATGCAAGCTAATCAATGTCATTTTTTAGCCCTAGGAGGGCTAGATGAGAACGGCAACAACCTTTATTGTTTTGAGCTTAACAATAAAATTTATCTTTTAGAAGGAGGATCTGGAGTTTCTTCTGATGAATTTTTTGGGATTAATGTGGAAATCCCTGATTTTACTTATCTAGAAAAAAACCGTCAAAAACTACAAGCTATTTTTGTATCTAAACCAAGCGAAAACTTTGTAGAAGCCGTCCCGTATTTATTACAAAAATTTAAAATCCCAGTTTACACTAGCTACCTTGGCTCTCTTTTAATTGAAAACGCTCTGAAACGCCATAAGTTTGGTTATAAGTTTAAGTCTTATATTCGTATTTTAAAAGCCAGACAAAAAATTAAATTAGATGAAGGATTAGAACTAGAAGTTTTTAGCACGACTACTTCTATGCCAGACTCATATGGCTTTGCTTTTTTTACTCCATTGGGAAGTATTATTTATACAGGATCTTATATATTTGACCAAAAAGCTGATCCTTTATACACAACCGAAATGAAACATTTAGCAAGTATTGCTAAAAAGCAACCTGTCTTAGCTTTAATTAATGACGCTTCTACTGCTTCTAGAGGAGGGTACAGCTCTCCTCATCATTACTTAAAACCATGAATTCACAAACTAAAACAGTATGATATTAAAAGCAACCGTTTTTTATTATTTGCTTTTGCCCAAGATATTCATCGGATTCAAGAGTTTTTAAGCATGTTTAGTCAAAAACAAAGAATTACTGCTTTCATTTATAACGAAGGGTTATTTGCTGTTTTTAGTTATTTACAGTTAAAATATAAAATTCTGAGTCATGTGCGATTAACTAATGATCCTCAAACCCCTGCTCAAGTAGTAGTAGTTTCTGGTTCCCAACAAGAACTTAATAACCATATTAACAACATAGCCATTGAAGCTGATGATGTTATTACTTTAGAAGAAAATGACTACATTGTTTTAGCTAATCCTCCCCAAGCAGGTACAGAACTCAATTATGCTCACTGAATAGATGAAATGTCAAGAGCTAATGGCACTATTATTAGTATTAACAGCAACCAATGCTATACTATTACTCCTAGCTATGAAGACATTAAAATGATGTGTAGTATTATGCAACCAAAGTACTTTATCCCTGTCAGTGGTTTATATAAAGATTTTGTATGAGCTCAAAAAGCTGCCATTGAAGCAGGACTAAAAGATAGTCATTGCTTAATTCTAAATAATGGGCAAAAGGTTTCTTTTAACCAAACAGGACATTTTCGCTTACACCCGACTTTTAATTTAAAAAAACAAATTGTCGGAGACAATTTAAGTACTACAGAAAACTCTATTTTATGGGAACGCAAAAAACTAGCTCAAAACGGAGTTTTAATTGTAGGACTAGCAGTAGATGCTAAAACCAAAACCTTAGCTTCTTTAATTGATATTCAAATGCGAGGAGTAGTTTATATTCGTAAAAGTGACAACTTTGTAGCTACTTTAAGAAGTTTAGTAGAAAAAATAGTACAACAGTCAGCAGAAGAATACCAAGTGGAAAAGGTGTTTAATAGTAAGGAATTAATTAATAAAATTAAAAAAGTTTTAAAAGAAGCAGTTAAGGCAGAAATTGCAGGGAGAAATTCAATTATTTTAGTTTCTTTAAACGAAATATAAAATAAACAGCCAAGTTTTATTTAAAGGATCATTATATAATTTAATTAAATAGCATCCTTAAATAAACCTGATTAGTGCCAAAAAGTAATTTTATTATTGAACCAAAAGCAGTGTTTTTTTGAACCAAAAAAACAAGGAGAGCAGACGCTGTATGGTTTTTAATGCTTGCTTTTTTGTTATTTATCACTGTAGTTATTTCTGCAGGACGGCTTACCTTAGTGGGGCAGTTTTTAGACGATGTAGTTTTTACTTTTGTATTTGGTTTTTTTAAGTACTTAGTTTATGCTTTAATGCTTTTGATGGCGATTATTCTTTTAGTAGGCATAAAAGTTTGAATGAATAAAAAGTTTTTAGCCATTAGCTTAACTCTGATCCTAGTGACATGTTTTATGATTAGTAGTGTTTTATTAATTGTAGATCACTATTATGTATTAGAAGGAACACTCCCTGTGATTAGCGGGAACATGTTTGTCATTGTGTTAGATCATTTTATTCAGGCTTGATATCATCATTCTATTTTTTATGAAAAAATTGTGACCTTCTTCACTTTTAACGGGGAATGATTTAATGTACACCAAGCAGGAGGGATTTTTGGAGAGTTTTTAGCAGCTATTTTTGCTTATACTTCGATTTATGGACCTGTAGTATGAGCATGTATCGCTTATTTATTAGTTTTTTCTTGGATGTTAACTGGCTCTCCTTTATGGTGCTTTGGGATTAAAAGTGCTCAACAAACTAAACTTAAAATTATGTTTAGTGATGGGGATCAAAGGTATGTACGCTCTTTTAGCAAAGCTAAAAGAAAACAAACTAAACCTGAAGCATTTTGAAGCAGACAAGTGATGTACCAACAAAAACCTCACCAAAGTTTAGACAATAATTATCAAAGTGATCATCAAACTAGTATTGTCCATAATTTGTTGTATCAAAATGATGAGCAAAAAAACCAAAAGCCTGACTATCAACAAACAGCCTTTCAGTCACATGAGAGCAATGATGCTAAACCATTTAATTTTTCTAAAGAGGCACAAAGTAATTTAGATAGTCACTTACAACCTAACATGGCTTTTGGGCAACAAAATATACCAACTAACATGGCTCCAGTCCAATCCACTAGTCAGCACCAACCCTCTTTATCTGACATTCACCAACAAGAGCCAGTTGTACACCAAGAGCCAGTCATTTTAGAAAAAACTAACTCTAAGGCATCTCACGCAAAATCATTTAAAACTAAAAACCAAAACCTATACCTTAATCCAGAAACTTCTGATAATAGTACTACTAAAATTCAAAAACTCCTTAAAGCTTCAGTTAGTGAAGCAAGCTATCAATCTTTTGAAGAAGCTAACTATTTACTCCCTCCTTTAGAACTATTACACAAAATTGACCAACAAAAAGAAATCTTAGCTAAAAACCAAGACCAAGCTGTTCATAACGCTAATAAACTCAACGAATGCTTTGTGTTATTTAACTTGGCAGCTGAAGTGGCATGTTTTAATGTAGGCTCTACTGTGACTAAATTTGAAATTAATTTAGTCACTGGAGTTAAGGTTAATAAGTTTATGGCAATTGAAAGTGACTTAAAACTAGCTTTAGGAACAAGCCAAATTCGCTTTCAATATCCGATTCCAGGGAAGTCTGCCATTGGCTTAGAACTTCCTAACAACCATAAAACCATGGTCAGACTAAAATCCTTATTAACAAATGATGTGCAATGAGAAACAGGACTGAAAGCAGGCATTGGCAAAACTGTAGAAGGAGCTAATGTTTACTTAAGTTTAGACGAAGCTCCCCATTTATTAATTGCTGGTTCTACTGGAAGTGGAAAATCAGTTTGTATTAACAGTATTATTACTTGTATGTTACTCCACTATAAACCAAGTGAATTAAGGTTCTTATTAATTGATCCCAAACAAGTAGAACTAAACATTTATACAGATCTCCCTCATTTGTTATGTCCTGTAATTTATAAAGCAGAACAAGCAATCCAAGCTTTAAAAGTAGTCATTCAAGAAATGGAAAAACGCTATAGCTTATTAGCTCAAAAAAAAGTACGCAACATTACAGAGTATAACCAACAAACTCCTTCTTCAGAAAGACTGCAGTACTGAGTAGTAGTAATTGATGAATTAGCTGACATTATGTATGCAAAAGGTAAAGTCTTAGAAGGCCTGATTCAAAACATTACCCAAATGGCAAGAGCAAGTGGGATTCACTTGATAGTAGCCACCCAACGCCCTTCTACTGATATTGTGACAGGAGTAATTAAAGCTAACATTCCTTCTCGCATTGCTTTCTTTGTACCAAACGCTGTGGATTCTAGAGTGATTTTAAATAGTAGTGGAGCAGAAAAGCTGTTAGGAAAAGGAGACATGCTTTACCAACCAATGGGAGTAGCAAATCCAGTTCGTGTGCAAGGGGTATATGTGAGTATTAATGAATTAAACCGTGTCCTTAATTATGTGAAAACAGAGCATGAAACCCATTTTCATCCTGCTTTTAAACACATTTTTTAAAGCAAGTACCAACCTTAAACTTAAAGCTAGAAAAAAGTTTTATGCATATTTCTAACTTTTTTTATATTTTATATATATATATATATATATATATTTAGATTAGCCTAGTCTACTCTTGAAACTCAACAAGATTTATTACCACATGCTAACAACGTAAGCCAATCTGATATTAATTTAAATTTAAACTCAACTGATAAAACGATATTTGATTTTGTTGATAATATAGGCAAACAATTAGATATTAAATATAGTAATTTTGAATATAATTATTTTGGCGGTGCAAAATTAAGCCTTTTTTCTGACGAAACTGGTGTTGAAAGTAATTGAGAAATGAATATGTTATTATCGATCAATCTACTAATCAACCATTAGCAGTAGCTCAAAAATTATTAAACACTACAGGATACTGAGCTTCTTATAACCTAACTTTTAAAAACCTATTAAATGGTACAAGTTTTAATTTTTCTTTAAACCTTACCCATTTTCCCTTAGATGTTTTTGGAGTTGCCCATTCAATTATTTTTAATTCAACTAGCCAAAGTCATAGTGGTCTTTTTAAAATTTGGAATAATCATGCTAACTATTTCAATGTTGTTGTTACAATTGATTTTAATCAAATGTTAACAGTAAAAGTGGACAATGTTACAGAAAACATAGCTGACTTTGGCACTGATGCAGCAGCTGCTTTTTTCTTGAATCAAATTCATTATCATTATTGATTTAGCACATATATAGATTGAAAAAGTTATACAAAATCCTATATTGTATGACAAAATACTGATTATGTAATAAAGCTTAAAAATTTAAACTCAACATCTGAAAATGACTTAATGGATGGGGTGACACTTCCAGCTGATAAGGATCCAATACCATATGTGGGGGGGGTGGAGACTATGCGACATGACAATGGAATTTGAGTGATACAGTTTTAAATAACGATGTTGATTTTTCATCATTGTCTGATTCTAAAGCCTATTTTTACTATCCTCCTGGAAATACAATATCTCAACAAGACAACTGCTTTGCTTTTGACAGCTCAGATGGTACTAAAATTTATATTGATAATCTAGCTATGACTGGTTCTGATTACATGCCAAGCTATTATCGCTTTGATTATAGAACTGCAGGTTGACCTGCTACTAGTTCCTTTAACACAACAGTTTTTGATAATAAAGCATATGTGGTACCTTCAGATTATCCTAATCCAGCTCAATCAATTATCAATAAATTAACTAATTTTAATTTTAGCTATCCGCCTTTTTGAAACACATTCATTAATACTACATCAGCACAATCAATACTTTTAACCCAATTAGATGCAGTTAATAAAGATGTATTAAAATCTTATTTAAGTGATGCAGGAACCATGATTAATTATAAATTTACTTTAGATTCTGGAAGCGATTGCTTAGTTTATGGTAATAATCCTGCAACTTTTACGATTACTTATCCAAATTATCCACAATGAACAGCACAGGTGGATTTGAATATTTTAGAATCATCAAAAGGAGCCGTAATTGCAAGTAAGTTAGCAAATGCAATACTTTCAAACTATTTTTGTATTTATTTTGTTGATGCTCAAAATAGTTGAAAAAAAGTCCCTATTCAAAAAGCCATTAATAATAGATATCTTTTTAATGGTGGTTATGGTCAAGTGACAAGTCAAGGCATTTGGGATGTTTGTCCCCAGTTTAAAAACATTTGTCTTTGCAATGATATAGCATGATCTGATTTTACTGTTGAACCTAGTTGATTAACTTTTCAGGCTTCTGGTCAACTAATATACAATGTTAAATTAATTTACAAAAATTTTACACAAATCCCTATCATTTTAAAAACAGTTTCTTGAAGAAAAACAGCAGGACCACTTTTGTAAGGTATTGAATGCATATTAGATTACAGGGTATAAAATAATAATTACTTTTTAGAATAAAAAATCAAAATTGTAGGGATGGAGTATGCTAATTTAAACTAAATTTTAAACATGAAATCAATATCAGTAAAGCTACAAAAAAAACTAGCAACGATTCCTGCCCGACCTGGTTGTTATCTTTTTAAAAATCAAGCCCAAGCAGTGATTTATGTAGGCAAATCTCGTAATCTCAAACAAAGAGTGAAACAGTATTTTGTCAAAACTACTAACCAACGCCTTTATTACTTGGTTCAACAAATTGAGGATGTAGAAATTATCTTAACTAATAATGAAAAAGAAGCTTTAATTTTAGAGTTTAATTTAATTAAACAGTACTTGCCTTTTTTTAACATCATCTTAAAAGATGATAAACGCTACCCTTACATTATTATTACTCAGGAGCGACATCCCAGGTGGCAGTATGTACGCAAACTACCTAAAAAATATTCCTTTGCTTATGGTCCGCTTCCTACAGGCTCTAAAGCATGGCAAATTTTTGATATTTTACAATTTATCATTCCGCTCAGAAGGTGTCGCCTGAAGGAAATCAAAGCAGGACCTTGTTTTTATTATCATCTCCAACAGTGTTCCCAGTGTTGTGTGCATGAAGTGCAAGCAACATATTATCAAACCCAAATTAAAAAAGCCAAGCAAATTTTACAAGCAGAAAATAAAGTAGTAGCAGCTTTATTAACCGAAAGAATGCAACAACTAGCAGCTAATTTACAGTTTGAAGCTGCTGATAAAGTCAAAAAATTATTAGAAGGTTGGAGAATGTTGATTCAAAACCAGATTATTACCCTTAATAAAAACAAACAAGCAGTAGATGTGATTGCTTTTATTAAAGAAGATCATGTCATTTATTTTACTAGCTTATTTTTTAGGTATGGTCGCTTATTAATGCAAAATAGTGACCACTTCCAAATTACAGTACAAAACAATCCTCAAGCATTAATGATGCTTTATTTGCAAAATGTGTATCAAACTAACGCCCTTCCTGCAAAAATTATTATAGCGGATCAACTGGACAGTGCTACCATTAGTCGCCTTTTAGCTCTCCCAGTAATGAACGCTCCTAAAACTGGGGTTTATCGAAAAGCTTTAGAAATAGCTGAAATGAATTGCCAACAGTACCAAAAGCAAACTCAAAAAACAACCAGCTCTTCACATTCAACACAACAATTATCTTACTCCTTGCAAAGTCTACTAGCTCTTGCTAGTCCTCCTGTGCAAATAGATGTTTTAGATATCAGCAATTGAGGCACAGGAGTCATTATGGGAGGATGTGCTGTTTATTACAAAACAGAAGCCAACCGTTTAGCTTGAAGAAGGTATATTTTACAACAAACTAAACCTGATGACCCTTTAAGTATCGCTTTATTGGTTAAACGCCGTTATGGCAAGTTAAGTCCTACTATTAAATATCCTGATTTATTAATAGTAGATGGAGGAATGCTTCAATTACAAGCAGCTAAAAAAACTTTAAAAGCCCTTGAATTAAGTTATATTCCTGTGGTTGGTTTAATTAAGGATGCTCACCACAAAACTAAAGCCTTAATCACAGCCAAAGGCGAAGTAATGAATTTAGTTAAACATAAGCAGTTGTTTTTGTGGTTAACAAAAGTGCAAGAAGCGGTGCATAATTATGCAATTAAAGGGTTTAGATATAACCAACGCCTTAACATGAGCCATAATCTTTTGTTAGAAGTTAAAGGCATTTCCGAACGATTAGCAAGAGTTTTATATACTAACTTCCCTAGTTTACAAGCTATTAAAGAGCAATCCTTTACAACTTTAAATCAGGTTATCAAAAACAAAACTACTACTAAAAACCTCCAAAAATTTTTAAGCTTACAAAAAAATCAATAAATTAAAGTTTATTGATTTTTAAAAGGTTTTGGTTAAATAAATCTTTTTAAAAAAGTTTTATAAAATCATATAGGTATGACCTAAATCCCCTCAATACATTTTTGACCAAACTGAATGATATGTAAAATCAAAAGCAAAAATAATCCCGTTTGGGTTTGAAGCATGGTTGTATGCATTTTCAGCACTAGTGATAAATGAGTCATTAACATCATAAATCATTTTATCTGCTACCTGTGATTCACTATAGGTTAAGGGACCAAAATAACCCATGTGAGTTTCTAGTCTTGTAGTAAAGACAAATGGTCAGTGATAGTATCCAGCCTTGGTATTTTGACTTAAATCAGGAAAATGATCACTTGTTTTAAAATTATTGTCATCTAATCATTGAAAAAAGAAATGAGCAACATTAAATCCTTTGGCTCCAGTTTTAATTTGATTTATAAATCCAGGGAATCCATTATAGGAACTATTGCTTAGTTCAACATAAAAAGCAAAATTACCTGTTGTGGAAAGTTGAACTGCAATTTGATTAGTAACTGGATCTGTCTTGTTTGACAATTTATTTTGTAAAGACAGATTATGAGTGGTAGCTAAATGACTATTAAATTTGGCAACCTGCATCACTCCACAAGCTGCTATATTACATAAAGCTAAGTTTATTAATATTTTTTGAATAAACATTTTTTAAATTATTATTATTAATATTTTTGAAAATTTAATCACTATAAAAAATTAAATTATCATTTAGATTATAAGCTAATAAATGAATAAAAAAAACATAACTATCTAATTCTTTGTATTTGCTAAAAAAAATTTTACTACTAAATATAAAAGACCAATTGGAAACAAAATTATTAAAATACATCATGCTAAAACTTTCATAAAAAAATCACCTTATTTATTGCAAAAAAATAATACATAAGACCAGAGAGCATTAGGGAAAAGTAAAAAATCAAAATTTATGAAATATGCAAATTATGAATAAAATTTTAAAATAAATCAAACACTAAATTTTTGTTAAATAGATTAAATAAAGTATAAAATAAATAATGTTTATTTTATACAAGCCCATGTAGCTCAGTCGGATAGAGCACGTGCCTTCTAAGCATGCGGTCGGGAGTTCGAATCTCTCCATGGGTGCCATTTTTTAATTTATCATTTTTAAATTTATTATTAAAGTTTTCTTATTTAAAATAAAATAACTAAAATAATATAATTAACAAGATTAAACTTTTTGATTTTGTTTTTTCATTTTAATAATTAATAACCCAAACCATTAAAGATGCAATTTAATTCTAAAGTACTTAGTGATACTAAAGCTCATTGGCAAGTTATGATTGAAGGATCAGAATGAGCAAAATATATTAACCAAGCTCGAACTAACCTGGCTAAACGCTTAAAAGTAAAAGGCTTTCGTTCAGATAAAATCCCAGCCAACATTATTAAACAAAAAATTTCTGCTGGAAATATTTTAAGAGAGGCTCATAAGGATGCGATGCAAGCAGCTTATCGCTTTGCAGTAGGTCAAAAATCAACTATTAATCCTGTCAGTCAACCAACTGCTCAAGTTGATCACATTGATCAGCACAAATATGTAGTTAATTTTGTGTTTGATATTTTTAGAGAACCAAAAATTAGCAAATATACTAATTTTGATATTAAAAAACCAGTCATTGAAGTTACTGAACTAGAAATTGACACTGTGTACCATAATTATCTTGACAGTAAAAGTGAGTTTTATCCTAAAGCAGGAGCTGCAGCTTTACATGATAATGTAGTCTTAGACTTTGTAGGTTACCAAGACGGGCATGCTTTTGCTGGAGGAAAAGCTACTAATTTTGCTGTTACTCTAGGAAACAAACAATTAATTCCTGGTTTTGAAGAACAACTAGTAGGGACAAAAGCAGGACAAACTTTAGATGTGAAAGTTACTTTTCCAGCAGATTATCCCAAAGAAGAGTTAAGAAATCAAAAAGCTGTTTTTAAAACTACTATTAAAGAAATCCGTTCTCAAAAACCCCCTGTTTTAAACCAAGTGTTCTTTAACCAAATTGGTTTTAATGATATTAGTACTGAAAAGGCTTTTAGAGAAAGAATTAGCTCTAATCTTGCTAGCCAAAAAGAAGAGCAAGCAAAAGAAGAGTTCTTTGAAGAGCTATTTAAGGCTATTGCAATAGAAGCACAAGTTAAAGTCCCAGCATCTGTTTTAGCAAAAGAACAAATTCGTTTAAAAAAAGAATTTGAACAAAAAGTGCAAGAGCAAAATTTAACTTTAAAGCAATATAAAAAACGGGCTCATATGACAGAGAGGGATATTGACCAATTATTATGAGATGATGCTCTTTTAAGTGTTCAAAAAGAACTAATTATTAGAAGTGTTATTAAGCAAGAAAAAATGGAAGTAAGCGAACAGGAAATAAAAGCTGAATATAAAACCTTAACTGATCAGATGCGAATTTCAGAAGAGATGTTACGAGAAAGCTATTTGCCAGAAACCAAAATAAAAGATAAATTACTGCGTGAGAAAGTAATGGATTTCTTGTACCAACATAACGGGAACAAATCATCAGTTCCTAAAACTAAACCTAAAACTCATCCTAAAAAAACAACTCAAGCCAAAAAAGCTAATAATAATAAACCTAAAGCAAAGTCAGTTTCTCATAAAACTCAAAATAATCCTGCTGTTAAAAAAACTTCTAAAAAATAAAATTTACTTATAAAAAAAATTAGCAGTTTTTATATATAACTGCTAATTTTTTTATATAATAAGATTATCAAAAATAATCCAAACATATATTAAAACATTTAAATTTTTACATGAAACCAGACTATAAACAAATCCCTGTTCTTGTTACAAGAGGAAGTTTTATCTTCCCAGGTTATGAAAAAGTTCTTGAAATAGGGAGACAAGAATCGATTGAAGCTCTGAAAAGATCAATTAGTGAATGAAATTTTGAAGTTGTCCTTGTCAGTCAAATTGATCCTAAAGAAAACCATCTTAATGTAGACAGTATTTATAAACATGGGGTTTTAACTAAGTTTAGTGTCAAAAAAATCTGAGAAGATGAATCATACACTGTTTCTTTTAAAGCTTTAAGCAGAGTAGCTTTAACAAATGTGACCCAAGCCCATCCGAGAGGAACTTTTAAAGCTGATATGACTATCACTAAACCTTTTACAAAAGATTTAGAAAAACTAAAAGCTACTGTGATTAAAAGAACCAACGAATTTGCAAGAGGCAAACCTTCCATTTCTAGTACCCTGCTCAAAAGAGTAAACCACATAGAGGAAATGGACAGCTTTTTAGACACCTTAGCTCGCTCAGTCCAAATTAGAAGTCTTGAACAACTCCAAGCTCTTGTGAGAAGTGCTGATTTAGATTATCGTTTTACTATTATTTCTAATTATTTAATGTCTAAAAAAAGTAATTTAGAAATAGACGATAAAATTAATCGTAAAATTAAAAATAAAGTAGATGAACAACAAAAAGAGTTTTATTTAAGAGAAAGACTAAAAGCAATTAAAGAAGAGTTAGGAGAAATGGACTCTAGTGGCTCTTCAAAAAAAGGCATTAAAGAATATCGGAAACGCTTAGAAACAGAACCTTTTCCTCAGTTAATTAAAGAGCGCATTTTAGCTGAAATTAACCATTATGAGAGTCTTCCCCAAGCCTCAAGCGAAGCTAATGTCATCCGTAGTTATATTGATTGAATGATGGTACTTCCTTGATGAGAAATATCAGAAGAAATCAATAGCTTAAAGTTTGCTAAATCTATTTTAGACACTAACCATTATGGGCTTAAAAAAGTTAAAGAAAGAATTATTGAATATTTAGCTTTAAAAATTAGAGCTAAATCTACTAAAGGCCAAATTATTTGTTTAGTAGGCCCCCCAGGAGTAGGAAAATCATCGCTAGCTCGTTCCATTGCTGATGCCATTGGTCGTAAATTTGTCAAAATTTCTCTAGGGGGAATCAAAGATGAATCAGAAATTAAAGGGCATCGTAAAACATACATTGGAGCTATGCCTGGCCGCATTATTCAAAGCATGAAAAGAGCTAAAACCATTAATCCTTTAATTTTGTTAGATGAAATTGATAAAATGTCTTCTGATTATCGAGGAGATCCTGCTAGTGCGATGCTAGAAGTGCTAGACCCAGATCAAAACAACAGTTTTTCAGACCATTACATAGAAGAAGATTATGATTTAAGTAAAGTGATGTTTATTGCTACAGCTAATTATTACCAAAATATTCCAGAAGCTCTTGTGGATCGAATGGATTGTATTTTCTTATCTTCTTACACTGAAATAGAAAAACTACAAATTGCTAAACGTCATTTAGTGCCTAAGGTTTTATTAGAAGCTAACATTACTAATAAAGAAGTTAAATTTTCTGTTTCTGGTTTAAAAGAGATTATTAAACATTACACAAGAGAAGCAGGAGTCAGGGAGTTAGAAAGAAAACTAAGAGCTATTGTAAGGAAATTCTTAGTGAAACTCTTAAACAAAGAAGTTTCTACTTTAAATGTTAATGCTGTAGTAGTAAAAAAATATTTAGGAACTCATCAGTTTGAACATACTTCAAAAGAACGCTCTTCTCAAATTGGAGTAGCTACTGGTTTAGCATACACTCAGTACGGAGGAGATATTTTACCAATTGAAGTGAATTATTTTCCAGGAAAAGGGAAGCTCATTCTGACAGGAAAACTAGGAGAAATCATGCGTGAATCTGCTTCCATTGCTTTAAGTTATATTAAATCAAACAGTAAATTGTTTAAAATTAATCAAAATCTTTTTGAAGACAATGACATTCATGTGCATGTGCCAGAGGGAGCAGTGCCTAAGGATGGACCAAGTGCTGGCATCACCCTTACTACAGCTATTATTAGTGCATTAACCCAAACACCGATTCCTAATAATTTAGGGATGACAGGAGAAATTACTTTAAGAGGACATATTTTACCAATTGGAGGGCTAAAAGAAAAATCAGTAGCAGCCCGACGCAGTGGGTTAAAACAAATTTTCATTCCTAAAAAAAATGAAAAAGACTTACAAGATTTACCAGATGAAGTTAAAAAAGCTTTAGAAATTAAGTTTTATGCTGATTATAAACAGTTATATAAAGAGCTTTTTAATGCTAAACCTGTTTTGATTAATGCAAAACCTAAGGCTAAACCTAAACCTAAAATCCATCCTAAAACTTTGCATAATAAGCCTAAAATTCGTTCCAGTGTTGCTCCTCAATAACCAATAACTCCTTTTTAGAAAAGTAAGCTAATGCTTACTTTTTTTAGTAAACTAAACATAAATTAATTATTAATCATAAGGCTAACATATGAACAAAAAAATTGATCCCTTAATTCAGACCTTAATTCAAGAAGAAATTAAAAGGGAAAATGATCATTTAGAATTAATAGCTTCTGAAAATTATACTTCAGAAGCTGTGATGGCTGTTACTGGCTCTTTATTTACTAATAAATATGCAGAAGGGTACCCGCACCGTCGCTATTATCGAGGCTGTGATGTCATTGATAAAGGAGAGCAATTAGCCATAGATCGAATTAAGGAATTATTTAATTGTCACTGTTCTAGATCAGATTGTAAACAAGCTAATACTCATGCTAATGTACAACCTCATTCTGGTTCCCAAGCTAATGCTGCTGCTTATTATAGTGTTTTAGAACCTGGGGATAAGTTTTTAGCTATGAAATTGAATGACGGAGGGCATTTAACCCATGGTCATAAGGTAAATTTTTCTGGTCGTTTTTATAGCCCCATTCATTATCCTGTAGATAAAAAAACCAAAGCAATTGATTATCAAGCATTAAGAGCTTTAGCATTAGAACATAAACCAAAACTAATTGTTTGTGGAGCAAGTGCTTATTCATTAAAAATTGATTTTGCTAAAATTAGAAAGATTGCTGATGAGGTTAGTGCTTTAGTAATGGCTGATATTGCTCACATAGCAGGTTTGATCGTAGCTGGCTTACATCCTAATCCAGTTTGTGATGTAGATATTATTACTTCTACTACGCATAAAACTCTGCGTGGTCCAAGAGGAGGAGTAATTCTTTGTACTGAAGCCCTTAAAACTAAAATTGATAAAGCAGTTTTTCCTGCTAATCAAGGAGGACCTTTAGAACATGTAATTTTAGCTAAAGCCCAAGCTTTTTATGAGGCAAGTCAACCTGAATTTATTACTTATCAAAAACAAATTATCAAAAATGCTCAGGCGATGGTAGCTCGTTTTCAAGATTTAGGCTATCATGTAGTAGCAAATGCTACTGATAATCATCTTTTAATGATTAATGTTAAAACATCTCCTTGTTGCTTGACTGGTAAGCAAGCAGTGGAAAGGCTTGCTTCTATTAATATTATCGCTAACAAAAATGTGATTCCTTATGATGATGAAAGTCCTTTTATTACAAGCGGAGTTCGTTTTGGTACCCCTGCTATGACTACCAGAGGGTTTAAAGAAAAGGAATTTTGTTTGGTTACTGATTTTATTGTAGAGGCTTTAAACGCTAATTCAGAACAATTTCAGCAAAAAAAGGCTCAGTTAATAGCTAAGGTGCAAAAACTATTAAATAAATATACTATTTATCAGTAATTTTATTAAAATTAAGTCATATTATAATAAAAAGTAAATTTATATGGAAAAAGAATTTAATTTTAATGAAGAGTCTAAGGCAGGCTCTGATTTAGATAATTTTGAAAGTAATTTTTCTTCCAATAGTGGTTCTTTTGAGAAAGCTGGAGTATCAGATTTGTCAAAAAAAACTAAACCTGCCCCAACGTTTAATCCATCAACCAATAAACGTAAGCCAGAAGGGAATATTTTGTTCCAAACTGTTGGAAGTATTAATTATACTTTTTTAGTTTGAGCTGTGAGCCTAATTATCTTAAGTTATGGCTGATTGTTTTTTGGAAAACCTAATGGTGTTTTTACTAGCTTGTCAACTGCATGGTTTCCTAAAGTAGGCATTGCTTTTGGTTTATTGTTTGCGATCCTTTTTGTCTTTAAGCTTGCTTCCAACAAAAAAGCTTTTATGAAGGATGTTTTTGATTCTAATCGCATTGCTTATTTATCTTTAATGCCAGTCATTGTCATGTTTTTAGGAATTATGCTGTTAGGAGAAACTAATGACAACACTAGTGGTTTTTGATATGCTGGGAATACTTTTGCATGACTAGGTTTTATTCTTACCTTTGCAATGCTAGGGTGATGGATTTTTGTGACTTTCTTTTATGTCAAAAAAGAATTTTCTAGTTTATATGATGTTGATGCAATTTGAGTCATTCCGATTACTAACTTTATGTTAATTTGTTTAATTCCTGAAGGATTAATTGTTAATAATTTTTTAGTTTTAATGCAAATTATTTGAGCAGTAGGAGCAGCCATTGTTTTTGCTTCTGTGCTTATTTTATTTTATCGCATCCTGTTTATGTTTAAAGCATTAACAGACCAACAAGTTAAAAGTTTACCATTAATGGGATATCCAATCGCATTATTAATTTTTAGTTACATTGATGTTTATGCAGGGAACTTAAGTAATACAGATGCCATTTTTATTATTATTGTTTTAGGTATTTCTGTCTTTTTATGGTTATTGGTTTACATGTGTATGGTTCGCCATTTTATTAATAAATATGACCACTATACTTACAGCATTAATATGTACTTACTGCCATTGAGTGCAATGTTTTTAGCAACTGCTGCTTTAGCAAATGTTTTAAATGATTATGATACCTTGAAACTTTTAGCTAAACCGCTAGATTATTTTGCTATTCTTCAGTTAGTTCTTGTCAGTATTTTATTTATATATACTAGTTTAGGAAACTTTTACATTTTAATGTTTAAAATGTTGCACCATCCTCACTTTATGCAAAGTCAAAGCAGATTTAACCGCTATTTTGTAGAAAAGTATTTTTAAATTAAAGTTTAAAGGTTTGGTTTTATAAAACATAAGCCTAATCTATTCTATAAATAAGGCATAAAAAAAACAGAAAGCTTTCTGTTTTTTTATAAGTTATACTTAGCTTTTAATTATGAAGCCATGATAATGTTAAAAGAAGGAGTTTCGGTTCAGTAATAGAATTGGTTTTGGGAATATCTAAAACCAAAATTAAATCTCACCCCAACTAAAGGTTTTTTAGCAGCACAGTCTGCCTTCCATTGGTTATCAACATTTTGTCCAAATGTTCCTCATTGACCCCAACAAGTAGACATGTTATAGGCAGTGTCAGATTTATCATCTGTATAAGAACCAAAATGTCCCATGTATGTTTCAAGTCGTTGGTCATATGGAAGTGGTCTATTTCAAAAGCCATGCATAGTGTGATGGTTTAAACCAGGCATCGGACCACTATGGAAATCATCATCATCTAACCATTGAAAGAAGTATAGTGGTCAGGCATGATAGTTATAATCAGAAAGGTTAAAACAAATTTGATCTAAAAAACCAGAAAAGCCGTTATAAGAACCATTGGTTAAATAAGCTGTAAATTTAAAATAATAATCTGTAGCTTGCGAAACAGAAATATTGTTATATTCTCAATTACTTTTTTTTGTAACAGCCTTAAGTAAATTTTGTGTTTGATGAGGAGCAATGTTTTTTAAAACAATGGTAGGTGTGCTTGCTACAGTTAATGCCCCTAGGATAGTTATTATTTTTTTCATATAAATTAAGAATTTAGCGTTATGTTACCTTTAAAACTTATTTTAACATTTTATTGAATAAAATAAAGTCCTAATCTCATCTATAACTAAGGCATTAAAAAAACAGAAGTAATCCTGTTTTTTAAAAAAGTTATCCTTAGTTTTATTATGAAGCCATAATGATATTAAAAGATGGTGTTTCGGTTGAGTAATAGAATTCATGTTGTGAGTATCTAAACCCAAAATTAAATTTAATCCCAATCAGGGGTTTTGAAGCTGCACGGTCTTGGTTTCATTGGTTATCAACATTTTGTCCAAATGTTCCTCATTGACCCCAACAAGTAGACATGTTATAAGCGGTGTCAGATTTATCATCAGTCCAACTACCAAAATGACCCATGTGATTTTCGAACCTATTTGCCCATACAATAGGGTTATGGAAGAAACCATGTTGGGTATGATAATTTAAATTAGGCAAATAAGAAGAAGTATTAAAATCGTTATCGTCTAATCATTGAAAGAAGTATAGGGGTCAGGCATGATAGTTATAATCTGAGAGTTTAAACACAATTTGATCTAAAAAGCCTGAAAAGCCGTTATAATCACTGCTAGTTAAATAAACTGTAAATTCAAAATAATAACTTGTATCTAGGATATCAGTGATATCGTTATTTTCTGGGTTACTGATTTTAGCTACAACATTTTCTAAATTTTGTGTTTGATGGGGAGCAATGTTTTTTAATACGATTGTAGGGGAGGGTGCCACAGCTAATGCCCCAAGCACAGTTATCATTTTTTTCATATTAAATAAGAAATTTATTGTTATGTTACTTTAAAAATCATTTTAACACATTATTCTATAAAGTAAGAAGGCTCACTAATCTAAACTAAGACATAAAAAAACAGAAAATTTTCTGTTTTTTAAAAGGTTATTCGAGCTTTAATTATTGAACTGGTACGATGTTAAAAGATGGTGGGATGGTTGTGATATCTTCTGTGTCACTGTTATAAGTAAAACCGAAGTTAAAGGTAATACCAAGAGCTGTGTGGGCAACAACTGCTTTATTATATGTATTTTCAGCATTTTGTGCAAAATCTCCTCATGAACCTCATGAAGTTGCCATGTAATAAGCAACATCAGATTTATCGTCTGTTCAAAGTCCAAAATGACCCATATAAGTTTCAAGTCTATGTCCCCATATCATAGGGTCATGGAAGAAACCATGTTTGGTATGACTATTTAAAGCAGGCATAGGACCACTATGGAAATCATCATCATCTATTCATTGAAAAAAGTATAAAGGTCAAGCGTGTCAGTTATCGTCAGAAAGGTTAAAACTAATTTGGTCTAGAAATCCAGAAAAGCCGTTATAATCACTGATATTTAAATCTACTGAAAAATTTAATTTATGATCAGTAGCTACTACATTACAAATTAGATTATCAATACCACTGTTAGGACTTTTTAAAATATTTTGTAAATTTAATGTTTGATGGGGAGCAATGTTTTTTAAAGCAATGGTAGGTGTACTTGCTACATTTAATGCCCCAATAATAGTTATTATTTTTTTCATGTTAATTAAAAATTTTATAGTTATGTTACCTGAAAATAATTTTAACATATTATTTTATAAAGTAAAAAAAGCCCTGCTAATAAAAGTTTTTAAAAAAATGCTTTTTTTAAATAATGATGCTAATTTTTAATTATTAACCTGTGAAGATGGAAAAAAAGGGTTCTTTGGTTTTATAACCATTATTTCCATCATATGTGAACGCAAAATTAAAATGAATACCAATAAGAGGTTTTTTAGCAGCTCGGTCTGCGTTTCATTGGTTATCAACATTTTGTCCAAATGTTCCTCAAAGGCCATAATTAATAGACATATGATAAGCGGTGTCAGATTTATCATCTAAATATGAACCAAAATGACCCATGTGATTTTCTAACCTACTTGCCCATGTAATAGGGTCATTGAAAAAGCCTTGTGCTGTATGTTGTTTTAACTCTGGCATAGGACCACTTTGGAAATCATCATCATCTAACCATTGAAAGAAGTATAGTGGTCAGGCATGATAGTTATCATCTGAAAGTTTAAACACAATTTGATCTAAAAAGCCTGAAAAGCCGTTATAATCACTGCTAGTTAAATAAACTGTAAATTCAAAATAATAACTTGTATCATGGATATCAGTGATATCGTTATATTCTGGGTGACTGATTTTAGTTACAACATTTTTTAAATTTTGTGTTTTGTTTAAAAATGCATGTAAAGATAATGCAGGAGTAACTGTAATAGCTAATGCTTGCAAAATTGTTATTACTTTTTTCATATTACATAAAATTATTTTTATTTATTATTATAAAAATTTTAGCATAAGATTGCTTTATAAGTATAATTTAAAAAAATTAAGAAACAACCAAGCAAAATTGACTCAAAACTGTTATTTAACTATTTTTTTCTTTGCTAATTGCTTTTGACTTGCAAGAGTTAAGTTATGATTTTGATTTTCTAATTTTATGATCCGTTCTTCTAAATTTTTAATACTTTGAATACGATTTTGTTGTTCTTCATAAATTTTATGCAATTGTTTATCGTCCACTGTCATTAATCATTCATTAATTTTAGCTTCATCTTGCTTGAAAATTTTGACTGCTAATAATTTAATGGTAAATTTAGTCAACTTCTGTTTAAAACTCACTAAAAAAACATCCCATAAAAAGAAAAGTGCTATGTGCAATCAAAAACTAATAAACCATATTTTACTACCAGTTTTTTCATATAAACCTCACGCAATGATTAACTCTACAATAATAATGATGTTAACACTACGGTCAATGACATTTCAAATTGCCATATTGTTAATATAAGCCTTAATTTTTTTTCAAGCATTACTTTTTTTAATTTTTTTCATATAAAGCAGACAGTAAAAATGTTAAATTAATTTATATTATATATATGTTTATTTGATTATATATTACCTAAACTAAACCTTAAGGAGAGAGTTTAGTAAAGTCATAATTAAAATGCTTTGTTTATAAAAGTAAGTTATAATGTATATGCAAAATAAATCTAAATATTTTTTTTATGAGACAAATTTTTAATTTTAAGAATGTGCAATTAGTGCCTAACAAATGTAAAGTCTATTCACGTTCAGAATGTGACACTTCTGTGCAACTAGGAACAAACAGTTTTAAACTGCCAGTAATACCAGCCAATATGGTCACAGTAGTGAATCAAGAATTATGCTGGCAATTAGCAGCTAAGGGTTATTTTTATGTTATGCACCGTTTTAATATTGATAACCTTAATTTTATTAGAGAAACCAATAAAAGAAAGCTAATCACTAGTATTTCAATTGGTGTAAAAGATTATGATTATGCTTTAATCAAAAAAATAGCATCAGAAAACTTAAAAGTAGATTACATTACCATTGATATTGCTCATGGTCATTCTAATCGGGTGCGTGATATGATTTATCACATTCGTACTTTTCTAAAAAATGTTTTTATTATTAGTGGCAATATTGCAACAGTAGATGCAGCGAAAGATTTAGAAGAGTGAGGGTCTGATGCCTTAAAAGTAGGAGTAGGACCTGGAAAAGCATGTACCACCCGTTATCAAACTGGGTTTGGAACAGCAGGATACCAGTTAGCGGCTTTGTATGAGATTAGTCAAGCTGTCAACATTCCATTAATTCTTGACGGAGGCATTCGTTATCCTGGCGACATTGCCAAGGCGATAAGATTTGGGGCTTTAATGGCTATGATTGGTTATATGTTTGCAGGGCACGAAGAATCTCCTGGCAAAACTGTCTCAAAAAATGGTAATGTTTTTAAACAATATTATGGTTCCGCTTCAGTTTTTAATAAAAACACGCAAACTCATATTGAAGGAACTATGTTTTTAATCCCTAAAAAAGGGTCTATTTGAGAAACAATTAATGGTTTGCATGAAGGCTTACAATCAGCCATTTCTTATGCAGGGGGAACTAAACTTAAAGACCTTACAAAAGTAGAGTATGTGATAGTGCAATAATTGATTTTTTGCAATAGAATTTTTACGAGCTGTTTTGTAGAAAAGCAAAACTCACAAAATAACCCACAAAAATAATGTCAAGAATTAAAGTAGTAATGTTTAGTTTGTGTCATTTTCTTTGAGCTGCACAAGCTAAAGAAAACATTAAAAAGCCTACAGCAAAACCTGTTGTAATAGTATAAGTGACAACAGTGGTAATAATAGTTGTAAAACCTGCTACCAAATATTCTGGTTCTTTTCACTCAATTTGGTCTATTTGACGCATCATGAGTACTCCAATATAAATTAAAATGCCTCCACTAACATTGATGGTAACTAAAGCAAAAAGTGGGTAAAGAGGCACAGCAATAGCAAAAACCATTGCTGTTACAAGAGAACTAAATCCTGTTCTTGCTCCTTCTGCTACTCCAGTCGTAGATTCAATATAAGTGGTTGAGTTAGACACTCCAATAAAACCGTTAATAAATCCCCCTACAGAATCTCCAATCAAAGCTTTATGGGTAACTTCATATTTTGTTCCTGTGCTATCAGCAATTTGGTTCGTAACAGAATATAAAGTACCAGTAGCATCAAAAAAAGAAATGATCGCTAAAATTAAAATACTAATGTAAAAAGTCGGACTAATTCATACTTTTGCCTTGCCAAATTGGCTAAAAGTGGAACTTAAATTACTCTTAAAGCCTGAAAAATTATTATAACTCCAGCCCTTTCAAACTGAAAATTGGTTTTTGATAGCTGGATTAGTAATGGTGTTTCCTAAAATAACAGAAAGAATAATACCTATTACTAAAGCAATAAAAATAGAACCAGGAATTTTTTTCTGAAAAGAAAAAATTAAAATTAAACTAAAAACAAAAACTCCCATTAAGATTGAAGGTCAATTCTTACTTAAATTAGCTAACTTAGCAGCTGGTACTCCTCCAGGCGTTTGAGCTACAAAACCAATATCTGCTAATCCTACATAAGCAATAAAAAAACCAACTCCTAGCCCAATAATTTTTCTCATATTAGGAGAGATGGTTTGTAAGATGTAATAACGTAATTTACAAATAGTAATGATGGTAAAAATAACAGCTGAAAACATCACAGTAATTAAAGCACCTTCATATCCAAGGTGACCTGGACCATTAGCTATGTTAAAGGTAAAAATAACATTTAACCCCATCCCAGGAGCTAAGGCAACAGGCATGTTAGAAATAAGCCCCATAATAATGGTTCCAGTAAATGTTGTGATTGCTGTTGCAATAAAAATCCCTCCAAATTGCATATTTTGAGCTCCAGCATTAATTGATTTAGCTCCAGATAAAATTCCTGGTTCTAACGCAAAAATGTAAATCATTGATAAAGCAGTAACAATTCCTCCTAAAAATTCTTTTTTAAAAGTGGCTTGAACATCTTGGAATCTAAAAAAGCCCCTAATTTTATTAGGAATTTCTTTTACAAATGTTTTTGTTTTCCTTTTTACCTTAACGATTGAATTCATAATTTATTTTAACAAAAAAATAAATAATCTTTTTTAAAAATTAAATGGCATCCTTGGGCTTGTAAATAAATCTTTCATATTTTAATTTGTAATTAATTTTATTTGATAGTATAATTCAATTTAGGTAACAATTAATACAAATTATATATATAAACAAAATGCTAAAAATTTTAAATATTATAGGGAGTTTATGCTTAGCTTCATCTCCTTGTTTAGCCTTAAGTAACATGAAACCTAAGACTGAAAATCATCAAATTATCAAAACAATCAAAACAACTTCTAATGTTGATAATGATATCACTACATTTGCATGATCAATGTGAAGCTTAAGATGAAGAATTACTCTTAGCAATAGTAGCTATAATGGCTTTACAGGGTATTTAAATCAAATTGATTATCAACCTACCTGACATCATCAAGACAACGGTTATGCTTACTTTTTCTTTCAATGATTAGATGATGATAATTTTGGAGGAGCTTTTCCTGGATTAAACAGTTATACCCAACATGGTTTCTTCCATTGACCGTTTAAATCAAATGATTGCTTAGTGCATCATATGGGTAATTTTGGACCTTCAGAAGGGCAAACCGCAGTTGCATTTAACATGATTTATTGAATCAATAATAGTTTTCTTGTTAATGCTGCCAACGCCTATAAATCAACTCCTAATGTTCAAGGAATTCAATTCCTTTTTAACTTTGCATTTGATGGGGTAAGTATCTTTAGTGACAAAGGTCATAGTTATAAAATCCTAACATAAATACATAAATATAACTTCATTTACCTTTAAAAAAGCCAATTTTGATTGGCTTTTTTTAATGTTTAAAAATTATCTTATATAGGTTTTAAAAAATAAAATTAATTGCTTTTAATTTATGAGTTCCTAATTGATATCGTTTGGAATTAATTTTCAACTACTTCATTGATAAAAACTTCCAGGTTGGATTAAATTAATGTACATTTCAATTTCATATTCTTTTGTCACATTATTATCAGGGTTAGTATAGTACTCATCAAAAGTAGTAACCCTGTTATTATTAGTAATTTTTGTTCTAATAGCGTTTAAAGGTACATTCCATTGGCTTTCATTAAAGTATTTTAAGTAATTAGCTTTTTCATTATCTGTCATCCCTTTTTCAATCGAAGAAATAATCGCTCCAATTAAAACAAAAGTGTCATGAAGTCCTGTCATATTTCCTTGTCCGTATAAAGCTCCAATGTTATCTAAAGCACTATTGTTTCAATAAGCAGGATTAGGAGACTCTTCATTAGCAGGTCTTAGTCCTAATATTTTAAAAGCAGCAGGAAGACCTGCAGTAGGGTCAGTAGAAGGAGTAGACATTAAAGTAATCGCATAACTTAAAGTAGACACTTTAGTGGCATCTACCCCTGCGATCCTACTAATAATGGCTTCTCCGCTTGCTTTAATAGAATCAGAAGCAGTTTTTCCTAAAGCTAAAAACATTTTTCCTAAAGTATCAACATCAATTTGAGATGCTGTGTATTGAGTTTTTTGGTAGCGGTCTTTTACTCCTAATTGACTTGCAAAAGCATTCACTACATCATTTAAAGAATTTTCTTGCATGATGTATAAGTAGTTAGGAAGGGTGACATGGAACAAACTTAAAAGCGAGCTCACAGGTTCCGTCTCAACTGTTTTAATGTCTGCTAAATTTTTAATAGTATCAGGAGCAATGGTGTTAGGGATAATAGTATTAATTCACTTCATCGTATTAGCAACCCCGTTCCCGCTGTAAAGGCTTACAAAAACTCCATTTTTATTGTACAAAGGACTTTGGGATCCCGTAAAGTCTTTTTGAAATTTCAGTAAATAAGTTCTAGCAACAGTTAGTTCTGCTCTAATAGCAGGGGTAATGAATGATTTAACTAAAAAATTATTTAATTGGGTGGCGATTAATCCTAGTAATCCCCCCTTATCATCAAACCATTTATCTTTTTGATCAACAGGGCCTGCTTGACCTATAAAAGCTTGTAAAAAATTATCTAAATTACTTGCGTTATTGGCAATGTCATAAACAGGTTTATAAATAAAAGAAGCTACTTTGTTTCCAACTAAACTAAAAAGGAGAGTATCAACTAGTGCTTTGGAAGAAACAAATTTATGAATCAAACCTTTTATAGCTCCATCAATAACATTAAGTCATATTTGATCAAAACCTAAAGTTTGAGGAAGAACATTAGTTTCCCCCCCTGCACTATAACTGATTTCTAAGTCTTGTAAATCTTCCCCAGTACTCATACTGTAAGTAGCTTTATTATCAAATAAAATGTTTAATAACTTAAGCATGTTAAAGCCGTTACCATCCTTAACAGGATCTACTCCTAAAAAGAGCTGTAATAGTCTTGCTCCTTCCTGGAGACTAATGTTTTGAGAAGTAAATTTTTCTGCTAAAACTGTTTGTTTAACTTGAAAGTTAGTTTCAGTAGGATTAAATAAATGGTTTGCATCATAATCTGCTGTTTGATTATTTAAGGCTAGGCTGGAATTAGGACCATGATTAAAAGCTTCTATGTAACTCACTAATAACATGACAAACTTAATCAGGTTCGGAATCCCTTCTGCACTTAGTAAAGCACTTTTCATATCACTAGCTGTGTTTCCAGTAATAATATCAATGATACTGTTTTGAAATAAAGTATCTGCTGCTTCTAAATTTTTAACATTATTTCCTATGTCATCCTTACTATCATCTAAATAAGGAGCTGGAGTTTTTCTTAGGCTATTTAAAAAATTAGCAAGCACAATTTTAGCAGACTGCATAACTTGTTCATAAGTTTGGTTAGTGTATTCTGAAGGCTTAGCTTTGTTTCCTTTCACACTAGTTAAAGCATTCCCAATCCCTGTTAAAAAACCACTATTACTATAAGCCTTTAAAGCAGTAATTGATTTAAGAATACTAGCAAAGTTAGGAGAAGCTAAAATATTTTCTAGTTGTTGGGCTGAATAAGGATCTAGTTTACTAGAAAGAATTGCTAAAACAGCTCTTAACATACTAAAGGTACTGCTAAGAGATGCATCCTCTGGACTTTTGGTTCCTTTAAAACTAATCCCTGAATTCCCAATCCCTTTATTAGTAAAGTTACTATCAGTGTTATCGTTAAAAAGGCCTCCTATCACATCAGATAAGGTGGTATTTGCAGAATATTGACCGTTTTTTTCTCAATCTCCAAAATAATCTGGCATTAAATCCTTTACCTTCATGTTGCCATAGTGTTGGAAGACATAGCCTGGATCTAAACCATTTTCAGTGCTTAAAATCCCTGGTCTAGCTGCATAGCCAGCTACTTTAACATATTCTTCAATTAAATGATTGGTATAAGTAGCTTTGTTAGAGTCAAATGAGCATCCCACCACAGCCATGGAGTTGGTAGCTAAGGCTGCACAAGCCGTTATTGATAATAGTTTTTTCATGTTAGAAGTTTAAAGTTATTTTGATTAATAAAAAAAGCTTTAAAACCTTTGTGTTATTTTAACACTTTATTATTTTTAAAACTAATATCTTTTATTTATTACTTTTCACTGGTACCAACGGTATACCGAATAGGATGTACGTAACAAAGTTCCAAAACTAATTTCATACTCTGTAGTTTTTTGGGTATCAGGATTAGTGTAGTATTCATCAAAAGTAATTGTTCTTTTATTATGATCATCTGACCACTTAATGGAACTTTGAGGTACTTTTCATTGATGAGGATTAAAGTATTTTAAATAATTTTTGTTTTGATTGTCAATCATGCCTTTTTGTACTGCTGTGAGACCATCTCCTAATAAAACAAAAATAGAGTGAAAGCCTGTAAAATTATTTGGACCATATATTTGATCTAAGTAACTAAAGAAACTATTATCTCAAAAAGAAGGCACATCATTAGCACTGCTTTTGGAATTAAGTCCTAAAAGCATAAAGGCTCCATTAATTCCTGCGTTTGGATTGACAGTTTTGTTATTAGCAAGCAATGCCATTGCATAACTTAAAGTAGAAACTTTAGTAGCATCCACATTAGCCACTCTAGTGGGAATATTATAACCACTTGCTCTAATATTATCAATTGCTGTTGTTCCTAAAGAGGTAAATAATTTTCCTAAGATAGTAGGATCAATTTCATCTCCTAAATAATATCCCTTGTGATAACGACTAGTTACTTTTAATTCACTTGCAAAACCATTAATAGCATCATTTAAAGACCTTTCTTGAGCAATGTATAAGTAATTTGGAGCAGTATAACCTAGCAATTTTAAAAGATTACTAATGGGAGTAGTTTCTGCTGTTTTAATGTCTGCTAAGGTACTAATAGTATTAGGGTTAATTAAATTAGAGCTAACATTATTGTTAATTCAATCCATCATTCATTTAATTCCTTGGTCTTTGTAAAGAGTCACAAAGACTCCATCCTTCTTATTAAAAGGACTATCAGTAGCTCTAATGTCTTTTTCAAATTTAATAATTTTACTTCTAACTAAGGTTAAGATTGCCATGATAGCAGCCGGAATTTTGAACTTTAACTTTTCTGCAAGTTGTACAAGACGGCTTATTTGATATAAAATGCCGTTTTTGTCATTAAATCAATCCCCCTTAGCAGGACCTGGTTTTCCTATAAAGTGATCTAAAAAATCATTTCAGTTCAAGGCATTATTACTAATGTCATATCCTAATTTATAAATTACAGAACCCATCATAGTACCGATAGCAGGGAAAGCCATTCTTCCATATTTACTACTTAATTTAATGAATTCTCCTTTAATAAACCCTAAAATAGTATCAATTCAAATTTGATCAAAACCGTAAGTGTGGGGAACAACATAATAAAGGGTTGGATAGCTATAATTAATTCCCAAGTTATGTAGTTCATCATTGTCTGATAAGGTATCACTTGCTCTGTTATCAAATAAAATGTTTAATAATTTAAGCATATTGTAACCATTACTATCATTTTTAGGATCTACTCCAAAAAAAAGTTGTAAAAGTCTTGCTCCTTCTTGTAAATCAAGGTTAGCAGGTTTAAATTTTGATTTTAAAACTGCTTCTTTTACTTGAAAGTTAGTTTGGGTAGTGCTAAATAAATGGTTAGCGTCATAACCTTTTGTTTGGTCATTTAGAACTAAGCTTGAGGTTACTGAATTATTAAAGGCTTCGACATAGTTTCCTAATAGCATAAATAGTTTAATTAAATTAGGAAGCCCATCAGCACTTAAAAAAGAATGGTTTGGGTTAATGTTTCCTCCAATAATATCTACTAAACTATCTTGAATTAACTGGTCTCCTTTTTTAAGAGTTGCTATATTGTTAGCTATGTCATCTTTAGTAACATCTGCAATACTAGGGGCAGGATTTTTTCTAAAACTGTTTAAAAAGTTAGCAAAAATAAGTTTAGCAGATTGCATGACTTGTTCATAAGTTTGGTTGACATAATCTGTTTTAAGACTAGCAAAAACTTTTCCCATCCCCTTTAAAAAAGCACTGTTTCCATACTTACTAAAACTACTTAATTTAGTTAACATAGAAGCAAAATTAGGAGATGAAATAATGTTTTTTAACCCTTGTACATCATAAGGTCCTAATTTACTAGAAAGTATAAACAGTACAGTTCTAATTAAGGTGATGTTACTATTTAAGCTTGGGTTAAAAGGAGTTTTTACTCCTTTAAAGTTAATTCCTGTATTTTGAGTTCCGTGGTTGGTAAACCAGATGTCATCTCTGTCATCAAAAACAGTAGAAAAGACATCCTTTAAAGTGCTTTTGTCCATCATTTTACTTTGATCAGTTCAATGATCAAAGTACTGAGGCATAACATCTTTTAACCTTAGTTTAGAATAATAGTTATAACTATAATTAACAGATATGTTATTTTCTGTACTTAAAATAGCAGGTCTAGCTGCAAAACTAGCAACATTAGCGTATTCGTTAACTAATTTTTCAATACTAGCAGAAGCATTAGATTGAAACGAACAGCCAGCGACTGCCATGGAATTTGTAGCTAAGGCACCACAAGCAACGATTGTTAATAATTTTTTCATAATTTTAAAAGTAATTTTAATAAATTAATGCATTAAACACGCACCAATTAATTATAACATTTTTAGCTTTTTTAACCTATTTTGGTTTAAAAAAAAGAGTACCTAAAGTACTCATTAAATGTGAAGAAGCTTTTAAAAGTTTTAGCCTACTTTTTTTCAATCATTTCATTGAAAAATTTGGTTCTGATCTACTAAACTTAAATAAAAACTAATTTGGTAAGTAGTAGTTTTTTTAGTATCAGGATCTGTGTAAGCTTCATTAAAAGTAATGGTTCTTTTAGTGCTTGTGTTTTGAATAGTAATAGTTTTTGGATCAAGCTTTCAAGCATTATTATCAAAGTATTTTAAATATTGTTTTTCTTGTTTTTGCATATTAGCTAAAATGTTGTTCACACCTGCTAAAAGATCACTAAGAATTTTAGGAACTCCTTCTGTGTTATTTGGATCATATAAAGCACTTAAATTATCAAAAACACTTTTTTTTCAAAAACTAGCTGTAGCTCCTTTGTGATTATCCACTAATCCTAGTAATTCAAAAGCTCCATGTGCTCCACTATTGGGATTGCTAGGATCATTATTAGCTAATAAGGTTAAAGCATAGTTAAGAGTAGAACTAGCACTTGCTTTTACTACTCCTTGGTCAGTATTAACTGAAGAAGGAATGTTTTGGTTACTAGCTTTAATACTTTGGTCTGCTGGTAGCCCTAAAGCAAGAAACATTTTAGATAAAAGTTTTGTATCGATTTGATAATCGGTGTAGCTTGCTTTTTGATAACGATCTTTTACTCCAAATTCACTTGCAAAAGCGTTAACAGCACTATTAACAGACATGTCTTGACTGACATATAAATAATCAGGAAGGGCTACTCCTATTAGCTTTAAAATATTTTTAAGGGGTTCAGTTTCTATTGTTTTAATATCTGCTAATGTTTTAGCAGTTGTAGCAGGAATAAGATTAGGAAAAAGACTATCAACTCATTTTAGCGTATTATTAATAGTTCCACCATTGTACAAACCTACAAAAACTCCTTCTTTATTATATAAAGGACTGTTTTCTCCTGTAAAAGCCTTTTGTACTTTTAGAATATAACTTCTTACTAATGTTAATGTAGGGATTAACTTTGGATCTCCTAATTTAATTAAAGGAAACTCACTTTTCATGACGCCTAATAATCCCCCCTGATCTTGGAATCATTTATCAAATGAAGGGGCTCCTGGTTTACCAATAAAAGCCTCTCAGAAATTATTATAATTATCTGAAGAATCCTTATTTCAACTAGCGTTATTAGCAATATCGTATACAGGCTTGTAAATAAATGAAGCTATTTTCCCCACTAATTGATTTAAAATGGGAATAACAAGGCTACTAATTTTACCCATTTTAGCAGCTTCTTTTTGCACAATCCCTTTGTATAATCCATAAATAATATTAATTCATATTTGATCAAACCCTCAGGTTCGGTCAGAACTTTTTTGATCATAACTAATAGCTAAGTTTGGTAGTGGCTCTCCTACAGCAATACTGTCGCTTTCTTTATTATCAAACAAAATGTTTAATACTTTCAGCATATTAAAGCCGTTAGGATCTTTAGTAGAATCTACTCCTAAAAACAGTTGTAAAAGTCTGGCTCCTTCTTGCAAATCAAGGTTAGCAGGTTTAAATTTAGATTTTAAAACTGCTTCTTTTACTTGAAAGTTAGTTTGGGTAGCACTAAATAAATGATCTGAATCATAACCTTTAGTTGTGTTGTTTAAAACTAAACTTGAATTAGGAGAGTTATTAAAAGCTTCAATGTAATTGCTTAAGATTAAAACTAATTTAATTAAGTTAGGTAACCCATTAGCACTAAACAAAGCATTAAAAACTTGGTCTGTAGTTTTACCACTAATAATATTTATTAAACTATTTTGAATTAAGGTGTCAGCTGTTTGTAAGTTTTGTACATTTTTGGCAACATCATCTAACTTATCGTTTAAAAAGTCACCAGGTTTTTGGCTAAAACTATTTAAAAAGTTAGCAAAAACTATCTTAGCAGATTGCATTACTTGTTCATAAGTTTGGGTAACATATTCTGTTTTTATGTCATGAAAGACATTTCCCATAGCTGTTAAGAACTGTGAGTTAGTGTAAACTCCTAAAGAATGTAATGATTTTAAAACAGAACTAAAATTAGGAGAAGCTAACAGGTTAGCTAAGGTAGCAATGCTAGAAGGAGGAATTTTTTTAGAAATCACTCCTAACACTAATTGGATTAATTTTAGATCACTTCTAGTAGCAGGGTTGCCTGGAGAGCGTTTTCCATTAAAATTAATTCCTGCGTCTGCAGCATTGTGTTCTGTAAATTTACTATTAGTTTGTTCTCCAAACACTTGATCTACAGCAGTGTTTAAAGTAGATTTGTCATCTGCCCCAAAGTATTGTGGCATTAAAGCATGAGCACTCATAGCTCCATAATGTTGGAAGGTATAGGCTGGATCTAAATTATCTTGAGTACTTAAGATCCCTGGTCTAGCGGCATAACCCGCTATGTTGGCATATTCATCCATTAATTTTGTAGAATATTTAGCTGTAGTGCTACATCCTACTACAGCTAAGGAATTTGCTGTTAAGGCTGTACATGCTGTCAAGGCTAATAATTTCTTCATTTTTAAAAGGTTGTATAAATATTTTTTAGTGTATTTTAGTCTAAAAAGACTCTACATTATTTTACACTATTAAAAAACTTATTACAAAGCTATTTTTTGTTTATTACTTGATACTTTTTAATTTCTTTGACTAAAGTAGAACTAAGGATAGCGTCTTCTTTATAAGCCATAAAAAAAACAGTTTCTAACTTTTTGTTATACTTATGGTTCACAAAAAACATTGCTTGCTCATGTTTAAAATCTGTTTTATTTCTTATCCCCTTGACAATATATGAGGCTTTTCATTTTTGAGCTTTATCTATTGTGAGGCCATCTAGATTGATATCAACTATCACATTAGGTGTGCTTTTGCACTTTTCTTTCACATAAGTAGCAGAATTAATTAAAGTTTGAGAATCAGTCTTTTTTGCAGGGTTGTGAGAAACAATGACGATGACTTGGTCAAATAGTCGTGCCGCTCTCGTAATAATTTGGTAGTGTCCTTTATGAAAAGGAGTAAAAGTACCAGGATAAATAGCTATTTTTGGCATTTTTAAGATAAAAGCTTGTTTTAATCTAATTTAATAGAAATATTATATAATTTTTAAAACATGCAAAATATGTTTGTTTTATTGAAACTTAAAAAAATTAACCTTTATTTTTACCAAACTATTATATTTTATTTTTTGTGTAAGATTTTATTATGAGCAGTTCGAAAAAAACTTTTTCTGCAAAAAGAAGCAAACCAAAGCTAAGTGCTGACAAAAAACTTAAAAAATTTACTATTTTTCATAAACCAAATAGTTATTTACTTTTTAAACAAGGGCTAAAAAGTATTTTTCGTTATAAATTACAGTTAATGATTATCGTTATCTTAAGTTTTTTAGCGACCGTACTTTTAACTGCCTCTATGAGCACTACTAAACGACTTCAGGATGGCTATAATAATTATGTGAATGTTCCCCGCTTTAATTATAGTTATCGCTATCGGGTAGGTTCTACAGTTTCTAACGAAGGGTTAGTTTATTTTGCCCCCTTTATGGATTTCTCCCCTACTTTTAGCGTCATTAACGCTCAAGGCAAAAATGATTCGCTTTTTAACATTGTTTATGGAAGCCAATACCAAAGTTTAGCTCCAGAAGATAAATTGTTTGAAAATGTTTTTGATAACTCTCAAGCATGAAGTGCCCAAGAAATAGCTAAAATTAATTTTAAATCACTAGTTTCTTTTACATATAACGCTAGTACTAGCAGTATTAGTTATAATCCTAATTTTAACTTCTTAAGTGAATCACAAAACTTACTGCATGATTTTTTCTTTAAAAACGTTAATACTTATTTAAGTGAGAACCAAAATAACCCTGCTCAATTAAAAAATAGTTTAATTGGAAGGTACTACTATTATTTAGAAGAAAATAATATGCTCTCTCCTAAAACTAGTACTCCCTTAGATTCTATGATTAACCAAGATGTTGGGCATAACTTAATTGTAGATTATGTAAACTTTATTTTTAGTAAAGTAGAATCATGAATGGATAGTCAAGTCAATAACTACTTTCTCCATTACTTCCAAGCAGCCATTCAATGATATTACAATCATGATGATAGGTTAACTAATCCTAACGCAGCACAACTTGCTATTAAGTTTAATAGTATTCTTAACTCTAATAAAGCTTTTTTAGCTAAATATGGTACTGCAGGACTTAATTTTAACCTCGATCCTGATGCTAACACTACTCTTAACATTGCTAATTTTGTGCACAGTTATTTATTTGGTCAAAAAATATCAGGTACAACTTATACATTACCAGCTACTAAAAAATTCTGAGGTGCTAGTCAAGTAGGGCGTTATAGCTTATCATATGATGGTCATAATGTAAATTATAATGACTATTTATTAGGATCTGCTTATGACTATGGCTTAAGAGGAGTAGTGAATCCCATTCAACTTACTGCTTCGCAAGGAACTAAGTTTTATCCTAAATTTGTTTCTAATTTAGCGACCTTAACTCAACACACCCCTTTTAACTACCAAGTTTTTAACCAAAGACAAACTACTGAATGAGAAACTGCTTTCTTATTACATCAACAAATGGCAGCAGTTGCTAGTGGTTTTAAAATTAATTTTAGAAATGAAGTTTTTATTTTTAACAACGCTTTAAAATTTTATTATCGGATTGTAATTTTGCAAAATGATAACAATTTTTTTAATGTTGATTTACATATGATTAAAGGGGTCAGACCTGAAGCTCAAAATGAAATTGCAGTTTCCCCACAATTTGCTAGAGCTAATCATATCTCCATCGGAGCCTTCTTTCCAGTTAACTTAAAAGTTTATAATGTCTCGGGCTATGCTACCGATGCTTATTCTTTTTTACCAAATGCTACAGATTCTTCTTTATTGCCTAATGTCGAAAAATCAGTCATTATTTATGCTCATTCTGGTATTTTAAAAAGTTTTGATGATACTTCAGGACAACTTCAATCATACACTGATGCCTTTTTAACATACACAGGGCAAGATCCTTTATCTAAAGTCAGTAATATGCAGTACGATGAAAATTTATACCAAAGCCTTTTAATGACAGGTTATAAAAATTCAGATAAAAACTTTGCTTATTATAGTTCTAACTATGCTCCACATAAAGGGTTTGGGGGAGGAACTGCTTTAGACATTGATCAGTTTAATGCTTCAGGATATCGTTTTAATTGGACGCTGTTACCTTTAAGCTACCAAATTTTTGCCATTGTTTGTTATGTGTCTGCTGCTTTATTAGCTTGTATTAGCTTATCTGCTTGTTACATAGCAGTTAGTCGTAACATTTATGCTCATGCCCATCAAGTAGCTATTTTTAAATCATTAGGAGTTCCGAACTGAAAGATTTCACTTTCTTATTTATCATATGCCTTTATTGTGGCTGTCTTTGCTGTACCTTTAGGATGAGTGTTTGGGATTGTGATGCAGTGACCTGCCTCGGAACTTTTTCAAACCTTTTTCTCTTTAAACTATAATATGATTTTGGTAGACTGAAGGCCACTCCTAATTGCTTTTGCAACAGTTGCTTTGTTTGTAACATGTGTTTCCTTTTTTACCGCTTATTACATTATTCAAAAACCAACTACTAAGATTTTAAAACCTGATTCTTCTTGAAAAACTAATAAATTAGTCAATAAAATTAAAAATCGTTTCTTTAGTAATGCTAGTTTTAAAACTAAGTTTCAAATCAACATTGTTTCTACTTCTGTTAGAAAAATTGGACTAATTTCGATCATTATGTTTATTACAAGTATTTTAATTACTTCTACTTTAGCCCTTCCAGTTTTAATTAATAATATTTCTAATTCTTATTTCAAAAGTGATAAGTATAAAAACCAGTTTAGTTTTGCTAACCCTACTTATAACGCTCCCTTAAGTAAGGTACAACTGTCGCAATGGTCAGGACCTGACACAGCTACCAAAGACTATCAAAAAGGGTACGGATATAACGCCAACGGAGGAAGTGACCAACTTCCGAACCAAGGCTTTTTGAACCCGACTGAATATTTTACCTCTTTAAGTCATGCATCTGCTTTACCCTTAATTAGCTATCATGTGAATAATACTACCAAAGCAGCCAAACCCGTCTGGTCTTATAACCAAGTAGCAAAAGATTTAAGTGGCCAAACTAAAGGAATGCTTTCTTACTTTGAAAGAGGGTTTGGAAACAATTTATACGGAGGTACAGGAGTAGGGTTTAGTGTTTTTGACATCGAAGGCTTTTTAAACTGGTTGTACCATGCCGATGTCACCTATAATGATGCAAACCATACTGAGCGAAAAGCTAGCATGAATAGTGCTAATAGTACTATTAAAACAGGAATTTCTGACCTTTTATCTTTTGTGCTAGATGTTAAAACCCCTGATCCTAAGTTAGATTGGCAAGATAAAATTATTTCTGAAATATCTTCTAAACTTCCTCCTTATGTAGCAAGCTATTATAACAGTAGTGAAGCAAGAAAAAAAGCTTTTGGGTTTGGTTGAAATTATGAATTATTACAACCAAAACAGGCTTATGTGGACACAGCTGTGCCTGCTTATAATAAAAACGGAGCATTTGATTTAGTAGGATTGGATCCGCAAAGGCAAATTATTGCTGCTAATAACAGTTCTAATTATAACCAGCTTTTTGTCAATGATGCTACAGCTGAAGCAGTACAACAAGTGATTACTGACTTTAATAACCAAGACACAGCAGCGATTGCTAAGCTCCAAGATATTAAAGCTAATGGGATGATTATTTATGATGCAGCTAAAAAAACTTTAAACATTCCCACTTATTTAAATAAACAAGCAGCTTCTCAGTTTGAATACTCGTCTCCTGGCATTATTAATAATAACTTTCGAGCTCAATTAAACGAACTCCAATATAAAACTACAGCTAGTGACAAAACATGGGCTACTCTTCCGAAGCAGTTTTTTGTCTATGACGATACTGACTACCACCAAACTGCTTCTCAAGGAGTACAAATGGTGACTAACCAAACAGCAAACCTTGGTTCCCAAACGATTGACGGACTTAAGCACTACTATTTAAATCCCTATTTATTAGAAAACAATAACTTTACTTTTAATAACCAGTACAGTTTAGCTCTTAACAGTAGTGGGGACATTGATTATGGTCAAACTAAACTTAATGATACTGCTTTTGCTGCAGTAGTACCAACTGTTCAAAAAGACCAAGTTACTCCTGCCATTAGACCACGCTATCAATATAACGATTTGCTCTTGTATTTACCTCAAGATAGTTTAAAAGTAGATGACTTTAGAGACCCACTCAAAGAAAACTCTCCTAACCAGAACTTTGTCTTTCAATCAGACATTCCAGCTAGTGATGTACCAGCTTCTGTCAAAGTAGGACGCTTTAGTAAAGTACAACAATGAGTTAAAATTCGTCCTTATAGTTTAGCTTATGATAACCGCTATAATTTAGCTGCTCCTCCTAATAACCTAGGAATGATTACTAATAAGTATATTTGTTGGTGGAGAGCTGTAGCTAAAAACCCTAATAATGTTTTAATTCGTTTTAGTAATGTTAACACTAGTCCAAAAGATTTAGTTTCAGACCCAGGTCTAACAATTAACATTAACGCTTTAGGATCATTTGACAATTATGACACCGCAGCTGTGTACCAAGACCAAAAACTAGTAAATGCTTTATCGCACTATACCATTGGAAGGGCTTATAACTATAATTTAAACAATGTACTTACCCAACCCCTTTATCAAAAAACTAATCCTGATTACTCTCAATCTCAGTACTACATTCCAGCCTTTAATACTCAAAAGGTTTTAGCTGCTAACCATTTTGCAAGTTATGCTCCTTCTTTATGGAATAATAATAAGTACTCATTTACGACTGAGCCATATGACTTAACTACTTATTACTCTACTTCAGAAAAACCTAAATCAGGAATTTATCTAATTACTACTAACCATGACTTAGTGTATAACCAAGGACCCATTGTGCATAACTATAACTTACTGAGTGCTAAACAAGGACTAGTAGACCGCATTACTAAAATTTGCTTATCTGTTACTTTTGTCTTAATTGCTTTAATTATTACTTGTTCTGCTTTATTAATTATGTTAATTAGTAATTTATTTGTAAAACAGTACGAGCGCTTTATGATTTTAATGAAGACGCAAGGTTATACTAACTGACAAGTAATTCGTTATACCATTAATGTCTTTACTCCTTTTGTACTTGTAGCCTGAGGAACAGGAGCCTTTCTAGCATGACTAATCTTTTATGGAGTGCATAGGTACGCTTTTTATACCTTACACTTTGCTTTACCATTCTCAATTACTTGGTGAGTCTTTTTAGTTTCTTTTGTAATTGTGGCACTTATGTACTTATCTATTTTTATTTTTACAGCAAAAAAACTAAAAACTACTCCTGCCAAACTTTTACATGAAAACTAGCTGTACTTTAAAGCTGTACATAGACATTGGCAATTCTTATACTAAATTTAGTAATGACTTACAACTAGCAGCAGAGCAAGTAGTAAGAGTATTTAACCAAACTTTAAATGCTAACAAGTTGTCTGCTTTAGCGGCCAAGTACCACTGAACTAAAAAACATTTTTGTTTGATTAGCTCAGTGAATCCGACTAATTTAGCTAAGGTGGAGGAATGACTAAAAAAAGATGGTTACTGTTATCACATTGCTCGTCCTTCTTCTTTTCAAATGAAGCAGTACTTAGCCTGAAGCCCTGGCTCAACTCTAGGGAGTGATTTGTTTTGAGGGACTTATTATGTGATGCATCACTTTAACGCTCAAAAGCCTCTTGTTTTGATTAGTTTTGGCACTGCCACAACTCTTACTTTTATCGCAGCCAACCAAATTCAAGGGTTTGCTTTTTTGCCAGGCTGGTACATAGCAGGACAAGCCTTAGTAAAAAAGGCTCAGCTGTTAAAAGAGCAAACTTTTAGTTTTAGTAAAGTTTTTTGAAGTCAAACTACTTTTGGAGCAATTAATAGTGGGGTAATTAATAGTCATTGGTTAGCTATTCAGGGCTACCTTGCTCGGTACCAAGCTCATTGCAAAAGCCTTGTACAAGTAGTAATGACAGGAGGAGGAGTTTTTCTTTTTGCTCATCTTGCCACTCAAGCAGGATATGTTATAATTCCTGCTCTTGTTTTAAAAGGGTTAAGGCTTTACTATCACAAGAAACAATCAAAAAGCTAAAAAAAATTTATATAATTTAAGCAACTAACATGATGCTCTTCACCAAAACACTAGCATCTCAAAAATAAAAGAAAAAAAGGACTTATTATGTCACAAATTATTGATCTATTATCAAGAGAAATTTTAGACTCAAGAGGAAACCCAACCTTACAAACAGAATGTTGAACTGAAGCAGGAGGTTATGGCATTGCTAATGTTCCCTCTGGAGCTTCTACTGGTAGTAAAGAAGCATTAGAATTAAGAGATCAAGACCCTAGCCGTTATCAAGGCAAGGGGGTACTGCAAGCAGTAGAAAATGTTAATGTAATTCTAGCAGAACAAATTATTGGGTTAGAAGTCACAGAACAAACCGAAATTGATAATTTAATGATTAACATCGATGGCACTGCAGATAAATCAAACCTGGGAGCTAACGCTATTTTAAGTGTTTCTTTAGCAGTAGCAAGAGCTGCTGCTGATGAATTAGAATTACCTTTATACCGTTATTTAGGAGGAGTTAACACTTCTATTTTACCTGTACCCATGCTTAATGTGATTAACGGAGGAGCTCATGCAGACAACACCATTGATTTTCAAGAGTTTATGCTAGTACCTGTGGGAATGAGTACTTTTAGTCAAGCCGTAGAAGCAGGAGCAGAAATTTTTCATACCTTAAAAGCCTTATTAAAAGAAAAAAACTATGCTACTACTGTAGGAGACGAAGGAGGCTTTGCTCCTAATTTGAAAACAATTGAAGAAGCATTAGATTTACTGGTAGCTGCCATTGAAAAAGCTGGTTACAAAACAGGACCTGAAGGCATTATGCTTGCCTTAGATGTAGCAGCTTCTGAGTTTTATGATGCTCAACAAAAACTTTATTTATACGCAGGAGCTACTAAAGCAGCTCAGGCCTCTCAGACAATTAGTCGTACTTCAGAACAACAAGTAGCATACTTAGCAGAGTTATGTGAAAAGTACCCGATTATTTCTGTAGAAGATGGTTTAGACGAAACAGATTGAGCAGGCTTTAGTAGTTTACAAGCTAAGCTTGGAAGTCATGTGCAAATTGTAGGAGATGACTTGTTTGTCACTAATGTGAAATATGTAAAAAAAGGCATCAAACACCAAGCAGCTAATGCTGTTTTAATTAAAGTAAACCAAGTGGGAACCCTAAGTGAAACCATTCAAACGATCGAAACTGCCAAAAAAGCAGGATGAGCTTGTATAGTTTCTCACCGTTCAGGAGAGACTTGTGATACAACCATTGCTGATTTAGCTGTGGCTTTTAACACAGGGCAAATTAAAACAGGTTCTATGTCTCGTTCTGAACGCTTAGCAAAGTATAACCGTTTGTTACAAATTGAAGAAGAATTAGCAAGTAGTGCTGTTTATGCGGGGCACGCAAGTTTTTATAATTTGCATGAAAAATAAACTTACTTTTATTTTTAAACAACAAACCCAAGAGTTTGAGGGTGGCACAGATGACACATACCAAGCCTTGATTAATCAGTACTTTCCCAAAGTAGCAACTAATATTATTGCCGTCTATCAAGCAGAGCAATATTTTGCTTTAACAGAAAAAGTTGACCATGCCTTAGGAGCAATTACTTTAGTAGAACAAACAGACCCTTTAGGGTTAGCTTTAGTTAATTATCAAGGGGCTTGTATTCAAGCTGCCTTACTTTGTAGCACTAACCCACAGCTTACTATTTTAAAGCTAACAGCAGACCAAAATTTTTTTAGCCTTGATTTTAGTGTGAGTCCTACTCTTAAAGAAAAGGCTTTAGGTTCTTTAATGAAAGAACATAAAACTTTTGCGTGAGCTAAGTTTAAGGTACAGCAAAGTTTGCTAACTCCAGAAGCTGAGGCTAGCATTAACCAAAACCGTCCTGCTAATTTAAAAACTCATTTTACTAAGCAGGAAAAATATTACCACCAATCACCCTTTTTTAGCGTAGCCTCTCAGTATTGCTTAATAGCAAAAAAAATTGCCCGGTACTGCCACCTGATTAATTTAGCAGGTTCATACTGAGAAGGAGATGCCTCAAACCCAATGATTCAAAGAATTCATGGCGTGGCACGGTTTGATAAAGCTAATTTAGCTCAATATATCAAGCTGTTACAGACACAGCATGAACGAGACCATCGTTATGTTAATAAAACCTTAAACCTGTTTGCTTTTGACATCAAAGCAGGGAAGGGCTTCCCTTTATGACTAAAAAACGGCATGCTTATTAAACAGACCATTAAACAATACATTGCTCAGGTGCAAAAGCAATTTGGGTTTGAAGAAGTACAAACTTCTATTTTTGGAGCAGAAAAGCTTTATCAAATATCAGGACATTTAGAACATTATCAAAATGAAATGTTTCCAGTCATGGAAGTAGATAAAGAAAGACTTATTTTACGTCCCATGACATGTCCTCACCACATTTTATTGTACAAAGCTAAAAAACATAGTTATCGGGATCTACCCATCCGTTATTGCGAAGATGCAATGCTCTTTCGTTATGAAGCCTCTGGAGGATTGTCAGGTCTAGAAAGGGTACGGAACATGGAACTGACAGATGCTCACCTTTTTGTAAGACCTGACCAGCTAGAAGCAGAACTTTTAGTGTGTTTAAAACTAATCCACCAAGTTTTAGCAGATTTTAAGATTAAAATTGATTATTATTCCTTATCACTCCATGACCCGCAGCAACCAGAAAAATATTGTTATAACCCTAATTTATGGCAACAATCAGAATTAGTTTTAGAAAAAGTTTTAAACAAATTAGCTATTCCTTATCAAAAAATGGTAGGAGAAGCAGCGTTTTACGGACCTAAAATTGATATTCAAGTTAAAACAGCTTTGAACCGTGAAATTACCATGTCTACTATGCAGCTTGATTTTTTACAACCAGAAAGGTTTGCTGTTAAATATAGTGACGAGCACCAACAGCCACAAGCTGCTATGCTAATTCATCGTAGCTTAATTGGAACTTATGAACGCTTTTTAAGTATTTTATTAGAACAGTATGGAAAAGATTTACCTTTTTGGCTTTGTCCAGTCCAGGCTGTTGTAATTCCTGTTTCGCTTCAAGCTCATCAAGCTTATGCTGCAACAGTTTTTCAACTTTTACAAAAAGCGGGCTTTCGAATTGAAAGCGATTTCAGTGAAGCAAGGTTAAGCTATAAAGTGCGTCAAGCTCAACAAAAAGGAGTGTATTTAATTCTGATTGTAGGGGATGAAGAGCAAACTCACCAAACAGTAAGTGTGAGATTAAGACATGCTAAAACTATGCAAACCTATGGTCATGATGCTCTGTGTGCTTTTATGCACCAAAAAAACATACTAAAGGAATAAAGATTTGTTAATATTTATAAACTAAGCAATAAAAATTATTTTCATGAATCTTCAAAACATTTATAGTTCTGTTTTATTTACAGCAGAAGAACTTAAAGCCAAAATCCTGAATCTTAGTCAACAGATTAACGCCTATTATGCCTATAAGGTAAGTTATGATAAACCTTTAGTGTGTGTAGGGATTTTAAAAGGGTGTCTTCCTTTTTTAGCTGACCTTTTAAACTACTTAACCATTCCAGTAGTAGTAGATTACATGTCAATTGTTTCATGAAGAGGAGCATCCCAAGCTTCAGGAGAAATTACTATTAATGCTGACATCATGTCTATTCCCATAGAAAAAAGACATGTCTTAATTATTGATGATATTTATGATAGCGGAGCTTCTACTCAAGAAGCTTATCAATTCATTCAATCCAAAAAACCCCTTTCTGTTGAGTTTGCTATTTTGCTTAATAAACAAATCACTAAAACTTATGATATTACAGTACGTTTTCTTGGCTTTGATGTTCCTAACCAGTTTTTAATTGGTTATGGATTAGACTATCAAGAATTATTTCGTTATACTTCAGCCATTGGGATTGCTAATTTAGATTACATTAATAGTTTTATTAACAAGAAAAAATAACACGCATAAAGACAAGCATGACAAAAACAAAAAAAAGATATGCCATTTTAACATCTGGAGGGGACTCTCCAGGTATGAATACCATTGTAGGAGCATTTATTAAAAACTGTTTTTCACGAGGCATCAAGCCTTATTTAGTACGAGATGGTTATAAAGGACTGACACGAGGTTTAATTGCCCCAGCCCAAAGAAGTTTTTCTCCTATTTTTGCAAAAAAAGGAGGAACTGCCATTGGTTCAAGTCGCTTCCCTGAGTTTCAAGAAGTAGCTACAGTAAAAAAAGCTCAGGCTCAGCTTGCTAAACATAATATCACAGGGCTAGTGACAGTAGGAGGGGATGGTACTTTTCAAGGAGCAGCCCGCCTTAGTAAGTATGGAACCAATTGTATTGCGGTTCCTGGTACAATTGATAACGATATTAACAACACAGATTTTACAGTCGGCTTCCCTAGTACAGTCAACATTGCTACTGATGCATTAGACAGTTTAAGAGCCACAGCATACTCACATAGCCGATGTATCGTAGTAGAAGTAATGGGTCGTCATCGAGGAGACATTGCTATTTTTGCAGGAATCGCTAGTTTAGTTAATTTAATTTCTGTACCAGAAATGCCTTTAACTGCTAAACAAATTGTAGATTTTTGTGTACAAATGGAAAAAAACCAAAAGCGTTCTCTGATTATTGTAGTCACAGAAAACCAGTTTGATGTGAAAAAACTAGCAGCTCAAATTACACAAGCCACTAATTATAACGCTCGTTCTACTGTGATTGGTTATGTGCAAAGAGGAACTCGTCCTTGTGGCATGGACCGCTTTTTAGCATGAAACATGGGTCGCCATGCTGTAGAAGCTTTAAACAGTGATAAAACAGGGATTAGTTTAAGTTATCAAAACAACATTATTGTAGAAAAAGCCTTATCAGATAAAAAAACTAATTTTAGTCATAAGTTTGTAATAGAAGCTTTAGTAAAATATAACTTATTAAATGGAGTAAAATACGATGAGTAAAGTTCAAACCATTCCAGCTAACCAAATAGCTCGTACTAAAATTATAACCACCATTGGGCCTGCCTCAACTTCTGCTGAATCTATTAAACAATTTTATTTAGCAGGGATGAGAACCATGCGTCTTAACTTTTCGCATGGTTCTCACCAAGAACATAAACAACGGATTGAATGAGCTCGTACCGTTTCTGAAGAGTTAAAACGCCCTATTTCAGTAATGCTTGACACTAAAGGACCAGAAATAAGAATTGGTCAAATGAAGGATGGGAAGCAAACCTTGCAAGCTGGAACAATGATTAAGATTTATGGTTCCAAAGAAGCCTATGGGCATAAAATTAATGATCATACTTCTTTAACAATGTCTCACAATATTGCTGCTGATGTCAGTCCTGGAGTTAAAATCTTGTTAGACGACGGGAAATGTATTTTAGAAACCATCTCAATTAAACAAGACATTGTTACTGCAAAAGTATTTAATACTTATCAGGTCTTAACAAACAAAAGAGTTAACATCCCAGGGGTAGTTTTATCACTTCCTTTTTTAAGTGACAAAGATAAAGCAGATATTATCTTTGGGATTGAAAACCATGTAGATTACATCGCTGCTTCTTTTGTTTCCTTTGCTAAAGATATTCATGCTATCAGACAACTTCTCACAGCACATAAAGCAGAACACATTCAAATTATTGCTAAAATTGAATCACAATGTGGGATTGAGAACCTAGAGGAAATTATTGATGCCTCAGATGGTATTATGGTGGCAAGAGGAGATTTAGGGTTAGAGATTCCTTATTATGATGTGCCATATTGAGAAAAAGTTATTATCCAAAGGTGCGGGAAACAAAATAAAATGGTGATCGTAGCTACCCAAATGCTTGATTCTATGACTAATAATCCTTTCCCAACAAGAGCAGAAGTGACAGATGTGTATTTTGCTACTGCAATGGGAGCAGATGCTACTATGTTAAGTGGAGAGTCTGCCAACGGCCAGTACCCCTTACTGGCGATTGAAACTATGAACAACATTAACTTACGAGCTGAAAATGAATTTTATTCTTTTTTAGAGTATAAAAAACATTTAGCTACTGTACAAGCTTCCATCTTTGGGCCAAGAGCAGAAGTTGCCACCCGTTTAGCAGAAAAAACTAAATCTGGCAAGTATGAATACGCTTTAGTAATTTCTAACACAGGACAACTTTTAAAAACCATTTCTACTTTTCGTCCTAATGTTAAAATTATTGGGGTTACAGAAAAGGAATACGAATACAGGGCTTATGGAGCATGACACACTATTTTTATGAATTTAGTTGATAATGTTGACCTTTATAAAAGAGACCATCAGGCTGTGTCTGATTTGCTGAAATCATGAAATGCTCCTGTCGGGTCAACTGTTCTTTTAGCCCACCGTGATTTTTTAAAAAAAATTATTATTAAATAACTTTTTTAAGCAATCTTTTGTTATAATTCATTTGTTTTATAAAGCAAAAGTTTTTTCACCTTGATTGCTTGCTAAGTTAAGAAAAGGTCTTTTATTTTCAAATAAGTTTTACTTTTTTTAAAAAGTAAGCCATAATTGCTAAAATAATTTTGTTAAACCTGTTGTTTTATAATAACAGGTTTTATTATTAATATAGATTGGATATACATGCCGCGTTTAAAAAAAAATTTTATTGTTCAAAAAAAAGTTAATTATAATTTAAACGAAAACATTAAGTTTGATAAGTTAATTGTAATTACTCCTACTGGAGAGAAAACAGCTCCCCTTACTAAACAGGCTGCTTTAGAAATAGCCGATTCCTATGGTTTAGATTTACTAGTAGTTAATCCCCAAAGTAGCCCTGTCATAGCTAAAATTTTAGATTATAAAAAAAACCTTTACGAAACCGAAAAACGTAAGAAAAAACTACGTAAACATCAAAAAGTCATTGTTAATAAAGAAATAAGAATGAAGGCTGGGATCGGTTTGCATGACATGATGGTGAAAGTTAGAAAAGCTCAGGAATTTATTAAACAAGGGGCTAAAGTTAAGGTTTCATTAAGGTTCCGAGGAAGAGAAGCTAGCCATCCTCAGGTAGGTTATGATCTTTTAAATGATTTTTTAAGTCATTTAAAAGAGATAGCAGAAAAGGAAAAAGCTATTACAAGGAGAGGAATGTTTTTAGATATGTATTTAGCTCCGATGAAACAGAAAAAAACTAAAAAACCTCAAACGCCAAATTTAAAGAAAAAGCAATAACATGAAAAAGATGAAAACAAAAAGAGCTTTAAAAAAAAGAATTGTGAAGATTACAGCTGCAGGAGAAATGCACCGCCACCAAGCTTACACATCTCACTTAGCTCAAAATAAAACTACTAAGCAAAAAAAACAATTAAGTAAGAAAACATTATTTTCTAAACCTGATAATAAAAGGTTAAAAAAATTATTACCAAATAAATAGAGGTCATTATGCCAAGAGTTAAAAATTCATCCCAAGCCCGTCATCGTAAAGTGGTCAAACAAGCCAAGGGTTATTTTGGAACTAAATCTACCCATTTTAAAAAAGCTAAAGAACAATTAATGAGAGCATGAGCTAGTTCATACAAGGACCGTAAAAATAATAAGCGTAATTTTCGTGCCTTATGAATTACCAGAATTAACGCAGCGGTGCGTCCTTATGGGTTAAGCTATTCTCAATTTATTTATGGGCTAAATCTGCTTGAGGTTGATTTAAACCGCAAAATGCTTAGTGAAATAGCAATTCATAATCCGAAGGAATTTAAATTACTTGTGGAGGATGTTAAAACAAAATTAAGTCAAGCTAAAACACTACATTAATTACAATTCTCAAGGGTGAGAGTTTTACGAAACAAGTAAAAAAATTAGACCTTTATGTAAAAGCTTGCAAATAGTTTTCTTAAAAAAAGTCAAGAATAAAAAATTGAATGAAAGCCTCATTCAATTTTTTTATGCTTTAAAAGAAACTATTAAAATAAAATATATTAAGTAGTTATGATGTAATAAGTTGGTGCTACTGTGGAGTAAAGGTTTCAATTTTTAGAATACAAAAAATCAAAATTAAATATGATTCCAACATAAGGTTTTGAAGCTGCCCGTCCTGCGTTCCATGCGTTGTCAACAGTTTGTCCAAATGTTCCTCATTGACCTCAGCAAGTAGACATGTCAAAAGCAGTGTCAGATTTATCATCATAATGGAAACCATAATCACTCATGCATGTTTCAAGTCTTTGTGGTCATATTACAGGGTCATGAAAGAAACCATGTTTTGTATGACTATTTAAAGCAGGCATCGGACCACTATGGTAATCATCATCATCTAACCATTGAAACAAGTATAGTGGTCAGGCGTGATAATTATAATCAGAAAGTTTAAAACTAATTTGATCTAAAAACCCAGAAAACCCATTATAATCACTGCTACTTAAAGTCACTGTAAATTTAAATTCTGTTCTGACAGCTGTTAAAACAGAGATATCATTATTAACTATGTCATTTGTTTTTTTAGTAATATAGTGTAATTTTTGTGTTTTGTGGGGTGCAATGCTTCTTAAAGCAATTGTAGGTGAACTTGCTACAGCTAAAGCTCCAAAAATAGTTATGATTTTTTTCATCTGAATTGAAAGTTTTTTATAGTAACTAAAAAAATACTAACATAATTCTTGATAAAGTAAAAATATTATTTTAATCGATTAGGTTAGCAAGTAATACGGGTTAGCTTTTATTTCTATTTAAAAAGCTTTAAAAAAGTTAAAATAAATTTATAAATATTTTATTAAAGAAAAGAAAAAAATGCGTAAAATTTTTAGTTTATTATTATCTACCAGTTTAATTACTATATCAGGATCAACTGTTGTTGCTTGTGGAAACAATTCAAAGAACTTTAGTAAATGGACAGATTCTCAAAAAAAGAAAGCTATTGCTGATTATGTCAATGATACAAAGGAATTTCTTGCTAAAGCATCAGAAGAATCTCCACAAAAAACTTTTACATGAGGAGACTTTATTAAACCAACAAAAACTGGTATATCAGATTTGGCACTTCCACCTGCTAGTTATTTAGGCATCCTAGCTATCATTATGAAAGAAACTGGTGCTCAGGCAAAAGAAGAACAAAAAATAGCACCCTTTGAACTTACTTATAAAGTTAGTGATGCTTCATATGGTGACTCAAGTAAGTTAACCGATGTCTTTAAAACTGGTTTTACAGTCAACATTACAGCAACTAAAAACCAACTTTTTAGTGGCAATATGGACTGAGAAGTTAAAGCTATCATTTAAGTGAATTAATATTGTAAATATGTAAATAAATTGTCCATAAAGGACATTTTTTAACATTTAAAATATTAATAATTAAAAAAATCTGTTTTTACCATTTTCTAAAAAAGATCAGTGCATTTTTAACCTTAAATAAAGTTAAAAAAAGTTAAAATAACTATATAAATACCTTTAAAAAGAAAAGAAAAGTAATGCGTAAAGTTTTTAGCTTCTTATCAGCTATCATCTTAACTAGCATGACAGGACTAACGGTTAATGCTTGTAGTGATAACAGTAAAGCTTCTAGTAATTTTAGTGAATGAAGCTCAAACGACAAAAATGATCTAATTTCTAGATATGTGATCCTTGCATGAGAATTTTGAACCCAAAGTAAAGTACCATCATCATCAAAAGAGGCCACATGGGGAAGCTTTACTGATAAGACTTATGAAGCATCATCTTCTAAAATCCAATCTGCTAGTTATATGGGACTGCTTGGGATTATTCTTGAAAAAACAGGAGTAGTGCCTTCTAAGTTTCAAAAAGATACAACAGATTACATCAGCCTTATTTATAATGTGAAAGATCCTTCCTATAATAGGTCAACTAAATTAAACCTTGTCTTTCAAACAGGTTTTACTTTAGAGATTGTGGGCACTAAAAACGCTAACCAATTTTTTACTGGTGCTATGGAATTAAATGTTAAAGATGATTTTGTGGAATAAATAAGAGCAAGGAGGAGATATGAGTGAAGTTCAGCAATTTCAACAAGTGCAAAGTGAAAATGTCAATGAACGAACATACCGTTACATAGGTCAAAAGCAACTAAAAAAACAAGCGACCAGAAAAAGTAATTTTATTTATGACGCTACTTCTACTCGCTTATGCTTTAGTAACAGTATGGACATAGCAGCTAGAGTGATGTGAATTATGTCTGTGCTTTTATTAATGGCTTCATCCTTCTTTATTGCTGTTTTTATTGGAAAGGTTTTAGTAGCTGCTACTAATTTTTCTCCGCTCTTAAACATCTTAGCAGACCCGATGTTTCGTTTTATGACCCTTTCTGTTGTTTTGGTAGGAATTTTAATTCTTTTTGCTTATTTAATTACTATTATTGTGGTTAAAACCATCCGTTCAGTCACTATTTTTAGCATTATTTATTTAACTTTAGGTCAAGTGTATTTTATCGGTTTTTTAGTAGGAGCCTTCTTATTGTACCTAGGAGACAGTAGTTCTTTTTATAATTTAATTACTTTAGCTTTAGCAGGGCTAGCAGAATTATTATTATTAATTGGCTGTTTTGTGCAACTAATTAATTGTCATAGTGTAAGAGTTAATTTAGAGTGACAAGTTTCGCAAATTGTGAGAACTTATGATTAAATAAGGAGGAGTAATGAAAAAGAAACCAGCTAATTTTCATAATTTTAATCGCTTTAGCGGCAGAATCAAAATAACGCATAGAAGAAAAAGTGCTTTATTTTTAATGCTGATCTTACTTTCTTTAGCTGCTTTAGTACCTGGAGGGTACTTTTTAGGTAAATATGCTGAAACATACTATAGCAACCAAAATGTGACTTTTAACGGGAATTATTTACCTACCAACCTATGTAAATATGGCATTTTTAAATCACTACCATGGTGTCGCATCGAAGAAGAACCCTTGCAAATTAACATGGCTAATGCTCCCATTCGTGATACTCGTAATGAAATTTATCCAGAACAAAAACAAGGAGATAAAGTTCTAGGAGCATGATCAGTCCTCCCTGGAGAAAAAGGAGAAATCCGCTCCAATAACTTAAGATTTGAGTTTGCTTATAACCAAATTGTAAGGTTAGTACTGCAAGCTATGCAGCAAATTAACCCTAGTTATGCTGAGGGAAATGTGATCCAAATTCAGTACTATGATACAGATAACATTTTGGACTTATCTAACCCTCAGCCTTTTGATGTAGCCTTTACTAGTGTCAATGAAATAGGAAAAATTGTTAATGTCAAAATTGATGATAACGCTAACATTATTGATGTACCGCTTCCGATTATTCTTTATAACACTAGTAAGTTTTATGAAAGACTTTTAGATTTCTTTAATTTCTGACCTAATTATAACCAGTATGCAGACCCAACCCTACCAGCTAGCCAAAATAACCAAACTAATAGTAATGTCCTTAGTTATAACGGTTCTAATTTAATTATTCCAGACCGTATTCTCACATCACTAGGATCAGGGGACATTAACGCTTGGTTGTATAAATATTGATCACTAAGTTTTACTTATTTTGTGCGAGAACACTGAAGTGAGTTTTTAACTGTCAACCCAGGTGACTCCCAAGTCATTCCAGACAGCCCTTTTAGTAATTTTATTTTGTATGCTCCTAGCTTGATTGGACTACCAGACCAAGCAATGGAGGCTCAGTCTAAAGACTTTGACCAAAGTGCGTTAGCTTCTGTTTTATATGATGCTCAAAAACCTAACAACACTATTATTCCTGTGGCATTACGATTAACCCAAAATTATTTAAGAAATAACAACTTAAATTATTACTTTTTAATGCTTCCTCCAGGAGAGCCTTTAACCTTTTATTCTGATAAATTTAGAGAAAACCCTAATTTACTGGTACAACTTCTTACTTTAGGTAGTGGGAATGCTAATTATACTTTAGTCTTAACTATTTTAAACCGTTATCCTTTTTTAAAAAACATGGCTTTTACGCCAATGCTTCCTTTAATGCAAAACATTAGCTATAACCATAAGGCTGCATACACAGAAGCAGTGACAGCTACTTTGCAAGTAGTACAAACTGCAGAAAAAGATATTACTAACGCTCAAAACAGACTTTTATACTTAGCTCGTTATTGAGGAGCTGTCAATGCCATGCCTGCTACTGTACAAAATGTTACTACTCCTGCAGATAACCGCATAGAAGAAGTAGATGTGACTTCTGATGACGCTCAAGCTCGTAATGTCTTAACGCTTGCTCCTTCTGTTAGTACTGTTGAACTTTTAAAAACTACTAGTATTACAGAAAACGGGATTGTCATTGATAACTTTCATGAGTACATTGATTTATTAGCCCGAGAAGCTATCTTTACCCTTTTTAATAACACTTTGAGTAATTTTGGAACCCTTGCTACTAACATTAGTCCTTTGCTAGATAGTTTTGCTAATTTCTATAATGCTTTTAGTCAAGGAGAACCGCAAATGCAAAACCCTGGTTCTGTCTTTATTAAGTTTTTAGCGAAAGGACACGGGATTGGACCAGGGGACGAAGAACAAAACTATGGTTACTTTTCTCCAGAAGAAATAGCCAATAACATTGACTCACCTGGAATTATTCAAAACATTACAGCAGTTAACCTTTATTACACTGCAGCTACTACTAATCAAAAACAGCAAGCAGGCGATCAAGCATATCCGATTAAACAAGATGGACTTACTTTTAGTTTTACTTTAAACTGGAGGGCGTAGCTATGAGTAATAAGTATAACCCAACTTTTATTAATAATGTTTACTACAATACAGGACGAGAAATTATTTTACGCTTTACTTTCGCCTTTCTAGCATGCTTATTAATTGGCTTTAGCTTTTGTACTTTATATTATTTTAGTAGGGGTTTTTATTACAACCGCTATCTTTTTAATTTTTTAAACCGAGCTCAGTACTACCAGCGGAACCGTTTGTTTGCTATTATCGCTGCTGTTATTACTTTTGTCTTACTGCTTCCTAGTGTCATTTTAATTTTAAACACCCGCAGAGCAGAACGCCTTAAAATGATGGTTAAAACGCAAGCTTTATGGTTAGGTTTGATTATGTTAGGAGTGATTGGGATAGCTGGAGCAGCTTATGCATATAACAAAAATATTTTATTAATTGTCTTAATAGTGGTCGGTGTGATCTTAATTAGCGGACTAGGGCTATGAGTCTGGTTCTTTTTAGACGAAATTCAAAGTCAATGGAGGGGGCGGAAACTGTTTGATTACATTCAAGCTAAAAGTAAGTTTGCCCTTTCTGAAGCCCAACAAAGGTATGCCAAAGAAAAACTGTTAGCAGACAGCATGGAAGCAGAATCAAGGAAACTCTCAGAACATAAAGAATTTCAAACTAATAGCAGAGTGAGGTTAAGTAAGAGAAAGTAACATGGCAAAAAAACAAAAAACTGAAATTCCAAAGGCAAGAATGCGACGCAAAAAAATGCTTTTTGCTAGTTTTGGGATTGTGCTGATCGTTTTAGGTTCAATGAGTGGCCTTTTAGCTTTTTTATTAAGCAGGAAAACCCAAATTGGCAACGGTGATTTAAATAGTTATTTTAACGGGCCAGTTTTAGCCCAACCTTTAACCACGGATTTAGATGAAGCCTTTGCTAATGAAGAAGCTAACGCTAATAATCAGTTTATTAAATGAAGAGTTCCTTATAACAAACAAAAAACTGCTTTTATTGATACTCAAGGAGCTAATGTTTTTAAAACAGTACAGGGGAATTTTTTATTAGATTTAGAAGAAAATCCTGATGGTCCTGGCTGAACTGCTTTAAAAGATATGTTAGCTGATAAAGGAGCTAACTTAAAATATGTGACAGCTTCAGGGATTGTGGTTAGTTATAAAAATTATCAAAATTTAGTAGTAACCCTGTTACCAAGGTTATTATCTAGTAATTATGACCAAGATTTAGCAGGAGAGCATGATGCATGGGGGCAAGTACAATTAAGTATTCCTAACAATAATTTTGGAGCCATTACTTTTAAAAGTCGTTATTTGCTAACATTAGTAGCTCGTACTCCTGATGATGGCAACATTATTCCTTTATCCAATAATTATGTTTATAACTATCAAAATCCGCATGTGTATAATTTACTTTCTATCATTCCTTTAATTAAGAACTTGTCTTTCTTTAAACCAAGTCAACCAAAATCACCTACAGATCATTGAAAACCGCTTTTAGCAGAAGATATTTTTAAAACTTTTTATACATACAGTTCTAACATTAGAGCCATTGGAGGGAATTTAAGTCTCTGGTTGCCCGAACCTGCAGAAATCGCTTATAACAACCAAGCTCTTAACTTTAAAACTGACCTAAACCAAAACTTAATTAAACTGCAACCATTAACCAAGATTGCAGGGGTTAGTCGGATTAATTACTTTAACCAAATTTTAACTAACCTCAGTGCTAGTTATCAACCACTCACCTTTAAGGGAGCCTTTACTGGTACTCCTAGTGATAATTATTCTGGTTATGTACCAGGGCGGAAGTCGGAAACAGATAACAAAGCTAATTGAAAAAGCAAAAAATCCCAGTTTTCTGGTTATATTGATACTAGTTTTTTAGGATCTCCTGTTTTTCAGCGTAAAACCATTAACTACACCCAAGAAAGTTATGCGAACCAAAATAAAAGTATTTTTATTCCTCCAGATGTGAGTAGTGCTATTAAAGCAGAATTACTAACTTTAATTAATAAAGTAACTGCTACTACTAATCCTTCTCAAGCAGCTTTTCAAGCAACTTCAGCCAGCATAAAAAAGCAAGTACAAACTTGAATTAATACTAATCCAGTTTTAACTAATAACTTAACCCAAATTATCATTACTGGCATGAATCTTGCTAATTTAATTAAGTACCCAGGAAGCTGAAAAGTCACTCCTCAAGCTACTAGTTGTTCCTACCAAAGGTTAATTTCTGTTAATTTAACGATTAGAGTAACGCTCAATTTTAAAGATACTGCCCTTTCTGCTGCCACTATTGCAGCAGACCGTAATTTCTTTACTAGCCCCATCACTAAAGGGCGACCGTTTCACATTGATCCGAAAACAGGCAAGCGGGTTTATGATGATTGTCCCACTAACCCTCAACAAAACCCTAAAAAAGCCCTATTTATTTATTAATAATTTATAATTTTATTAAGAAGCAAAATTTGAAAAAAGTTATGAAAAAAAGTTTACGCAATACTGAGTTCCCCGATTTATCTTTAATTGATGATGCTGATGCTACCCAAGCCTTAACCCAAGCTGAAACAATTAGTGACCAAGAACAAAAAAGGTTTAATTATACTAAAGTAGTAGAGTACCAAGATTTTTCTAACCGTCGTATGTACTGGTCTAGTACTACAGAATCACTAGGAAGGTCTTTGCTGTTATTTTCACAAATCATGAACTTAGCTTTATCATACTTTTTTGGCAGTATTTATTTAACAGACCTCTATAACCACCTTGCCTCTACTAATGTTTTTCAGGAATTAAACTGATCTGTGACGACTGGGATTACTTTTGTCTTTATGCTTATTTCTTTCATTTTTGGCTGTTTTATTTATTTGCCGATGCTTATTTCGAAACGGGCGGGAGCATTGCATGGCTGAGCCACTTTTTACATTGTCATTGCCTTAATTTATTTCTTTATCGTCGAAGTTTTTTCTATTGTCTTACTAACGCTTAGCTCTGCTTTATCAAGTTTATTTACCACTAGCAACCAAAAGTATGCCATTTATTTTGTAGTAGCTGTTTTATTTATTAGTATTATTTGAATCATAGGGGCGTGTTTATTAATTATTAAATCAGATGATGTAAGACGCCAGTTGGATGTGGAATAAAAATGAAAATTAATGAACGTATTAAAAAGCTAATTACTGCTATCCAAAAAGGAGTAGTAGGAAAAGAAACTATTTTTAATTTATGTATGCTTACTATGCTGAGTGGAGAGTCAGTCTTCTTACTAGGGAGACCTGGTATTGCTAAATCATTAATTGCTCGTCGTTTTAAATACAGCTTAAAAGATGGGCATAATTTTGAACATTTAATGAATCCTTTTACCACTCCAGAAGAAATTGTGGGGCCGATCTCCATTAAATCGCTTCAGGAAGGAGTTTATGAAAGGTTGCCAGAAGGGTATTTGCCCACAGCTAATGTGGCTTTTTTGGATGAAATTTGAAAAGCTGGACCTAGTATTCAAAACTATTTGCTAACAATGGTTAATGAAAAAATCTTTAGTAACGCAGGAAAAGATATGAAGGTTCCGCTTGTGCTTTTAATTGCTGCTTCTAATGAGTTACCAGCTGAAGGAGAAGGGCTAGAAGCCTTGTATGACCGCTTTGTAATGCGCTACATTGGAGTAGGACTAAAAAATAAAAAAGACTTTGATCAAATGTTAACCCTTAACACTTCTTTACAAGTAGAAGTGGATGATGCCTTAGCGATTAAATTAGACGAATATTATGAGTGGCGGAAAGAAGTCATCAAAGTAACTGTTCCTCAGTTAATCTTGGATTTTATTGGCAAGTTTCGGGATCGTTTAGATGAAATTACTAAAGGAACGGCTTATATTTCAGACCGTCGTTGAAATAAAATTGTTAACATTATGCGTACTTCTGCTTACTTTAACGGGAGAACAGAAATTGATAAGTGTGATTTGCTTGTAATTCCTTATTGTATTTGAGATGATGAAGAACAAGAGCAAGAATACACTAAGGTCTTTTTTCAATTTTTAGACGAAAGCATTACTTTTGAGTTTGATGAAAACAAAAACAAACTTATGCTTGAAATGGAAGAAATTCAAAACACCCTTGCTACTTTTAAAAGTGAGGATATGGTGAAAAATGTTTACCGCAATATTTTTGGGGGCTCTTTAAAAGGAAGGTTTTACCGCATTGTGGTGCCAGAACAAGATTATCCGATCTGTTTTATCCGTATTTCTGATTATGAAAGGTTACGCAAAAATGTCCAAGCTTCGGTTAAACTTTATTTAAGTAATGACTTAGCTAAACTAGGAGAACAAATTGCGATCGTCTTGCTTTATAAACAAGACGGGATTTTAGTCAATAACAAAACTAATTTTAATTATAATTTAGAGATTAAAGATTCAGAAAAAGTAACTTTATTAAACGAACTAACTGAAGACATTGATCGTATTAGTAAAGCTTTACAAAAAATAGATGCCCAAATCCAACAAGAAAAAATTCGTCTGAAAGCGATCGAAAACATCTTTTTTACCCAACAATGGCAACTTAAACTTAACCAATGGCTAGGAGAGGATGAAGAACCTGCTGCCCCAGAGGGGTCAGAATCATTGGAAGGACTAGCAACACCAGAGTCAGAACCAACTGCTTCAGCTGTACCTTTAGAAGAGCAAAGTGCTGAATCTGAACCTGTTGCAGAATCAAAAAAAGTACCAGCTAAAGTTAAGCTTAAAAAAGTCAAAGTTAAAGTAACCACTAAAGCTAAAGAGGCTAAACCAAAAAAAGCTTAATTTAAAAACAGAAAGGAGCGATCATGGCTACTACTGTAGAAGCCCAAGCTACTCAGAAGATTAAAAACCAAATTTTAAAGTGGAAGAAACGTGATTTAAATAATGCTGTTTTTAATAATTTTAAAGCGAAAAACCGTTGGTTAAAAAAACAATTTGATGCTGATTATAATCAGTTTTATGACTATCAACTTAATAAAGAAGTGCATAGTATTAAGCTGAGCAAAGAATTTCGCAATGAGCTCTATTTATATTACTGAGTAGAAGCAAACGGGTACGATCGCTTTTCTCGTAATTATGCTAAAGTGCAGGATTATTTATTTCAATTACGGTCTCCTTTTTACCATCGCCTTAATTATTACCGCTATTTAGTGAATAAAAAAGGAGTGGATGTACAATTAGTTTTTTATGACTTAATTGCTACTTGAGAAAGTCTCTTAGTCAAAAGGATTTTTGATTATCGGCTTGCTTTAATTAATGAAAAACGGTTACAACATTTGCAAGCTATGTATGACAACATTACTATTTTAGAAAACGCTTCTAAATTAATGCAGACTGTTTTTAACTTCTTTGGGCCTTTTTGAAGGTATAATGTTTCGGAAATTAAACATTTTAACTTTCGCACTTTAGAGATTTTTGCTTATTACTTAGAAGAAGATCCTGCTATTTTAGAAATAGCATCACTGCTAGGGCGTTTTGCTAAAATTAGTAACTTGATTGAAGAAAGAGTTTACAACACGATTCAATTAGAGTACCGATGACAAAAAACTGGTCTATGACCTGAAGAAATAGCAGGGATTACTCAATCTAATGATTTACAAAACATGATTATTAATGAAATCATGTATTTCCAACACCCTCTGTTAAGACTGTTTTGGTATAAAAAATACATTGAATCGCAATTATTAACATTGCAGTTTGTTTCTAACGAAAGAACCCCTTTTGAAACGATTAAACCTAAATTAGTACAGATTCCTGTTCCTTTAGAAAAAGGACCATTCATTGTGTGTATTGATACTTCTAATTCTATGCAGGGGATTGCAGAGATGATTGCTAAAGCGATCACTTTAGCAATTGTTAAAATAGCTTTACGAGAAAACAGACCTTGTTATTTAATTAATTTTAGTAATGTTTATGACATTTATGATTTAAATAACAAAAAGGATGCTTTGCCACAAATGCTAAAATTCTTATCAAAACGTTTTACTAGTAGTACTAACATTCAACCTGCCCTTAACCATGCTTTAAATGTACTAGATTATAATGAGTACTTTAACGCAGATGTGTTAGTCATTTCTGATTTTGCAGCTGCTCGCCCTTTAAAGGCTTCCTTAGAAAAAATAGCAGAATTAAAAGCAAGAAGAAATCGTTTTAATGCTATTTGTATTGGAAATATTTATAATAAAGCCTTTAAACCGCTTTTTAATAATTTTTGGTTATACAACCCAGAAGATCCTTTTACAGGAGAACAAATTGTAACTTCTTTAGAAAACCAGTTTTTAGCTGAGTACGAAAACATTAATATAGAAAAAATTGTTCAGGATTTTAATTAACATGCCTTACTATGAATTTAAATGCAAAGCTCCAGAATTTGTACCGATTATTTTAAATAAACTAACTTTAGCTCGTTTTATTATTGTTTGTGTTTTACCCCAAGGAATAGTAGTGAAACACAAAGATAACACTTTTCCTACTTCTGTGCTAGAAGTAACCTTTAATGATAAACCTATCTTAGAAGGAGTTTTTCTTTATGAATATGATCCAGAAGATAAGTATGACCCAGTAGCAACTTATGATAAAGAGCATCAATAAATTATGAAGAAACTGTGACATTTGTTTGTTTTATTAGCTTTAGCAATTGTTTTGTGAATCATCGGCTTTAGCTTTGTTTTAAGTGCGGGGGGAGATTTAAAAACATTAGTTAATAAAGCTAACAAGCAACAAGCTCAGTTGCAGGAATTTATTGGTTTTAAAGGACCTTATCCTGAACAACCAGAACCAATTGAAAGTTTAGTAGCTCATTTTGATAATCAGTTTACTTTAATTGATCATGGTTTTAGTGATATGATGAAAGCTCAGTTATTTAAAAGAACAGGAAACAGCTTTCAAGTAGTAGCAAACAGTCAACTAAAACTATACCAAGCAGGGGGAGTCATGATAGAAATAGTAGCTCCTGTTTTATTTGGTCTGTTATTATGTGATTCTTTGTATACGATTTATCTTTTTAAAACAAGAATTATGCTTTATCAAAACCAAGACCATCATCAAACTAGAACCTTACGCTTGACGATTAAAAAAGACATTGCTCATATCCAAAAAGTAGCTCAAGCAAACGCAAATACTAAAACAGCCATTAATGAAAAACGTTTGCAAAAACTGCAAGCAAAAATTAAAAAAGCAGAACAAAGAAAAGCCCTTGCCACTAAAAAAATTGGGGGACAACAAACCCATAAACCTAGTGTGATTGCTAGTGTTCCTAAGGGCAGAACTATTGCTCAAGCTACAGGACCTCAAGCCACAGAACCAACCCAAAAAGTAGAAATTAAAAAAGCAGAACAAAGAAAAGCAAAAGATGTTATCAAAAAAACTCGTAAAAAAATAGTTCCTAAAGCTAAATCAGCCCAAGAACAAGTAACTAGTTTTGCTGATTTATTAAAAAAACAAAAAGATAATTACAACATTGGAGATTATATTGATCATGAGGGACAAACTTATAAAATAGTTAATATAACCAACATTACAAATAAGGCAGGTCAACCAGCCCAAGAAATAGTAGTAAAAAACAACGCCACTAACGGGTTAAGTAAGATTGTCATTTAGGAGAAAAAAATGTTATCACTCAAACAACTAACTAACATTGCCAGTCATCAAAAAGCTGTGGATGAGCATATTTTTAATAACAATCATTGCAATCGCCTAGCAACCCAACGCAAAAGGTTAGTAAGTTTTATCGTAGAGCTTTGTGAATTTATTAATGAAGATCGAGGGTTTAAGTTCTGATCTCATAAAAAAGCCAGTGCTCGTAAGGTTTTGTTAGAAGAATACGCAGATGCCTTGCATTTTATCATTAGCTTAGGACTTGATTTGGAATTTGATTTTAAACAGGTAAACATTATGCAATTCAAAAAACACCAGCAGCTTGATAAGTGAGAACAGTTTTTAATGTTAGTGCATGATTTTAGTCTTTTTACCAGAGATTATAAACAAAGCATTTATCAAAACTTATTAGAGCATTTCTTAACTTTTGGTTATGAGCAAATGCAGTTTACTGGCGATGAGATAGAACACGCTTACTTAGCTAAGGCTGAAATTAACCATCAACGCCAAAAGGAGCATTATTAAATGAAAACACGAAAATGGAATGTTATTTTAGTAGCATTAACTTTATTGTTTTTTGGAATAGGATTAATTTTATTAATTGTAGCTAAAATTCAATTTGATGCTTTAGTAAAAAATGATAATTATATTGTTGTTTCTAATTATCCTATTTCAATTAATAATTTTTTTGATAACCAGTGGTATCAAAACCATGATTTTTTAAACAACCATAATGATTTTTTAATGTTCTTTTTTATGAACTTGGATAAAGTGTATCCATTTTATGTGTACCGCATTATTGAATCCCCTCGAGAAGTGTTAAAACTATCTAGTGCGGTGATATCTAATTTAGCCTTTTTTGGCCTTTTCTGCATAGAAGTTATTGTTCCTGTTTTAGTTGTCGCTTTTTTTGTAGTTTTTATTTTAGATATTAAATACATTAATAAACATAACTTTTGAAGTAAAGTAGTAAAAAGAGTCGATACTACTCTTACAGATAAATATTCTGCAGCTCGAAGAGCTTTACAAAATAGAGATAGTGATCGAAGAAGAGTGTTAAGAGAAATTAGAATTAAAACTGCTTTAGGAAAAGACATTGCAGTAGCTAAAAAAATGGCTATTTCTAATGAAGAATTACTGAAAGAACTCAAAAAACCAAAACCAAATGAATAAAAACCAACCCCCTTTTGTGATTAGTTCATTTTATAATGAGCATGTTAAGCAAGCTTTTAAGTTGCACCAGAGTAAGTTCCGTAAAATGCTTAATCAGTTTTTAGCCATTAATCCTCATGTAGTTACTTTAGCTTTAAGACAGCAATTGGTTCAAACTCTATTTGTGACCGCAGACTATTACGAGCAATATGCAAATTGTTCTTGTCAAGTTTTAGTAGTGAATGCGAAAATTATGGTTCGTCTGGCTAACATGCCTGCACCGCAAGGATTAGTAGCAGTATGTAAACAACCCGTTTTTCATGAACAGGCCCATCATTATTTAATTCTAGATAGCATTCAAAACCCAAATAATTTAGGAGCCATTATTCGTTCTGCTGTGGCTTTTGGTTTTACCAATGTGCTTTGTTCTCCCTCAACAGTAGATCCTTTTCACCCTCAAGTGCTCAACAGTTCCCAAGGCTATTCTTTATTATGTGCTTTTCAATTCTGTGAACTTTTATTAGCCTTAAAGCGTCTTAAGCAAAAAAATTACATCATTATTAACACTAATTTAAAGCATGATAATACTTTTGAAAAAAGAAAGAAAAATTTAGATAATTTTAAAGCAAAATATGCTTTAATTTTAGGAAACGAAGGACAAGGGGTATCAGAAGAACTTACCAAAATTAGTGATTTTAATTATGTAATTAAAATGGATAAGGTATCTTCTTTAAATGTAGCAGTTGCCGCAGGGATTATTATGTATAATATATTTAATTATTAATGATAGCTTTTAATTATGAATGTTAAGCTTTTTTTTGAAGTCATCGTGCTTGTGCTAGCCTCTCTAGTCATTGTAGCTTGCGTTGGAGCTTTTTTTTATTACATGAAAAAGCTAACACCTATTTTAAAAAGTTTTGTGCATCATAAAAAACATTATGCTAAAAAAAAGCTTAAAGCAGATAAACCTCTTGCAGATGCTTCTGTTACTAAAGCACCACCCTCTTTTTTAAAAGAAGGCTGAGTCCTTGGCATTGATATTTTATTATTTTGTTTAGCTTTAGCAGTTATTATTTATATAGCTATTATTATTTAACTTCAAAACTATAAAACCCCGCTTCTATTAAAGAAAATTAAAGTATTTTTACTTTTTTAAGTTATTATTAAGTTATATTAAGAGAAAAGGGAATTTATGAAAAAACTAGTTATTACTTCAAGAGTACTCCTAGGGGTAGCCTTTGGTCTTTTTATAGCTTGAATTGTTTTTTGTTTATTTTTTGAAGCTGCTCAAGGACCAGCATATTATAAAGGCTTAAGTAACACATGACCAGGAGTATATTATTCTGCTAATGGAGTGGCTCAAGGTTGACTACCTATACCAGGGGGAGATGGATGAGCTAAGATTTCAATCTTCTACCGATATGCATATTCACTTCATACTTTTTTAATTTACTTTTTAAGTTTATTTTTTAACCAAAATACCTTAAACAAAATTAATCAAGCAGGGAGTGCTAATTATTACTATTATTGTGGTGTAATTACAGCTCTGCTAGTGATTATGTTTGTCTTAACATACTTACCACTTTGTTTCAGAACAATGTATAAATGGAAAATAAGTGGTTTAGTTTTTGGAGCTATCAGCTTTGTCTTTTTAGCAGGCTTTGCTGCTTGAAATCTAATTTTCACCTTCTTAGCCAAAAGCTTTTTAGGAGGTGGCTACCTACCAGAGCTTAGTTACATTAGTATTTGTTTATGTGTCATTATTTTAGCAGGATTACTTGTGTATTTAGTGTACATGGTGTTATATCCTCATATTGGTATTTATGAAAGTAGCAAGGGAGGTAAACTATCATCAAAAACAATTTCTCAAATCAAGGATCCAGCAATCAGAGACAAACTAAACCAAACAGCTCAAACAGTGCAAACAGAACAACCATAACCAAACCTCAAAAAAATTCAAATTTAGTTAGCAATTTAACCAATGCTAATGCTCAGCTTGCCCAATTACAAAAAAAAATTCAATCAGAAAAATCTCATAAAGCAGCTGTTGCGAGAGACGCTTCGCAATTTCGTTCAAAAAGAAGTACTAAATATCGTAAAATTAATGCTAACGAAGCTAACACTGATTTTTATGCTAACATTAAAGAACATTATGATAAGCTATACAAATCAAGTGGGGAACATGTGCGTACTATTACAGTAGAACAGTGAAAAGCAGAGCAAGCAGCCAAAACAGCAGAAAAAATTGAACAAGAAAAAACTGGAAGTCGTTTTACTAATGTTAAAAGTGTGATTAAAAAAAAGTAAGCCCTCATTTAAACCATAATTTTGCAGACCCAACATTTTATTAAACTTAATAATCAAAACTATCCTTTTTGGTTAAGTTTGAACAGCAAAGCTAAAGCTATTACCCTTCGCATTAATGGAGGACAAATTTATATTAGTGCTCCTCCAACAGTGTCCTTATCCTTAGTAAAAAGTTTTATTTTAAAACAGCAAAAAAGGATCATGCTTCATCTCAATGATTTTCAACAAAATAAAAAACTTCTTCTTGCCTCCGACAATCCTCATAATAATAAAGTTGTCATTTTAGAACATAGCTATCCGATTGCCATAGAGCCTTATTCAAAACATTATGCTTTTAGTAATGGCTGTTTTTATATTCCCTCTGTTGAACCTATTGCTCAAGCAGAAAAGTTGTTTTATCATTTTTTAATCAAAAAATACGCTTCTTATTTTGATCATTTAACAAAAATAAGCTGCCAACGCATGCAACTACCCCAAGTTAAAGTCGTGCTTAAAGTTTTAAAAAGTAAATGAGGAATTTGTTATTATAAGAGAAAGCAAATTAATCTTAATATTAAGCTCTTACATTTTAACGAGCAAGTAGTAGAATACGCAATTGTGCATGAACTGGCTCATTTTTTTCATCAAAACCATAGTCATTTGTTTTGAACAAAAGTTAAAGCATATATTCCAGATTATAAACAGCTGATTAAAATTTTAAAAACACCTGGTGTATAAATTAGTTTTGAAAAAACTTGATCAAATCTTAATAGAAGCTCAAACAGCTTTACAAAAAATTACAAATAAAGAAGCCTTAGTTTTGTGAAGGCAAAAGTTTTTAGGGCGTAATTCTGTGTTAAAACCTATTCTTGAAACTTTTAAAGATATTAGTCATTCAGAAAGAATTAAGCAAGGGAAGTTAATCAATGTTTTTAAAACTACCTTAACTAAAGCTTTTGATGAAAAGCAAGCAAAATTAATCCTTGCTTTAAAAACAAAAAAATTAGCTCAAGAAAAAATAGATCCCACGATTGACCTTCAGCCTTTTTTTAAGCATGAAACAGGGGGGAGACACCCAATTAGCATTGTAGTAAATCAAATTAAAACTTTTTTTAGTCATCTGGGTTATGAAATAGGATCAGGAATAGAAGTAGAAAAAAAAGACATTAATTTTACGAAGCTTAACATTGATCCTAATCATCCAGCTCATAACATTCAAGACAGCTTTTATATTAAAGATTCACCTGAATTATTAATGCGTACTCATTGTACTAATATGACAGTAAGAAGACTTTTGCAAGAAAAAAGCCCTACCCTTTATCATCCTTTTGCTTACTTAGCAATAGGAGATGTTTACAGAAGAGATGATGATGATGCTACTCACTCGCACCAATTTATGCAAGCTGATGGGGTAGCTGTTGATAAAAACATCAGTATGGCTCATTTAAAATGAACATTAAACAACTTATGTCGCCACCTTTTTGGTCAAGATATTCCTATTAGATGCCGCCCCAGCTATTTCCCCTTTACAGAACCATCTTTAGAATTTGATATTTTATGCACCATTTGTAATGGTCAAAAATGCTCTGTTTGTAAATATAGTGGTTATATTGAAGTGCTCGGAGCAGGCATGATTAATAATGAAGTTTTTAAAAGATGTCACAAGGATGCTTCATGACAAGGAATAGCTTTTGGCATAGGAATAGAAAGAATTACCATGCTTAAATATCACATTAATGACATTCGTCAATTATATTTAAATGACGCCCGCTTTTTAAAGTACTTTCATAACATTAAAATTGCTTTTTAGTTTTATAAATAACTTTTTTTGACACCATGATTTATAATTAAATAAAGAAGAAGAAAAGCGAAGGGGGAATTGTCTTGATTAAGATAGATCTTGCTCATACTAATCTTTCCCTTGATAAAGTGAAGTCTTTTGAAGAGCAGGTAGCTACCATTGAAGCTAACATGCATTCTCAAACTTGCCTTGGAGCTGATTATTTAGGTTGGTTAACATGACCACTAAAATTAGATATATCATTAATTAATAAAATCCAAACTTTTGCTAAAACCTTAGCTAGCAAAATTGATACTTTAATTGTGATTGGAATTGGGGGCTCATTTTTAGGAGCTAAGGCTGCGATTGAGGCTTTAGATATTTTTGATAATAAAAGCGTGCGGATTGTTTTTGCTGGTTTTAATGTTAGTGAGTCATACTTAAAAAGTGTTTTGTTTAAACATATTTACTCTCATAATAGTCGTTTCGCTATTTGTGTGATTTCTAAGTCAGGTTCTACTTTAGAAACAAGCTTAACTTTTGATATTTTAAAAAATTATTTAAAACAACACACCAGCAATAAAGTTTATCGTGAAAGAGTGGTTGTCATTACATCTAATAAAATAGGTGCATTGTATGAATTAGCCAAAAAAGAACAGTTTAAAATTTTTTATATCCCTGCTAATATTGGAGGACGTTATTCTGTTTTTACGCCTGCAGGGCTTTTTCCTATCGCTATGGCTGGAATTGATATTAAAGAAATTATTAAGGGAGCTCAAAAAGCATATTATCAAACTAAAGAAGCTGATATTTTAAAAAATTCAGCTTATCAATATGCAGTAGCTCGCTATTTACTTCAAACCCAACAAAATTTGCAAGTAGAAATGCTGATTGCTTATGAACCTAGTTGAAGCTATATGAACGAGTGAATTAAGCAATTGTTTGCTGAATCAGAAGGGAAAAATGACCAAGGACTACTCCCTGTTACTGTTAATTTTACAAGGGATTTGCATTCATTAGGACAATATTTACAACAAGGGCCAAAAGATTTGTTTTTTGAAACAACATTGGTGATTGAAAACATGAAAAATAATATTAATGAAGACATTAATAAATTTTTTACAAGTGAATTATTAGCACCAGAAAATAGTTTTTTCAAAAACCATACTTTTAAGGAGCTAAATCATATGGTGCAAAAAGCAGTCATCCAAGCTCACTCCCAAGGGAAGATTCAAAACATTGTCCTTAAAGTGCAGGATAATTCCCCTGAAACAGTTGGTTATTTGTTTTATTGAATGATGAAGGCCTGTGCTGTAAGTGCTTATTTATTAGAATTGAATCCTTTTGATCAACCTGGAGTTAATTTATATAAAGCTAATTTATTGAAATTGTTTGCTGATGCAGAAGAATAAAAGCGTCATTTATGCTGTAAAACAAAATTTTTAAGCTCAAGGGCTTAATTTTTTATTTTTGCTCTGTTATTCAATGAAGAATTTTGATATAATGCCTGTGTTAATGTTATTTATTTAAGATTTTATATGCATGTCAATTAAAAATAACAAATTTAAAAATCCTTTTCTTTTTTTAAAAAAAGCTTTTAAGAAAAAGAACAGTGCTTCAGGAGATGAAAACAGTTCAAAATTTTTGGAACGGTTTCATAATTTTAATGATAAAGCATTTGGGAAATTACAAAACCTAAGCCGTGTTATTATTCTTCCTGTAGCAGCCTTACCTTTTGCTGGCTTACTCCTAGGGATAGGGGGAGGTTTTGCAGCTGCTGCTAATCATTATGGTTGACCTAGTGGAGTGGAACATTTTTTTAGTGTTTTAAGAGGAGCTGGTAGTGTCATTTTTTCATTACTGGGTCTTATTTTTTGTATAGCTATTTCTTTTGGATATGCCAAAGAAAGAAAAGGAGTAGCAGCTCTAGGTGGTTTTATTGCTTTTGGGGTTCAAGCTGCTGTGATTCACGCTTTGTTTTTTCCTACTGCTGTTAATGGACACCCAGGTACATATACTTTAGGATTTGACCCTTGAAATTTAGGAGGAGCAAATCATAAGTATGATCAAAGCACCGCTAATAAAGGATTCTTTAGTACTTTATTAGGTTTAACTCCTACTATTGATACTTCTGTCTTTGGAGGTATTTTAATAGGAGCAGCAGTAGCCTGAGTTCACAACCGTTCATATAATATGCGACTACCTAAACTGTTTGCTTTCTTTGGAGGAGGACGGATCGTTCCTGTTTTTTCTATGATGGTAGGAATTGTAGCAGGAGTGCTTTTCTTCTTTACTTGACCGGCATTACTAAGAGGTTTTTTTGCAATTGGGAAGGGATTGTCTAGTGCTTCTGGATTACCCCCGACTACCCCAGGGAAGCTAACGGGAAGTAATTTTAAACCTACTGCTGCGGGAGCTTTTGTAGCTTTTACTTTACAGGCATTAGAACGAATTCTTAATCCAACAGGCTTACACCATGTGCTTTATACTCCATTTTGATTTACTCCAATTGGAGGAACATGGCTTTATCAAGGAAAAGAATATGCTGGTAGTTATAACATTTTTTTCCAACAGTTAGGTTCTAAGGCTACAGGTCATTTTAACCAAACTGTAGGGTTTGCCTTTTTATCTGGTCGTTTTGGTTTTATGCTTTTTGGTTATCCTTTTGGCATGCTTGCGATGTATTTACATGCTCAAAAACAAAACCGAGCTAAAGTAGGAGGAATTTTACTTTCTGCAGGATTGACCTCATGTTTAACTGGTATTACTGAACCATGCTTGTATACTTATTTATTTATTGCACCAATGTTATGAGGACTTAACATTTTTATGGCAGGAATGAGTGCCATGCTGGCTTACATATTTAACATTACTTGTGGACAAGGCTTTGCAGCAGGAGCGATTGACTTTACTTTCTTTGGTATTCTTCCTACTGCGATTGGTAAACAAACTGGATGGTACTGAATGTTTGTCATTGGGGCAGTAATGGCTCCATCATATTTCTTTGGTTTTTATTACATCATTAAGTGACGGAATTATCAAACCTTAGGAAGAAGTAGTGAGATTAGTACTAAAGGGGATGTTTTAGGACTAGTCTCTGATGCTTTAGCCAAAGGGACAAAAAAAGCTAAACCAAGAGGTCAGCTTCTATACGAAGGACTAGGTCAAAAAACTAATATTTTAAACACAACCATTGAAGACAATGTCTTAGTGGTAGCAGTAAAAAGTGTTGCCAACATTAACAAAGGACAACTGAAACTTAGTGGTTCTAAAAATGTGCAAGTGAAAGATAATACGATTAGAGTACGTTATTTAACTGAAATAGAACAATATAATGCTGAGTTAGCAGGCTATCTGGCAGGAACTACTAAACCAATTGTTTTAGAGAAAAAACCAGTTAGCAAGAAATCTAAAAAAGTTCAAAAAAGAGAAGAAGCTTTAAACAGAGCAAGGCGGATTTTTGAAGGACTAGGAGGAATGAATAATGTTTTAACTTTAAGTAATTGTGCCACTAGACTGCGGGTCACTTTAAGAGATGGCAAGAAGGTAAATCGAGAAATTTTAAAAGAAACTGGAGCTTTAGGTTTTATTGGGACAGCCAATAACTTACAAGTGATTTATGGAACTGAAGTGATTAATATTAAAGGGGACATGGAGACTGTTCAAAAACTATAAATTAATTAAGAAACCTTACAAATAACATGATTATCAGCCAAGCATGAATTAATAATTATTTACAAAAAAGCCTGAGTACAGCTCAATTAATTAAAGCTTTTAACGCTTTAGGTTTTGAAGTAGAAAATGCTTTTCACTTGCAAAATAAGGGTCTAAAAATTGCCCAAATTAAAACTGTCACGAAAGTAGTATCTGCTGATCGACTATCACTGCTAACAGTGTGTGATTTGGCAGGGCATAATTATGAGGTTATTTGTGGAGCCGAAAATGTCAAAGTAGGCTTATGAGGTTTATATGCTCCTGTGGGATCAACAATTGCTGATGGTACTGTGATTAAGCAAAAAAGCATTAAAAAGGTAGTTTCAGCTGGAATGATGTGTTCTTTATCAGAAATAGGAATAGCTCATCAAGCTCAAACTAAAAAGCAACAAGAAGATATTTTAGAGCTTGATTATGAGCAAGATGTAGCACCATATCAAGCTATTGATAATGTTGTTGAATTATGGCATTTAGATACTACTGTTTTTGAATTAGATTTAGCTTTTAACAGAGGAGATTGCTGAGGAGCTCAGCAACTATTAAAAGAACTGGCTTGTTTTTTAAAAATCACATTACCTAAAAGAACCCTTCCTCAGCTCAAGCTTGTCAACCAAAAGGCTACCCTTCACATCAGTGAACCTTTACAAGGCATTGTGCAAAAAATTTCATATTTAAAGGTTGTGAATCATATCACAACTTATGAAAAGCAATTTAAACATAATTTTTTTTGACATTTGAATTTAGTTAAGATTTATTCTGACAATATTTTGCGAACCGTTTTAGAAAAAAGTATTTTTTTATCAGGTCAGGCTCTTTTTGCGATCGCAGCTAAAAAGCAACAAGAAACTTTAACCTTTTTATTGGATCAAGAACAAATAGTTTGCCAAACAAGTATCGAAAAGCTTAAATTGGGAAGCATAGGGGAGCAAGCCTTTAAGCCAGATCAGTTTTGTTTTGTTGTAGCATTTAATATTGATTTTGATGCTATGCGTGAGCAATTAAAAAAACAAAAAAATAATAATTATTTTATTAGCACTCGTTCTATCAGACCCCTTAGTCCTCTTTATTGTAATGAAGCTCTACATATTTTTGCTCAACAGTTGTTGCTTTTGCAAAAAAGCTTAGCTGATAAAATTATTTTTACAAACCAATTAAAACCAATACCTCAAGTTCGAGAGATTGAAGTTAATTTAGCTAAACTTAATCAATTTTTATCGCTTAATTTTACATCTGAAAGCTTAACTAAATTACTAAAACAAAATGACATTATTATTTATCCTAAAACTCAAAACAGCTTAATCTGTCAGGTTAGTGCTAAAAGATTTGATTTACAAAAACCACAAGACCTTTATGAAGAAGTAGCAAGGTTATGAGGTTATGATAGTATTCCTGAAGAGCCATGGTTTAATCACCACCTTACTCTCCCTCAGTTAAATGAGGAAGTTTTAGCAGAAAAATTATTATCTGTTTTAATTGATCAAGGGTTTCAAGAAGTTAAAGCTTATAATTTAGTTTCTCACCAGGAAGCCTGTAGCTATAATTTATATCATGCTACTAAATTAACTGCTATGCATAATCATTTATCGCAAAATCACATGTATTTACAAACCAGTTTATTACCAGGCTTAGTGACAACTCAAAACTACAATGTGGACCATAAAATTAATGTTTCTAACCTAGTGCGGATTGGGAAAATATACTTAAATGATCATTATACAGAACTTAATTGAAGTATAGCTTTATTAATTAAGCCTGAACCAATACTAGATAAATCAGAGCAAAAATGAGGTTCCTTTTATGATTTAAAACATTGTGTGAATCAACTTTTAGCATTATGTGGCATTAAGCCTTTTAAGGTTGATTTTAAACCCTTTCAGGCTGATGGGTTTCATCCTTACCAAAGTTTTAAAATTTATTATCAAAAAGTTTTACTTGGATTTATTGGTTTTAAATTAAAAGAAGAAGTTATGGCTCAGCAAACCAAAAATTATTATGTAGCAGAACTTCTCATTAAACCTTTAATTAAAAAGTTACAAGCTCAGGACCTCAAGATTAAACCAAGTTCAAAATATCATTCTTCTAAAAGAGATTTTTCTGTAATTGTTAATACTAATAAATATCAATATCAAGAGATGCTTAACCTTGCTTTAGAAGGAGTAGCTTTTATTGAAAATGTTCAGTTTTTATACGAATATCAAGAAGAAAAAGCACCAGATTTTGAAAAAATTATGACATTTAGAGTCTTTTTTAACAACTATCAAAAACAATTACAAGAACAAGATGTTCAAATAGAAGAACAAAAAATCCTCAATAATTTTAAAGCACATAAATTTATGCTTCACTAATAATTTTATTGATAATAGTTTATCGATAATATGTTATTATCAATAATTGTTAATCTATTAATTAAATAAAAATTTCAAGTACAAAACAAGATGGCAGTACCTTTTCGTAAAACTAGTAAAAAAGCAAAAAGAGAGAGAAGATCACATCAAGCTTTAAAAGCACAACCTGTTAATAACTGCAAAAACTGTGGAGCAACTGTTAAACCTTATAAAGCTTGTTTAGAGTGTGGATATTATAAAGGTAAAGAAGTAATCAAAGTTAAAAATTAATCTTTTAATGCGGATTTATAATTTTTCATTCAACATTTATATATACAATTATTCAAGCGTTAAATTTTAACCTTTTTAAACAACAATTATAAGTTGTTTTTTTAATATTTTTTTAAATTAAGAAAATTTTATAAAATAATGGTATGTAATGGAAAATTATGGAAAAAGTATTCTTAGGTCAGTACGAGCACAAGCTTGAAAATAATAATCGCATTATCATCCCAGCAAAATTTAGGAATCAACTAATGGGAGATACTTTTGTTGTGTCCACAGGTTTTGATGAATGTTTAGAAATGCGTGATGTTAGTACTTTTAAAGTATGAATGGATAAACTATCACATTTAGGAAGTGGTGCTAAAGAAGCAAGGTTTTTAAGAAGACAAATTATGGCTTTTTCTGAAGAAGTAGCTTTTGATAAATTAGGACGGATTAAAATTTCTAATGTTTTAGCTTCTAAAGCTCAATTAAGTAACATTGTTGTTTTAGTAGGGAATGCCGATAAAATTGAAATTTGAGCTCAAGCAAAATGGAATCAATATTTATCAGCTACTAAGCCCCTAAGTGATTACGCAGAAAAATTTGAGGATGTTTTTTAATCATGATGGAGTCTCAAACTATACAACATGTCAGTGTTCTTAAAAAAGAAGCTATTTACCTTTTAAATCCAGTCAGAAAAGGGGTATATGTTGATGCTACTTTAGGCAGAGCAGGACATACCTTAGCATTATTAAAGAAACTTGATGCTAGCAGTTATGTCATAGCATTTGATCAAGACGCAGAAGCTATTAGTCAATCACATGCCATATTAGAAAAATCAGCTTTTTCAAACTGAATCTTAATTAAGAATAATTTTAAAAACCTGACTTATGAATTAGCAAAATTAAAAATCAATCATATTCAAGGAATTTTGTTTGATTTAGGAGTTTCTACTAACCAACTAGCTACTAGTAAAAGAGGTTTTAGTTATCTAAAAGACGGACCTTTAGATATGAGAATGGACCAAAATGCTAGTTTAACCGCTGCTGATGTTGTAAACAACTATAGTTTTGATGAGTTAGCTCACATTTTTAAGGTTTATGGAGAAGAAAGACATGCTAAGTTAATTGCAAACATTATTGTTCAACACAGAAAAAAAACTTTATTTGTGTCTACTTTGCAATTAGTGCAAGTGATTAAGGATCATTTACCAGCAGTTTTTTTAAAACAAAATAAGCACCCCTGTCGCCGTATTTTTCAGGCTATTAGGATTGAAGTTAACCAAGAGCTAGCTAATTTAGAATACGGACTGCAACAGGCTGTACTGTTATTAGATCAAAACGCTAGATTAGCAGTGATTAGTTTTCATTCTTTAGAAGATAGAATTGTCAAACATTTTTTTAAACAAATAACATCACAAGCTCTTAGCAATAACCATCAATTAGCAAAAATTCCAATGGTTGTTTCGGGTCAGAGTGCTTTTAAAGTTTTATGTAATAAAGTAATTAAACCATCAACTCAAGAAATTAAAAGTAACCCTAAAGCCAGAAGTGCCCATTTAAGAGTATTAGAAAGAATTAAGGAAGTACATTATGATTAATAATAAAGCTTTATATGCATCTCTTCATCTTAACAAACAAAGTCTTGCCTTAATGGTAGGGCTTGACCATTGTAATGAATTAAAAGTTTTGTTTTTTAAAAAAGAAAAAAAACAACTCATTAATGATGGTCAACGCCTTAACATGCAAGAAGCTAAATTAGCCTTAGCATCTTTATTAGAGGAAGCCAACCATACCCTTAACATGCAACTGAAAAGATTTGTAGTCATTATAGATGATGCTTTAGTGCATATTCAGCAAAGCTTAATCAATATTGCTTGTCCAAATAATAAAATTCCGTCTAATGCTTATGAAATATTGTGCAAAAAAGCTTTGTACCATAATGATTTTGGACAAGAACAAACTATTTTTATTGATCCTAGCCAATATGTGGTTAATAACAGAAACACTTTTACAAAACTACCTCTGACTATTCCTGCCCAACAATTAGGGATGCGTTATTTGCCATATAAAGTAGATAAGTTATTTTATGGTGATTTAATTAACCTCTTAGGGGTACATAATTTACAATTAATTACTTGTTTACCTAAAGCTATTGCTCAAGGTCAGTTTATTATGCATACCCAATTTGTACCAAATAATCACTTTGTTACTGTCAATTGAGGACCTAAAACTGTCTCCGTTAGTTATTTTATTAAAGGGAAGCTTGCAGAAAAACAAAAACTTCCTTTAGGAATGGAAGTCATTGAACAAGGCTTAAGAAATGTGATTCCTAGTGTTTTTCAGAACAAAAATTTTGTGTGACAAGATTATGTAAATTTTGTCATGGTTCCTTTTACAGGGATGGCTTTTAATAATCATTTCAGTAATGGCTTAAGTAATGAAATTAAAGTTAAACATAATGATTTTATGGTTTTAGTGCAACAAAAAATAGCTCAGCAAATCCAAAGCATCGAAAGAGCTATTCGTCATGTGCTACCAGCAGGCTTAGCTGTTACTGTTTTTTATGATGGATTAATTCAAAAACTAGCAGGAATTGAAGGCTTTGTGCAAAGAATTAGCCACTTTGAAAGTCGTTTCTTTGCTAAACATAACCTCTTTTTAAATAATGGTTATTATGGCAGTGCCTTATTAGGGAGTATCCAATATCAACACGACCATAATCAATATGGATTAGACACTATTTATGCAGTAGACTACTACCGCTCTCGTCATCAAAAAACCAATAAATTGATGTTACCAGAACCAAACTGAGCTAAAAGTTTTAATCGTGATACTCGTCCCCTCTTAGCAAGAAGAAAACTTTTTCAATACATTACACTACATAATTAAAATTAGAAGTCAGGGGTTACGCTAATTATTTATTTAAATTAGCAACCTGAATTCTAATTTTAATTCGTACACTAAAGTATAAAATTACTTAAATTAAATTAATTAAAATTCAGAAATATGGAGCCTAGAAAAAAATATAATTATTTAACAATAGAAGATAGGGCAATAATTGCTCATGAATTAAGTAATGGTAATTCTATTCGTTGTGTAACAAGAACAAGAAAGGTTAAAAAATCTTTATCAACTGTCGCCTATGAAATAAAGAAAAAAACAGGATATCGTTATATGGCAGGAAAAGCAGATCAAATTACTAAGTAGAGATTAAAAGAAAGAGGAGCTAAATTATGTGCTAAATTGCATTTAGACTTTTTAGACTTCATTAATGAAAATTTTTATAAAAAGCATCAATCATTAGAGTTATTGCTTCGAGAGTGGCGTAAGGGCCATTCTGATGCACCCTCGTTAGCTACACTGTATAATTAAATCTCTAAAGGGGTATTCGACTTTAATTATCAAAGTATATTGAAACCACGTAAAAAACGCAAAAACACAATCGCTCGTTGGAAAAGAATGGTTGATAAACCTATTTCTTATCGAAAAAAAGATTATCCTAATTATGATAGGTAATTTGGACATTGAGAGGGTGATTTAATAGTAGTAAGCAATAAAAACCATGGTTATGTTCTAACCATGGTTGAAAGAAAATCACGATGTGGATTAACGATGCTTTTAAATTCAAAGAAATCTGATTATGTTTTAGATAAGTTGAAATTACTAATACATAACAATAAGAAACTACCTTTTAAATCTATTACTTTTGATAATGGATTAGAATTCACTCAAACATCACAATTAGAATCAAGTGTTAAAGATCTTCAAGTTTATTTTGCTTTTCCATATTCTTCATGACAAAGAGGTAGAAATGAAAATTGAAATGGTATGTTGAGGCGTTGGTTCCCAAAAGGTACAAATTTTTTAAAATTAAAGAAGAAGAATTAATCTCTGCAACATATCTAATTAACAAAATGCCAAGAAGAATTCTTAATTGAAAAAGTTCTCAAGAAGTACTAAATGAATCTCTTAAAATGATATGTTAAGATAATAATAAATAAATATATTAGCTAGAATGAAATTTAAAGAAAGAAATTAAAATGATTGTTAGTCTTTGTTCAGCATTGGTTATCGTATCATCTCCCATTATTTCCTTGGGAGATTTATATGATATAAACATTAAAAATGGTGAATCAGATAGTAAAACATATACAGTTAGTACAAACAATCTATCCTCAACTCAAAATATGGGGTGAAATAGTCTTTTAAACAGCAATGTTACATCTACTTCAAATTATAGTCAAATTATTCAGAATAATTATAATTTAATTAAAGGTCAAGATTATAGTTTTAGAGCAGTAAATCATGGAGGCATTAACGAAATTAGACCGAAATGAAATATTGGAGGCGGATTATTTTTAAAAAAAGATACTGAAACTTATACAAACACCCCTTCTGTTAATGCAAAAAACGGGTTATTTGGTAGTTTTAATTATATTCATTACTATAAACAAAATTTGCAATATCATCCTAGTTATATTAATAAAATTGGATCTTTTTATCATTCAGAGCTTTTAAATCCAAGATATCATTATTTTTGAAGAGGGTATCTTAATAAAACAAGTTATAATTTAAACAATTTTAGTTATCATAATTATTCTTCAACAACCACTTTTCAATCATCTTCAGATTTAAATTTAACCCCAAGTTTTATTGGACCTGATGATTTTAGTTATTCACAAAAGGCAGGCATCGTCCAATCTCAGTCTAAAATGTTTATAAATCAAATTCTTAATGATTTTTTAAATATTTGATATTTTGAAAATTGAGCAAAGCAATATTATATTTACTTTACTTCTGATCAATACTACGATTTAAGCCTTTATGGTAAATTATTAAATGATATTGACAATGATATTACTCATTATGGATGACTTCAAGATTTATATTTTAATGTTTCTATTCGTTACAATTACATTGTTAATAAAGAGATTGTACAAAATTACAATATTCCTGAATGAGCAGGAACCGTAACTAATATAGCGGGAGGGTTACTTGATGCATCCTTAGCTTCAAGTGAAGCTAGTATCCCACCTCTCGGATGAATGTTAGGAGCTATTGTAGACCTTTTATTAAACGGTTTACAAGGTACGCATGTTAAACCTGTTGAAAAAACTCAATCAATTAATTATTATAGCAATTTTTGAACTTATTCTCGTATGGCACTGATTTTTGATAATTTGCTTGGAACTCCTGCAGAATTGCGAAAAGGTGATTATTCTAAACCAATTGCTAATTTTTATCATACTTATAATAATTTTCCAGCCCAAATACATTTACAAAATTTTAATATCTTTTTATATTTAAAAAACTTTTTTGAAAGATTTAAAAGTAATTTTATGCATTATACAGCGGCTAAAACTCAAGATCGACCACTTATGTGACAACATTATTTACAAAAGCTTAATTACATTTTTAATCCTAAGAGTTTATATCCATATTTACAATTAAAAATACTATTATCTAAACCTTTAGGGGATATTCAAAAATTGTTTGATTTAATAACAAAAAGTTATAATTCTGGTTTTGTATTACCCTCATTTTGGACTAATTCTGATGCTAGCAAGATTCCAAACGAAATTTTGCAACAATTAATTGGAGGGATACCAGGACTAGATGATTTAGAAAATTATGCAAATCAAATTACTTTTAAAGGGACTCTACCTACTAGTGATGGAGCAGGAATTAAAACGATTCAAATTATTTACAATCATGACATTTTTGCAAACATAAAAACTATTTATCTTTAAATGAAATATTAAAAAACAGGAGGGATATAAAAATGAAAAAAATATTAACTTTATTAAGTGCATTAAGTATAACAATGAATATAGGGATAAGTGTTGTTGCATGTGTCGGGTCAAATAATAGTAATAATGATGATAATAATATGACCGTCAATAAATTAAAAGCTGAGTTTAAAAATAATAACCTTACTATTAGTAATGATTGAAATGATTTTTGAGGCAATTTAAATAATACATTACAAAATCAAACTTATTATCAATTATTAATGAATCAACTTTTTGATCAAAACAAGATTCAGCATAAATATGAGCAAGATGTTCAGTTGCAACAACAAACCCCTGATGGTTATGTAAAAGCAAAAAATTTATCTAAAATAAGTTCAACAACTCACAAAAGTGAAACAAATTTACAAATTCAAATCCATGTAAATTATCATTATACTTATATTAAATTTCAAATTAACTGAAACTTAACACCCGATCAAATAAAAATTTACCCCTTAATTAATAAATTACAAAAACAAAACGAACTTAGTATTTATGACCCTAATATTTCTGGTTATCCTAAAAATCAAGTTCAAATTAAAAATTATAATCAAGAATTAAAACAAGCTTTTAATAAGCAATACAATAAAGGCGATAATAATTATCAATATACTAATTTTACAGATAGTCCTTTAAAAAATAATTATCTCCATACTGATGGTACTGCAAATCATCTCAATCTTGTCATTACCTATCAAAAGGCATTGTATAATGTTCCAGTTTTTATAATTTATTTTTATAATATTAAGCAAGCATTTGATGTAATAACAAAAAGTTATAATTCAGGCTTTGTATTACCGTCATTTTGGACTAATTCTGATGCTAGCAAGATTCCAAACGAAATTTTGCAACAATTAATTGGAGGGATACCAGGACTAGATGATTTAGAAAATTATGCAAATCAAATTACTTTTAAAGGGACTCTACCTAAGCCACCTAATCCAGCTAATGGAGGACAACCATCAATATTTACAGTAATTCAAATTATTTATACATCCAAAACAAACAAACAAATTTCTGCACCTATTAAAACTATTTATCTTGAAATAAAATTTTAAAAACAGAAGGAATATAAAATGAAAAAAGCATCTTATATATTTACAGCAACAACTCTGTTATGTGGAAGCATAGCAAATTTAAATGTTAATGTAAAATGTAAACCACATTCAGCAATATTAACCTCTAACAGTTATAGTACAAATTTTAGCGATTTCCACGAAGGTTATTATGCTAATATTGTAAAAGGACAGGCTCAGAATCCAGAAAATGTAGATATAAATGTTAATTATTCTGAGTATAATGGGCAAGATGATAGGCTAAAAGATGTTATTTTATCAAAGCTTAATAGTAGATATTGAAATTATTTTAATGCATTTGCTAAGCTCAAGCTTTTTACTCAAATTGAAAGTGAGGAGCAAATTCAGTTTTGTGACCCACAAAATCACAATAAGGCAGTATTTAATGATTTTAACATTACTAATTTAGATTCATTAAACGCTAATCCCGCTTGAGGATTTTGAAAAACATTTAATTTAAAATTAGTTTATTGACCTAATAAAACTAGTTTTGAATTTTCTTTAAATTTATGCCATTTTGATGTAGCTGACTATTCTGGATCAACTGGTATTATTTTAGATAACACTCAAAATCTTCCCACTATGCAAACCTGAAAAGATATTTATCATGAAGGGTCTCCTTGATATTTCTTTTCAAGTGTGCCTGATGATGGAAAACATAGGGATGTTGTTTTTAATCTAGGTAAGATGATTGATTCTGATGGTGTTGATGTTGGAAGCTTTCAAACAGCTCATCAAGCAGGATTCTTTTTAGATCCTTTATCATATACTTATGCACTTTATATTCATCAAGAAATGTTTGGTCATATAACTGATACATTAAGTTTGCCTAAAATAACAGTTCAATTTGATCTCTCTAAATTGCAAACAACTTCATGAACAGATTTAACTTCTAATAGAGATATAAATACCGATCATACTGATACAACTGTAGCACCAGCTGATATGCCTTATGATTCTTTTAATAATCCTCCATATGGTCATTATTACCAATTAACTAATATTCATGATTCAGATCATGCTTCAGGTTCTTATTTTTCTATGGCTTCTCAATGGTACAGAGGTAGTATTCACAAAGGAGAAACCAGTGATGCTACTGAGGTTGTGGCTTATACAGAAGCAGATAATCCATCTAATGTTGAAATTATTAATGCAGCAATTTCAGGGGGCGATAATTTTCTTGATGGATATCATGATTATTTAGAATTTTGGTTTTATACTTATGGAATGAATTTAACTACAGGTTTTAATGATAATGTCTTCAATAACTCTCCAGCATCTTATCAATTAATTCCTAACTCTATTGTGGACTATAGTAATTTTATACACTTTACCAATCAAGATGGCTCTCAAATTAATATTTATGGTTACAAAAATGATGTATTAAATAATTATTATACATATGCTATAGAAAATAGTGATAAAAATACTTTAATGATTTTTAACAATACAACAACTGATAAGGTTACTATTAACGATAAATCATATTCATTACATCAAATTATTGATTTACACAATTTAATAATAAATAATCAACCAACCTTATTGAGAATTAAAATTACTCCTAAAGCAGGGAGCACCATAGCCAATAGCTTATATTATGGCTATGACTCTCAAGATAATACTATTAATTTTAACATTATTGATTATCCAGCTCATTATCCTACCTTTCATAATTACATTGATTTTAATAGAGTAGATAATAGCTCATCTTATAATAGGGATTTAAAAATACATATTGATGGATCATTAATTACATTAACCAATAATAAATATTTAGAGTTAGCTATTAATTTTGGATTTTTGGAAACTATAGATTGAAGTGTAGCATATAATTGAAAAAATTATCAAGGATTGAAAATAGATCATATTTTAAATAAAAAATGTTTTAATTTCATAAATTGCTTTGTTACAAATCCAAGTAGTAAAAGCATGACACCTAATAAAAATGAAGCTTATACTAAAGGTTTTTATAATTTATTACAAAATTCATTATATTTAAATCATAATATTGTGATTAATGTTAAATTTAATTATGATCCATATAGTCAAGCTAGTATTTATAATGATTTTAGCCCAGAAAACCCAAATGAATTATTTTATCAAGAAATTGTTTTTCTCACTTAAAAAAGATTTATAAAATCCTTCACAAAAAAAGTTCTCAAAAAGTACGAAATAAACCTCTTAAAATGATATGTTAAGATGATTTAGAGTAAGATGAGAGGTGTCAACGGGACAAATAAGGAAAATAAAACTTATGAAAAGAATCCCGTTAAACATAAAAAAATATTGATGTGAAATTTATATAAAGGCTGAAAACAAAATTGAAATAAGAGATAAATTAATTAAGGCATATCCTTTAAGATACAAGAACTATAGCAATATTACAAGATATAGAGCTCATGAAATTTTAAAAATTTGAGTTAGAGAGTATAATCTTGGTATTATGGGTACAAAAAAACTAGGTAGACCAAGAAAAATGCGTGAAATAGATAAAGTATATCGTAGAAAAGGAAGACTTGGGATCTACACCCTCATGATCGTCAAATATACCAAGAAATATTAGAAGAAATCATTGCTGATCATCATATTCCTAGATCTGAAATTTTAGAAAAATTTAGAAAAAGAAAAGAAGAATTAAAAAACAAAAAGCAAACCTGCTCAATTGTTGGAATTACCAGACAAAAGATATACGAATTGCCAATGATAAAAGAGCAAAATCAAAATGACTTAATATTGAATCAGCTTGTTTTAAAGGTTTTTTTAAAAAGTAATTGCGTTTATGGATATAGGAAAATTTTTGTTGTATTAAATCGGCTCCCTAATATAACACTGTGAAAGGTTAGAAACGCATATGAAAAGCTAAAATTAAAGGCAAGAAAAACCATTTCTCAAAAACACCATCGTCCTAAAGAAGATAAAACAATCAACATCCAAACGCAAAACATTATTAACCGTAACTTTAAAGCAACTCGGGCTAATCAAAAGTGATTTATTGATTCTTCTGTTATAAAATTAAAAAGTGGAAAACACCTTTGGCTTTGTGTAATTATTGAAACTCTAGCTAATCAAATTGTTAGCTGAAAATTAAGTCATACTAATGATACAGATTTAGCTGTTGCAACACTAAATTTAGCTATTGATAAATTTGGAGCACCAGAAATTATCCATTCAGACCACGGAACCCCTTTCTTATCAAAAAGATTTAAGGACATTTTAAAGTATAATCAAGTGATCCAATCAGTATCAAGAGTAGCAAATTCACTTGATAATAGACCAATTGAATTCTTTTTTGGTTTACTAAAACACGAATGACTTTATCACACTGAATTAACAAGCCTTAAAACTGCTGATAAAGCAATTAATAGCTATGTTACATGGTACAACAAAGATAGAATCCAAAATGTTCTAAATAACATGTCTCCTGAACAATATTTGTTAAAATATAACCAATTAAATTAAAAAGTGTCCCGTTGACACCTCTCATCTTAGAGTGTACGAATAATTATTAGAATGTACAAAATAAATTAATTACCAAATTTATACACCCCCTTGCATAATGATATCTTCTATAATAAGCATTCAAAATGCATATAAAAAGTTTGGAAGTAAAATTTTGTTAGAAGGTTTTCATTTGGAAATTAACAAAGGAGATTTTATTTCTTTTGTTGGTTTGAACGGGACAGGTAAAACAACTTTAGCTGAAATAATCCTAGGAATAAAAAAACTAGATAAAGGGGATGTCTTGTTTTATAAAAAAAATATAAAAAAAGGAGCTGTTTTTCAAGAATCAAATTTTAATTCCATATTAAATATTCAAGAGAATATTAATTTTTTTAAAAAAATTTATGGACTAAAAAAATTTAACTCAGAACAAATGTTAACTCAATTTAATCTTTTGTCAGAAAAAAAGACTAAATATCGTAATTTATCTGCTGGGCAAAAGCAAAAATTTAAACTACTAATTGCTTTAATGCATAATCCAGATTTAGTAATTTTAGATGAAATTAGCACATCCTTAGACTATGTATGAAAAAAAAAGATTATTTATCTTATTAAAAATTATCATAATCATAATAATTCAACCATAATTTTAGTTTCACACAATTTTGATGAAATTGCGGAACTTTCTTCAAAGGTTTATTATTTTGCTGAAGGTCGAAATCCCAAAAAAATAATTTTTCAAAATAGGCAAAAATTATTACAAAAACTAAATCAACTTATTCCCATTGAAAATACTTAATAAGCAAAAATAAAATCATGATTATATAAAATAAGCTAAATCCAAATGCCCAATAATTAAAAAAATGTTGAATATAGGAGTCTAAAAAGAAGGAGAAAAAAGAGCCAGGGAATACAATTCATACTAAATAAGATACAAAAATTGGAGTTTTCGATAAAAATGGAATTAAAAATAAAACTCCAAAAGATAAATAAAGCAACAAAACATAAACAAAATTAGCGGTATTAGATTCTTTTATTAAAGATGCAATAAAAATAGATAAAAAAGCAAAAATTAAAAAATTTACTACTCCTATTGATATTAGATAAAAAAAATATAGAAAAGAAATTTTTAAAGATAATGATAAAAATGCTATTAAAATTAAAATTAAAAATGGGATTAGAAAAAGCGAAAAATAAAATAAGCTGATTGCAAAAATAAAAGTAAATATTTTAAGGTTAGCTACATAAAAATATTTGAGCTCTTTACTTTTTTTCATATTAAAAAAATGAATACCTAGAGACATGAGACTAACATTAGTTGTAGCTACTAAAACATAATTTATTATTATTTGATTAATATTTACCTTAAATAAAAAAGCAATTAATAAATATAAAAAAGTAGGTAAAAAATAAAAAAATCAAGCAATGGGTAATCTAAAAAATTGAATAAAAGAACAACTAAAAACAGCCCTTAATTTTATAAATTGCAATTCTAAATTTTTATATTTTTTCTTCATAAAACCAGAAACACCATAACCATAAAATATTATTTTAGCTAAAAAATAATTTATAATTTAATACATTAGACGCAACAAGAACAACATGGTCCACAGCAACAACATGGACAACAGCAACAGCAACATGATCCCCCTATGGTTTGAACAAGTTGGTTTTTTTGATATAAGGATGAAAGTGATGAATTAACTTCAATAATTTTTATTCCAGTCATTATATAAATCCTTAATTTATGTAAATAATGATTATATTTTACAACAATATTTATTAAACTTTTTGTGTTGACAGTCCTTTTATATATTATAAGATTAAGAAAATATTCTTATTTTGCTTATTTATGAATCAATCACATCTTAAAAACATTATTACTCAACAGCTAAAAGAAATTACTTACCTCAAAAAAGTAAATAGTTTACTGACCCATGAAATTAATCAGCTTTTCCACCAAAAGCACACGATTAAAGAATATCATCATAAAATTAAACATAATGAAGAGGTTTTAAGTAAAAACCTTGATGCTATTATTTGCCAACAAATTGATTGAATGTATACTTTTTACCAGCAAGCTTGCACTATTTTAATTGCTGTCCAAACTCAGCAAAATTCAGAAGCATTAACACAACAATTACAAAATTTTATTGACAGGTATGATAAAATTTTTAAGAATAATACTGAGATTGCTGCGAGGCAAGCTATGAAACAAGAAATTGAATTATCATCATCATAAACTTTAATTGACATAAATATGCCTAAAAATTATAAAAATACCTTACTAATGCCTCAAACTCCTTTTGCTATGAGAGCTGAATTAACTAAAAAAGAAGCGACTTTTCAGCAAATTTGAGCTCAAACCAAATTATATGAGCAAATCCAAAACCAAAACGCTTCTCAACCTTCTTTTATTTTGCATGATGGACCCCCTTATGCGAACGGTAAATTACATTTAGGGCATGCCTTAAATAAAATTTTAAAAGATATAGTTGTGCGTTATTATGCGGGGCTTAATTATAAGATAGACTGAACTTTAATTTGAGACACTCATGGTCTCCCGATTGAACACGCTTTACTGAAACAAAAAAATACGCAACATCTAGATGTAGCTTCTTTTCGCAACGCCTGCGCTCAATATGCTCAGTCACAAATTGTTTTGCAAAAGGAAGGGTTTGAACGGTTAGGATTGCTCACTAATTTTAAGCAACATTATCAAACTATGGATTTTGATTATGAATATTTACAACTGAAATTATTTGAACAACTTTATCAAAAAAAATTGATCTATCGGGATTTAAAACCAGTTTATTGGTCATGCTCCAGTCAATCAGCCTTAGCGGAGGCAGAAGTAGAATACCATAATTTATCAACCCCTTCCATTTTTTTTACTTTTAAGCTTAGACATTGGGATCCCTTACGACAAATCCCAAAAGACACTAAACTAATTGTATGAACTACCACCCCTTGAACAGTTCCTTGTAACCAACTTCTTGCGATTGGAGCAAACATTAATTATTGTTTAGTGCAAGTTAACAAGCAACATTTTATTTTAGCTGAAGATTGTTTAAAAGCAGTGGCTCAAACCTGTCAATGAAAACAATATCATATTGTGGCTCAACTGAACCATCAGGATTTACTTAAAGCTCAAGCTCTTCATCCTTTGTATGACAAAACCATTAAAATTGTTTATGGACACCATGTTAATACTACCCAAGGAAGCGGAATTGTACATATTGCTAGTGGTTTTGGAACAGAAGACTATATCATTGCAAAAAACAACTCTGTTCCTGTTTATGTTCCTCTTAATGCTAAGGGAGTCTATACAAAAGCCATTAATGATCCTTTATTAGCAAACCAATTTTATTTAAAAGCTAACCCCTTAATTATTAAAAGACTGAGTGAGACAGGTCATCTTTTGCATGAAGAAGTTGTAACTCATAGTGTTGCCTGTGATTGGAGAACTAAAAAAGAATTAATTTATCGTGCTACAGAACAGTGGTTTTTAAATGTGAAAGCAGTATGTGAAAAAGTTGTCAAGAATATCAAGCAAATGAAGTGGAATCCAGTATGAGCCATTACTAAAATGGAAGATATGGTTCAAAATCGTAAGGAATGATGTTTATCACGCCAAAGAACATGAGGAGTGCCTTTTATTGCTTTTTATGATCAGAATCATAAGTTATTGCTTAACCAAGAAATTCTCACTTATGCTTTAGCTCAAATTAAAAAAGCAGGTTCTTGTAATGTTTGGTTTAGTGAACCAGCTAATACCTTTTTGCCTAAAAAGTACCATGCTTTAAACCTCACTAAAGACACTGCAGTGATGGATGTATGATTAGATAGTGCTATGACTAGCTTGTATGCAAGCCGTAAAACTAAACATTCAATGCCATTTGATGTCATAGTGGAGGGAAAGGATCAGTTTAGAGGTTGGTTTAATTCTTCATTAATTATTGATCAAATAACTAGCAATACTTATTTAGCAAAACAAGTTTTAGTGCATGGTTTTGTCACAGATGATCAAGGCCATAAGTTATCTAAGTCCAAAGGCAACTATACTGATTTAGAGTACTTAGTCAATCAATTTGGAGCAGATATTATCAGGTTATGAGTAGCCACTTCTGATACAGTAGGAGATGTTAGATTTGGACCTGATATTTTAAAACAAGTACAAACTCAATACCTTAAATTTAGAAATACCATGCGTTTTATGCTTGGTAATTTACATGACTTTTGTGAAGAAGCTATTGCTTTTGAGAAACTTACTCCTTTTAACCAGTATATTTTGCATAAAGCACAACAAGCCTTCCAAACGATTCAAAAGCATTATCAAAATTTTGATTTTAAAGCAGGAGTCGCTGTTTTACAAAATTTTATTACTAACGATTTATCAAATTTTTATTTAGATTCAGCAAAAATTGTTTTGTACACTTACGCTGCTCAGTCCCAAGCTAGGCGGCAAATTCAATCTACCATTATGGTTTTATTAAAATGAATGCTTTATGTTTTAAATCCTATTTTGGTGCATACAGTTTATGAGGCACATCAAGTTTTTCAATATCCTCATAAAAAAAACTTTTTATTACTAGAACAGGCTTTTAGTTTTTGTGCTAATCTTACAGTTTCAAAAGCTTTTGAAGAGCAATGAAAGGCTGTCAATGCCTTAAAAGTTATTATTAACAAAAAGCAAGAAGAAGCAAAAAATGCTAAACAGCTTAAAAGAGGAGAAGAAGCTATTGTTTATGTACCCCAAACTATGATTACTCAAACTGGATATGAGGCTAGTTTTCTTACAGAAATTTTTATGGTTCGAAAAATTATTGTTACTAACAGTCAACAAGAGGTTACTATTAGTACTGAACCTGGCGTAAAATGTGCTCGTTGTTGAACTGTGTGTGATGCGTATTATCAAGAAACAGATTTATGTGCTCGATGTTTTATGATTTTAACACCTATGAAGGGTAAAAATGAATAAAAAAAGAATTATCACAAACTGAAATGATGTTAAACATCATCTTAAAACAAGAGATTATTTTTGAAAATGAAAAATATTTTTTATTTTACCTTTAATTATTTTTTTAATAGGGTGTGATATTCTGACAAAACAGCTAGCTTTGAAATATTTACCAATCGGAGAAGTTAAGCCATTTTGAAAGGGAGTAGTTGATTTTCAACGTACTTTTAATCCTGGAGTTGCTTTTGGTTTTCAAGCTCCCTTAGCAGTTACGGTTATTTTAGGAGTCTTGATTGTGATAGTAGCTACTATTTTTTTACTTTACCTTAATAATAAATCATTAACTGCTTCCTTAGCTTTTGTATGAGCAGGAGGGATGGGTAATTTAATAGATCGTATGTTTCACAATGGTAAGGTAGTAGATTTTTTATTATGACAAATTACCTCTCCTCATACTATTTTTAACATAGCAGATGTTTTTGTTATTTTAGGCATTATTCTTTTAATTTTAAGCATTATTATCGAATACATTATTTCAGTCATCAAAGAGAAAAAAGCGGTTAAAAAAATAGAAATTACTGTAAAACCTAGTAATGATAAGCCTCCTAACAGTACAAAACAAACTGCTACTGTTTCTAACCAAGAAGCTATCAAAAAGCAAACCCTTCATCATGAACCACCAAAATAAGTATTTTAGTTTTACAAGTAAAGACAATCACATGCGGATTGACCAATATATCACTGATTACTTACACCAACATGATATTTTAATTACTCGTAGTCAAATTCAAAAATATTTTAAAGCAATGGTTAAAGTAAATGACGCTCAAGTGAAACGTAATTATACAGTACATAAAAATGATAGGATTAATATTGATCTCACTATTTATTATGAGCAACAACTACCTGAGCATGTATCGCCTCAAGCTATTCCTTTTCAGATCATTTATGAAGATGAGGATTTAATGGTAGTAGATAAACCTAATCATTTAGTGGTGCATCCTGCTGTAGGACATCCTGATCACACCTTGTTAAATGGGTTATTATACCACTGTCAAAAATTATCTGATGTGAACGGGCCTTTAAGGCTAGGGATTGTACATCGCCTTGATAAAGACACTACAGGACTTTTAGTAGTTGCAAAAAACAACCAAGTGCATAATGCTTTAGTAGAACAACTTCAAAATCAAACTATGAAGCGTTATTATCAAGCTATTGTGACAGGAGCCTTGCAAGAACAAAAAGGAATTATTAAGGCTCCAGTAGGAAGAAGTTATAAAGATCCTTTAAAACAAAGTGTTTTGCATGCAATGAATCCGAAAAGGGCTGTAACTTATTTTACAGTTCAAGCTAAAACTTTAAATTTTAGTTATTTAGAATGTGAATTAGAAACGGGTCGTACGCACCAAATCAGAGTACATATGCAGTATATTAAACACCCTGTTTTAGGAGATGAAAAATATGGTCGTTATTTAGATGATTTTAAGCAATATTTACATGCTTATAAGTTAAAATTTAAACACCCTACTAAAAATAAATTTTTAGAATTTATAAGCCCCTTGCCAAATCATTTTCAAGAAAAATTAAAATCATTATCTCTTATTAATTAATTCGTAACATATGATTCAGAATCGCTGAGAAAAACATAAGCTTTCTTTAGTTAATTATTTAAAAAACTATAAAAAGTATAGTGTTTTTAAAAATAATAAAATAACAAACAATGATGTTTATTTGTATGATAAACATAATGTTCAGTCTTTTCAAATTGTTGTGATTAAAGACAAACCTTTAGGAGATGTGGCAACATATAAGTTTGAAAATGATTTTATTCAAGCTATAAAAAACAAACTTAATAAATCACAGCAACATGCATCAGTTAAAGTGCTGTATATTGTTCTTGATAATGTCAGAACTAGCAAAAAAATTATTAATAACAATGAGATTATTACTATTCAAGAAAATAACTGGGTAAAAATTTTAAGTGGTATTTTTCCTGACATTAAAAAATTTTTAGAAGAACAAGAAACAGACATTAGTCAGTTGTCATACCAGGATTTAGTTAGCGGGCAAACTAATCCTAAAAGCAAATTAGGTAAAGACATGCGTAAACTTTCTAACCGTTTGAGTATGAGTAATCTCATTATTACATGAGTTTTATTATTATTACTAGTTTTAGTGCCTGTAATTCTTTATTTTGCCAAGTTTGTCTTTAATTTACAAGGAGCTACTGGCCCAGTTTACAATATGGCTCTTGGTGGTTTATCTGCTGATTGATTGCTGGGAGCTAATCAATGGTGGCGTTTATTTACTTATTTATTTGCTGATAGTAATTTGTTTTTGGTAGTCATTCTAGGGTTTTTATTATTTATCATAGCACGCTATACCGAGGTGTTAGTTAAAAAATGACAAATGATTTTAACTATTGTGATTGCTGTACCATTTGCTGGGTTTGTGTTATCTATTACTATGCCAAACTATATCATTTCAGGAGCAAGCATTGTGATTTGTGCTTTATATGGTTTGATGTTTATGGCTAGCTATAAAAAAAGTACTCTTACGGCAGCCACAGCAAGATCTAGAACTATTTATGTACCAATTTTTTTAGCTATTTACCCTTTTCTTGCTACTGATTTTGCTTTATATTTAATTTACTTCATTAGTTTTACCATTGGGTTGTTGTGTGGGTTTTTATTTTTGTATGATTGGGATAATCTTGATTGAACCATTGGAATTCCTATTTTTATCCTTTTAGCTCTTTTTATTACACCAATTGTTTTAATTTTTGTTCAGCCTTATATTGCTCATAATAACTATTTAGTTTTTGATACTTTATCTGAGTATTTAGGAGCTAAACTTATGAGTAAAAACACGATTATTAGTATCATGACGAAGTACTACCATATCCCCTTAGATCAAATTGGCTCTTATATCCATGGGTTCTAAAACAACACCTCTTCAGGTTAAGGCGCGTTCTCCCTTAGCATGAGAAAAGTTTTTTAGTAGTATTTGCCAAGTCTGTGCTCTGCGTTCTAAAGATCCTCATACTCAAGTAGGAGCAGTCATTGCCAATAAGTATAACCAAATTATTAGCACAGGATACAACGGGTTTCCGAGAGGGATTGAAGATGATTTATACCCTTGAAGTAAAGAGGGTTCTTCTTATGAGATTAAGTACACTTATGTAGTGCATGCAGAATTAAACGCTATTACATCTGCTAGTATTAGCTTGTGAGGGACTACCCTTTATACTTCCTTATTTCCGTGTGCTAATTGTGCAAAAATTATTATTCAAGCAGGGATTCAAAAAGTAGTTTATTTTAGTGACAAGTATAAAGGAACAGAAGATAATTTAGCTGCTAAAAGAATGCTTAATGACGCAAAAATTCAATTAACTTTTGGGACTCCTGCTAAAGTTTTTATTGAAGCGAACTAAGCATATGTACTTTTAAATAGTGCTTGTATTCATAATGAGAACGCTGTTTTAAATAGTATTTAACTTGTTTTTTGGCAGGCTCTCCAGCTCCTAACACAATTTTAAGCTTAAATTCAGCTTCTAAGGCATGAATAGTTTTTAAAAATAAAAAGCGAGCTAAAATGGAGCTCACAGCAACAGCAGCATATTCAGTTTCTGCTTTGGGAACCAACTGAAAGTTATCTAAATAACATTTACTAACATTAAGGTATTTTATAAAAGTTTTTTTCTTATTCACATAGCCATCAATAATTGCAAAAGCTTTGCTTTTTAATTTTTCTCTTAACGCATAAATGCATTCATAATGACCTATCGTTTTAATGATATGACTGTTTTTAAAGACATCATATAAAGTATTGTAAGCAGAATTATAAAAGATTTTATAATTTCAATTAACTAAAGGGATAATTTTTTTTGCTAAATTCATAATAGTTTGGTCATTATATTTTTTACTATCTGTAATCTTTAATTTTTGTAAAGCCGATAATTGATCTTTTTTAAGCTGACAAGCTGTTACTACTAAAGGGCCAAAATAATCACTTACTCCTACTTCATCACTACCGATAATAGTTGTATCTCAAAAGTTATTTTTTTCATTCTTTTTTGCAGTGTTTGTGACATGACCAAGACTTAACATAAATTTTTCTACTTCTTGTTTTGCTACAGGACCTGCAAACAAAACAGTTCTGTTTTTCCAAACAGTAATCGTAGTTTTATTGTTAGTTTTAAAAAAAGCCTTAATAGTATCACTTGGATTAGCACATTGGTAGCTTGCGTAGTAAGCTTCAATTTGATCAATAAATGCTTCATTATTTTTCTTAAACACAACATTTTGCTGTTGACTCATAAAAAAACCTAAAAAATTTTATAGTTAATTGTAATATACAAAAAAAAGAGATTAAATTTAAAATAATTTTTTATGATTACTGGAATCGGGATAGATGTCTTGTCTACAACAAGAATTAAACCTTCTTGTCATTTAGCTAATAAAATATTAAGCCAAGCAGAATTAAAGTTTTATCATCAATTTTCAAGCTATAAGCGGCAACAAGAATTTTTAGCAGGGCGTTGAGCTCTTAAAGAAGCAATTCTAAAAGCTTATCATGTAAAAACTAGTATGAAGGCTTTGAATATTAAGTTAACTAATCAAAAATTAATTTTAGAAAATAGTCAAAGCTTTCTTCCTAAAGCTTATCGTATTTTTCTTTCATTAAGCCATGATGTTGATGTTAGTGTGGGATTAGCTGTGATTGAAAAATTAAACTCATAATTATTGTTTTTTTAAAAGGAAATCCTAGGCTCTTTTGAATAAATAATAAAATAAAAATTTAAAGCAAATAAGATGAATCAACTTTCATTAACTGGACTTGTTTCAGGCAAATACGAAGTAGTTAATCTAGGTGACAATAAAAAATGAAAATTACTTAGATTTACTTTAAAAGTAAAAAGACCATTTCGTGAAACAGAAGAAAACCCTAAAGTCGATTTTATTAAAATCAAAACCTGAAGTAATATTTTACAGCACCCAGATGAAACACTAGCAGAAGAAAACATTGTTAGTATTCAAGGTCGTGTGCAATCATATAGTTTTACTAAGCCTGATGGTATTACTGTTAATACTAATGAAATCATGGCGGAACGGATTGATAGTTTAGCTGATTATTTTTAAAATTAGTTTTAAAATAATGATAAATTTAGATTAGCGACTTGCTTATGTTTAATAGGTATTAAACATAGCAATTTTCAAATCTTGCAAGGAGCAAGATTTTTTTATTATAAAATAATGCTATGAAACAATATTTAGAATTATTAGAATTAGTCTTAGCAAAAGGTTGTGCAAAACCTGACAGAACTGGTGAAGGGACATTATCTTATTTTGGAACTCAAACTAGATATGATTTAAAAGAGGGTTTCCCCTTACTAACAACTAAAAAGATCCATTTTCGTTCTGTGGTTTATGAATTATTATGGTTTTTAAAAGGGGACACTAATATTAAGTACTTAGTGGATCATAAAGTAAGGATTTGAAACGAATGACCTTATGCTAAGTATCAATTATCACCTTCATATCAAAAGGAAACATTACAAGAGTTTGTAGCAAAAATAAGAAATGATGCTGAATTTGCAGCCCAATGAGGGAATTTAGGGCCAGTCTATGGACATCAATGAAGAAATTTTTTTGGAATAGATCAAATAAAAAATTTAGTGACTAACATAAAAAAAGATCCTTATTCTAGGAGACACATCATTTCTGCATGAAACCCTCCCCAAATTCAAGAAATGCTTCTCCCCCCTTGCCATACTTTTGTGCAGTTTTATGTAGATCAAAAAAAACGGCTTTCTTGCCAACTGTACCAAAGGAGTGCTGATATTTTTTTAGGAGTCCCTTTTAATATAGCTTCCTATGCTTTACTCACTCATATGATCGCTCAGGTGACAGGTTTATCAGTAGGAGAGTTTATTCATACGCTAGGAGATGCTCATATATATAATAATCACCAAAAGCAGGTACAAGAGCAATTAACAAGGCAACCAAAAAAATTAGCTCAGCTAATTTTAAACCCTAAAATTAAAGATATTTTTAGCTTCAAATATGAGGATATTACCCTAGAGAATTATGATCCTTGACCAGCTATTAAAGCGAAAGTAGCTGTATAATTTAAAATTATGATTCGAATTATTTGAGCAATGGATGGATGTGGTTTAATTGGTGTAAGTAAAAATAACAAGCTACCATGGCATTTAGCTAAGGAGTGAAAACATTTTAAAGCTACTACTAAAGGACATGCTATTTTAATGGGGCGGAAGACTTATAGTGGTCTACCTAAAAAACCATTACCAGATAGAGTTAATTATGTAGCCACTAGAAACCCTGTTTTTATTAAAGAACATCATGGTCAAAAAGAAGTTAAAATAGTGCAAGATGTACAAAAATTTTGTCAACAAAACAAAAATCAACTAAGTATTATAGATGTTTGTGGAGGCAAACAAATATATCAATTAGCGTGACCCTACGGACAAGAAGTTATTGTTTCAGTGATGCATGATGTTTATACTGGTGATGTTTATTTCCCATTTTTAGATTGAACAAAATTTAAATTTATAAAATTAGAAAATTATGATGGATTTACAGTTTATTATTATAGTAGGAGGCTAAATTAATGAATATATGAAAGATGTTCTTAACATGACCTTATTTTGTGTTATCTTTTCCCAAAGCCAAAAAATGAGCTAAAAGAATTAGAAAGGATCCTAACTCAGTTTTAGAAGAAACTCGTTACTATTGAATTAAAAAAAAGGTGCGTTATTTATTGTGGTTGTGTGATTTAAAAATAGTAGCAGAAGGGTTAGAAAACTGAATTGATAAGGGAGTTTTGCTGGCAGGAAACCATCAGTCTAATTTTGACCCTTTAATTATGTTAAGACTTAATGATTTTGATAAAACTGCTCCCGCCGCCTTTTTAGCTAAGAAAGAAATTCAAGATCGTAAACATTGGTATAATTTTGCTAGTTTAATTGATGTTTTGTTTTTGGATCGTAAAAACCCACGTCAAGCTATGCAAATTATGCAGGAAGCTAATGAGTTAATCAGAATTCCTCGTTCTTTAGTAATTTTTCCAGAAGGGCACCGTTCTAAATCAGCAAAAATGCTACCTTTTCAACATGCGGCTTTTAAAATAGCTCAGCGAGCTAATGTGCCTATTGTGCCTTTTACAATTGTAAATTCATATACTGTTAACATACGAAAACAAAGCCCAAATTATGTGTTAATTATTTTTGATCAACCCTTAAAACCTCAAACCTTCATTCATAATCCTACGGCTCCCTTAAGTAATAAAGTTCAATCTATTATTGCAAATAATTTAAAAAAATATGAAGGAATCAGTCATAAAGAACTTAAACGCATGTACAAAGCTAATAAGAAAAAAAAGAAAAGTAATTAATTAATTTTTTAGCAAGATGACAAGTAAAAAACAACATGATTTAACCTTAACTTATGATGTAGTTTTAAAAACAACTATTCATGAAATTCAAGCTAAGAAAATAAACCTTGCTGATATTGATCTTTTATCAATGTTAGATCAATATTTAAGTTTTTTAGAAAAGCTCATAAGTGACAAAAATATTGTTAATAATACTTATCTTGATTTAATAGCTTATTTAATTAATTTGAAAAGTAGGTGAGCTGTTAAATATTATATGCCTGCCTTAGATGAAGAAGGAGAAGGATTAGTTGACATTGAACAAATACGAGAACAAATGCTGGAATATCGTTATTTTAAAGAAGTAGCTCAGGAATTAAAAGCATTACATAAATCCGCTCAGCAACATTTAAGCAAAACAATAAGTTATCTTGTGCCAGAGGGGACAAATGATAAAGCCATTATTTTTAACAAACATTTTAGTCCACTAAGTTTGCAAGGGGCATGAGAAAGAATGCTAAAAAGAATTAAATTTAGTAATTTTTTTGAATTTATGCCTATGGAAAAACATATTACTCCCCTAGAAATGAATGAAAAAATTAAACTTTTTTTAGCTAAAACTACAGAAGAGCAATGAGAATTGCTTAGTTTTTTAAAAATGTTTGCTCATAACTTAATTACTTTATTGTGTGCCTTTACTATCATTTTAGATCTTATTAAACATAAAAAATTGGATTTAGAGTACTTCCCTCAAGCTGAAGATTATCATATTACCTTAAAGAGAGAGGAATTATTATATGAAACTAACTAAACAAGCCGCTTTAGAAGGATTATTATTTATTAATGGAGATAATGGTATTAGTATTAAAGATGCTATGTTTGCTTTAGAAATTAAACAAGAAAAAATTTTTTTAACTTTGTTGGCATCACTTCAAGAGCGATATGCCAATAATGAAAACAGTGTTTTTCAAATCTTTCGTCATAATAATTTGTTAGTGATGCGTACTAAAAAAGCATTTTATCATTATTATATTCGCTTTGCTCAAAAGGATAATAGTATTAACTTATCGCAAGCAGCTCTTGAAACTTTAGCTATTATAGCCTTTAAAGGACCTTTAACTAAATTAGAAATAGAACAAATTCGAAAAGTAGAGTGCTCTACAGTATTAAATAATTTACAAAATAAATTTTTGGTTAAAGTAGTAGGTCAAAAAAAAGAAATAGGGTCACCTTTTTTATATAACATTACAGATCACTTTTTAAAGTTATTTAATATTTCAGATGTTCAAAAATTAAATAGCTATGTTAAGTACCAAAATGAAACAACAAATCCACAATCAGCCCATTAGATTACAAAAATTAATTAGTGCTACTGGGTATTGTTCCAGAAGGGAAGCCGAAAAGTTAATTTTAGCTAAAAAAGTTTATGTAAACAATCGTTTAGTAAACCAATTAGGAACCAAGGCTTATGAGACAGATAAAATAGTCGTTAATAATAAATTACTTACTAAAGCTCAAAAATATTATTTTATTTTTCATAAGCCTGTTAATGTTGTGTGTACTAATAAAACTCATAAATTACAAAAAAAAGTAATTGATTATTTTAAAAGCTTCCATACATTATTATTTACTGTCGGGAGATTAGATTATAAAAGTAGTGGATTAATTTTTGTAACTAATGATGGACAGTGGGCTCAAAAAATAAGCCATCCTAGTTATCAGTGTCAAAAAATTTATTTAGTGTGTGCTAAAGGAATATTATCTTTCAAGCAAATTAATGTTTTAAAACAAGGAGTTTATATAGATAATCATTATTTAACTAAGAAATGTGCCATTAGTAATATTAGTTATGACAAAGGGAAGCAAACTACTAATTTTAATATTTGTTTAACAGAAGGGCATAACCGCCAAATCAGAAAAATGATAGAAGCCATTAATAGTAAGGTTATTAATCTGAAAAGAGTACAAATAGGCAAAATTAAATTACCCTATAATTTAGCTCCAGGTCATTTTAGACCCTTAACAGAAAAAGAAAAACAATTTTTTTAAAAGTTATTTATAAAATTTATAAATATTAATTTATAATATTGATATGTAAAAATTACATAAATAAACATTGGAACAAGAAAATACCTTTAATAATAGCATTTCTATTAAGAAGTCTTTTTTTTCTTTTAAAAGGAAATTTAAAACTCCTTATAATAAAACAAAATTAATTTATCAAATTGTAATGACTGCTATTTTTATAGTGATTACAGTTACTTTTAGTTTGATTGAATTGCCTTCTTTATACCTACCATGAGGAGCAGAATTTGATTATCGTATTTTGGATACTTTGTTTTTAATTATTGCCATTAGATCTATAGGATTAAACTATGCCTTGTTAGCTGCGGCCTTAGTTCCATGATTACATGTTATGATTGATGGACGACATTCTCCTATTTCTATGCTTGGCTTTATGGCTAATGATATTTTGGTAGTTTTATTTTTTTGATTAATTTATTATAAATTTTTTAATTTAGGAGTGATGCGTGGTGAAAAGCCAAGTAAAACTAAAAAAATTAAAAAAGTATTAGTGCTTTTTTGCTTAGCTCCAGTATTTTCAAGTTTTGAAAGTTGAAGTTATGTGATGGTGTTTTTGTTAATGGTAAATGGCATAGGTACTCCTAGGGGCGATGACACACCTGTTCAGACAAAAAATGGAGAAATAGGGCTAAATAGTTTTTTTCACGGAACAACTATTTTTTGGATCTTTCTCTTTTTTGCCGCTATTTTTCTAGCTAAATATTTATTTGAAATGTTTATTTTTTATTTATTAGAAAAAAGAATGTTAAAAATATCTAATTATTTTTATTGTTATAATTAGTATTTTCTTTTCGTCATTTTTCAACAAGTTTTTCTTTGTGACCAGCTAGTAATTCATCTTTATATTGCTCATATCTAGCAGTACATTCTTCAATTTCGGTGATGGCAGCTTCTATTCCATCAATCCCATGGATTTCTACTTTTTTATGTTGTAGGTTTTTGTAGTTTTTAAAAAAGTCTATAAATTCATCTAAATAAGCTTGTGGGACATCATCTATTGATTGAATGTGTGACCAACGAGGGTCTTCATCTACTACACCTATAATTTTTGTATCAATATCACCATCATCTATCATTTTAATAATCCCTAATACTCTCACGACAATTCTACATCCAGGAAGAGTGGGATAAGTGATTAAGCTAATTACATCTAAGCAATCACCATCATAATCTAATGTTTCATCAATGAAACCATATTCTCCTGGATAGACATTAGCTCCGTATAAAACACGATCAAGTGTAATGTTTTTAGTAATTAAGTCATATTCGTATTTATTACTTTGACCTTTAGGTATTTCTACGACCATAGTAATTTTTTTCTTTAAATGTTGCATTTTATTTTAAATTATTGAATTGGTTATTTTATTAATTATAAAATAACATAAATTATTAAAATTATTTCATTAAATAATATGGAAACTAGATTTCATAAATATAAACAGCTTAGAGAACAAATTAACCATGAAATTATTTTATTACAAGAAAAAGATAAAATTTTTCAAGTTACCAAAGATTATTGTGATCAATTAGTACAACTGAACGAGGCTTATTTTCTTCCTAGGATTACTAAACATAAAAAAGAATTTAAATTAACTAAATTATCATCTGCTAAATCTTCATTAAATTTTTTATCAAAGGATTTAGCCAATGATATTGATAATTTAAAGTTAGATATGCAAAAAGTACAACAAGCCTGAAAAAATAATCCTCAGTTAATTAATAGAGACAAAGAAGTTGAACTCAGGCAAGATGATGTCTTATTTAATGAAAATTTAAAGCAAATTAATGATCAATTAACCAAGAGTGCTCAGCAGTTTAAGCGAGCAAATAATAATTTTCAACATAAAAAGTTATTTGCTCATCAAGAAGCAAGTAAAAATCAAATAAAAAAAATGCAAAATAAGCGTAAAAAATTAGAAGGTCTGCTTAAGCTTTTTCAGATCACACAAGATAAAATCTTTATTGCTACTAGAGTGGTTAGTCGTAAAGGCAATTGAGTTTACATTGTTGCAGCAATTTTGTTTTTATGCACTGTAGGATTAGTTTGCTTTGCCTTGCTTTACTAAAATAGAAATGAAATACAAGAGAATAGCCATCGATGGCCCGGCTTCTACAGGAAAAACTATTATTGGAGCATGATTAGCTAAGGAGCTAAAATGCTTTTGTTACGATACAGGACTTACTTTTAGAGCCTTTACTTATTATTGCTGTCAAAAAAAAGTTAATTTTGCTCAACCATCTGAAATTATAAAAGCTTTTTTAACTTTTCAGTTTAGCTTAAATAGTCATAATAAAATTGTAATTAATGATCAAATCATTGATAATGATTGCTTAGTGCAACCTATTATTACTGATTATATTAATTATGTTACTGTTTTACCTGAAGTAAGAGCAGGAATTGCAAGCATTCACAAAAGAATAGCTCAAAATAATATTGTTATGGTAGGAAGAGATATTGGAACTGTGATTATTCCTGACGCAGAAGTAAAAATCTTTATGACTGCTAATTTAAAAATCCGTGCCCAAAGAAGAGTAGCTCAAAACAAACTAAGAGGCATTAATACACCCTATAAAGTAATTTATGATAAAATCAAAAAAAGAGATTTTGTGGATCAAACCAGAAAAATAGGAGTCCTCAAACCTGCTAAGGATGCTATTATCTTAGATAATTCATCTTTAACTTTGCATGATAATAAAGTACTAGCATTGAAGATAGTTTCTGAAAAAATAAAAGGTTGTAAAAGTGGTTAATAAGGGAACAGTGGCTATTATTGGAAGCCCTAATGTAGGGAAGTCTAGTCTTTTTAATCGCTTAGTACAACAAAGAGTTGCTGTGATAGCAGATGTCCCTGGAGTTACTAAAGATCGGTTGTATGGTATTTGCAATTGGATGAATTGTACTTTTAATATTATTGATACAGGAGGGATTGTAAATATTGATCAAAAGCTTCACCTTGATATTAAAGAACAAGCTTTAGTAGCAGCTCAAGAAGCAGATGTAATTATGTTTGTAGTTTCATTCTTGCTAGGGGTCACTAATGAGGACCAATATATCAGTCGAACTTTACGGAAACTGAATAAACCAGTAGTTTTAATTATTAATAAATATGATGCTAAAAAAGCTCCAGAAACTATTTATCAGTTCATGGAGCTTGGCATTAAGCATTATTTTTGTGTTTCAGCAGCTCACGGGATTGGAATAGGACATATGCTTGATTATATTGTCAAAGCCTTACCTAACATAACTAATGATCATAAGCCTCAACATACCAGCTTTTGTATTATTGGGAAACCGAATGTGGGTAAATCTACATTAACTAATGCTATTTTGCAAAAAAAACGTGTCATTGTTAATGATGAAGCAGGAACAACAATTGATGCAGTTTTTAGCGATTTTAAATACCAAAACAACCATTACACCATTGTTGACACGGCAGGAATTAGGAAGAGATCTAAGAATGGTGTTTTTATTGAAAAATATAGTTTTTTAAGAACCTTAAAAGCTATTGATCTTGCAGATATTGCTGTTTTGTTAATAGATGGAAGTGAACGGATTTCTAACCAAGATACTCATATTGCAGGCATAGCATCCCAAAAAGACAAGCCAGTTTTAATTGTTGTTAACAAAATTGACTTATGAGACAAAAACGCTTCTGAAAAAAGTTTAGCAGTAAAAAAAGAAATAGCTAATAATTTTAAATTTATTGATTATGCTAGTGTGATTTGTGTTTCTGCTTTAGTAGAAACTAATTTACACATTATTTTTGAATGCTTAAGAAGCATGAAGCAAAACCTTAGCAAAAAAATTAAAACTAGTATTTTAAATGAGATTATGGTTAAAGCTCAGCTTTTAAATCCTCCTCCTCACTTTAAAGGAGGCAGGTTAAAAATTTATTATATCACTCAAAAAGAACAACAATTGTTACCTACTTTTATCTTTTTTGTCAATAATCTTAATTATTTACATTTTTCTTATAAAAGATTTTTAAAAAACCAAATCAAGATTAATTTTGCTTTTAATAACATCCCTATTAAACTTACCTTTAAAAACCGAAAGGAATAAATTATGAAAAAGAATTTTACTATTTTAGGCACAGGAGCCTTTGGGATCGCTATTGCTGTTCATTTATTAAATAATGGCCATGAAGTCATTATGTATGGAATAGAAGACCAACAAATCAATGATATTAACCTTAAACACAAAAGTTGTTTTTTTGAAGATCAACTACCAAAAGCACTAACAGCAACTAAAGATTTAAAATTAGCTTTTAAAAAAGCCGAATATGTTGTAATTGCTGTTCCTGCAAAAGCTGTCCCTATTTTAATTAAAACTATTAATAATCATGATTTTAACCAAAGTTTTAATTGAATTAGTGTGGTTAAAGGCTTTAATGAAAAGGCTCGATCTCCTAAAGAATTATGCATGTCTTATTTTATTAAGCAAAATTTAAAACCTGTTTTAGTTAAAAAAATTGGCACTTTGTATGGTCCTTCTATTGCAAAAGAATTATTTAAATTATTACCACTTTGTGTTAATGTATTTGCTGATGATATTAGTTATGCAGAAAAACTAAAAAATTTATTTAAAAGTAATTATATGCATATTGAAACTTCTACTGATATGCTTGGAGCCGATATTTGTTCTACTTTTAAAAACATGATTGCTATTTTAGCTGGGATGATGGAAGGACTTTATAATTCTGATTCAGGGCAAGCCAGTTTAATTACCAAGTGTTGGCACCAAACTAAAGCCTTCGCTTTAACGCTTAATGCTCAGCCAGAAACATTTACTAGCTACTGTGGGATTGGAGATTTAATTTTAACTGCCACTTCTACTAAGTCTCGTAATCATATGTTTGGAGAAGCAATTGGCAAACTCAATAGTGCAGAACAGGCTTTAGCTAGTTTTAGCTTATTAGCAGAAGGTTATTATAGTTGTAAGGTTTTATATAATGTTTTAAAAGAAGAATTATTTCAAATCATTCCTTTTGTTGGTATTTTATACAAGGTTCTTTATCAAAATGAACTACCAAAAGACCTTATTCATCGAATTTTAGAGATAAAATAACAAATAATCCTTTATATTACTTATTTTTTTATTACTATTTGTTAAAATAATAGTATATTAACCTGTATTTTTACATTATCAAAAAAAGAAAAGGAAATTCATTCATGAGTACTGAATTCACAAAAAAAGATTTAATTGAAGCTTATGTTAAAGAAGGCTTTGTTGACTCAAAAGTAAAAGCTAAAAACATTATTGAATTTACATTTGATCATTTTACAAGTATTCTTAAAAAGAAAGGTACTGTTTCTATTAGTAAATATGGTAAATTTGTGACAGTGAGAAGAAAAGCTCGTAACGGTATTAATCCAGCCACTCAAGAACCAATTAAAATTCCAGCTAAAACAGTTGTTAAATTTAAACCTTCTCAAGCATTAAAAGATGCTGTTGAATAATAATTTTATCCAAAAATGATAAGTAAATTAACTTCTTATCAAAATTTCGTTAAAGTTAATAAATGAAAAATGCTATTGCAGCATTATCATGAGATCAATCTAAGTGAAAAAGAACTCATTTTAATAATGCTTGTAATGCATTTTTCATCTGCTGATAGAAAATGAATTGATATTGATTATCTTGCTCAGTATTGTTCGTACGAAATTGATGATATTAATGAAACTTTTTATGAATTATGTGCAAAAAAACTGGCTAACATTGAATTTAATAACGGGAAGTTAAGTTTTAAATTTGATCTTTTGTTTGAAAAAATATTTCATTTAATTAATCAAAAAGAAGCAAATAATACTATTCTTAACCAAGAAGTACTATCTTTTTTAGAGGTTAAACTACCTGATCATTTTTCTAAAGAACAATGTTATGAATTAGCTTTGCTCATAGGATATAACATTAGTATGGCTACCCTGAAACAAATAATTGAAAAGATGCAACATAACACAAGCTTTAATGAATTGCAATTAGCTTTATATCAGTCTATTAGTCCACAAAAACAACTAAAACTAACAGAAGTTAATTGGTTAAAAGATGATTAATTCCTGTAATTAAATCTAAATTCATATTATGATCGATAAATATTTCTAAAGCATTTTCTTGAAAGTAAGCAAAAGGGATTTGCTTACTTTTTTTAAGAGCAAGTCACTCTTCTATCATATTTAAGGTCAAAATAAAAAATCTTTTTAAAGAAATGAAGTATAAAACAATAAAACTGATTCCTTGGTGTTGCGATACCTGATATAAACGAGCTAATTGGTGATCCTTAATTTGGTTGAGACTAAATTTCATTGCTATCGTTTGTTTAGCTTCAAATTCAATATATAATCCATTGTAAACTCCAAAATAGTCTGATATTCCTTTTTTGTTAATAATGCCTCTGATTTGTTTATTATTGATTTTTTGTAAAACTATGACATTAGCTTCAGCTTTAGTAAATAAAGCTACTTTTAATTTACTGTAGTTAAAAATAGTTTGATTAATAATTTCTTCTAGTTCTTTACCTTTTTTTGTCATTTTTATTTGTTATTAATGCTTTAAAAAATATTCCTTTATTTAGGAACTGATGCAAAAAACAATCCTAATGATATGGAGCATTTAATATCTCTATTTCTAAAAAAATACAAATTTCGTTTAGCGTGTTAAACTAATGATATGAATAAACTAACACCTAAACTTATTTTAGACAAAACCTTTGATATAGAATTAAAAGGTTATAACGCTGATCAAGTTGATACTTTTTTAGATGTAGTTTTAGAAGATTATCAATTTTTTCTGGATCAATATGATCAATTGCAAAATAAATATCATAAATTAGAAGCAAAACTCTTAGCTATCACTCAAGAAAAAAATGAATTGCAAGCTTCTTTGCAAATAGCCCACAAAACTGAAGAAGATCTTTTGAATAAAAAATTTCAACACCATGATATTTTAGAAAGAGTTTCTAAATTAGAAAGCGAATATTCTAAAAAATAACCTTCATTTTTTTAGTATAATGTAAGGGGTTGATTGAGTCAGTTGCTTTTTGTTTTAAACAAGAAGAGGAAACTCCATGCTCGCACAATTTAAACTATAAGTTGTAGTGTTTGTGCTAGAAGAAAACATAATTCTAGGCTTTGGCATGTTATCATCTAAAAGACAGCTAGTAAAATTCTAAGTTTTAAACTATTAAAATATGAATGATACTTATAAAAGTGCCACAGAGACGAGTTGAGTAGGAAACTATTCAAGTGAAACGGGTAAACCTCACAAGCGAGCAACCCAAATTTGGTAGGGGCATGTGATTTTTAGGAAACTAAAAATTACGTAATAATTTTAAGTGAATTATTAAGATAAATAACTGACACTAATATGCAAATATTAGACAGAACATGGGTTATGATATCAACCACCTTAACATTTTGTAGACTATAGCTGAGTTTATAAAATGTTATTTTTTTTTGTAAAAAAAGCTTGCAATTTTTTTAAAAAGTGTTATACTAAAAAGTGTTCTAAGGTTGACACACTTTGGTAACAAAGTGTAGGAAAGACCACTACTGTGTAGCAAAAAGTAATTGGAGCTACTAATGTGCTAGGAAAAGAAATAATCCTAGGAGAAGGCAAAGTTTACGAGCCAAACTCAGGAGCAGAAAAGCTAAAAGCAAGAAGCGCAAGCAGAAAGCAAATGCTAAGAAGCAGAAAGATGCCACAGAGACGAATTACAGGGAAACCAAGTAAGTGAAACGGGCAACCTCACAGCAGAGTTACGGAAAGGAAACTAGAAGTAACACAGACAAAAATCAGTAACGATATTTGTTAAAAAAAGTCAACAAACATTTTTTTAAAATAAGAACTAAGAGCGGTAATACTTAGAACAAATTGAAGAATTAGCTGAAGAGCAGTGAGTAGCAATACAAACAGCAGGTAAGCTAATTTTTTTATTGCCTTTTAAAAAAAAGTTTTATAAAAAAAACAGGTTTTTTTGCAAAAAAGCTTGACTTTTTTTTGAAAGGTGGTATACTGTAAAAGGTTTGAAGGTTGACACACTTTGAGCAAAACAAAGTGGAGGAAAGACCACGGCTGCAAAGCAAGGAGGAATCGCAAGAGGAATCAGAGCTTAAATGTGCTAGGAAAAGAAATAATCCTAGGAGGAGGCAAAGTTTACGAGCCAGAATCAGGAGCAGAAAGCTAAGGGCAAGAAGCGAAAGTGGAAGGTCTAAGCAGGAAGCGGAAAGATGCCAGAGAGACGAGTTACAGGGAAACCAAGTAAGTGAAACGTGCGACCTCACAGCAGAGCTACAGAAGAGGAATCAGAAGTAGCACAGGCAAGGATCAGTGATGAGAGATGCTGAAAAAGGCAACAGCAATCCGACAGGAGAGTGAACGAAGCGCGGTAATACTGAGAACCAAAAGAAGAAATTAGCTAGAAGGCAAGAAGTAGCAATACAGAAGGCAAGAAGGCTAATTTTTTTGTTTTTGTAAGTTTATATTTATATCCGCTTGCTTGCTTTACTTATTATTAAATCATCTTACTTCTATCCTGATGATGTAAATAATAATTATAAATTCATATTTTTGTTTTTTAAAGTATAATAAAGCAGTTACTTTTTAATTTTAAAAAAATAATACAAATATATATATCAATCAAGGAGAGCTATGGTTAAACTGCGTTTGTTACGCCTAGGCAAAAAGCGTGATCCTTTTTATCGTGTTGTGGTAGTGGATAGTCGCAAAGCTCGTAACGGATCATACATAGAAGTTGTAGGAACTTATAATCCTAAAAACAAAGAAGTTATCATTAAGGAAGATGTAGCTTTAGCATGACTAGCTAAAGGAGCACAACCTACTGATACAGTTAAATCTTTATTATCAAAACAGGGCATTTTAAAAACCTTCCATGAACAAAAAGCAAAACACAAATCTGATTCACAACCCAACCCTGCAACAAGTCAATAACCAGGAAGGGTTAATAAGTAGGATCACCCTTCTTTTAGAGCCTATGTTACAACATAAAAATCACTATAAAATACGGCTTTTAGAAGAAATTCATCCTGATTTTTTTTATGTGCTTATTATGTTAGATGAAGAGGATTATGAAGTTTTAAATAATCCAGATATCAAAACAACATTACATAAGCTTTTAAACCAAGCATATTACGGAACAACTTTTACTAGTAAACCCATTAATTTAATTATTAAAAGTTTCTAATGCTAAAACGTCATCAAGCATTATGCATCGGATATATTAGCAAAACTCACGGAGTTAAAGGATGAGTTTGCATAAAACTTGATGGCAAAGTTGAATTATTAAGGGCTTCTTTAGATCAACATTACATCTTTGTGCATGACCCAAACACTTATGTGCATGTCTTTCAGGTTAAAAAAAGCATTATTCAAAATTCAAACAATTGATTAGTACAATTTAAAGGTTTGCATACTTTGAATGATGTTAAAGCATTTGTAGGGGCAAAAATTGAAATGCTTGATGATTTAGTTAAGGTTAGTAATCAATCCACTAAAAAAACAAACACTCGTTATTTAAATTATACTGTCATGTATCAAGGCTATAAATATGGAATAGTTCAGCAAATTTATTATTATGCTTCTTATCCATTATTAAAAATAACATTAGCTGATGAACCAGCAAAACATGTTTATATCCCAGCAGTACCAAATTATATAGCACAAACTAATGACCAAAATAAAACGCTCTATCTTAAAAAAACTATTCAATATTACTAACAAAAGTTAAATGAAAATTACTGTCATAACCCTTTTTCCAGAATTATATCCTCCTTTTTTAGCACATTCTATGATTAAAAAAGCTATTAAAAAAGGGTTTTTAGAAGTAGAAATTGTAAATTTAAGAAGTTTTAGCTCAGAGCCTCATCATCAAGTTGATGATTATGGATATGGAGGAGGACCAGGCATGGTTTTAAAGGTAGATGTAGTTTATAAGGCTTTGCAAGCTACTGCTAGTGCTAATAGTAAAATTATTTTACTTTCGCCTCAGGGTAAATTATGAAAACAAAATTTAGCACAAAATTATAGTACTAATCCTTCTTATCAACATTTAGTTTTAATTGCAGGGCATTATGAAGGGGTAGATGAGCGCATTCGTTTTTATATTGATGAAGAAATATCAATTGGAGACTACATTTTAACAGGAGGAGAGCTACCTAGTATGGTTTTGATAGATAGCATCGCTCGTTTAATCCCAGGAGTGATTAATGAAGCATCTATTCTCTGTGAATCATTTGATAATTTATTATTAGATCATGCAGTTTATACCAGACCCGTACAATTTCAAGAACATGCTGTTCCTTCTGTCTTAGTTTCAGGGCATCATGCTAAAATAAAAGAGTGACGTTTGTTAAACCAACAAACCAGAACCAAAAATAAACGTCCTGATTTATGAAAAAAATATCAATTACAAAAAAATAAAAATAACAAATAAAACACACCATTATGGATACTTATAAAATTAAACAAGCTGTGACAGAATCTCAATTAAAAACAGACCTCCCTTATATTAAGTCAGGTGATACTATTAGTGTTACTAGCCGTATTTTTGAAGGAAAAAAATCACGACTACAAACTTTTAAAGGGATAGTTATTAAAACTCAAGGTTCAGGGATCACTTATTCTGTTTTAGTGCGTCGTAGTACTAGAGGATTAGGGGTAGAACGTTTATTCAAACTACATAACCCTTTAATTGAATCTGTTGAAGTGCACAGCCATGGTAAAGTACGCCAAGCACGGATCTACTATATGCGTAAGCGTCAGGGGCGAGCAGCTAAATTAAAAGAAGTTAAAAAATAATTTTAAACCACCAAGCAAGTCATTATGACCAATCTAAATAACTTAAATGTTTTAGCTTCATTTAAGAGAAACACAACTCTGATTGAAAAAATCATTCATAAATACCATATTGTAGTTGAAGTTGTTGATTGTCGTTTGTATAAAACGACAAGTGAACTTTTTGATTATAAAAACCTTTTAAGAAAAGAGGCTATTTATATTGTTTTTTTAAGTTTTACAGACTTAATTTCACAAAAACAATTAGCAGCAATTCACCAATATTTTAAGGAAAAAAAAGTGCCTTATTTTGATATGGGGTATTTTAACAACCATGATTTTAGTCATCTTTTAACCTTTTTAGAGGAACAAAATCAATTTAAGCTTGACTTTCATCCTTCTAGTGAACACAACCTTAAGGTCATTGTGCTTGGTGTTCCCAAAGTAGGCAAAAAGTCTTTTATTAATAAATTAATAGATGTAGAAGAAGCAAATAATCACCATCAAAACACAGATAAGGTTAAACGTAATGTTTCTTTATTTAAAAAAATGGTTTTCAAAAACCATAATTATTTTTTAAATAGTAATAAAAGCATTGTTTTAACAGATGCAGTACCTGTTTTGCCTAGCATGCAAGAAAGTCATAATCATAAATTACTAAAAATTAGTTTGTTATATGGATTAGAAAACACTGCCTATGATGATGTTACTTTAGCTGCGTATGCGGTTCGTTTTTTAGCTAAGTTTTTTTATGGTCGTTTTAATGTAAAATATAAGTTTAATTTTTCTCCCAATAATAGAAAGCTATTTTTAAAAGAAAATAATCTTAATCCTTACTTTGAAGCTATATCTGTTAAAATCAACGCTGAAAATGAATTAGGTAATGTAGATTTAGAATTAGCTACCAAGTGTTTGATAAAGGATATTAGAACAGGAGCAATCACTGATATTATTTGAGATTAATTTTAGTGATTTTCTATTGCTCTTAATAAGTATTATTAACCAATATGAATAAATATTTTATGAACCAAAAACCATTATCTTTTTCAAAAAAAAATACCTTAAACATTAACTGATACCCTGGTCATATGGCTAAGGCTAAAAGGGAAATAGAAGAAAAGCTTAAGCTGATTGACTTAGTAGTAGAAATTGTTGATGCTAGAGTACCTTTAGCCTCTCATAATGCTTTTTTTGATGACTTAAAAAATAAACGTCCTTATTTGTTAATTTTAAATAAAAGTGATTTGGCTGACCAAGCAGTTAATCAAAAATGGAGTCGTTATTTTGCAAAACAAAAAATTATCTTTATGATGTTGCAAGCAAACAAGCAACAAGAATATGACAGAGCTTATAACATGATTCAAGAAATCTTGACTCCTGCTCGGCTTAAAATGCAAAAAAAAGGCATTTTTAACCCTCAGTTAAAAATTTTAGTAGCAGGAGCTCCTAATGTGGGTAAATCAACCTTTATTAATTTGATGGTTAAAAAAAATAAGGCTAAAACAGCAAATTATCCAGGAGTTACTAAAGGACAACAATGATTAAGAATTGATGATCAATGTGTTTTATTAGACACCCCAGGCATGCTTTGACCAAAAATTAAAAGTGATTTAGTGGCAGTTCAATTAGGATTATCTAATCTAATTAAATATAATGTTTTACCTCAACCTGCTTTTTTACTATATGCTTTAGACTTAATTAAAGAGTATTATCCAACTTATATGACCCAACATTTAGAATTGCAGGAGCATGCTGTAGAACTAAAAACTAATCAAAACCTTTTTGAAGCCTTAATGGATTATTACCATCATCGGTTTCCGCAATTAAATGATGAACAATGCTATCAACGTTTTATTAAAAAGCTTCAAAACAGTTCTTATCATTTTTCTTGAGAACATCCTCCAAAGATATCTATAGATTAGCCTAGTGATCATTAAATTTTATATTTAGAAAAAGCACAGGTAGATTTTAATTTAAAATTAAAATCAGCAATTTTCACTATATATTTCCTTTAATTTCAATTGATAAACTACCACTAATACCTTTATTATTCTCGGAAATATCAAGTTCAAAACCCTTACTTAAAGCTTCTTTTAAGGTAGTCTTATTATCAGGAAAAATAGAATAATCTCATACCACATTAGCATTACCATAACCAGTTTCAATATGTTTATTTATCTTATCAAGACCGTTTAATAAAGCTCATCCATCGTCAGAATATGTTTTACTTAATCTAGGACCATAAATCCATTCAAACCAACTAAGAGGTTGAGGTTGTTGGGGATATTGAACATGCATAGCAGCATTATTATCTTCTGTAGCAACTGCAAAATAACTATTAATAATAATATTTTTTTGCTCATTTCCTCAAGTACTAAGATTTCAAATATCAAATTTTGTTACAGGCTGATTAATATTAGCCTCTAAATTATTATTTTTACCACTTTTATTTGATTCACAACCACTAACAACAATCCCAAACGGAGCAGATATTGAAAAAACTGTAAACAAAGCTAATATTTTTTTCATTATTTTCTTTTTTAATTGCTACAATAATTAATTTTTATTTCTTATTTTCTTGTTTTTATTTATTTTATTCTAGTAAATATTTTACACTTTTAATAAATTTAACATTCTTCTTAAATGTTCTTCATAATATTTTTTTAAGTTTCATCAAGACTCCAGATGATTATTATCTAGTACAAAATAATGTTTTATTAAATTTAGAATAAAAATCTAGATTGTCGAATCAAAATTATAAATCAGCTATTTCTAAAAAACGATTTGAGTATAAAATAACTTATTCGGGTTCTTTCCGCTAAATTTATTATAAATATCAGAAGGTGTATATATATACATACGGTCTTTTTTAAATTTATTAAATTTAATATCAAGAATAATGTTTTTTTGTTTTTTATGCTCCAATAAATAAAGAAAACCTAGGCTATAAGATGCATTTCTATTTTGTTTCATTAAACTATTTGGATTAGAAATAAATCTATTTATAAAATTAAAGCAATCTTTGTTTAAAGAATTTTTTATGTTCTCTCCGTTATAATTTTTTCAATTATAAGCAGATTTTTGGTCAATTATTTGTATTAATCCTCGTTTTAAATTTGTGTCTTCTACAATTTTTTGATTATTAACAAAATTAATTAATGATCCATCAATATGAATTTTTAACTCTCGATTGTAATGCGCATTGTTAACAACCTTGTTAAAATCAATGTAATTATAAAAAGTTTTATAATCAGCAGGATATGCTATAACATTAAAATTAATAGTCTTATCACTTGAATCATAACCGTAATATAAGTTACTAGAAATTATACTTGTCTGAGGTGTAAGCTTAATTTTTAATAAAGTCGGCTTATCATCAATTATAAAATTTTTAAGATTGAGTGTGCTATCTAAAGCAGTAGAATGACCATTAATTGTAACTTGATTAACCTCATTTGAATTAAATTTAATGTTTGTGTTGTTAGGTTTTTTGCTATTTTGAATAGCATAGGTGTAGTAATCATTTATGATATCACTTTTATAAGCATACATGTTAACCTTGGTGTTATTCTTATTCAATACTGATCAAAAATTATAATAATTTACAATAGAATTAGTATTAAATTGATACGGTTTAGGTAATTCTGTAAAAATACTTTTGTTAAAACTAGTATTTAAATTTTCTCCATAACTTTGACAATTTAAATAAAGATAAACATTTTTTTCTCGTTCTGAAAAATGAGTAAATTGTGCATTATCAATCGCAGAAATTACACTATGAAGAATTTCAACATTAGATGGAGAGTCTGCTTCTGTATAAGCCACAGCTGCGGTAGCCAAACTTGTTACTCCATAATTATATGAAGCGTAATATTTTTCATGAAAACTTGAAGGCAAATGATCTGCATCATTTAAATGTTTAAATGAAAAGCTTTCTCCACTTCTTGTGACATTGTTATAATTACGGGGCTCTGTATTATAAGGCATATCTAAAGGAGCAGAAGTTGTCTTTGTATTGTAGGTATGTTTATTTGAATTAGTAGTTAGATCTTTTCATGATGTTTTTTGTAATTTAGCAAGATCAATTTTATCTGTAGCGTTAAAATTAATTTCTAATGCTGGAACATTATTAAAATCAACATCATAACTTTTCATTCTTTGAACAACATGAAACTTATATTTATATAATAAAGGTCGTAAAAAGAAGCCTGCTTGCTTTCCGCTATCGAAATGGGCTAAAACAGTATTTGAGTCAAAATCAGTCACATTTTTTAAGTTTAATGCAATATCTCTATGACTTTGATCATCTGAAACTGATGAAAATAAATATCAAAAGCATGAATGACGCCCATCGTAATAATTTTTTTGACTATCATAATCTTCATTTACAATAGGAAGATTTTTAGCATTTTTACTTTTTAGATTAATACTTTTTAATGCAGAATAATGAGATAGATCAAAGTGACATAAATTTAAGGAAAACTGAAAACTTGTATTGTTTAACAAATTAACTAATTTTAAATTAAAAGTTCTTCATTGTCCAGAGAAGGGGAATTGATTAAGACTTTTTAAATTACTAAGAGTGAAATCATTAAAAACATTGTCACTATTGTATTTTGAATCATGAAATTGAACCTTTTCACAACTAATTAGATCACTAAATGATACATGCTTCCCAAAAGATATTACTGTTTGAAAGTATTTTGTATATCTAGTATCAAGTTTTTTGAGAATTAATTTTTTTAAATCATCATTATTATCCTTATATTCACTGTAATTAACATTGATATCTACTTTTGATGGATCTTGTGCGTGATGCTCTGAGTCAACATGAGCAAAATAACCATGGTTAAAGAATCCACAATCTAGCTGATTTATTTTTGTATTGACTCTTTCATGAGGAGAAATCATTTTGTTTTTAACTGATGTTAAATTACTATTTACATGAATAAAATTGATATTTGATAGAGTTCCTGCAGCTAAAGATAAAGCTGCTAAAATAATAAGTTTTTTCATTTTAGTTTCTTGCAACTTTCATAAAATTTATTATTTAATAATTTTAATTACCAACCTTCACATAAGTTGAAATTGAATTTTTTTGAGAATCCGTATAAATCATTTTAATCGTTTTGAAACCAGATGATTTTGATGTAGGAAGTGTTCCTTCGAAGCTTATTTTATTTTCATAGTTTTCCAGATTATCTAGATTTGGTATTGATTCAACTAGTTGTTCTAAAATTTCATCTTTATCCTTACTAGCATTTGAATCTGACCAATCATTACCTAAAATATACCCTTCGTTATATTCCTTAGTTATTATGTCAAATAAATTTTTAATATTATAAACATGTATTTCAAAATCATTATTAATATAATGTGACTGATTATACTTAATGATTAATTTACAAGATGTAAAACCTTTATTAAAGCCTAAATAGTTATTATTTATTTCTTTTGCTAAATTTGTATATTTATAATTATTTTTTCAAAATTGTTCATTAAAAGCTTTTTTAAAAATTTTTTGTGCATAATCTTTATTTTTAATTTGATTATTAATATAGCCTATGACTCTATCATCATAAATACTTAAATAATTATGTGATGTTTTTGGATAACCCTTCTTAATCAATTCTTTTTTTTGGGTTCTTAATTCATTAATTAAAGGAAAAATCATTCTCTGATCTGAAGTTAAAGTTCAGTTAACATGTAATCATAACAAGTTATAATTATTATTTACATGAATTCAAATTTTAAAATCAGTGCTACTTTTGTAATTATTTTTCTGATTTAGTTTATCTAAATCTAGGTTTGGTATTTTTTCTATAACTTTAGGGTTAATAGGATTCTTAAAAAAATATTTTTCATATTTTTCAATATTATGAATGTTATTTTGATAACATAATTTTTTAAACAATAAGTAGTAATATTTTGTTCCATTTATGCTTTCATTCCAATCGCCTCAAAAACTTTGTCATTCATTTTTAATGTTAATAGTAGTTTGTTTAAAAGTATCTTTTATTTTATCTATAGTCATCTCTTTTGGTTTAACCGGAATATCATGTTTTTTTGAGTCTGATACACTACTACATGATGAAACAAGAGTCCCGCTATTAATTGTTAGACCAAGAGCACTAATTAGAGTTAATATTTTTTTCATTGTTAAAGTTTATATTTATTTTTATCTTAATAGCCAATTTTGATATAGGCTGAAATTTTATTATCATAAATAATTTTAATTTTTGTAAAGCCTGATGATTTTGAAATAGGAAGTGTTCCTTCGAAGCTTATTTTATTTTCATAGTTTTTCAGATTATCTAGATTTGGTATTGATTCAATTAATTGTTCTAAAATTTCATCCTTATCCTTGCTAGCATTTGAATCTGACCAATCATAACCTAAAATATAACCCTCGTTATATTCCTTAGTTATAATGTCAAATAATTTTTGGATATTTCCTAGTGGTTTGGATAAGTTAACTTTTAATTGTAAATAGGTTTGTAGACTTGAAGGATTAAAACTATTATTAAAAATTTGGTGATAATGTGTTTTAGCTTTTGGTGTATAGTCATGAAAATAACTTTCTAATTTATTAAAAAACTTGTTTACACTTAAAAAAATATTAAAATCTTTTAAATGAATTTGACTAGGTAATTTATGATAAGTATGGAAAAAGTTAGCAATTGGTTTTGAATAATCCCCTTTTTTGAAGCCCTGAGGCGTTCCAAGCAAATTATCAAAAATACTTTTCATGTAAGTATATGTTAAATAATTACTATAAAAATTAATAGATTCCTTTTTTTTATCAGCAGTAGGCACTTTGACATGAACATCATGCTTTTCTTTAGCTGATTGCAAACCAAGTAATACAGAATCAACTCCTAATGCTAACAAAAACCCTAATGGTCCAAAGTCTAATCCAAGGGCTAATATAGTTTGATCTAATAATTCTCCACCTATCTCTGTTGCAACTGATGATCATTCAGGAACCTTAAATTTTTTTACATCTTCTTGAATAACTTTATCAACCATTTTTTTAACTAAATAGTTATGAAGAATAGAAATATGCAAGAATAATTTATTAAAAAAGCCACAATGATGGGTATCATTGTCTATATAACTTCTTAGTTTATCATATAAGCCTAAATTATAGTATTCATCACTAGTAAAGTTAAATTGATAAGATTTAACTCAATTATCAAAATACCAAATGTTTAAAAAACTATTTAAAATGTTGTTAATGAAAACTTTTGACTTAGATAAAATAACACCTTTATTGTGTTGATAAGTAAAATCATCAGCTCCAACATAGCTTGGAGTTAGATCTAAATCAGAAGAGAAATGAGATTGAGTTGGTGATGAATAATTTATGTAACTAAAGTTTTTTAAATTGTATTCTTCTGTAATATCAGTTCCTTTTTGTTTTTTAACAAAATGTCTGATGTTGTTTTTATTACCTTTAACAAGATAGCTTGGTTGAAATTGTAAGTTTTTATCCAATGAATGAATATAATTAAAACTACCAAATAAGCCTTTTTTTGCGTTAACCACAGGAGTATTGATATAAGTATTTTTACTTTTATCTAAAAATAAACCACCTCCAATATTTCATCTTAAAGGGATGAAATTATATTTTTCTTTTATTCGTGGTGTGTTAACCTTAACATCATAATTATCGCCTTTACTTAAGTTTTGATTATGTCTAATGACTTTATCAAAATTATTTGCTTGTTTATCTGTATATAAAAAGTCGTTTCATCCTGCATCTGATTTTCCAGGATGATCATTAGTGCTAACTGTATATGTTTTACTATTAATTAAAGTTTTCTGGTTTTGTCTCAATAAACTAATTAATGTTAAAGCAGGAGAAGCCGTAACAGTTATTGCAGATAATAATGTAAGGGTTCTTTTCATAATGTTGTTTTTGGTTTATTTATTTTTTATAAAATTTTTATGAAATATTATTCCACAAGGATTGTAACATATCATCAAATCAAAATCAATTATTATAAAAAACAGACCTTAGGCATTCAAGCCATTTATTATATTAGAAAAAAATTTTAATTTAAGGTTTTTAAATTTAAATTTTAATTCCAATAAATATTTGATATTTTATAGTTTTAATATTCTTTTAAAATTTTTTTTATAATATTTTTTTAAAGCTTCATAAAGAACAAACATTTATTATCATGTAAAAAATAATGTTTTATTAAATATAAAAAGTTAAAATTAATATTAATTTATTATTAGAAAATTAAAATAAAATACTTTATATTTTATTTATCTTTTTATATTATTTATGGAACGCAACAAAGCTAATCAGGAAGCTAAATGGCTACAATTTGATTATTATCAAAATTTTGAAGATTGAAACAAAGCATTAGAACATGTCAAAAAACACGCTCAAAAACTTAAAAGTTTTCAAGGCAAATTAGACCATTTTGAAGCTTTTGCTACTTTTAATAAAACTGAATTAAAACTAAACGCAGAGTTAGCTCGTCTCATGCAGTTTTTACGTTATGGAGATGTTGATAAATCTAATGCTCAATATCTTGAATTAGAAACAAAACTTAACGCAGTTTTAAGTGAAATTCAAGTAGATTTAAGTTTTTTACCTTCTGAACTTAAAAAAATTGGAGCACAAAAAATTACTAAATTTCTAGAGCAGGATTCATCTTTAGCTGTTTTTAAATATTCTTATCGAAGTTTTTTCAAACAAGCTAAGCATATTTTGCCAGCAGACCAAGAGCAATTATTAAGCAAGGTGAGCCGTTCTCGTAATTGTGGTAGTACTTTATATGAAATGTTACTTTATGCTGATCGTAAAAAAGTAATGGTTAATTATGATGATAAAAAGCAAGAATTAACCCCTACTTTATTAAAAACCATTATGGAAACTACAGAACCTTTAAAAGACCAACAACTTAGGTTTGAGATGCAGCAAAAGGACTCTGCCTTTATTCGTGAGCATAGCTTTACTTTAGCAAAAATATATGAACAAATTGTTTTAAATAATGTAGAAAACGCTAAAATTCATAAGTATGAAAGCCCCCTGCATGTTGCTATGGAAGGAGACCATGTAAGCCCTACTTTTTATCATAATTTGTTATCCCTAGGAGTAAAAGCAAACGAAGCTCAAAAGCGTTTTATAGCTCTTAAAAAAAATCATTTTAAAAACAAACACCATTTAAAAAAATTCAAAAGAACCGATAATAGATTGCTTTTAGTGAAGCAAAATCAAGAAACTATTTATACGGTTGAAGAGGCTAAAACTGTGATTACTAATGCTTTAAAACTACTAGGAAGTGAATATCAAGAGTTTTTAAATAAAGCATGAGCTCCTCATAGAATTGATTATTATTTTGACACCAATAAAAGAAGTGGAGCATATTCAGTAGGAGCAGGTCGCCTCGATCCACAAATTTTAATGAACTGGGATGACTCATTGCGTTCTGTCAGTACTTTAGCTCATGAAATAGGACATTCAGTTCATACTTATTTTAGTAATAAATATCAAAAAGCTCCTTTGAATGAATATCCTATTTTACAAGCAGAAGTAGCTTCTACTTTAAACGAACATTTTCTTTTTGATTATGTATTAGAAAAATCTACTAAAACTATTGAAAAAGTGAATTTAATTCAACAAAGAATTCAGGATTTATGCGGAACCTTTTTTAGACAACTCCATTTTGCTGATTTTGAACTTCAAGCCCATGATTTAGCTCAAAAAAATGTTCCGCTTAGTCGTGATTGTTTACAAACATTATTTAGTAAGTTAGCTGTGAAACATGGGATTAGTGGGTTTGATGACGATGCAAAACCTTATCATTATAGTTGACCTTACATTCTGCATTTTTTTGAAAGTCCTTTTTATGTTTATAAATATGCTGCTTCCCTTTTAGCTTCGTTTGCTTTTTATTCAAGCATAAAAGCTAACGGTCAAGTTACACCTTACTTAGATTTTTTAAAAGCAGGGGGATGCAAAGAACCTTTAACTATTTTTAAAGAAGCAGGAATTGATTTTAGCAATGACGAATTATATAAAACACTAATAGCGTACCTTAATGATTTACTTGATAAGTTTGAGGCTTTAATTAAAAAACTTTAACTTTCTGTAAATTATGAATCAGTTTGAAAAAGCCTTCTTATTCAAAAACGCTCCTCAAAATCAATTTTCTTTAGTAGCAGGATGTGATGAAGCAGGAAGGGGAGCATGAGCAGGTCCTATTTGTGTCGCTACTGTAGTATTTAATAAAAATTATTACAACCCCTTAATTAAAGATAGTAAGATGCTTAGTAGTGCTCAAAGAGCAAAGCTTTATCAAGTGATTAAACAAGAAGCTGTAGCAATTAAGGTTGGGGTTTATAATGCCAGTTATGTAGATCTCTTTAATCCTAAGCAAACAAGTGTTAGGGGAATGAAAACTACTGTAGATTTAGTGGCACAAAAAGGAATGGTTGTTTTTAGTGATGCAGAAAGGTTTATTACTTCTATTCCTGTTTTTGCTTTGATTAAAGGAGACACCTTATCTCAATCTGTAGCAGCTGCTTCTATTGTTGCTAAAGTGACTAGAGATGATATTATGTTGCATTATCACCTTTTATATCCTCATTATGGCTTTGATACCCATAAAGGATACGGTACAGCCTTACATTATGCAAACCTGCAAAAATACAATGTTTGTAGTATTCATCGTAAATCTTATCGTCCTATTAAAAAACTGCTTAGTCATCAGCCAGATTTTTTTAAATAATAATTTCTTTTTTTAAGGTTTTATGATAAAAATAAATTTAAATAACTTAATAAAATAAAGGTATGAAAAAGCTAGTTATTCTTGAGTCCCCAACAAAGACTAAAACAGTGCAAAACTACTTAGGACAAAACTATCGTGTCATGTCTTCTAACGGGCATATTTCAAACTTGCGTTATACTGGACCCTATAGAATGGGGGTTAATTTAGAGACTTTTGAAGGAGATTATTGAATAGATAAACAAAAGCTTCCAATTGTCAAACAGTTACAAAAAGCAGCTAAAACAGCTTCAAAAGTTATTCTAGCTACTGACCCTGACCGAGAAGGAGAAGCAATTGCTTATCATTTGTTAAATGAACTAAAGCTAGAAAAAAAATACCAAAGAGTAGTTTTTCATGAAATTACTAAAGAGGTAGTTTTAGATGCTTTTAAACACCCTCGTGATATTAATTATGATTTAGTAAAAGCTCAAGAAGCGAGAAGAATTTTAGATCGTTTGTTAGGGTTTAGATTAAGCAAACTGCTCCGTACTAAAATTAAATCTCAATCTGCAGGAAGGGTACAATCTGTAGCCCTAAAATTATTGTGTAAAAAAGAGCTAGAAATTAAAAAATTTAAACCCGAAGAGTTTTGAATCGTAGAAGGGGAGTATCAAAAATACATTATGCAACTAACCCATTTTCAAGGTAAAACCATTACTTTAAAAACCAAAGCAGATGTTTTAGCTGTGAAAAAAGGGTTAGCCAAAGATAATTACACAGTTAGTAAGATAGTTTCTCAAACTAAACACACTAAACCTAATAAGCCTTTAGTAACCTCTACAATGTTGCAACAAGCCAATAATTTATTTGGATTTTCTTCTAAACAAACTTCTTTTTTAGCTCAAAAGCTCTATGAAGGAATCATGATTAAAGACGAACAAATAGGGTTAATTACTTATCCACGAACTGATTCTGCTAGATTAAGTGAAGGCTTTATTAAAAAAGCCCAAGCATACCTGACAAAACAATATGGACCAGAATATGTAAGTGCTGCTTTTGCTACAAAAAAGGCTAATAATGCTAAAAAAGAAGAACAAAACATTCTGATCCAAAATGCTCATGAAGCAATTAGAATGACTGATATTAATAAAACGCCTGATAGTATTAAACCTTATTTAACCAGCCAACAATATCGCTTGTATCAATTAATTTATCAAAGTACTTTAGCCTCATTAATGAGTGATATTAAGTATTTATTTCAAAAAATTATTATTACTAATAATGATTATAGTTTTGTGATTAAAGGAAAATTACTTAAATTTAAAGGGTTTTTAGAAGTTTTTACTCTTTTAAAAAACACCTATGTGAGTCTTCCTAAACTAAAAGAAGAAAGTAAAATTACTCCTAACAAACTACAAGGGATCCAAAAATTTACTAAACCTCCAGCGAGAATTGGAGAAGCTAGGTTAATTAAAATTCTTGAAGAAGAAGGAGTTGGAAGGCCTTCTACTTATGCAGCTATTTTTGCAATTTTAAATAAAAGAGGTTATGTTACAGTTGAAAATAAGCAAATTTTTGTTACCAAAAAAGGAGTCATTACTAATAAACTTTTACAGAAATGGTTTAAAGAAGTGATTAATGAAAAATATACAGCTAATCTAGAAAAGGAACTAGATAAAATTGCTCAGGGCGAAGCTAATAAATATGATTTATTGTCTAAATTTTGAGTTAATTTAGAACCAAAGATTTTACTAGCTTTTGAAAAAATTAAAGTTTCTACAGCAGAAAAGGTTGGAGAAAAATGCCCTAAATGTCACCATCCCTTAGTGTACCGTTATGGGTCTTATGGAGAATTTATTGGCTGCAGTTTTTTTCCAAAATGTTATTACACAAAAGCGGTTACTTCTATTGAAGAAAAGCCCTGTCCTTTGTGTAAAAAAGGAGTATTAGTGCTCAAAAGAGGAGGTCGTTTTAAAAAACCTTTTTTAGGTTGTTCTGCTTACAAAAGCATAAAATGTAGATACATTGAACAATACAAACCACCTGTTAAAAAAGAAGCACATAATCAACATAAAGTGATTGATTTTTTGGCAGAGTAATAAATTATGAAGCAAGAAAGTTCTACAGAAAATCATTCTAGTCTTTTAAGAGCTATTCGTGAAAAATACGAAAAAGTTGAAAAAAAAGAAGCAACCCCTAAAGTTTCTAAAAAATATTTTATTAAGTTAATGCTAGGAACGCTGAAACCATTTTGGGTTTCATGATTTTTTATTCTTTTAACTTCGTTAATTTTAGCAGGAGTGACAGTAGCTATTCCCAAGATTACCAACCTAATTTTTAGTGATATTTCCCAAAATATAATGGTTGGCAAAAAAGCTATGCCATGAAATGTTTTAGTATATTGAGTGATTGGGTTCGCTTTGGCATTCATCTTTAGTGCTGTATTGCGTTATGTGCAAAACTGATTCACTGGACACATTGCCTGAAAAATTGAAATTGCAATTAGACTAAAAGTTTTAAACAAAATTCTTGACTTAGATTTAGCTTTTTATGAAGATAAAAAAATGGGGAACATTCTCACTCGTTTAATTAGTGATACCCATATTATTGGTCAGCAAGCATACCAAATTCCTATCAGTTTTTTTAATGCTGTTTTTGTTTTTATGGGCTCATTAGCTATTATGTTTACGCTTAAAAATTCAGTCACTAATAGTCAAGGAGTAACTACAACATATGCAGGAGCAGAAGCAGAGTTAGCCTCAATTGTTTTAGGAGTAGCTTTACTTGTTTGTATCGTAGCAGTTGTAATGTTTACTTTTTTAAGAAAAAGAATGTACCAACAAAGAAAAGTTATTTCTCAAGTTAATGGAGATGTTAATGACCGTATTAACGCCTTAAAACTTATTAAAGCTACTGCTAATTACCAGTATGAAAAAAATCGTTTTAAAAAAATTCATAAAGATTATTATTATGTTTCTATGCGTGCGGTTAGGTTTAATGGCTTAATTTTTGCTATTGTTATCACCTTTTTTACTTCTATGAACATTGTTGCTTTATTAACAAGCATTGTTTACATCAATGAAAATAAATTAAACCCTACTTTAATGGTGGCTTTAACGCTTGCGATTAATTCCTTAATTATTCCAATTTTACAAGTCGTCAGAATGTTTTCTAACTTTGCAAGTGCTAGTAGTTCCTCTAGTAGAGTCTTTGAAATCTTAGATAAGCAACCTACTATTTTTCCTCATTTAAACCAACCCACTATTAAACAAATTAATAAAGGAATCGAATTTAAAAATGTAGACTTTCGTTATAAAAACAAAGCAGATAGTCCTTATATTTTAAAAAATTTTAGTTTTACTTTTGAACACAATAAATCGTATGCCTTAGTGTCTGAATCAGGAGTAGGCAAAACTTCTATTGCTAGGTTACTTTTAAGAATGTGAGATGTCACAGCAGGAGAAATTATTTTACACAACCAAGAAGAATCATATCTTTTAAAAGAGATTAATTTGCATGCTTATTTAAATCAAGTAGGTTATGTCGAACAAGAACCAGAAATTATTTTTGGAGATGTTTATGAGAATGTTAAATATGGAGTGCCTAATGCAACTAATGAGGATGTGCATGAAGCAATTAAAAAAGCCCAATTAAATCAATTTGTAGAAAGCCTCCCAGATGATTATCACACCTTATTAGGAGAGAAAGGTTTTGTTTTATCTGGAGGGCAAAAACAACGCTTAATTATCGCCCGCATGTTTTTAAGAAACCCGAACATTTTAATTTTAGATGAAGCGACTTCTTCGCTTGATAACATTGTTGAACAAGAAATTCAAAAAGAATTAAACGCTTTGATGGTGAACCGTAGCACCATTGTGATTGCTCATCGCCTTTCTACGATTAAGCATGTGGATCAAATTTTAGTGCTTGAAAAAAACCGAGGGATTGTGCAACAAGGAACCTTTGAGGAATTAATTGCAAAAGAAGGGCGTTTTAAAAAGCTCTACCTTGCGGGATTAATGACATAAAATTATTAGCTTCAGTTAAAAGCAGAAATTTGATTGTATGCTATGTTAGACATCATTTTATCAAAATAAGCTGTCGGATGAATCCCATCAAAAAACAAAAATTTATGCACATTAGCATCAGTGGTAAACGGGTTACGCACTAAAGTAATTTCTGCTTGAGGGATGCTAATTTTATAGTGGAAGGCTCCCATAACTTTGTAGAAACCTTGAAACCTTGATGCTAATTGGGCAACTTTATTGTATAAATCAAATAGCATTACATGATCAAGATTATTAATACTACTGTTTCAATTACTTAAAATAGTTTTTAACTGCTGGTTATAATAATTCACAGCTCATTTAATAGTTGTTTGTTCATTGGCAGTGACCTCTTTTATCTCTGTTGGAATAGTAGAAATTTTAGGAAGGTTAGTGACAAAAAAGTTATGAAACCCTGCGTTTGATAATGCTTTTAAGGCAGTTTGTTCTTCTTGTAACATGGTTTTTAAAACCGCTTGAGTTTCTGATTTGCTATTAAAAGTATGATTGTCAAGCATTTTAATAATAAAGTCATTAGAACCAAATTCAAAAACCACTAATTCATTTTGTTTATCTTGATCTGATGAGTGATCATAAATAAATTTATTTACTTGACTTTGAGCACTGTATTTGTTTAGTCATGAAGTTTCTAAGCTACTATATTTTGATAAAGAAGCTCCTGCAAAAGCATAATCTGTTCCTTGTGTATTATTATCACGATATCTTGGTTGCAAAGGAGTAAGTCCAAAAGCATTATTGATATCTTCAATAGTTACTAAACCATCACAAAATCTTCTTGATTGATACATCAAAGGAGAGGGCTTAATCCCAAAATCTTGATCTGTAATATAGGTAGCGTTCCCATTATCACTTAAACTATCTCCTAAAACATATATTTTAGAAGGTTTTCATGGATGGGCATTAAAAGTAACATTTAAAGTTAAAGCTTTATCTTGATCATAAATCTTAAGGGGAGTAGCTTCTTTTTTAACAGTGCTAATCCAATTGGTATTAATTTCATTAAAATTAAAAAAGCTTTCTTGCACATTAGTTAAGTCTGGGTTTGCTCTTAGTAAACTAGCCTTGATTGATGCTGTAAAATCCTTAATTTTATTTGAATTATTAAAATTATTTTGAATAACAATATTTTTATCAATAATGTTGTTAAAAAAAAGATTATTTTGAGTGTTTAAAGTGTAGTCAGCTAAATTAATAGGTAAAGCTATTAAGACATTAGCCGTAGTTAAAAATGTTAAAATTTTTTTCATCTTATAATTAGGTTAATACTAATAAGTATTAACGATATAGTAAATATTTATAACGTTAATATTATATAACTTATTAGTAAATAAAGAACATAACATTTAATTTTAAAAAAACAAAGGTTAAACCTTTGTTTTTTAATGTTATCTAAACTTAAAAATATTTTTTTGTAAAAAAAGCGTTAGCTTGATTATATGCTACATTTGCTAACATTTTGTCTACATAATTTGAAGGGTGCGTTCCATCAAAGTATAGAAAATCATGGGCGTTAGCAGAAGTTGTGTATTTATTAGGTAATGTTAATACCTGGTTTTTTAAAATACTAAAGCTATAGTGATAAGCTCCCATTTTTCTATAATAACCATGGTACCCTTGAGCAATATGTTTAAAATTATGGTAAATGTCATAAGGCATAATTGTTTGAGAACCATATTTGGTGTTTAGATTTTTTATAACAGGTTTTAATAAATTATCATATTTATTAACAGCTTTTAAAATATTAGTAATTTCTTGCTTGGGTAGTCCTGCAGTATCACTAGGGAGGATTGAAATATTTCCTAAATTACTGTCAATAATTTTAGTAAAACCAGCATTGATTAGTCTTGTTAACTGAGTTTTTTCTTGATTAAGCATTTGGTTAATAAAAAGGTTAGTAGTACTAGCGTCTTTAAAAATATCATAAGGAAGCATGTTTAAAATAAAATCGTTTGCTCCAAACTCAAAAACTACTAAATCATTTTGTTTATTTTGGTCTTTAGCATGCTGAGCTAAAAAACGAGTAACTTGCTTTTCAGAAGTATAGTTATTTAATCATGAAGTTAAAAAACTTGGAGCTAAAGGTACAGGATTTTTAGTATAAGGAATTAAAGGAGCCCCAGCTACAGCATAATCATTACCAAAAGGATTATTAAATGTATGTTGTAAAGCAGGGAGTCCAAAATAATTGCTTAAGTTTTCTACTGTCACTAAGCCATCACAGAACCTTTGTGATTGAAACATTTGAGGAGATAATTTAGTATTAAATTTAGATTTAACAATAGCAGCAAAATTTCCATCATCGCTTAAACTATCTCCTAAAACAAACATTTTTTTAGGAGTTCAAACATTATTTTCTAAACTTACGGTAAAAGTCATTTTTTTACTTTGGTCTGTAAGAACTAAAGCCTTATTTAAAGGATTTGCTTTTAATTGCTGGACTCAAGTACTATCAACATTAGCAAAGTTGAAAAAAGACTCCTGAGTTGCATCCAAAACTGGATTTGCTCTTAACAAACCTTTTTTTAAAGCTTTTGTAAAGGCTAAAGGCGTACTTTGGTTTTGTAAATCAATGTTATTGATAACAATTTTGTTGTTAACAATATTGTTAAAATATTGATTACCTTTATTTATAATTTTGGTTGTGCTACCTGAGCTAGTAAAGGCAGTCATCCCTAGAGGTAAAGATGATGCGACATTGCCGGCAAGTAAAAAATTTAATAGTTTTTTCATGTGTTTGTTTATATGTAATTAAATAGTCTTTATATAAGGCATATTAAAAAGCCTTAAACATTATACTAAAAAAAAGTTAATAATGTAGGAAAATAATAATTATTTGAGTTAACTGAATTTCATTAAATCATCTTTATAATAAGGCATATTAAAGGGTATATATTATAATTAAAATATAGTTAAAAAGAAAAAAATGTGATTATGCCTTTTGTCTTTGAAACAGTTTACATTCAAATTTTAAACCTAAAGTTTGATGTTGTTTTGTTTGTATGAATCATGTTGATTGTAGCGATAAGCATTATAGGGCTATTAATAGGGTCAACTTTTCACATTTTAAATCGTGCTAAGTTTAAAAGGTTAGACGCAGAAAAAAAACTTTTTACAGAAAATGTTATATGAGAAAACGCAATTTTAGAAATAGAAAAAGATCTTTCTCAAATTATTAAGAAAATGAATCATGATAATCAACCAGGAAACCATTTTTTTGCTAATCCTTTTTCTAAAGTTATGAGGAGTGTCTAATTGTTATGAGTTTTAAACCTAAATTAAATAATGATCGTAATTCTTCAGCCTTAAAGAAACAAAATTTAGAAGGAGCTCAAGTTGTACAAAAGCATGAAGCTAATTTATATGAAGGAATTAACTTTGGAGATTTAAAAACAAATCAATTCATTGGTGCTAATTTGCCAAGTCAAACCAAACCAACGAATCATCAATATAATTCAACCCATAATCAAAACAATTTTACTTGAAATAACCCTAATGCTTTTCGTTTAAACAAAAACATTGCAAGGTTCAACCATAATTCAAATAATAACCTTCAATCCAGCTCAGATCAAATTCAACCACAAATTCAACAACAAAATCCTTTACCAGCTAACAGCATTGTCAATAATCACTCTCAGCCTTCAAATAATGATGTCATTCATCATCAACAAGAGCAAGCGATGCTAGCAATGAATAATCTTAATATGGTAAATAAGGCACAAAATGCCTTAGTGGCAACCCAAGGCATGAACGCTAATTTACCTATGAGAACTCCATCTCAAAATAATAATTTATATCAGCCAATTCCCTATAGTGGTTATGGCACTAAAATTAAGGCTAAGGAATTTAATAAGTTAGTTCCTAAACCTATTATTAAGGAAATTAGAATTGAAAAAATTAAAAACCTTTTTACAGCTTTTTTAATGTTTGTAGCTACTTTTATCACAGTAGGATTAGCCACATTATTTTATGTAGCTCAATTTAATAACATTAACACCATTATTGGTATTTCTGTGGGAGCAATTCCTAACCCCATTTTAATGATTGTATTATCAATTATTACTGTTGGCATTGCTTTTATTTCTATTTTTGCTTATAAACAAATTCATGATGAAGCTAACAGTTATTATCATCAACTCAAACAAAACGACCACCGAGTTCCTAATTTTATTATTGCTAATTATAAAAAAATGATTAAAAATAAAATCATTATTAATTGACTTGCGTATCCTAGCTATGTGATTTTATTAATTGTTTTAGGAATCTTGGTAGGGTTACAACAATATGTAGGACGAAGTTTTTCAATTGGTTTTTGGTCATTAGGAACTATTAAAAACCTTAAACCAGAAATTTTTACAGTTACTATTATCATAGTCAGTTTATTAGCTTTGCATGTTTTAAATTTAGTTTTAATCAAAAAAAGAAAAGCTAATATTGTAGGATATTATGGTTATGATATTGTGATGCAAGAAGATGTTAAAGCCATTAGCAAAAAAGTTAACCGTATTTGTTTAATTGTTTTTATCTGTTCTTTATTATTGCTTGTTTTATTGATTTTTATTCCGATTGCTTTAGCAAAAAGGAAAAAGGAAGGTAAATTTATTTGACCGTGAAATTCGATTAAATAACAGTAAAATATAAAAAACATTAAATTTTATAAATATTAGTATGAAAAACAAAAAAAAGAAACTTTTTTATGCAAGGCGGGGCATTTATGTGCATGTCCCATTTGTAAAAGAAATTAATCCTAATTATGAGCATTATCAAGTTAAGTTTAAAGATAATAGCATCGTGAATCGTTATTCACAAGAGATTGCTCGTGATTTAGTGAGCTATGATTTAAATTTTGTCAAAGCAGTGCATTTTGGAGGGGCTGATATCCATTGTCTGGGTGCTAGTCATTTAAAAAGCATTTTTCAAGCTATCTCTGCTAATTTAAAATCTAACATAGAACGATCCATAGAAATTAATTTCCAAGATATTAATTCAGATTTTTTACGCTTATTAACTTTTTTTAATTTTAATCGGATTGAAGTGCTTGTGAATGATAGTTTTATCCTTGAACATTTTGAAGCAGCCCAAGCAAAAATTAAGTTAGCTAAAACTTTTTTTAATAACATTAGTTTTAGTGTGTTTTATAATTTGCCTGAACAGAAAAACGAAGATCTCAAAAAAATTATTCTCAAAACTATTCAATTAAAAGTGCAACACATCTATTTAGAACAGTTTTTACCTTTTAGTAAGTCATCTGATCGTAAAAAGTATTACCACCATTTGTTTGATAAAGTGCAAAATTTTAAAGTTGATATTTACGATTGAATGGACGAAACATTACAAAAAGCAGGATATGACCGTTATGCTATTTGTTATTTTAGTTTAAATGTATCATTTCGTTCTCGGTTAGCTTTAATTTATAAAACAAACGGTTCATATTTAGGAGTAGGGCCTTCTGCTGTGAGCTATAGCTGTGATAAGCATTACTTTGATTATAAAAGCTTACATCCTTATAATTGGAAAATAACTCGTAAATATCTTAAATCTTATTTTTTCTATCAAAATGTGATCATTAATGGGTTTAGTTTATCTTCTGGTTATAGCTTAGATTTACCTGACCGAGCAGCAGCTTTCTGTTGTTTTAGAAGACCTATTAATAAATTACTCAAACAAAAAAAACTAATCTTTACAGAAGACCGAGTGCTTAAAATTTGTGATAATAAAATTTCTAATGTTTTAGAAGTCATTAATGATATTATTTTTGACATTTAATATGTTACAATATTACTTGGTATTAGTATGCCAAAGAAAGCAACAGACAAAGTTGTCTTAATGTGTTGCCGAGGTATAGCAATAAATAATTTTTGATTATTTTAATGTTACATTCGGCTTCAAGCCGTTTTTTCTTTTTAAAAACGTAAATTAACAAAATTAATAAGAATTAATGCGTAAAGTAATTGACGAAAAACAAAAGTTTGTCAAAGAACTTGTAGAAGAAATTCAAAGCTGCCATTCCTTAGCTGTCGTTAGGTATCATTTTTTGAATGTAGCTAGCTTGACTGCTCTTAGAAAAGAACTTGCTACTCATCAAACTAGTCTTAAAATTGTCAAAAATAGATTGTTTAAAAGAGCAGCTGACAGCTTGAAGTATTCTGAAATTAACGAATTTTTAGTAGGACCTAATGCTTTTGTTTTTAATAAAGGTGATGATTTAAAAGCTTTTAAAGTTTTAGCTAATTTTGCCAAAAAAAACAAAAAATTTAAATTAATAAGTGGTATTTATGAAAATAAAGTTCTTAGTACCGAAGAAATTAATTTAATTGCAAACCTACCAACTAAGGATGAGCTATTAGGAATGTTTATGAATTGCATTAACTATCCTATTCGTTCTTTTGCTATTGCTGTTAATGCTATAGCAGAACAAAAAGCACAAAGTGCTAATTAATAATATCTAATATATTTTATATAAATTTACATTATGGCTATTTCAAACGAAGATATAATCAAAGCATTAGAAAGCATGAAAATTGCAGAACTAAATGAACTTGTAAAAAAAATAGAAGAACATTTTAATGTCTCTGCTGCAGCTGTTATGGCTGCGGGAGCTGATGATAAACCAGCAGAAGAAAAAAATGAATTTGACATTGTCTTAAAAGAAGTTGGACAATCAAAAGTTGGGGTTATTAAACTTGTGGGTCAAATTACAGGGAAAGGGTTAATGGATGCTAAAAAATTCATTGAACAATTACCTGTTGTGATTAAAAGCAAGGTTTCAGCAGACGAAGGTGAAGAATTAAAAGCTAAATTTAATGAAATTGGGTCAACAGTTGAACTAAAATAAGTTTTAATTTCTAACAGTAAAAAAAATGATTATAGTTATCTATAATCATTTTTTTACTTATATGGACAAAGTTTTAAAATCTAGGTTTAATTTTGTGTAATTTAATAGTATCTTCCATCCCTTTAATCCCGTTAATGTCAACTTCAACATTGTATCCTAGTTCAATAGCATGTTGTAAAGTAGCAGACAGGCAAACATCTGTAGCAATTCCGACGATGTCTAGGTCAGTAATTTCGTTTGCTTGTAAATATTCATGAAGACCATTACTATTGTCTTCTAGGTCAAAAAACCCACTATAACTATCAATTTTTGGGTCTGAACCCTTGTTAAAAATTTTTGTAAAACTATTTTCATCTAAAGATAATTCTGACCCTTTGGTGTCAATTACTGCGTGAGGTGGTCAAATTTCAAAAGAACTATGATTAGCGGGATGTCAGTCTTTAAGAGCGATAGTTAAAATATTCTCTTTGTTGGCATCGGCAACTTTTTTTTCTAGATATGGTTTTATTTTTTCTGCTCCATTAACATATAAAGAGCCTTCAGGGTAGACAAAATCATTTTGATAATCTACGACAATAAGTGCTTTTTTCATCTATATTGTTTATTTAATATTAGTTATTTTTCTATATTGATAATAACAATATTAATTTAAAATGTAATAAATATTTAAAATAAACCATTTACGATGAAGTTTATAGATAAATTAAAAAGCATTAAAATTTTTAAGAAACATAATTATTATATTTCGAAGCTAATTCACTTTCTTAACCATAAAGAAAGAAAAGGTAGTTTTAATTTTGGGCTTTTTGATAACTATGAGGAAGCTAAATTTGCTGTTAAAGATGTGCATTATCTCATTCAAAAAGGAACTATTAAAACAAAAGTCAGTATTACTGGAGATGACAATCAAAAGGACAAGTTCACTTTAGTCTTTGAGGGCTTTGTTAAATTAAAAAGAATGAATTGATTTTTAACAAAAATGATTTTTGTTGATTTATACAAGTGAATATCTTTAAATTTTTATTCTTTAACAGGAGCTTTTTTTACTGTCGCTATTTTATCGTCATTAATTGTTGTTATGGTTGTAGAGTTGTATCGTCCTTAATAGCAAATTAAGAGCCATTATTTGATTGATAAATTTTGTTTTATAATTATTGGGATAGTACAAAAAATGTATTATTATCATTTAAAAAAATTAAGAACAAAATCACATGAAAAAAATTTTTCAAATATTAGCAAGTATTATGCCTTTTCTTACATTAGGTAGTAATCCTATTGCATCAATTCATGAAAATACTCTAGTTAATAATATTAATCACACATATCAAAAAGAAAATTCTAACATTTTGAAACCCTTTACTAAACAATCAGTTCCTTGAAATGATAAAGGACATGATTTTTTCTTTCAAGCAAAAAACAAAACCCTTTATATTTCAGGCGAAGACTTTTTTGACTATAGTAATGACGGAAAAAATTTTAAACCAGTCAATGGCATTCCTAAAGCATATGGCGTATCATGCCCCATGTTCCAAGCTAAAGACGGAACGATTTATGCAGGGATTCAATCATCTGGACTTTTTGCAAGTACAGATGGCATTAATTTTTATCAAGTAATTAGTACATCTATCTCTACAAATGGAAATATTAGCCAAATTTTTCAAGCCCAAAACGGCACTATTTATGTAGGAACAGGAGATAGTGGTCTTTATTCAAGTACTGATGGGAAGGTTTTTAATAAATTAAAAAGTGTGCCTGCTTTTGTAGATAATATTTTCCAAGCTAAAAACAGTGCCATTTTTGTAGGGATTGACCATAGTGGTCTTTATTCAAGTACTGGTGGGAAAAACTTTAGTTTAGTCAAAGGAATTCCTATTGCTTTTGAACAAGGACTCTTCCAAGCCCAAAACGGAATTATTTACGCAGGAGTGATATCTATTACTCATACATCACAAGATGGTCTTTACCGTAGTAATAGTCCTGCAGGGAAAGTGTTTACTAAAGTTGCAAGCCTGCCTAACAGTCAGGTTTCACAAATTTTCCAAGCTAAAAGTGGAACTATCTATTTGGGCATCCAAGGTCAAGGACTATATAGCTCTATAGATGGAAAAACTTTTAATAGAATTGCATCCATTCCTTCATACCAAAACAAGGTAGCTTTTGCTCAAATATACCAAGCTAAAAATGGCATCATCTATGTAGGAACAGGGTACCATGGACTTTATTATAGTACCAATGGTAAAGACTTTATCCAAGATACCTCTCTTCCTACTGATCAAGGATGAGCTAAGGTGTTTGAAGCACAAAGTGGTTTAATTTATTGTGCCACACAAGCTAATGGTCTTTTTGTTACTTTTAATAACATTGCTTTTAAACATTTACCAGGAATTCCTAGTGCATATATTACTAACATGTTTGAAACTCAGGCAGGAGTAATCTATGTGGATGTCTTATTACAAGGGCTTTATGCTAACCAATAATTAATGACAGATGCATTAAAAATCAATAGGGGAATAATTTTTTAGCCATATTTTATATTAAAAGCAATATGATATAATGTAAAAGGTATGTATTTTACATACTTTTTTAATTAAAATTCTATCTTACAACAAACAATGTTTTTAAAATCATTAATTAATGTAGTTCTGGGCAGTATGGTTATGTCAGGGCTTTTACAAGCTAGTTTTATTACCAGGCAAGCTATTGAACAAACTAGTGCTCAAAATATATCTAAAATCAAGCTTAAGGACAGCTTTGAACCATTTAACCCTAGTGATTGTGTCCATAGTGCCACAGGGGATGGTAGTTATTATGCTTATTATAGAGGAAGCAATGTTTTTCCTCATGAGGCACCATTTTTGTTAGCATACCAGTTTGGTTATATTTTGAAATTATCAAGGGGACAGTCTTATCAATTAACAACTGCTTATAACTGTGGTAAACAACAAGGGATTAATGCATTAGGAGCCATGATCGGTTATGTTACAAATGGACCTAGTTATCGTACTATATATTCAGGGACATGAGATTTAGCCAATGATTTTTATAGCAATGCATGGTCAGGAGAGATATCAATTATTACAGATGTTTTTATCAACATTTCAGGCGTAGACGATTGGATTAATAGTACTATCGCTAAAGGGCAAAGCATAGATTTCTTTTTCTATTCAGAAGTTGATCAACCAAGGTTTCGCTATTATGCTAAGGTGCTTTTAAGACCAGAAGGTGGAACAACTCAATCCGAGCTTAATTTTACTTTTAAAAATAAAACTAGATAATATTCTTGCTTTATTTAAAAATTTCATAAAATTCTAGTAATCATATTACTAGAATTTTTTGCAAAAAAAATAAAAAAAATTAACAATTACATCATTTATCTGCTAATATATATTTATAAATAAATTAGCACTTAATTATGTTAATTGCTAATTTATTAAAATAAAAAAATTAAACATAAAGCAATAAATGGATTTTAAGCAAATGCCACCAGACCCCAATGATGATCCTAATATTTTAGAAAAGTATGCGATTAACTTAAATCAAAAAGCTTTAGATAGAAAATTAGACCCGATTATTGGAAGGCAAGCAGAAATAAACCGTGTCATTAGAATTTTATCCCGTCGGGGGAAAAATAATCCTGTTCTCATAGGAGAGCCAGGAGTCGGAAAAACTGCTATTGTGGAAGGATTAGTACAAAGAATTATTAAAAATGATGTTCCTACTAATTTATTAGAAAAAAAAATCTATGAATTAGACATGGGATTATTAGTAGCTGGGGCTAAATTTCATGGAGAATTTGAAGAAAGGCTTAAAGCTGTCCTTAAAAAAATTAAGGATTCTAATGGACAAATTATTTTATTCATTGATGAATTACACTTAATTGTAGGAGCAGGACGTACCCAAGGTTCAATGGATGCTTCTAATTTACTGAAACCGATGCTAGCAAGAGGAGAATTACATTGTATTGGGGCTACTACTTTTGATGAATACCGTCAGTACATTGAAAAAGATTCAGCCTTAGAAAGACGTTTTCAAAAAATTGTGATTAATGAGCCTACCATAGATGAGTCTATTACTATTTTAAGAAGGCTAAAACCTCTTTTAGAAAGCTTTCATGGGGTTGTAATTCGTGATAGTGCTATTGTAGCAGCAGTGGAATTATCTACTCGTTATATTAATGATCGTTATTTACCAGATAAAGCCATTGACTTAATTGATGAGGCTTCTGCTGCTATTAAAACTCAAATAGCTTCTGTTCCCTTAGAATTAGATAATTTAAATCGTGACATTATGCAGTATGAAATTGAAAAGGCAGCACTTAGTAAAGAGTCAGATAAAGCAGCTGTCTTACGTTTAACCGAAATTAATAACCAATTAAAAACTTTAAAAAAAGAACAAACTGTTTTACAAAAACAGTGGGATAAAGAACATAAGGTTATTAAAGACCTAAAGCAAACTAAAAAAGACATTGAAACTTCACAACATGAACTAGAAGAAACTCAAAACCAAGGAAATTTTGCAAGAGCAGGAGAGCTAAAATATTCTATTTTGCCTAGTTTAGAAAAAAAATTAGTGCAATTACAAGCCGACATTAAAAAAAGCAAACTTATTAAAGAAGATGTGACTAACCATGAAATTGCTGACATTGTTGCTAAATGAACAGGAATTCCTGTGACAAAAATTCTTACTAAAGAGCATGACAAACTAATTCATCTTCCTGAATTATTAGAAGATAAAATTAAAGGGCAAGACCATGCTATTAAAATATTATCAGAAGCCATTTTAAGAAGTAGAAGTGGGATTAAAGACCCGACTAAACCAATTGGTACCTTTTTGTTTTTAGGTCCGACTGGAGTAGGGAAAACTGAATTAGCTAAGGTCCTAACTGATGTATTATTTAATTCTAGAAAGAACTTTGTACAACTTGATATGAGTGAATACATGGAAAAACACTCTGTTAGTAAATTAATTGGAGCTCCGCCAGGTTATGTAGGGTATGACCAGGGAGGTTCACTCACAGAAGCTATTCGTCATAAGCCTTATTCTATTGTGCTGTTTGATGAAATTGAAAAAGCTCATCCTGATGTGATTAACCTTTTATTACAAATCATGGATGAAGGAGTGCTGACAGATAGCAGAGGGAAAAAAGTTAATTTTTGTAATACCATTATTATTATGACTTCTAACATTGGTTCTAAATATGTAATGTCAACCGATAAAAATATGCGCGAAAAACTAATTAATAAAGAATTAAGTAGTGTGTTCCGTCCTGAGTTATTAAACAGAATAGATAATAATATTATTTTTAACGGTTTGCCGAAAGAAGTTGTTTATGAAATTATTGATAAAGAACTAGAATATTTAGATCAAAAAATGCAGAAATTAAAAAACATGCATGTTAGCTTCACGCAAGAAGTAAAAGATTATATTTTTAAACACGCTTATGATGAAGAGTTTGGAGTAAGACCAGTCAAGCGTTTTATCAAACAAGTGATTGAAACTGTTTTAGCTCATAAGATTATTAATAATGAAATCACTGCGGGCCAAACTTATGTTGTGCTTTATGAAAACAACGAAATTCAAATTAAACACAGATCAAACAAAAATTTAAATTAAACAAGTATTATGGAAAATTCTCAAATCATTAATTTATCTTTTAGGCAAAAAAACATTTTACGCTATATCATTGATAATTACATTAAAAACGCTAAAGCAGTTAATTCGCAACAAATAGCTAAGTTAATTAAATGTTCTTCTGCTACTGTGCGGAATGAATGCATTATGCTTGAAAAAAACGGGTTTTTAGATAAAGTGCATAAATCATCAGGAGGAAGAATTCCTACTACTAAAGGTTATCGTTATTATGTTAATAACTTAATGAGCCAACAAAGAGGGTTAGAAGCGATTAAAGCTAAAATTGATTATATTTTTGAACAAAGAAACATCTCTATTAAATCTGTGTTAGAACAATGTGGCAAAGTGCTTAGCGAATTAACTAAAGTTACTACTATTGTTTCAGGGCCCAACATTAAATCAGAAAAGCTTGTAAGAATGGAACTAATTGTGTTGTCGCATAATGAAGCTATTATTATTTTTGTATTATCTAATGGACACATTGAAAACTATAAAATGACTTCTCCTCAAGTAACCATTAAAGATCTAAAAATTGCTGTTAAATTATTTAATGAACGGCTCCAAGGCACCTACATTAGTGAACTTAAAGAAATGTATGATTTAATAGCCAAATTATTACAACAACAAATTGATAACAGCGAACAAGTCTTAAAGGAATTTTTTATCGCTTTAGCCAACATTAGTAATATTTCCACGAATAAATATGGGATCCAATATATGCTCCAAAACCCTGAATTTAATAATTACCAAAAAATTAAAAATGTCATTAACTACATTGAGAGCATGTCTCCCTTGGAGTATTATCAAAAATCATCGCATCAGCCAACCTTAGAAAACCAAATTGATATTAGCATTGGAGAGGAACTTAACAATAAAAACATTCAAGACATTGCCATGCTTTCCACTATTTACAACGTTAATAATGCTCAGGAAGCAGCTTTAACCCTCATTGGACCAAAGCGGATTGAATATGAAAAAATTTATAGCATCCTAGCATGAATTAATCACAAAATTAACATGAAATACCAACAAATAAAAAAACTAGAATTAAAAAGTTAAATGATGAAAGATCACACTCAACCACTTAAAACTAAAGCACCCAACGCTGCAGTGACAACAAAAGAACTTTTAGCTTTATTAGCTACGATTCAAAAAGCAGAAGATGAAGCTAGTCAATTACGTAAATCACTAGGGGACACTAATTTAGCCAGTTCATCCAAAAAACCATCATTAAATGAATGAGAACGCCTTGAGGCTAAAGTAAAAGACATCATTGAGCTTAACAAAAAACTATATAATGATAAATTGTTAGCTTTAGCAAGCATTCAAAACCTGAAAAAGCAACAACAAGCCGAGATCATTGATATTAGAAAATATGCTATTTCTGATACATTAATGAGATTACTCCCTGCTTTAGATAATTTTGAAACGGCTTTTAAAAATCAAACTGATCTTGCCAGGGCAGATAAAAATTTCTTAGTCGGGTTTGAAATGATTTATAAAATCATTAAAGAAGCTTTAAAAAAAGCGAAAGTAACTAAAATATCTGTAGCACCAGGAGATAACTTTAATCATGATTATCATGATGCGGTAGATACTACTAACGCTTCTGATTATGCTCCAGGTAGCATTGTAGAAATCCTACAACCTGGCTATTTATTAGAAGATCGTGTTTTAAGACACGCTATGGTAATTGTTAAGCAAGAACCACACCAACCAACAAAAACAACTAACAACACAACAATTAACAAAAAAATTTATTAAAAAAGGATTACATTAAAATTATGGGAAAAATTATAGGAATTGATTTAGGAACAACTAATTCATGTGTGGCAGTCATGGGAAGTGGCCAACCACGTATTTTAGAAAACAAAGAAGGGAAAAGAACTACTCCTTCTGTGGTTTCTTTTAAAGGACAAGAAATTATTGTCGGAGCTTCAGCTAAAAGACAAGCTGTGACTAATGTTAACACTGTTTTAAGTGTAAAACGAGAAATGGGTTCAAAGCATACTTTTAGAATGCAAGGAAAAAACTGAACTCCAGAACAAATTTCTGCAGAAATTTTAAGAACTCTTAAACAAGCAGCCGAAAAAAAACTAGGAGAAGTAATTTCTGAAGCTGTCATTACGGTACCAGCTTACTTTAATAATGAGCAACGTCAAGCTACTAAAAACGCAGGAAAAATTGCAGGGCTAAAAGTTGCCAGAATTATCAATGAACCTACCGCTGCTGCTTTAGCATATGGCATTGATAAAAAAGACAAAGACATGAATGTACTAATTTATGACTTAGGAGGAGGAACCTTTGATGTGTCTGTCCTTAACCTTTCTGAAGGAACTTTTGAAGTTTTAAGTACTTCTGGAGATAACCATTTAGGAGGAGATGATTTTGATGCCATTATCGTAGATTGAATGGTACAAGAATTTGGTAAAGAACATGGAGTAGATTTGACAAAAGATCCAATGGCAATGCAACGTTTAAAAACTACTGCAGAAAACGCTAAAATTGAATTATCGCATGTTTTAGAATATGAAATTCTTGCTCCTTTTATTACCCAAGTAGATGGACAACCAATTAACTTAAGTCTTTCTTTAACTAGAAGCAAGTTTGATGCTATGACTAAGCATTTGGTAGATAAGACAGTGCGTCCGATTAATGATGCTTTAAGAGAGGCTAAACTTGCTAAAGATGACATAGACCAAGTTTTAATGGTAGGAGGAAGTACGAGAATTCCTGCGGTGCAAGACATTGTCAAAAAAACTCTGGAAAAACCTCTCAACCAATCAATTAACCCAGATGAAGTAGTAGCTTTAGGAGCAGCTATCCAAGGGGGAGTTTTAGCTGGAGATGTTAAAGATGTTTTATTACTTGATGTAACTCCTTTAACATTAGGGATTGAAACATTAGGAGGGGTATTTACTCCCTTAATTAAAAGAAATACTACAATTCCGATTACTAAGTCTCAAATTTTTTCAACAGCTGCTAACAACCAACCTGCTGTAGACATTCATGTCTTACAAGGAGAAAGAAAACTAGCGACTGATAATAAAACTTTAGGACGTTTTCAATTAACAGGAATTAAACCTGCCCCAAGAGGTACTCCTCAAATTGAAGTAACTTTTTCTATTGATGCTAATGGGATTGTTTCTGTCAATGCCAAAGATAAAAAAACAGGCCAAGAACAATCTATTGTGATTAAAAACAGCGGGGGATTAAGCGAAGAAGAAATTCAAAACATGATTAACGAGGCTCAACAAAACAAAGAAGCAGACGAAAAGAAAGCCAAAAACATTGAAATTAAAAATAAAGCTCAAGCTCATGTAGCTATGTTAGAAGAAAGTCTTTTAAAAGCAGATGAAGCTCAAAAAGCAGATCCTAAAAAAAATCCACTACCAGAAGCAGAACGCAAAAAAACTGAAGCAATGATTAAGGAAATGAATGAATTAATTGCTAAAGAAGACTATGAAGCTTTAGATAAAAAAATGCAAGAAATAGAACAAGCTATGGCTAATTTTCAAGAAATGATGCAAAAAATGCAAAAAGAGCAAGCCAATAAAGCTTCTACTGATAGCGGAGTAACAGCTGAAGTGGATCCAAAAGATCAAAAAGCTAAAGATAAAACTAAAGATCAAAAAGATAAATAGGCTATTTATCAAGCAAAATTTAAGGAATAAAAGTATGAGCAAAAAAGACTATTATAAAATCCTGGGAATATCACGTGATGCTACTGCTGTTGATATTAAGCGAGCGTACCGTAAATTAGCTCATAAATACCATCCTGATGTTTCAAAAGAAGCAGATTCTGAAGAAAAATTTAAAGAAATTAAGGATGCGTATGATGTTTTAAAAGATCCTGAAAAAAGACAAATTTATGACCAGTATGGTCATGCAGGCTTTGAACAATCTCACCAAGGGTTTGGTGATTTTGGCGGATTTGAAGACATTTTTTCTGCCTTTAGAAGAGGAGGAACCCAGCAAACAGACCATGAAGAAACTCAAGGTAATTTTGGCGGATTTGAAGATTTATTCCGTAATTTTGGAGCTTTTGGAGGTCAAGCAAGAAGACGCAAAAGTGCTTTTAACACTCCTATTAAAGGAGAAAATATTCATGCTCAAGCTACTTTAAATTTAAAAGAAATTCTTTTTGGGACAACGATTAAACTAAAGGTAAACTTAATTAAAACATGCGAACCATGTAAAGGGATTGGAGCAGATTCTAAAAAAGATATTGCTACTTGTAAAACATGTCATGGACAAGGGATGGTAGTGGTAGAACAAAAAACACCAATTGGTACTGTTAGAACACAAATGAATTGTCCTGATTGTCGAGGAGAGGGCAAAATTATTATGCGTAAATGCTCTCACTGTAAAGGAAAAAAAGTTTATAAAGACCAAGAAACCATTTCTATTAAAATTCCTCATTCATTAAGCACAGCAAACACTATTGTGTTAAGAAACATGGGACATGCAGGATTAAATAATGGTCCCAAAGGAGATATTTACTTAGATGTGCATATTATGCCTCATAAGTATTTTAGAAGACGGCAAAACGATTTGCACTTAGACTTAGATGTATCATATTTAGATGCTATTTTAGGAGGAAACATAATAGTTCCTACTTTAGATGAAGATGTTGTGATTAAAATTCCTCCAGGTACTAAACATAACAATCGCTTTACAATCCCTAAACATGGCTTTTTCTTAAACGCCCATTCAGAAAAAAGAGGGAATTTAATTGTTACAGTTAAAATAGTGACTCCTACTCGTTTAAGCAAAAAGGAAAACAAAGAGCTTACTGCTTTTAAAAAAGAATCTAATTTTAAAGTTGATAATAGCGAAGTAAATAAATTTTAAAAATATCATTAGCCTTTAAAAAAACCGCATATAATGCGGTTTTAGTTTTTAATTGCAAACTTGTATTAAGCTATATTAAGCTATCATTAAAACTATAAATTAGCTTTAATGTTTAATGTAATGCTAGATAAAATAGGAGCTTTTGTGGCTTGTACATGAATAGTAAAGCCTTCGGCAAAGATTTTAATGATGTTATCATGTCAATTAAAATTAGGATTATAATTTGCTATGACATTATGATCTCCTTTATTGCCTAAAAAAGAAATATTTTGATTTACAAGTTTAAACGAACTTTCAAGAGCGTTAAAAGTGTTGTAAAAGCTCATTCATGTTTCTATAGTTCCACCTGGAGGATGAGCTGCAAATTTAGCAATTTTAATGTAATCATTAATGACTGTGTTTTTTTGAGTAGTTCCTCAGGTAGACAAATCATTTTTATTAAAAAGTTTAGTATTTTGAGTTGATTTGTTTATAGTACTTGCACTTGAAATAGACGCAATAGCTCCTAAAGATAATGTTAAAGCACTAATTCCAGTTAATAAACGCATAATTTTAAAAGATAATTTTATATAATATTTTACCTGAGTTATTATAGCAAAAAAATAAGTTTTTTAAAAATTAGAATTTATTTTTTTCTTTTTTTGTATGCTTTTTCTTTAGCTCTTAAGGCTTTTATTTCTGCTTTGTCTAATTTTTTTTGAAGTCTGTTTTCTTTAGCTATTTCTCTACGATAATCTTTATCTTTTGCATATTTAAGGGCTTTTTGATATGCTTCTTGGTTAGTTTTTTTTAAGTATTGTAAATGTAATTTATTGTCCAATAAGACAAAAGGAAACCATATGACACATGAACTAGCAAAACAGACGATCCCTACTACAGGAGCTCAAGGGGAAAGGGTTGCTAAAAAGCTACTAATAAAAAAGGGCGTAGTTCATGGTACTGCTATATAAGGAACTTTAATAATATGAAGATCTGCAATAGCAAAATAAGCAATGAAAAAAGGAACAATTGGGCCTAAAATAAAGGGAATCAAAAATCTAAAGTTAAAAATAATAGGAAAGCCAAAAATAACTGGCTCGTTAATGTTGAAAAGCCCTGCAGGAGCAGCATAAGCACCTACTTCTTTCATTTCTCGATTACGAGAAAAAATTAAAGTCATAATTACTAATGATAAAGTAAGACCTGTTCCGCCAATTTCTACAAAACAATCAAAAAAGGGCTTAGCAAAAACTCCTACTTGCCCGCCTGATGAGTAATAAGGACTCACATTTCCTTGGGTAATTAAAATTGAATTAACACTTAAAATCATCAATCAAATCGGAGCAAAAATGCCTGCCATAATATTATCTCCATGAATTCCAAAAAACCAAAATAAGCTAATCATAAAGATATATAACAATGCAAGTCCTAATCCCCCATTTCCTGCTGCAAAACCAATAAACCAAGAAGTGAAAAATTTATAAATAGCAGCCCCGAAACCAAAAGCATCAGTATTGACAAGCACTTGAGAATAGCGAATGTTTAAAATAATGTTACTAACTCCATTAATTTTAGTAAAAATAATATTGTTATAATTATTTGATAAACTCCCAAGGTGATTAAGAGTTCCCCCGTGCTGGACAAATAAAAATAAACCAAATAAGCCTCATCCTTGTTTAGTCATAGTCCCTTTTAGGGAATTTAAAAAAATATTATTATCGTAGCCTGGATGACCTCAGTTATTCATCATTTCTTGTCATTGATTTTGATTATTAAAAACATGATTTCAAATATCATTTCAGTTATTAGGGAAGGCTGTTTTTAGCCATTTTTGGAAGGCTTCTAATCATACATTGCCTGCCATAGTATCACTACCTCATTTTCATGTAGCATTTCCAAATTCTTGTCCTTCTACATTTCAGCCCGTGCTTGCAATAGCAGGAGCTAAAAAGAAAACATTAAAAATAGCAACAACGGCAAGTGTAATGCACATTGGTAAAAAGGCTGCAAAAGCCTTGCCAACTGCAGGAGGTACCCCTTGGGGCATTCTAATAGCTAGTTTTTTTTGCTTAGTGAGCCAAATCACTAACTCCCCACTGGCAAGTCCTACAATAATCGCTGTAATTAAGCCTTTAGCATCCATAAAAACAGTTAATTGACCCATAATAGCAATCATAAAAGCAGCTATTCCAGTTAAGCCAATTAAAAAAGGACTTTTAGCTTTACGACTTATAGCTAAAAAGTAGGGTAAAGCAAAAGCAACATAAATTGATATAGCCCCTAGAGTAGCTAAATTAACATAACTAAATAGCAATCCCCCGATTTGAGAAGCAAGACTAAAAGCTTGAGTAGGTCACTTAAAATTGGTAGCATCCCAATTTCAATTATGATGAGCCGCTTTTGCTATTAAGGCTAACAAGCTGATTTTATCACTTCCAGCCCCTCCAAAAACAATGCTTTGAATTAAGACAGCAAAGGCTCCAGCAATAATAAGAGGAATAATACTACTAAATGAATCCCTTAAGGCTGAAAGGTGAATTTGATTCCCAATTTTTCCTGCAAAAGGAGCAACTTTGTTATTCACAAAACCATCCAGCTTTTCTCGTCAGGTTTTATGCTGATGTTGCTTTAATGGACTTAAGCCTTTTGGATGCTTAGCTTTTCTAAAATATTTCATGAAATTGAACTATGCTTTTTCTTTTATTCAAGCTTTTTTAGCTTTAGCTGCTTTTTTAGCAGCTTTAGCTTCTTGTAAACTTTTTTTGTTTTTTGCTCTTAAGGTTTTTAGTTCTGCTATTTCTTGAGCTCTTTCTTTTTTTCATGTTAAAGCAATTTCTTTGCGATAAGCTTTATTAGTTGCATATTTTACTGCTTCTGCATAAGCAACTTGGTCTGTTGTTTTTAAATTATGAAAATATGTTTTGTTATCAAAGAAGATAAAGGGAATTCAAATTAAAGTAGCGAGGATAAAGGCAACAATTGCTACTACTGGAGCTCATGGACTAATTCCTGTCGCTAATAAGCCTGTGATGAAAAAAGGTGTCGTTCATGGTACAGCTATGTAAGGTACTTTGACAAATCCTAAAGGTCCAATTGCCAGCCATCCTAAGATTAAACCACTAATTGGGGCTAGCAGAAAAGGAATTAAAAAATTAAAGTTCAAAACAATTGGAAAGCCAAAAATAACAGGTTCATTAATATTAAAACACCCAGCAGGTAAAGCATAACGAGAAACTTGTTTTAAAGCTTTTCTTTTGGAAAGAATTAAAACCATCGCAATAAAACCCAGGGTAGCTCCACTTCCTCCCATAAAGCAAAAAGCATCAAAGAAAGGAGTAGCAAAAATACCAAGCTGGCTGTTGATTGTCCCACTGCCAATAAAGCCAGAAGAACCTCCTGCTGTAATCAAGGTGTTATTGACCCCTAAAATAATCAACCAAATTGGAGCAAAAATTCCTGCTAAAATGTTAGTTCCATGAATCCCAAACCATCAGAATAAACCACTCATAAAAACATAAAGAAAAGCTAAAGCTAAGCCTCCGTCTCCAGTAGCAAAACCAATAAACCAAGAAGTAAAAAAGGCATAAATGGCTGCTCCAAAACCAAAAGCATTTGATTGAATAATTTTACTATTGTAACGCACACTAATTAATAGCTCATTATTGCCAAAAACAGTATTTTTAAAAACAATATCTTTTCACGAAACTGGGTTGCTAAAAGTCCCCTGAAACTTAGTTGCTAAATATTGTCCAAATAAATTTCAACCATTATTAGTTAAATACTGATTGTGAGCATTTAACCAATTATTGACATTTCCTTTTCCATATTGACCCAGTCAAGTATTAAAAGCATTTTGGTTAAAACCACTAGTAAAAACAAGTTTATTAAAATCAAGTGAAGGATAATTTTTTTTAATTCATGCTATAAAATCGTTATAACCTCCTCCGTTTCCAAAAGCTGGTACTGGCTTTCAGGCATTATTAGGGATGTTTCCTTTCATTTGTAAGTATTGATTGACTGTTCAGTCAGTGCTAGCAATAGCAGGAGCTAAAAAGAAAATGTTAAAAAGGGCTACAATCGTGAGCGTAAAAACCATAGGTAAAAAGACAGCAAAAGATTTACCCACAGCAGGAGGTACTCCTGCTGGCATTCTAATTTCTAGTTTTTTCATATTACCAAACCAGATAAATAACTCTCCTGCAGCCAGTCCAATAATAATAGCGGTAATTAAACCTTTAGCATCTAAAAAGAAGCTGACTTGTCCCATAATAGCAATTAAATAAGCCGCAATTCCTCCTAGTCCTACTAAAACAGGACTTTTAAACTTACGACTAACAGCTAAAAAATAAGGTAAAGCAAAAGCAATATAAATAGAAAGAGAACCAATTGTTGCTACATTAATGTAGCCAAACAATAAACCTCCAATTTGAGAGGCGTGTTCGAACCCTGTTGTTGGCCAGTGAAAGGTACTTGCATTTCAATTTCAATTAGTATGAGCTGCTTTAGCTATTAAAGCTAAAAGGCTAATTTTATTACTTCCTGCTCCTCCAAAAACAATAGCATTAATTAAAACTCCTAAAGCCCCAGCAATAATTAAAGGAGTAATACTTGCAAAAGAATCACGCACAGAGCATAAATGACGTTGGTTTCCAATTTTTTGCAAGAAAGGCACCATTTTGTTAGACAACCATTTATCAATATTTTTAGTAAATTGATTAGGTTTTTTCAAAGAAGTTTTTTGAGGTTCCTCTTTCTGCTTTTGAGCTTTTTTATTATTTATTTGAGGTTCTTTCTTTTTCCTTCAAGAATGAAACAATTTCATTTTTTTAAATCTTTTTTTTAATTAAAACACATTTATAATGTTACTAAAAGCAAAAACAAACATTTTATGCATTATTTTATTAGTTCACACAAAAATTTAAAATCCTTTAGTTTTTCCCAAGAAATTCAACACCAAATTAAGCATGTTTTAAAACTCAAAGCCCAAGAACAGATTGGAGTTATTTTTAAGGGAGCTCATTATTTATGTAAAGTAAATTATGGTACTAATGAAGAAATATTCGCTTCTATTATTGGCAAACAAAAAAATAATAATGAAGCTAAAAGTAATATTATTTTAATGGCTGGGTTATTAAAAAAAGATAAATGGCGTTTTGTTTTGCAAAAAGCCACAGAATTAAGAGTGAAAACCTTAATTCCAGTTCAGTGACAAAGAACTGTAGTCCATCTAAAACCAGAACAATATCAGGCTAAAATGCAACATTGAAATAAAATAATTACAGAAGCTACAGAACAATCTCACCGTAACGAGCTAATGCGTTTAGAAAAGCCTTACAATATAAAAGAAGTAATAGCTTTTTTAAAACAACAAACTAAACCCCATACTTATTGTTTCATGTTAGACCCACATGCTAAAAAACCATTAGTTTTACCTGTTCATCATTATCAAGATGCTACCTTTATTATTGCTATAGGTAGTGAAGGCGGTTTTAATCAAGAAGAAAAACAAATTTTACTACAAGCTGGTTTTCAAGCTTACCAGTGTGGACCTTGCATTATGCGGGCTGAAACTGCTTCTATTTATATGGCCAGTATTATTAATTTTTGAGAAAGTAGCAAATAATTAATGAAGTTAATTTCTTTAAAAACCATAATTGGTTTATGCAATATTCTTTTGTACTTAAGTAGTGTGATGGTTTTTTTAGCTTATGGGTTTAATAATTTATTAAGTGTGCAAGCAGGAAGGGCTTCGGCTTACGCAGCTTTAGGATTAGCATTTTTTTGTATCGTTTTATACCAAGTTTTAAGACCATTTGAACATAAAAATAGTAAATTTAAATACACTAAAAAACTTATTATTTTTACAAGAATTTTTTATATTGGCCAATATTTTATAATGTTAATGGCAGTTTTATATGTTATTTTATGCGTGACGAAAAATCTATATCCTAATGGAGTAAGGATTTATTTTTATGTTTTTTTTCCATTAACTTTTATTATTACAAATATCATTGCTTTTTTAGAATCAATTGCCAGAGTTGAAGAACGCATTTTTGTGATTAAACAAAAATGAATTGCTTCAAAAAAATGGGAAAAAGAGCAGGCAAAACAAAAAGGTGCTAAAATGAAACTAAATTTCAAAGACCAATCACTATTTAAAAAAGACCAAAAAAAATAAACTTATGAAATTAAATCAATACATAGATCTGACTTTACTGAAAGCAACTGCTACTAAAGAAGAAATAAAAACCCTGTGCGAAACTGCTCAAAAATATCACACTTTTAGTGTTTGTGTAAATCCATTTTATGTTAAATATGCTTTTAGCTTATTAGCAGATACAGATGTGAAAGTTGTGACAGTCATAGGTTTTCCTTTAGGGGCTAATTGTGCTGACATGAAGGTGCAAGAAGCTATGCATGCCTTACAGCATGGAGCTGCCGAATTAGATGTAGTTATTAACCAAGGAGCCGTTAAAAACCAAAATTATGAGTATGTCATGCATGAAATCCAACAAATTAAACAAGTAGCAGGTAGTAAGGTTGTTAAAGTTATTATTGAAACATCTGAATTAGACCAAGCTGAAATAGTTAAGCTATGTCAAATGCTTGCAAGCATTAAGATTGATTTTGTAAAAACTTCTACTGGTTTTAGTAAGGCTGGAGCTCAAGTAGCAGATGTTAAAATAATGGCTGATACCCTTAAAAACACTTCAGTTAAAATTAAAGCTTCTGGTGGAATTCGTACTAAAGAATTTGCAGAAGCATTGCTTCAAGCAGGAGCTTCTCGCTTAGGAGCTTCATCTTTAGCTTTATTATCTTAAAATAGTTATTTGGTTTTTTGGTTAAAAATAGTTATAATGTTTTAGTTAGTTAGCATTCATATTTAAGCTAACATGAATAATTATTATTATGTTTTGCCAACAAGAGAAAGGGGCTGATTAAAATGGCTACAGTTTATGTAGGACCAGATGAAACTTTAGACAAAGCTTTACGTCGTTTTCAAAAAGTATCTGCCCGTCGTCGCAAAGAAGCAAGACAACGTCAATACTTTCTTACCAAAAAAGAAAAACAAAAATTAAACCGTTAATTTCATTTTTTCAATACTATCATTACATCATTACAAAAAAAAATACCCTTAGGATTATTTTTTAAGCCTAAAAAAGTTCATACCTTGCGTATGAACTTTCATCTTTAAAAGTAATTGCTTTAGTTTTCTTTAAGGCTTTTTACTTTTGTTTTTTTATTTTTTTGTAAGCTCTTTTTAATTAAAGCAAGGTCTTTTTTAAACAAGTTTTGTCTTAAGGTATCGTCATCATGAGGAATTTTAATTCTTTTTAAGTATCATGATAGTCCTCAAATTAATAAAACAACCCCAGCAGCTGCCCCAATCACAAGTCCTCCTAAAATGTATTCATGTGATGAAATGTGGTTAATTCCAGTAGCCATTCCTTGAACTACTGGAATCATTAACATACTTACAATGTTCATCACAATTCCTAACAAAGCAGCCTTTGAGTGACAAATTTCAACTCCATACGAATAGAAAACTTGTCATAAACAACCAATGCCAAATGCTAAGAGGGCAGCAATTAAAAACATGTAATTTACATTATTGTTATAAATTTTTGTCATAATCAGAATATATCCTACAATGATAAAAACGGCGGAAATAGTGATAAAATATTTTAATTTTATTCATCTGATTAAGGTTAAGCCACTAATACCACGATATAATCCTTGAAGAAAAATAAAAAGCCCAAAAGCCATTGTAGCAGTAATTTTAAATTTTTTCGCATTTGGATGATCAGCCTTAAAAGTATTAGCTAAATTATAGTTAGTGATAGTTTCAAAAAACATATATAAAACAAATATGCTGATCACACAAGCAATAATAATTCAAAAGTGTTTAGTAAAAATTGCTTCTTTGTTTTTTTCTGTTTTTGATAAAGTTAGATCAGTTTTATGAGTAGTTAGAGTTTCTCTTTTATGACGATAAGAAAGCATGTAGGAAGCCATTAAGCCTAGCACAGCAAAAGCAATTCCGATGTAGTAAAAGTAGCGCACTTCACTAAATTCGTCTGCACTACTAATGCTAAAAACTGTTGAAGCAGCAGCTAAAGGAATAATTCCTGCTCCTACTCCATAAGCAAAACTATTTAAAGCAATCATACTTGCTTGTTTTTTCCCACGATAAACTGCACTTAAAAAAGTAGAAATAGTAGGAGAAGTTATTGAAATAGCCATTCCAAAAATAAGGTTAACAATTATGTATATTGATAAAGCGATTTGATGACTAGAACGACAATGGCTTGTGCATTCTCCAGAAATACGGTCTAATTGGCTAATTAAAACTACACATATTAAAGCAATAATATAACCAATAGATAAAAAAGTACGGGTGTTTCAATTTTTTAATAAAAATTTTAAAAATAATGTTCCAAAAAATAAACCTAATGATTGAGGGATGGCTAATAAAATCATTTCTTTTGAATTAAGTCCTGTTACATGTGCTACCCCATGCATAGTATAACCAATCATTAATAATAATGCCCCATACACAAACATTAAAACAAAACTGGAAATAATGCTGATGGTTTGGTTAGAATAAGTTAATTTTTTAAAAATTTTAGAAGTGTTCATTCTATTGTTCCTATGATCCCAGCATCATTTTTTAATTCACAGACTTTAAAATCTGTTTGGTCACAGGTTGATTGTCAAGTGCATTCTGCAACTAGTTCTTTAATAGGGTCTAAAAGTTTATCTCCTAATTCAGAAGGCCCTCCTCCGATTAACACAGCTTCTACATCTAAAAAAAAGATAGCTAAAGAAATTCTGCTTGCTAATGGTCTAAGAGCTTCTTTTAAAATACTTTGAGCATCAGGATCATCGTTTTTGATTAATGTTGCTGCTTGTTTTAATGTGAATTCGCCTCCTTGTTTTTCTCTAAGTTTTCCTAGAGATGAAACTGGATTAGTTTTAGCAAAATCATTAAGATCTTTTTCAATTCCAATTGCACTTGATGAAGCTTCACAACAGTGTTTTAGTTTACACCCACAAATATATTTGTTTTGCATAAAACCACCGTGACCAATTTCTCCTGCTAAGTTGTGAGCTCCTTGTCATAGTTGGTTACCTAAAATAATGCCACTGCCAATCCCTTTCCCTAGGGTTAAACAAATAAACGATTGATATTTTTGCCCTGCTCCTTGTTTTCATTCTCCAACTGCTGCACTTCGTGAATCGTTAGTAAGAATAACTGGTTTTTGAAAAATTTTTTCTGCTATATCACGAGCCGGGTAGTTAAAAAAACCAATGTCTCCTGCGTTAATAATGACTCCTTTGTGGTCATCAAAAGGACCTTTACAACTAAAGCCAATGGCTTTAATGCAATCATAACTAATGTTTAGTTTTGCTAATTCCTGGTCAAGTCCTGCTTTTAAATTAGGAATGACTTCATCTCCATAACTAGTTTTAATGGTAAATTTATGAGTAATTTCTCCGTTAAAGTTAGCAAGAGCAGTTTTGGCGGATGTGCCACCTAGGTCGATCGCAAAAATTAAGTCTTCTTGATTATTAGTCATGGTAGAAACCTTCTTCCCATTTTTTTTCTTGTTCATTAAATAAATCTTTTTGATAATTATCATTTTTAATTAAATGATCAATTTTTTTAATTAATGCTTCTGACTTATCATTTTTGTTATATGGGGTAGTTAAAAAGGTATCAACTATTTCTAAAGCTAACCCTTCACCAGTTACTTTAGAACCGATTCCTAACACATTAATGTTGTATTTTTGTACTGCGTTTTTAGCATCAAAACTACTAGCACATAATACTCCCCGAGCGTTTTTAGTTTTATTAACAGAATTAATAATACCAATTCCTGTCCCACAAATTGCAATGCCTAAATCTGCTTGCTTGGTAGCAACCGCAGTAGCACATAAATGTCCATAAATAGGGTAATGAGTGCGGGTTGCATCATAAGGTCCTACATCTTTTACTTCGTAGTCATGCTTATAGCGTTCATCAGTTTTTAAAACATTGATCACTGTTGTTTTTAACGCAAGTCCAATATGGTCAGAACCAATTGCAATAATTTTTTTAGCCATAATTATGCTTTCACCATGCATTCCAGCATGTCTGTTCTTACTAAATGACGCCCTGCATCAAAAGGAGTATCTAAGAAAATGTTTAAAAGACGCAATAAATATGCCTCTCCTAACCTTAAAACTCCTAAACAAATGATGTTAGCGTTGTTGTGTTTGCTTGTAAATTCAGCAGAATAATCGTCATAAACAGTTGCGACAACTGTATGAGGAAGTTTATTGGCTATTAAAAAAGAACCTTGTCCGTCATCATCAATAATAATCCCTTTTGCTTGTTTGTTTTGAGACACAGCAAAAGCAACCTTCGTAGCACAATCAAAAATATCTAGTTTTTTTTGATCATTATTTACTAATGTGACATTAAATCCTTTTTTTTGGCAAATAGCCTGAATTTTTTCTAAAATGGTACAGTATTTATTTGTACCAATAATAATGTCCATAAAATTATTTTGAATTAATATAATAACTTGTTAAATTATAAAGTTATTTTAATTACATTTCAATAATATAAAAAATTTTTTATAAATATTTTAGTTAAAACATATAATTAAAGCAAAATTAATAATTATTTTTGTGTTATGCGGGCTAAAAAAAGAAAAGCTAACCATCAGAAATTTGTCTTAATTACAGGATCATCACGTGGCATTGGCTATGCATTTGTGCAACAATTTTTAAAAAGAGGTTATAGTATCGTGGCTTGTTCTCGCCAAACAGATAATGTGCAAAAATTACAAAAAAACTATCCAGACCAAACTATTAAAACCTTTAATTTAGATTTAACTGATTCTGCCAATTGCCACAAACTGTTTAAGCTTTGTCAAGGATTAAATATTGCCATTGTTGTAAATAATGCAGGCATGATGGTTTATGGTCAGTTTGGTACTAAAGTGTCACATGAAAAAGAAATTGCTTTAAATGTTCAGGGATTACATACCCTTAACATGTTGTTTTACCCTGTTATGGTAAAAGCTAAACAAGGAATAATTATTAACATCGCAAGTACCATTGCTTTTATTGCTTCGCCTTATTTTGTGAACTACCAAGCGTCTAAAAGTTTTGTACTCAACCTTAGCGTCAGCCTTAATTATGAGGCAAGATTATTAAAATCACATGTTAAAGTCTTTGCAGTTTGTCCTGGCTTAACTAAAACAGCCTTAATTGATAATTCACCTTTTAATTATAGTAAATGAGCTATGGCTCCTGATCGATGTGTCAAAATTGCTTTAAGACATGCGTTAGCTCGCTTTAGAAAACGACCTGTCATTATTACTGGTATTTCTAATTGACTATTAGCAAGAATTTTAATCCATCTTATTCCTACTAGCCTGAAACTTTATTTAATTAAAAAACTTTATGGAAAACCTGTTCATGCCTTCTCAAACAAAAGCAACACAAACTAACCCTAGTTTTGTGCTAAATATTCATAATAATTCTGGAGAGCTAGTTTCTTCATATCAAGAAATGTTGCATAAAATTACTTTTAGTATTTTTAACCACCTTCATTTAACCCAGCAAGAATATGAAATTGCTTTAGTGTTTACAGATTTAGCAAAACAAAAAGCTATTAGTAAAGAATTTGCTCAAAAAGAAACTGCTTGTGATGTTTTGAGTTTTAGTACTACTAAGCACCAAGCAGACATATTAGGAGAGCAAGCCATTGATTTAGGTGATATTATGCTATGTCTACCTAAAGCAGTAGTACAAGCTACCAAGTATGGACACTCTTTATTAAGAGAGGTAGGGTTTTTATATAGTCATGGCTTATTACATTTATTAGGTTATGACCATAAAAGTGCTCATACTTTAAAAGAAATGCTTGATATTCAAGAAGTAGGGCTTAAAAGTGTGAACCTTTCTCCCCGAGAAAGTACTATGCAACCAGAACAGCAAAAGGTTCAAGTTGCCTCAGAAGACGCCACTCAATATAAAAAATATTTTTTAACTTTACAACGCTTAAGTAAGCTTGCTTATTGTCCTTATTCTAATTTTAGAGTGTCTGCTTTAATCATAGGAGTTAGAAACCAAATTACTTTTACTATTAAAGGAGTTAATGTAGAAAATGTTAGTTCAGGAGCAACTATTTGTGCAGAACGAACCGCTTTGAGTCAAATGCCGCCTAAAAAAATTAAAAAGCAATTTGTTACTGCTATTTTAATTTATGCTGATACAGAAGCATACATTAGGCCATGTGGCATTTGTCGCCAAACTATGAGTGAAATGTTAGCACCAAACTGTCAAGTAGTGATGTTTAATAAGCAGGGTCAGTTTAACACCCAAACAGTAGCAGCATTACTCCCTTTTAGTTTTACTAAATTATCATAGGTTATATCCAATAAAAATGCATCCAAAAAAACAAAACCATTATCGCACTTGATCTAATTCAGAATTAGAAAACGCCAATTGATTACAAAAAGGCTTAATTGAAAGCTTTTTTGCTTATTTTAAAGTTGTACCAGAATTACGGAAAATTGCAGGTTATTTAGGAAAAGGAGTAGATGTTAACTCTCAAACTAACCTAATAGAATATATTAATAAGCTTGCCTTAAGGAGAAGAATTCCTGAAGCTAAATTAACACAGCAAGAAATGCAACGAGTTTGAGACATGAAACATCAAGTTTTAAGCGGATATGGAGGAGTAGCACTAGATACTTTATATATTAAGGCATGAACTAAAAATGCTAATCACCAAAGTACTATTATTTTAGCTCATGGCTTACAATCTAATAAAATTCATGCGGCTTTTCATGCCGTAGCTTTTTTAAGAGCAGGATATAATGTTTTTTTGTATGACCAACGCAACCATGGAGCTTCTGGAAGAACTCCCGTTACAATGGGTTATTTAGAAAAATTTGATTTAGCGATCATCATTAAACATGTGAGAGCTATGTATCAACCTAGTTTTTTACACCTTTATGGTTGAAGTATGGGGAGTTTTATCATTTTAGAAATGCTGAAGCATTTTCCAGACATTAAGGTTAACAAAATTATTTTAGACTCTCCTGCAGAAGAGTTAACTTCTGTTTTTAGATTTACCCTTGAGCATTATTTAAAAGTTAATTTTTATGAGTACTATGGTTTAGTAAGAATGAAAACGATTGAGAAAGCAGGTTATGACCCAGAAGCTATTAACCCAGGGTTTGACTTAGAACTCTTAAGTGATGTTTCTGCTTTGTTTATTGTACACACCAAAGATATTGTTACTCCTTATAAGCTAGGACTGAAGTGTTATCAAAATAAAGTAGCGACAGAACAAGGAGGACATTCTGAGTTGAAAGTTTTTCAAACAGGTCATGTCATGGGGATTTACTTTTATTATGAAGAATATAACCAAACTATTTTAAACTTTCTTAATAACAAGAACCAAGAGTTAAGTGATGCAAGCTAATTCCAAACCAAGCGATGTGAAGTCTTGTTTTGTTGCTATTATTGGCAGACCAAATGTAGGGAAATCAACTTTTATTAACACTATTTTATCTTCCAGATATTGTATTACAAGTCCAGTAGCTCAAACTACTCGTCATCAAACCCAACTTATTTATAATGATCCCCATTATCAAATTATTTTTTTTGACACTCCAGGAATTCATAAACCCCAAGATGCTTTTGGTTCTTATTTAAATAAAGCAAGTTATAACGCAGCTAATAATGCTGACATTATTATGTTAATAGTAGATGGATCAGATTATATTGGACCAAATGATAAACAAATTTTAAGTCATTTACAAAAAAAAGCTAAAAAAATTATTTTAGTAATTAATAAATGTGATTTACTAAAGCAAGCTCAGGTTTTAGCTGTAATTGAGCAATGGTCTCAATTAGCTCAATTTAGTGATATTGTTCCTGTCAGTAGTTTAAAAGATAAAAATGTCAAGCTTTGTTTAGACTTAGCCAAAAAATATGCAACCCATCAAGGGCGTTATTATGATTTAGACCAAAAAAGTAACAGGTCTGATGTGTTTCATTGTGGTGAAATTGTGTTACAACAAGTTTTATTCAACCTAAAACAAGAAGTTCCTCATCAAATTAATGTGGTGATTGAAAAGATGGAGCAAACTGAAGCAGGAGTTTATTTGTACGCCACAATTGTAGTTAGTCGCAAAAGCCAAAAGCTCATCGTCATTGGTAAAAAAGGTGCTATGATTAAAAAAATTCGTCTTCAAGCTCAAAAGGAACTGAAAGCTTTTTTGAAAGCTAAAGTTAGATTAGAATGTTTTGTTAAAGTTCAAAAAGACTGAAGGAAGAAAACTAATTACATAAATAAATTTAAAGCTTTTTAAAAAATGGCTAGTGAAGTTATTGAGGGCATCGTTTTACAAACTAATGAATGAAAAGAACATGATTTACTAGTCAAAGTCTTTTCTAAAGAACATGGGTTAATTAATTTAAAAGCCCTTGGAGTTCGTAAAGCCACTAGCAAAAACAAAGCCTCTGTGCAGTTATATAGCTATAGTGAGTTTGAGATCTATCGGGCTCGCTTTCCAGAACATTTAAGTAAACTCAAAACAGGACAGCTCATTAAGCCTTTAAGCTTAAAAATGATTAACCAAGAGTTAAGCTTGTATTTTGATTTATTTGCTAACCTAACTATCGAATGGTTAGGGTGAGGTAGTCCCCATTCCCAAGCATTTGCTTTATGAAAAAATGTTGTGTCTGAAGTGATCTACCAACAAGAACTTTTAGTAGTAATTAATTTTTGCTTATTTACTTTTGCTAATTTCTTAGGACATCAGTGAGTTTTAAAAGCTTGTGTTAAGTGTAATTCTTCTGCTGATATTAAAACTTTTTCTTTAGCAGAAGGGGGTTTTATCTGTAAGCACTGTGTGACCCACACTGATTATTTATATCGGTTAAGCTTGTTAAAAATTTTATGAGAATGAGATAGTTTTAATAACAACCCTCTTTTTTTAAAAGAAAAACATTACAATCACCAAGATATGCTTTTTTTAATTAACTTGCTTTTATTACACTATGAACAAAACATCGGAATAGCAAGTTATTTTGTTAGTAACATTAAATTGCATAGTGTTTATTGAAAAGCTTTTTAGAAGTTATTTTTTTTGAAAATTGATAAGAGGAAGATAATATATGTTATTATAAAACGGATACAACCAGAATACCTTTCTAAATTATTTTGGCTTTTATACATATTTCCTCCCTTATGATGATAGTCTAATTCATATAATTCTGGTTATATCAACTTATTTTGTTAAATAAATAAAAATTTCAAAAAAAAGTCCTTTTGATAAGGATTTTTTTAAAGCAAAGAAAAACCAATGGGGTCTATCTTTAGAGATTAAGAATAGTAAGACAGCTATTTATTAAGATTGATAAATTGAATAGCCTAATCTCTTTACTGAATAACCTGAATCATAATGGAAGGCAAAGTAAAATCCAATTCCAGCCGCTTGATGGGCAGCAAATGCTTTATTGTATGCATTGTCAACAGATTGTCCAAATGATCCTCATTTACCATAAGAAGTAAATGTTTTAAAAGCAGTATCAGTTTTATCATCTCAAAAGCTACCAAAATGACCCATGATTGTTTCAAATCTGTAATTAAAAGCAAAAGGCCAATTGTAAAATCCATGTTTTGTATGATTACTTAATTCAGGAAAAGTACCTGCGTTAAAATCATCATCATCTAATCATTGGAAAAAGTAGATTGGTCAGGCATGATAGTTATAATCAGAAAGATTAAAACTAATTTCATCTAAAAAGCCAGTAAAACCGTAATTAATGTCATTAGATAAAGTTAGAGAAAAAATAAGGTCATTATCTGTAGCACATATATCAAAGAATGAATTACTTACTCCTCCAACTGCTTTTTTTGAAGCAGGTTTTAAAGTATTTGTTAATTTTTGTGTTTTGTTAGCACCTACATTTAAAGAGATGATTGGAGCTGATGCTATAGTTAATGCCCCAAGCACTGTAAATATTTTATTCATGTTAGTTAAGAATTTTAGTTAATTTAGTAAGTTTTATAATTATAAACTATTCATTTAATAAAACAAATTGAATAATTTAATGAAAAAAAATTTTCTTAAATGTAAAATAAAACATACTATTAAGTAATGTGAAAAACAGCCCTTAGCAAAAGAATATGTTTTATGATATTACTAAAGCATTGAATAAACAAAGGTACTTCTTACTAAAAAAAAGCAAAGATTAACTAGACTAAGCTAACATCATAAATAAATTACAAAATATTTGTTAAAATAACACAAAATAGAGGGGATATCATTGGCAGAAAACTTTCATTTTAAAAATCACTTTCAAGCCATAGTTAACCATTTAATTGAACAAGGCTTTTTCTTTCCTAGCTCCAACCTTTATGGAGGGCTTAGTCATGTTTGAGACTATGGTCCTTTAGGAGTGATTATGAAACGTAATTTAAGCCAATTATGATGACATCATTTTGTTGCAACCCAAAGTAATGTCGTAGGGTTAGATACTGCTATTCTTATGAAAGAACAAGTATGACAAGCTTCAGGTCATGTCAAAAAATTTATTGATATTCTAGCTGAGTGTGCTAATTGCCATAAAAGATACCGCCTAGATCATTTACTGGACGCCAAAAAACTAAATTATCCTGAAGATCAAGATGATTTGTTAGCATGAACCAAATTAATTAAGACTCATCATTTGTCATGTGAAAAATGTAAGATAGTTCTGCAAGAAGCTAAAAAATTTAATTTGTTGTTTGCCACTAAAAAAGGGATAGTAGAAGAAGATCAAAAAAAGCTTTATTTACGACCAGAAACTGCTCAAGGAATTTTTGTAAATTTTAAAAATGTAGTAAGAACCACCAGACAAAGAATTCCTTTTGGGATAGCTCAGATTGGCAAAAGCTTTCGCAATGAAATTACCCCTTCTAATTTTATTTTTCGAGTCTTAGAGTTTGAGCAAATGGAATTAGAATTTTTTGTAAAACCTAACGCTGAAGCTAAAAAGGTCTGGTTTGCTTATTGACAAAAAAAATGCATAACTTTTTTACAACAGCTAGGTTTAAAAAGTAGCCATGTGAAATTACAAGAACATAGCTCGGATCAGCTAGCTCATTATGCAGATAAAACTATGGATATTGAATATAAATTTCCTTTTGGATGAAGTGAGTTATGGGGTATTTCTTCACGAGGAAGCTATGACTTAGTTCAACATCAAAATGCTAGTAAAGAAGACTTATCTTATTTAGATCCTTTTTCTCATCAAAAGTATTTACCCTATATTATTGAACCAAGTGTGGGCATAGAAAGACTGTTACTAGCTTTTTTATGTGATAGTTATTGCTCAGAAACTGTACCAGCAACTCAGGCAACAAGAGTTTATTTAAAATTATCTCCCCTTTTATCTCCATATGTGATTGCTGTGCTTCCTTTAGTTAAAAAACAGCATGTTTTAGCCCAAAAAATTTTTGATACTTTATTAAAAGAATTTCGAGTGGTTTATGATACCACAGGCAGCATTGGCAAGCGATATCGTCGCCAAGATGCAATTGGTACCAACTTTTGTTTAACAGTAGATTATGATAGCATAATTGATCATACTGTAACGATTCGTCATAGAGATACGATGGAACAAGTCCGTATTCCTAGCAGTGATATTAAAGGATATTTAAAAAAATTTTTAATAAATAGATAAAAAGTAATGAATTATAAAATTCCAGAAGCATTTATTTCAGAAGTTAAAAAAAAGCTTGACATTGTTGATGTGATAGGGGAGTACTTATCACTCACTAAAAAAGGTTCAAGTTATAAAGCTGTTTGCCCTTTTCATCAAGATAACAATCCTAGTCTTTCTATTTCTCCTAACAAACAAATCTATCGCTGTTTTAGCTGTGGAGCAGCAGGCAATGTCATTACTTTTGTAATGAAGTATAATAACATTACTTTTTATGAGGCAGTAAAAGAACTGGCAGCTAAAGCAGGACTAGCAATGCCTGCTTCTAATCATGAAGAGTATTATAGTGAAGCTAGTCAAAAAAGCTTACGCTTGCAAGATTTAAACAACGCAGCAGCTGATTATTTTAGTAATCAATTACAAGCCGCATCTGGAGCTAAAGCCTATCAATATTTAAAAAGTCGTCAAATCCAAGAAGACACAATGGAGGCTTTTCGGTTAGGTTACGCTCCTGCTAGAGCAGGTAACAAACTGATAGCTTTTTTATTAAAAGCAGGCTATAGTGAAGTAGAAATTGAAGCGGTAGGGTTGATTAACATTAGTAACAATCAAACCCAATTGTGTTTTGAAGATGCCATTATGATCCCGATTCGTAATCATCAGCAAGCCATTTTAGGCTTTAGTGCAAGAAGCATGCAAGAGCATGCCTATGCCAAATACATCAACACAAAAGAAACAGAACTCTTTCATAAAAAAACGATGATTTACAACATTGATCAAGCTTATGATGCTATTAAACAACAACAAAAAGTTATTTTAGTAGAAGGCTATTTTGATGTCATAGCTTTGTTTCAACAAGGAATCACCAACACAGTAGCTTTAATGGGAACCTATTTAAGTCAAGAACAAATTACTGTCCTTAAAAAACTCACTAACCATGTAGTGTTATTTATGGATGGAGATGTACCAGGTTGAATGGCTCAGTATAAATTACACGAGCAATTAACTGCTGTTAATTTTAAAGTTAGTAGTGTAGTAAACAAAACCACTTTAGACCCTGACCAATTAGTAAGGAGTTTAGCAGACCAAGCAGCAGTAGCAACTTTAGTAGCACAGACAGCTTCAGTGATAGATAATGTTTTAAATTATTATCCTAATTTAAAGCAAATAGCTCGGCAACGGGATAACCGCTTTTTGGAAATGGCCTGTAGCCTAATTGGTAAAGAACAAGATCAAGAAGCACAAAAAAGTTATTTAAAAAAACTAGCCCTGCTTAGTGGAACTTCTACAGCTAATTTACAAGTTTTGGTAAGAGCGTCTCAGTATAAACAAGGCTATAGTAATGTAGCACCACAAGAGTCTCATGCCATCAAATCAGAACAAAGTAATTTATCTTTAAACAGCTTTTTTAAAAACCTTTCTTTAAGAGCAGTGTTACTTTACTGACAAGACAGGTCTTGAAATGTAATTTTAGTACAATTGCTTCAGTTTAGACAAGGATATGAACTTTATAAAGCTAAGCTGGACCGCACTTATAACCTTTTGCATGACAAAATCGTAACTCGCATGGAAGCATTTTACACCGATCCAGCCAATCAAACTACGCTGATAGTTTCTAAATTACAGCTAGACCAATTATTTGTAAATGATGAACAATCATTACAAATTATTGATCATCTTTTTGAAAACTACCCGCTTGTTAATAGTTTTAACAAAATAGAATTTGAATCAGCCTTAAATATTTTAGATATTTTTGATATTATTAAGGTTAGAACTGCTCTTTTGGAAGAGGTCAATCAAGCAACTTCTCAAGAAGAAAAAAACACTATTATTGAAGATGTTTGGCAATTAAGTAGTAAACTTTTTGCCAAAAACGAAGAAAACGACATTTTATAATTTATGGATAAACTTAAAAAAAGTGAAATTAAAAGACTATCCTCTTTTAAAAATTTCAAAGACTATGTGGATGAATATTTAGAAAAAACTAATAATACTATTAACCAAAAAGAATTAATTAGTTTGATTAATGAATTTTTCCCTAAAGTAACCAATGATTTAGTCATTCAATATTTAGAATCATTGTATGATCGTAATGTACAAATGACAGATCAAAACGAAGAAATTGATGTAGAGCGAGCACAAGAATTATTAGCTAAAAACATCAAGCAAAATAAAGAAAAAATGGTTTTTTCAGCTTATGATACAAGCAATAAAATTAAAAAGAACGACATTGTACAAAACTATTTTTATCAATTAGGGCGTTCTATTCTTATGACTAGAGAACAAGAAAACAAATATGCTCGCATGCTTGATTCCCTTGATCCTGATGAATACAGCTATGCTCGCAATATGTTTATTAATAATAATTTAAAATTAGTAGTTTCTATTGCTCGGAAGTACATCAAAAGAGGGATTGATATGATTGATATTATTCAAGAAGGCAACATGGGTCTTATGAAAGCGGTAGATAAATTTGATTATCGTAAAGGGTTTAAATTTAGCACTTATGCCACATGATGAATTAGACAAGCAATTACTAGAGCTATTGCAGATCAAGCCCGTACGATTCGGGTTCCTGTGCATATGGTAGAAACCATTAATAAACTGATCCGCCTCGAACGACAGTTAGTGCAAAAGTTAGGGAGAAAACCTACTAATGAAGAATTAGCTAAAGCAATGGGTCAAGGCTATACAGCAGAAAAAATTAGTTATGCTAAAAAGCTTGCGATTGAACCAGTAGATTTAGAAAAGCCTGTCGGAGATGAAGAAGACACTTTTTTTATGGATTTCTTACCAAGCCAAAACATGTTAGCTCCTGATGAATATGCCGAAAAAGCTAATTTAAGGGTGCAAATTGACAAGGTTTTTAATAATTTTTTAACAGCCCGCGAAGAAAAGATTTTAAGAATGCGCTTAGGATTAATACCTAGTCATTTAAGAGTGCTTTTAAGACTAAGCAAAGAAAATAATAGTGAAAGTTATGAAGAATTTTTACAAGAAGTAAAACGGTTAGATTTACATTATGACACGATGATGCAAAGAAATTTAATTAACATTAGCCCTATTTTTAAAAGAGAAATGATGAAGTACTTAGTGCCAAGAACCTTAGATGAAATTGCTCATGAATTTAATGTTAGTCGGGAGAGAGTACGCCAAATTGAAGCAAAAAGTATTCGTAAGTTTAAAAACAACCCTCATAACATTAACACTCGTATTTTAAGAGAGTATTTTGTATAAGCCAGCATTGTGAAAAAAACCCTTTCACCAAGGCTACAAGCTATTGCCGAGCTGATAGCTGATGCTCAAACAGTAGCAGATGTAGGGTGTCACACGGCACGCCTTCCTGTTTATTTAGCACAAAACAACCCTCATTTGCATATTGAAGCTATTGATATCAGTCATCATTCTATTCAAGTAGCGACCAAAAGAATTGCAACCCTTTCCTTGCATGACATTAATTTGCACCAAGGAAACGGCTTAGAAGCTTTAGAGCGTGATGTTTATGATGTAGTAATTATTGCAGGGCTAGGTACTAAGCTTATTATTGACATTCTGAATACAGCAAAGCAACCTTTGATTCAAAGTTTTATTATTGCTAGTACTAATCGTGATCATATTTATCCTTTAAGAAAATGAGTGCAAAACCACCACTTTTATGTACAAAAAGAAATAATTGTGAAAGATAAAAAATATTTTTATGAAATTATAAAAATAAGTAAGCTAAAAGGAATAAAATTAAAACAACCTGCCCAGCTTTGATTAGGGGTTAACTACCAGACAGCAGATCCGCTTTTTTTGCTAAAATGAAAGCAAAGAAGAAGCTATTTGCAAAAATTACTAGCATCTCAGGCTTCTACCAACCCTAACTCCCTTTTCAAGCAGGAATTAAATATTATTAATAATCATCTCTTTGATTCTAAAAATGATTTCTAAAAAACAATTTTTACAATTTGTCAACCATAATTGACCTAAAAGTATAGCAGCTGAATGAGATCCAACAGGGCTTCAGTTTTATCGGATTCCAAAAATTATTGATCATGTTTTATTGACCCTAGATTTAACACCAAGTGTTTTAGAAACGGCGGTTAACCAAAACATTAAACTTATTTTATGCCATCATCCTTTCTTTTTTAACGGCATGGATGCAGTCAGAAGCAACCCTTATCAAAAAAAGATTTTAGATAAAATTGTACAACATAAAATTGCTGTTTATGCTTTACACACTAATTTTGATGGTTCATTTTATGGTTTAAACAGTATCATGCTAAAAGATTTAGATTGTCATTATATTTGTGGAGTTAACAATAGTACTATTGCTAAATGAGGTGTACTAGATAAACCCTATCATGCCGAAGCTTTATTAGCTAAAATTAAAAAAACTTTTCCTATGGCTGACATAACCTATATTTTACCGCCAGATTTAAAAAATTATGAATTTAAAACTATTGCTATTTGTTCTGGAGCAGGAGGGGTAACCTTAAAAGCATTAGCTAGCACTAGTGAGGTGCTTGTAACAGGAGAGGCTAAATGAGGTGATGAATTATATAGCACTTATAACAATAAGTTTTTGATCATGATTGGCCACCACTGCGAACAATTATTTGTACCTTATCTAGCAGAAGTATTAAAAAAACAGTTTCAGGATCGCTTAAAAATTACTGAAAGTGAAACTAATAATCTTAAAAAAACCTTCCTTACTGCTTCCCAACCAGCTTCTGTTGAGCTTGAATAGGTTGCTAATTAATTATGAATAAAAAATTCGCTTACACTGTCATTGGAGTTTTATGGTTATTACTTGCTATTCTTTTGTTAGGAAGTATTATTACTTTATCAATTCCAGGTAACACTAATGTTCCAAGCCAATATCCTGTTACATGAGCAACCAACCAAAACGGATGACAAATGATCAAAGAGCGCGGAGTGTGGTATTTTATTCACACAATTTGAAAACCTAACCTTATGTCATGGTGGTATTCTCAAAAAAAAGGAGTGGTTTCTTTTTTGCAAATTGTTTCTATTATGACAGTGTTATTAGTTTGTGTGGTTCCTTTATGATTCATTATTATTAATATTGTGACTTGACATTTTTTAACCGCAGTTAATTATCCTAAAACTCTTACCTATTGTTCAGCTAAAAAAGATTACAAAAAAAGCTGTAAAGCTGTAAAAAAATATGTCAAAAAAAGCACCATTCGGTTAGAGAAAAAAATCATTACGCAAAAAAATTATAACGATAGCTTAAAATTTTTAAAAAAAGATCAAGCTACTAAAAAAAGTCAATTTCATAAAGCTAAAATGCTTTATGATGAATTCAAATTGATTAAAAGTCATAATTTAACATGGTTTGCTAAAATATGATTACTTACACCAGGTAAAATAAATACATTAGTAAAAAAAGTATTTAAAAAATAGGAATGATTATGGGAAAAAAAGTTTTAATCTCATTAGGAGGTAATGCTTTGTCAGCCTCACCAGAAAAAGCAGAACACATAGCTCAACAAACTGCGAAAAATGTAGTAGACCTTTTAGAATTAGATTATAAAATTATTATTTGTCATGGGAATGGTCCCCAAGTAGGGATGATTGATTTAGCTTTTTTAACAGCTCATAATCATAATTCAAAGGTTCCATTTATGCCTTTTTATTACAGTGATGCTATGTCACAAGGATATATAGGTTGTGATTTGCAGACAGCCATTGGCAACGAAATTAAAGCTCGTCAACTTAATCATCATGTAGTTAGTTTGATTACCCAAGTAGTTGTAGATAAAAATGATCCTGCTTTTAGTGATCCTGTTAAATACATTGGAGCTTTTTATAATCAAGCAGACGCACAAGCCTTAATTGATGAATATAATTGAACTTTTAAAGAAGTACCAAAACAAGGCTTCAGAAGAGTAGTCCCATCTCCAAAACCTTTACACATTGAAGAACTGGAGGCTGTCAAACATTTATTAGCTCATGGAGATCATATTGTGATTGCTGGAGGTGGAGGCGGAATTCCTGTCATTAAAGAAGGAAATACTCTCAAAAAAGTTGCTGCTGTGATTGATAAGGATTTTACAAGTGCTAAATTAGCTTTATTAGTAGAAGTTGATGCTTATGTGTGCTTCACAAATGTGGATAACATTTTTATTAATTTTGACAAACCTAACCAAGAAGCTTTAACTACTGTGACAGTTAGTGCATTAGAAAAACATATTGCAGAGGGACAGTTTAGCCAAGGCAGTATGCTCCCTAAGGTGTTAGCTGCTTTGCAGTTTGTCAAGGAAACTAAAAAACCTGCGTGAATTGGCAATTTAAATAGTGCTAAAGCAGTGATTCATGAACAAGCAGGTACTAAAATCATTTTTGGTTAAACTGAAACCATGGACACCCCAAAGGACAAGCAAAACGATCTTCCTCTTGTTGGTTCATATAACTTGCGTCCTTTTTTAATTAAAACCTTACATGAATTAAATATTACTCATTTTAACCATTGTCAAGCAGAAACTTTTCCCTGCTTGCAAAAAAAAAGAAATCTTATTTGTTGTTATCCCACTGGAACAGGGAAGACTTTAGCATTTTTGCTTCCCATTTTAAATCAATATGATTTTCAAATCCCAGGACCTTATGCTATCATTTTTTGTCCTACGCAAGAATTAGCAGCTCAAACCTACCAAGTAGCACAGCAATTTAGTAAAAATTGTTCACAACCATTAAAACTGCTCTTGGCTACTTCAAAAACAGAGATTAATGTGCAAAAAAATAAATTTGACAAGCAAAAAAGTCACATCATGATTGGGACACCAAAAAGAATTATCAGTTTATGAAGAGATTTTCAAGTTCCCATTACTCAGGCTAACACTTTTATTTTTGACGAAGCTGATATGCTTTTAAAAAGTGATTTTTGACCAGACATTGAAGCATTGCTTAAGAAAAAAAATAATAAAACTCAAATCAGTCTTTTTTCTTCTACGCTTAATGAAGATATAGAAAATTTTTCTAAAAAATTTTTGTTTAATCCTCTTGTTGTGAGAGCACAAACTTTTACTAAAAAAACTCCTTATCAAATAAGCCATTTTTTAGTTCCAGTTAAACAAGATAATAAAATTGCCTTTTTACTAAATTTTTTAAAAACTATTCAACCCTTTTTAGTTTTAATTTTTTTTAATAAAAAAGCTGATTTAATCAAAGCATATCAAATTATGAAGCAAGAAAAGTATCATGTTGCCTTATTACACGGCGAATTAAACCAACGCACCAGGCAACAAATGCTTAAGAAAATTAAAGCTCATAATTTTATTTATGTTTTATGTAGTGATGTGGCATCGAGAGGATTAGACATTCAAAATGTTAGTCATGTCATTTCGGTTGATATCCCCAAAAATTATAATTTTTACTTACACAGAGCAGGGAGAACAGGGAGACATAATACAGGTTATAGTTACTTTTTTTATCAAAAACCAGACCCAAATTTTAAAGCTTTTTTAACCAAAAATAACATTAGTTATGAAAATTTGAAACTTGTGGATGGACAAACTAAAGTCATTGAACAAAAAGCTTTGCATAAAAACAAGATTAAACATTATAATTATAAATTAGCAAAGGTTTTTAATCAGTATAAGGATCATAAAAAACATAAACCTAATTATAAAAAAAGACGTCAAAAAAAAATAGAAAGGATTTTTAGGAAAGCCAAAAAAAGTTAATTTGTTATGAAACTAAACATTAAAAATATTTATACATCACTTGAAGCAAACAGCGAAAAAATTATCACTGTTAAGGGTTGAATTACTAATAATAGAACTGGCAAAAAGATTAGTTTTTTAAAAATTAATGATGGGTCTTGTTTTCAAGGATTGCAGGTTGTATATAAAAAAGAAGCCTTATCTAATTATGAAAGCATTATTCAAGCTCACATTTATAGTGCTGTTTGTTTAGAAGGAGTTTTAAAACACACTCCTAATAAGCAGCAAAGCTGTGAAATTGTAGCACAAAAAATCAAAATTGTTAGTGCTAATCAAGCTGATTATCCTATTCAAAAGAAAAATCATTCTTCTGCTTTTTTGCGACAACAAGCTCATTTTAGAGGAAGAACTAAATTGTTTCGTGCCATTATGAGAATACGCTCTCAAGCAGCTTGAGCAATTCATGATTATTTTCATAAAAATGATTTTTTATTTATGCACTCTCCTATTATTACGAGCGGAGACGCAGAAGGAGCAGGCGAAGCTTTTGATGTTGTCAGTGCTACAGATAATAAAAAAAATAGCTTTTTTAATAAAGCAGCTAAATTATGTGTTTCAGGTCAGCTTCATGCTGAAACATACGCCCAAATTTTTCAAAAGGTTTATACTTTTGGTCCAACTTTTAGAGCTGACCCTTCTCATACTTCTAAACATGTGAGTGAATTTTGAATGGTGGAACCTGAAGTAGCTTTTGCTGATTTGAAAGATAACATGGAATTAATTAGTCAATTAGTTAAACATGTTATGCAACATGTTTTAAAAAATTGTTTTGAAGAATTAACTTTTTTAAACAACACTGAAAACAATTTAATCCATAATATTCAAAGCTTTTTAAACATGGAGTACAAAACTTATTCCTATAAAGAAGTAATTAAAATTTTGCAAAAAGCTCAGCAAGAAGGACATGTTTTTCAATATTCAGATATTCAGTTTGGGATTGATTTACAAAAAGAACACGAACTATATATGTGTGAAATATATGAATATGCTCCTTGTTTTATATATGATTTTCCTAAATCTATTAAAGCCTTTTACATGAAAATTAATGATGATAACGAAACCGTCAGAGCTTGTGATTTCTTTTTACCTGGCATTGGTGAAGTAGCAGGCGGGTCGCAAAGAGAAGAGGATTATAATTTATTAATAGAGCGGTGCCAAGCATTAAATATTAATCCAGAAGAAATAAATTGATATTTAGAATTAAGAAAATATAGCTATGTTTACAGTAGCGGTTTTGGATTAGGGTTTGGAAGGCTCATCATGTTTTTAACAGGTTCAACTAACATTGTTGATGTTATTCCATACCCTAGAACTCCTAAGAGTTTACTATTTTAAAATTTAATTTTTAAATAAGTTATTATTAAAATTAAGTAAAGTTATTGTTTGTTAGAAAGAACATTAAATTTTGAGTTTAGGAAAGGCAAATCCCAAAAAAGGGATAGAAGCAAAATTTAAAAATTTTACCTGAGTAATAACAGATAAACAGCATTTTTATATTAGGCTTGTTTTATTTTTAATTACTTTTGTTGGGTTTATTTATTCATTAGTGTTATCTGTAGTTGATCCAATTCCTGTAATGGCAAAAATGAATTATAGCTTTAGAATTGGCCATTTTTTTGCTTATTTTACTACCCAGTCTAACATGATTGTTTGTTGTTATTTCTTTATTTATTTATTTGATAAAAAATTTAGAATGTACCGTTTTCACTGAATTATTAGGTTAGCTGTTACTACTTATATTATGATGACTGCTATTGTTTTTTGAATAGGTTTAGTTACTTCTACTAATTTAGTGCACCAGTATGATGCATATTCATGAGTTTCTACTTTTATTTTGCACTGTATTGTGCCTATTTTAATGCTTATTACATACATCTTTACTACAGGAAAATATTATTATGATTTTAAAAGACATCATTATTATGTCTTATGAGTTATTTCTCTTTATCCTTGAATTTATTTATTTGTGGTGTTATTAAGAGGGTATGTTTTAAAAGCAGACGGAAGTCCTGAAAGCACATGGTTTCCTTATTATTTTTTAAATTATTATAAAATGAACATTGTTGAAGTCTCTGTGGGAGTGATGATGGTTTTTGTGTGTATGGTTTTTATTCAATATTTTTTAATTTGAATTAATAATTATCGTTACTTTAAAATCCATAACATTAATTACAAAGATTTTAGTGTCACAGTAAACAAAGGCTTTAAATATAAAAATAATGTCATTGTTCATAAAAAGCTTAATTTAACTCTTTATTGCTTAATTGCCCTTAGTTTAGCTCAAGTTATCTTCTTTATTTTACTGATGAGTAAAGCTTCCCTTTTTGCTTCGGTGTTAGAACTTTATCATTTAGGGAAAAACATTTTAGTCATTTGAGTTTTAGGTGGTTTAACAAGCGTTTTTTCAATTACTATTATTATTTTTGCTATTATTAATTTATTTAAACAATATAAATTTACTAATGTAACAGCTTTTTTTACTATTTGTACTGCTTTAATTAGTTGATATACGGTTGTGGCTCCTGTCTTGTTTGTAGTCTTAGCTTTATTTTTATTTAATTTATATAATCCGAGTTGAAACCAAAAAACAGGACTTAAAGCAGGATTACATCCTGTTTCTAATCAACCTAATTTATTTAGTTATATTCAAAGCAAACATTATAAAGAAATGTTAAAAAAACATAAAAAATAAAATTTTGTTATATAATTTATTGTGTTTTTAAAACAAACTTATTTTTTAAAATATATATATATAACAAAATAGAAGGATCATTTAATTTAATATGTTTGCAATTATTGAGACTGGTGGTAAACAATACAGAATCAAAGAAGGTAGTAAGATTTGAGTAGAAAAAATAGCTGATGTTGATACTGGAGATATTTTTTTGCTTGATAAAGTTTTAATGATTAATGAAGAGTATAAAGTTGATAAATTAAAAGCAGCTAAGGTTAAAACTACAGTCATTAAGCAAGGAAAAGCAAAAAAATTGATCATTTTTAAATATAAACCAAAGAAAAATTATCATAAAAAAGCGGGTCATCGTCAGCTTTATACCCAGCTTTTAATTAATGAAATTTCAATCAATGGTCAATTTAAAGTTGAAAAAAAAGTAACAACTACTGTTTCAAAAATTAAAAAACCAGAAGCAATAGCTAGTGCTAAACCAGAAGCAGAAATAAAAAAAACAACACCTGTTTCAAAACCTAAGGTAGCAGAATCTCATGCTACCAAGACAACTACTACTGATGCTGTATCAGAAACTAAAAAAACAACAAAAACAACACCTGTTTCAAAACCAGAAGCAACAAAACCTCAGACTAAAAAGACAACTACTACTGAACCTGCATCTAAAAAATAATTATTAATTATTTATTATGATTACAATAATTGTTTTAGCTGACAAGCATGGTATCTTTGAAATTAATGTTCAAGGTCATGCTAACAGTGCTGATCATGGGAAGGATTTAGTATGTGCTGCTATTACTGCTATAAGTACAGGAGCTAGTAATGCTTTTAGTGAAATGGATAAGCAAAATGTTAAAATAACAATACAGGATGGTTTCTGTGCGATAAAAATTTTAAAACAAGATTCTTATCTTAGCAAGTTAATGTCATTTTATTTTTATCAATTAAAAACTATTGCTGATCAATATAAAAAATATATTAAATTAATACAAAAAAATTATCATGAAATATAATCTTGGATTACAACTTTTTTCATCTAAAAAAGGAGTAAGTTCTTCAAAAAATGGCCGTGATTCATGTGGAAAACGGTTAGGGGCTAAATGTAGTAGTGGTCAATATGTGACTGCAGGGTCTATCATTTACCGCCAAAGAGGAACCAAAATTCATTCTGGTCATAATGTTAAACGCAGTAAAGATGATAGTCTTTACGCCCTAATTAATGGTGTGGTTCAGTTTGAAAGACTAGGTAAACATAAGAAACAAGTTTCTGTTTATCCAACTACTTAATTTTAGTTTTAAACATTTCATTAAATAATGAAATGGGTTTATTTATAGAGAGGTTTACGGGAAAAATAAGGAAAATAAAACCTATGAAAAGTATCCCTTTAAACATATAAAAATGATGCAAAATTTATAAAATATTATAAATCCAGCTACTTAAAATCAAGTGTAGTGTTAACAATGATATTGTTGTCCAATCTTTTTAAGGTTATCACTTCTATTTTAAAGCTCGTTTAAGTCATAGTATCTATAATAACTTCACTGGATTTAAAAGCAAAAAGGCGTGGGCTATTCTTGACCCATCTTTTTCTTTCCATGATTAGATGATAATTATTTTTTAACCTTCTTATTTCCTTATTTATTAAAAAACACTTAGCAAGGTTTTTAAATTGACCTTTTGTATTTTCAAACAGACTTGAAACTTACATGGTCATTTTGGTAGTTGGTCTGACAATAAATCCTCAACTGTATACCAAATTTTGATGTTATTATGAATCAATAATTAGACTTAACTAATTAGCCTAAATGGCTAATTAATTGCTATTTAATTAAATGTTATAATTATTAAGAATTTATTAAACAAAAATTAAAACAAAAGTTTAAATTAACATGAAAAAAATAATCACTATTCTTGGAACAATATCTATAGCAGGATCTCCTGCCTTAGCTTTAAATAGTGTTTCCTATAAAACACAAAATTTTCAAAATATTTTACAACCAACTATAGCAAAATCAAATGGGTCAGTTAATAATGATATTATTGTTCAATCTGTTTCAAGTTATCAATTCTATTTTCAAGCCCGTTTAAGTAATAGTACTTATAATGGCTTCCCTGGATTTATGAACCAGATCAAAGTTGGGCCTTGACCTCTCTCTTGACCTCTCTATTTCTTTCAATGATTAGATGATGATGATTTTGATACCATGTTTTTTCCTGAGTTACAACAACATACAGCACAAGGCTTTTTCCATGATCCTATGGTCTGAGCAAATAGGTTAGAAGAACATATGGATCATTTTGGAGCTTGGTATGATTATAAATCTAACACCGCTCACAATATGATTAGTGGTAAAAATGCGGCGAGTTCTTGAAAAGGCTTTGGGAAACATGTTGTAAGTACATATAACAATGCTGCTGCTACTGGTAATGTAGCTGGGATTATGTTAAATTTTGGTTTTACTTATGATGGCAGCAAATATTCTGTTGTCAAACCAAATTGTGATGTTATTATGAGTCCATAATTTATTAATTAATTGATACAATAATTACAGAATTCAAACTAAATTAAACAATATGGCACTAAATCAATATCTAGCCAAAATGAATTATTTAAAATAAAATCTGTCCTGTAAACCTCTCTAACCTTAGTTTTTTAATAATCATATATAAAATATTTTTTAAAAAATTATTTATTTTCAATGTTAGCTAAGCATAAAACAAAATTTTGATACTTACTTCTTATTAGCTTTTTATTAGGAACGCCTACTCTTATCCTTGCTGTAAGTGTTTTTAGTAATTCTGTCTTGGCACATTTTTGAAGTGTGAGGGCTAATTTTCAAATTCAAGCGATTAATAGTATTACACAGTGAAATAATATTGCAAGCAAAACAAGTTTTATTGTTTTAATAGCCTTTGCTTTGTTTTTTTATTTAGTATTATTATTGTCAATTGCTAGCATTATTTTTGTAGCTTATAATGAAGAAAAATTTGTTAAAATAAATAATTTTTTTGATGCTAACCGAATTTCATATTTGTTTATTGTTTTAATTTTCTTTTTTTTAATAAGCACTATTCTTTCAGGAATTGCCCAATATAATTTTGCATGATTTAATTTGTGAATTTCTGCATTTTCACTCAATACAAAAAACATTAATGAAAACCAACTTCCACAAATATTAAAAACAGAATTATTAAATTTATTAAGTATGAGTAATACAACCAATTTTTATGGCTGAATTGCTTTGTTTTGAATATGACCATTCATCTGGTTGTGTGTGATTATCTTTATTTTCTTATTAAATCGTTTTAACATTAACATTCACTTAGATCATGATCAACAATTTAAACTCCATAAAATTTTAAGGTTTAAAGATGTGAAGCATATTATTTTAATCCTGTTAGGCTCTTGTGTCTTATTATTAATTGTACCTATTGCTTTTGCTTTTTTAGCAGGAATTAAAGGGCTTAACCTTACTTATTTTATTACTTTAAGTTATGTGAGACCATATTTATTTCATGACCCTGACCAAGCACAATTTTATCAAGTTTTAGGTGAAAACCATTTTTCAACCTTATTTACATTACAGTCACTGTTGTACTTTGGCCTAGTCTTTAATTTAGGCTTAATTGCTGTCTTTCTTTGAGTCATCTTACATAAAAAAAACATTTCTTTTGTGCTCTTAAATTTTTATTTATGAGCTAGCACTGTTTTTATTGTGATGATTGCTGTTTTATTAATTACGATTACGATTACTATTAACCAACAATTAGCTTTATGGAACCAATCTTTAAAATCCCAAATTAAATATTATTTTAATACTGATACTATTAACCTCCAGTGGGTCAAAAATTCACAAATTATTAGTGCCATGCTTTTAGAAATCATGATTTCGATTGTCATTAGCACCCTTTGTTTTAAAAAGCTACAAACTATCTTAATTACACAAATCAAAAATAAAGTAATAAACTCTACAGTAAATAAGAGTAAAATAAATAAAATTAAGATTATTAAAAATTAATGCTTACAATGCTAAAACAATACCAAAGATGCCTGATTAAAGTTTCTGGAGAGTCACTTGCTGATAAAAAACAAGGGCAACAATACGATCAAAAGAAACTAGTTTCTATCGCTCACCAATTAATTCGCTTAGCTGATGAAGGATATGAAATTGCAGTAGTAGTGGGAGGAGGAAACATTTGACGTGGTAAAAATTCAGTCGCTTTAGGAATGGATAAAACCACAGGAGATTACATGGGAATGTTAGCTACGATTATGAATGCTTTAGCCCTAGAATCTACTATTCGCAATCAACATTTTGCCAAAGTGATTGTGTGTAATTCTTTAGAAGTAAATAAGATTTCTGAGCCTTATTACTTTAAAAAAGCGATCAAACGACTAGAGGAAGGGTACATTGTCATTTTAGCTGCAGGGACAGGTTCCCCTTATTTTACAACTGATACTGCAGCCACTCTCAGAGCTATTGAATTAAAAGCAGACTTAGTTTTAATGGCTAAAAACGGAGTCAATGGAGTCTATAGTGCAGATCCTAAACTTGATGCTAGTGCTACTAAATTTGACACCATCTCCCTTTCTAAACTATACGAACTAAACCTAGGAGTAATGGATAACACAGCAGCTGCTTTAGCCATGGATGCGAAATTAGATATGATTGTTTTTAACATTGATGTAGAGGATAACATTTATAACGCTCTTAAAGGCAAAGCAGATATTACTATGATTACAGGAGAATAAAATAAATTAAATAAACTATTATGGAACAAGCCATTTTTAAAGAAAAACTAAAAGAAACCGAAGCAAGTCTCACCAAAGTAATTGAAAGTTTTGAAAAACATATTACTTTAATTAAAACAGGAAGTGCTAATGTGAATTTATTAAATGATGTCCGCATTGATTATTATGGAACCTTGACCCCTTTAAATCAAATTGCTGCATTATCCACCCCTGAACCAAACCAAATTTTAATTAAACCATACGATCGGAGTATGGTTAAAAACATTTTAATTGCTTTAAATAAAACGCATAACGATTTAACCATTAACGAACAAAACTTTATGGTGCGGATTGTGATCCCCCCTCTGACAGAAGACAGAAGGAAAGAATATGTGAAAAACCTGCACCAAGAAGCAGAAAATTATAAGGTACAGGTGCGTAATGCCAGACGGCATTATTTGCAAAGCATTCGTAATTTACACGATGGCAATAAAAATTTGATTGAATTCTACAGTGAAAAAGCTCAAACTATGACTGATAAATATATTGATCGGATTAAGCAAATCACTGCCAAAAAAGAAGCTCAGTTATTAAAAATCTAATTATCATGCATGATCTAGGCTAATGAACAATGCTGAAGCACCCTTAACTATTAAAAAAGAACATAAGCGCTATTTGACAGCTGCAGCATTATTGTGTTTGTTAGCTCTTTATTTGTTTATTGGAGCCATTACTACTTTATGAAAAGCAGAAGCAGGCATTCAATATGTTAACATTCTTTTTATTTTAATTAACTTAGCAATTTTAGGGTTAGCTATTTATGAATTAATTTTAGTGTCCCAAGAGGAGTCATGACCTTTTGTTATTAAGGTTTTTATTATGCTGGGGATTGGTGTGTTGTACTTATGACCTTGAAGTGGTTCACAATATGCTTTTTGGTTTTATAACCAAATTAATTTGAAATGAATCACATGGTGAGTAAATCTACTATTTTTAGCTGCTGTTTTGAGTTATTTTTTACTATTATCTTTATTTAGTAAAAAAGTTAATAGCATTAGTATCCTATGGTTGTTTGCTTTTGGTTTATATTTAACGATTGCTTTTAAAGCAATTACCATTTATATGCTTAATAGTAATTTTGGGTTTACTTTAGTGATTTGGTTATTACTAATGACAATTTGTACCGATAGTTTTGCTTTTTTTGGAGGCAAAATTTTTGGTAAAAATAAATTAGCTCCTAAAATTTCACCTAACAAAACTGTGGAAGGAGCCTTATGTGGAGTAGGAGTAGGTTTTTTAGTAGGAGTGCTTTATGCTCTTTTATTTTATTTTTTAAGTAAAAACCATCAACTGAATGATCATTGAGTTGTGTTAAGTGGTAAATTTTCAGCAGAGGAGTGAGCCCAAATTTTAGTGTATGTGCTTTTAGCATTTCTATTATGCATTTGTGCTGTTGTTGGAGATTTGTTGTTTTCTTTTATTAAAAGAAAAAAAAATATTAAAGATTTTGGAATTATCATTCCAGGACATGGAGGTTTATTAGATCGTTTAGACTCATTATCTTTGGTAGTAGTAGTAATGTATATTATGACCAGTTTTTTTGTAGTAGTACAATAAAATAACGATCATGTAAAAGGAATGGAAGCTTTAGGAATTATTTTAGGTATCTTATCAATCATTGTTTTAATTACTTTGCATGAATTTGCTCATTTTGTGTGTGCTAAATTATCTGGAGTTTATGTGTATGAGTTTTCTGTAGGGTTAGGACCGAAACTGTTTAGTTGAGGCAAAAAAGAAACTAAATATGTGATCAGAGCTATTCCGTTAGGTGGGTTTGTTAGTTTAGCAAGCATTTATATTGATCCGCCAGAAGACAGAGTTCATGAAAAAGTACCAGAAGCAAAATACATGGAGTCAGCTAAGTTTTGAAAAAAATTACTTTTTATTGTAGCAGGAGCATTAGCTAACTTTTTTATTGCAGTTTTTATTTTTAGTACTATGTATGCTGCTATTGGGTACAAACCTAAGGATGCTAGCTATTGAGGAGCCATTTATAATACTAATGGTCCTTTATACAAAGCATTATTAAAAACTGATCTTCCCAAAAACCAAGATAGTGCTATTGTTAAATATACATTTAGCTATCAAACAGGTAGTGATCCTAATGATTTGAAAACCTCGACATGAAATGGTTGAAATTTTTCTAAAAAAATTCCAACTTATTTAACAACCGTAGAACAGGTTTTAAAAAATTTAAAAATTATTAATAATGCTAAACCAAGTAAAGCATGGTTGCAACAGATTACTTTTAGGCAAATTCAATCCAACGGGAAACTAGGTGCTACAGAAGAGGTTAATTCTGATCAGGCTCCTCAAAAAAATGGCTTTCCCTTGTTAGAAAAAAACCATGTCTTTTCTGTAGGGATGAGTGCTCCTAACCGTTATTTTAGCTCCACAGCACAAGCTTATGGATACGGATGAAAAGACACTTTTCAACAATCTGTTTCTATTTTAGTAAGGATGACTAAGTTTTCTAAGCTAGAAGGTCCTGTAGGTATTGCAAAAAACGCAGGCAATGTTGTTAATTATGGAGCAGCTTTCTTTTTTTATTATGTAGGGTTATTAAGTGCTAATCTATTTGTTTTAAACCTTTTACCTATTCCTCCCTTGGATGGTTATAAGTTTTGAGAAACTATTTTTGAAAAAATAACAAAAAGAAGAATTGAATACAAAACAAAACTAATTATTAATGGAATAGGAGTAGGCTTCATAGCTTGTTTAGTAGTAGGAATAACTATTGCTAACTTAGTAATATAGATGGATCAACAATTAAAAGCCTTGTTTCAAAAATGTGAAGTCAAATACGATCCACATGTTTGAGAAAAAGTTGTTATAAAAAACATTGTTTATAATAAACAAAAAGATTTTTGGAAGGTAAAGCTGATGTGTCAGCAGGTTTTGCCTCCTGCTGAATTAGACACTATTAATAAGCAATTAAAAAATCAACTTGATTTTAAATGCAAAATCCATTATGTAATCAACTTTAGTGCTCTAAAACCACGACATGTTCTTAGTTATTTAAATTACGCTTTTCATTTAGTAGATGAAAAATATAATTTTATGCAAGGTTTAACTTTATCAGATGTAGGTTTAAAAAATAAAAACATTTTTATTACATGTCATTCTGTTTCCCAGTACAAACATTTACCTTTGATGTTAAAAAAACATCAAGCTTGGTTTGCTCAGTTAGGCTGAGACATCAATGTTTTTAGACTTATTAAAGATATTGCCCCTGTTGAACCAAGCAAAGAACCTCAACAAGATGAAGTAACCTTAAGTCAGCCCTTAAAAAATACTAACCACCATCATAAAATTTTTACAAACGATGATGCTTTATATCCTCCCCTTAATCAGATTAAAGCTCCAAAAAATTATCTTAAAATTAAAGGAAAAGTTTTTAAATTAAATAAATTTTTTGCTAAATCAAAAATTTGAATTATTGATTTTTATATTAATGATCATCAAGGCTCCTTCCAAGTGAAATATTTTTACTACCAACCAGTTTTACCTGCCAGCATTGACAAAATTAAAGTTAAAGATTGAATTGAAGCTCAAGGAGAAGTGGTTTATGAAAATAACACTAAACCCCAGTTAGATAATGAACTTTACACTAAAAATTTAATTATGAAAGCTAAAAGTATTAGCTTATGTTCTCCTCCTGCTTTAGTAGATCCTGATCCTGTTAGTCGTTCCGAACTCCATATTCATACCAAAATGAGTATTATGGATAGTGTCGGAGACATAGCAGATTATTTTAGTTATGCAGATCAATTAAACCTAACAGCTTTAGGTTTTGTAGACTTAGGTAATGTGCAGGCTTTTCCAATTATTGAAAACATTAATCAACAATATCCTCATATTAAAGCTATTTATGGAACAGAAATCAATGTGGTTAATGATCAGATTGATTATTTATGTACTCCTGCTCAAGGTATGCTTTTAAGCGAAGCTAAATATGTGTTTTTTGATTTAGAAACAACTGGGTTAAACCCTGAACAAGAAGAAATCATAGAGTTTGGAGCAGTTGTTACTAATAATGGTCCATATGTGATTAAAGAAAGTATTAACATCCTCATTAAACCTACTAAAGCTATTGCTAGTCGGATTACTCAATTAACTGCAATTAGTGCACAAACTTTTATAGAAAATGAATCTTTTAGCATTAGAGAGGTATGACCTAAAATTAGAGCCATTATTAAAGATGCTATTTTAGTAGCACATAATGCTAAGTTTGATTGAAACTTTTTACAAGTAGTCAATCAAAAACTAGGGTACCCTCCTTTAAATAATGTAGTGCTTGATACAGTAACCATAGCCAGAGCCTTGATTCAATCACGAAATTATCGGTTAGGAACTTTAGCAAAAAAATTGGATGTGACATACGAAGCCTTGAATGCTCACCGAGCCTTGTATGATGCAGATGTTTTATGAAAAGTCTTTCTCTTTTTATATGAAAAAATGCAAAACCTTTTTCAAATTCAAACAGACCAAGACATTAATAAAATTCATGACCCTGCTTTAATTTTAAAACAGCGTCCTTTTCATGTGACGGTTCTTGCTAAAAACCAAGCAGGACTTAAGGCTTTATATCGTTTAATTACAGAAGCAAGTACTACTTTCTTTTATAGAAACCCACGGGTGACATGAGCATATCTAAACAAGCACCGTCAAAACCTTTTCATTGGGTCTGCTTGTTATAATAATGAATTATGAGATTTACTAGAAGCAAGACCTCTCCATGAAGTAAAAGCTCACTTAAAAAACTACGATTTTATTGAAATTCAGCCTCCTTTAGCTTACATGCATTGGTTGTGGATGAAAGATCTTAGTGCTAGCGAAATTAAAAACAGAATTATTCGTTTAATCCAAATTGCTCAAACAGAAAAGAAATTAATTGTAGCAACAGGAGATGTGCATTATTTGTACAACAATGATTTTTTAGCACGTAATGTCTATATTAATAGCAAACGGATTGGAGGAATTGCTCATCCCTTAATGGTTTGGTCTAAAACTGATCATGAAGCAAACCATAACTATCATCAACCTAAAAACCATTTGCGTAGTACTAAAGAAATGCTTGCAGAGTTTAGCTTTTTAAAGGATCAAGCTTTAATTCAAAAAATAGTGATTGATAATACCAACCAAATAGCTCAACAAATCACAAAAGTAACCATCCAAAAAAACAAAATGTATACTCCTTCAATCCCAAAAGTAGATCAAACGTTAACTACTTTATGCATGGAGCAAGCACATCGTTTTTATGGGGCAACATTGCCAGCTCAAGTAGCAAAAAGAATTGATCATGAATTGGCTATTATTAAAAAACACCATTTTAGTTTTATTTACTGGTTAGCTTGTGAAATGGTGCAAGATTCCTTAAGAAACGGGTTTTTAGTAGGCTCACGTGGTTCTGTTGGATCATCTTTAGTAGCTACTATGGTAGGAATTACAGAAGTTAATCCTTTAGCTCCCCATTATTTATGTTTAAAATGTCATTATCATACTTTTGATGTGCCTGCTCAGTATAAATCAGGATATGATTTGCCTCAAAAAAAATGTCCTAATTGTGACCATTTTTTAAAAGGAGAAGGACAAAACATTCCTTTTGCAACTTTTTTAGGGTTTGATGGGGATAAAGTACCTGATATTGATTTAAACTTTTCTCATTTATACCAAAAAAAAGCTCATAATTATTTAAGAGAACTGCTAAAAGGAAACGCTATTTTAAGAGCAGGTACTATTAATACTGTTGCTTTTAAAACCGCTTTAGGTTATGTAAAAGCTTATTTACAAAAAATACGCCATCATATTTATATTTCTTCTGCAGAAGAAGCAAGATTAATTACTTTATGCCAAGGGAGCAAAAGAACCACTGGTCAGCACCCAGGAGGGCTAATTTTAATTCCTCAGGGTTATGATGTGGAGGAATTTACTCCTACTAATTTTCCAGCTGATGACCCTAGTTCTGATTGAAAAACTACCCATTTTGAATTTAATTATTTACATGATAATTTGCTTAAAATTGATGCTTTAGGACATGTAGACCCAAGTATGCTGTATTTTTTAAAGTTATGAACTAAAAAAGACCCTTTAGATATTCCTACTAATGATCAAAAAGTGCTTTCATTATTTCGCAGTTGTGAAGCCTTAAACATTGCCCCTCAAGAGATTAATCATGAAACTACTGGTGCTACAGGACTTCCAGAATTTGGAACTATGTTTGTCAAACGCATGCTTAAGCAAACCAAACCTTATTCTTTTTCTGATTTAGTACAAATTTCAGGACTAAGTCATGGTACTAATGTTTGAACTTCTAACGCAGAGGTTTTAATTAAAAACCAAAAGGCTACCTTAGCACAAGTAATTGGGTGTCGTGATGATATTATGACTTATTTAATCGAACATAAGCTTGAACCTATTTATGCTTTTAACATTATGGAAGCAGTGAGAAAAGGAAAGGGCTTAACTAGTCAAGATATAGCGATTATGAAAAAAAATGCTGTCCCTGCATGATACATTGATAGTTGTCAAAAAATTACTTATTTATTCCCAAAGGCTCATGCTGTCGCATATACTTTAATGGCTTATCGTATTGCTTGGTTTAAACTTTATTATCCTGAATATTATTATGCAGCTTTTTTTACCACCAGGCTCGATGTTTTTGATTTAACCACAGCTTTAGAAGATGGTGAAACCATCGCTGCTAAGTTAAAAGATTTTAATCAACGTTACTATAATAAAACTCTACCTAAAAATAAGCTTCTTACTGCTAAAGAAATTAAACTATGACCTGTTTATGAAGTTTTATTAGAATTAAAAGCTAGAAAAATTGAATTCAAAACTATTTCTATTTTAGAATCAGCTGCTACCGTTTATCAAGTAAAAAAAGATCCTACTACTAAGAAACTTTATATTCTTCCTCCGTTTATTGCTGTGGATGGACTAGGAGAAGTCATTGCTCACAACATAGTGAAAGCAAGAGCAATTAAACCTTTTAGTTCAATCGAAGAACTCTGTGCTCGTACTAAACTTTCTAAAACTCATCTTAGTATTTTAAAAGCTTCTCATTCTTTAGATGCTTTAGCAAGCAGACAAATTAATTTGTTTTAAGGTAGTTTTTGCTTTTTTATTGTTCTTTTAGTGTTAAAATAAAAATAGGTTTTTGAACAAAAGAACGACGACGTTCTTTTTTTATTATTCAAATTAATAATTAAATAGATATCTTTAAATGGATAAAACTGCTTTAATTAAAGCCATTAATACTATCGCAATGGAGAAAAACATTGATTCACAAGCCATTGTCAACAGTATTATTAATGCTTTTAAAAAAATATATGAACGGAAATTTAACGCTGATGGAGAGCTCATCGTAGAGCTTAATCCGACTAACGGTACCCTTAATTTATTTGAAAAGTACTTGGTAGTCTCAAAAGTAGAAGATGATCATCAAGAAATCAGTTTGCAAGAAGCTCAAAAGCTAGAACCAGCTATTCAAATAGGTTCAGAAATTAAAATTCCTTTTAAATCAGAAAAATTTAATCGTATTGCCATTAACATGGTCAGCCAATTAATTCGTCAAGCTATTAATGAAGCGGAGCGTGATTCTATTGTACAAAAATATAAATCAAGTGAAGGAGAAATTATGACTGGAAAGGTAAGTCAAGTCTTTGATCGCTATATTTTAGTAGAATTAGAAAACACCCATGCTATGATTCCTAAAAAAAACTTAATTCTTGATGAACACTTTGAAATTAATGACACGATTTCTTTTTTGGCATCTGATGTTTCGATGAACAACAAGTCTGGTCAAATTATTGGATCACGCACTTCAAACCAATTTTTAGAAAAACTAATGAAAATTGAAATTAGCGAAATTCAAGAAAAGATTGTGACAGTTAAATCTGTAGTGCGTTACCCTGGGATCAGAGCTAAAGTAGCTGTTTATAGTGAGGATCCCAATGTAGATCCTGTAGGGGCATGTGTTGGGATTAGAGGAGCTCGCATTAATAATGTTTCTGCAGACTTAAATAACGAAAGAATTGATGTGATCTTATGGAGTAGTAATAATATTTTATTTATTATTAATGCTTTTAAACCAGTGAAGATTGTTTCAGTACAATTGTTTGCATTACCTAAAACTAATTATAGTGTTTTAGATGATGATGGGAATCCTACTATTACAGAAAAGCATGAAGCTTTTGTAATTATTCCTCATGATCAATTATCTTTAGCTTTTGGAAAACAAGGAAGCACCATTAGATTAGTTTCTCATTTAACCCAATGAAGAATTAATGTGATCTCTTATCAACAAGCTAAGTGAAATAATTTGGACTTTCCAATTAACGGCAACATTCCAGAAGAACATTTAGCAGACATTAATCTTACTAAACCAGATAAAAATAAAGGAAAAGTAAAAGATTATTCTAAATTAGTGGCTAAATATAATGAATATAACACTTATGCAAAACCTGCTAATGATGAAGGAATCAGAGTAGTACAATTTCCTGATCGTTATCAAGATGAAAAACAACAAAAAACAGCCTAAGCCACAAGTATATGTCCATACTCAAAACATTAGGATGTGTATTGTGTGCCGTAAAAAGTACTATAAATTAAAACTATTAGTTTTTAAAAAAATTAACAATTATTTAGTGGCTTGAGATTTACTGAGCGAACTAGACAAACATCGTTACCGTTCTTATTATTTATGCAGTAACCATGACAAACAAAATTTAGTCTTCCCGAAACAATTTAAAATTCGCTCAGACAGTTTAGAAAAAGCAAGACTTTTTCAGAAAAAATCCTCCCTAGATTAATTCTTTATATAATTACAGTAAATATTAAATATTAAAACCTTTATGCCAAACCATTATAACCCAAAAAAAGGACAACATGCTTCCCATAAAAAACAGTCTCCGCTAGCAAAATCCCAACCTGTTGCTAAAAATAATCCAGTTTTTGTTTTTACAGAGGAGCTACCAGTTTCAGTTTTTGCTAGTCGTTTGCAAAAACCTGCAGGAGAAATTATTAAGTATTTTTTTATGCAAAAAATAATGCTACGCCCAGATACCGTTTTAAGCAAAGAACAAATGTTTGAAGTTTGTTTAAAATTTAATTTTGAATGAACAGAAAAACCAAAACTTTCGTTACGAGAACTGATTGAACAGCATGCTCAAATAGATGACAAGGGCACTTTACAAAAAAGATGACCTGTCGTTACTATTATGGGACATGTCGATCATGGCAAAACCACTTTATTAGACTATTTACGCTCTAGCAATATGATCGATAAAGAATTTGGAGGGATTACCCAACAAATTGGGGCTTATACCGTAGATGTTCCAAACATTACTAATCAAAAAATTACTTTTATTGATACTCCAGGCCATGAAGCTTTCACAGAAATGAGAGCAAGAGGGACTATGATTACAGACATTGTTATTTTAGTAGTAGCTGCTAATGATGGAGTACAAAAACAAACTATTGAAGCGATTAATCATGTCAAAGCTGCTAATGTTCCTATTATTGTCTTTATTAATAAAATGGACTTACCAAATGTAGATTCTAGTCAAATTAAAATTAATTTATCCCAACATGATTTAATTACTGAAGACTTTGGAGGAGAGGTTCCAGTCGTAGAAGGTAGTGCTCTCAAAGGAACTAATGTTGATAAACTTTTAGAAATGATTGATTTAGTAGCATCACTAAGAGATCTCAAAGCCAACTATCAACAACTCCCTTTTGGAGTAGTAATTGAAGCTAAATTAGATCGTAACACAGGACCTGTGGCTACGCTTTTAATTCAAAATGGTACTTTACAGCTTAAAGACCGAGTAGTTACTAGTCACTCTACAGGTTATGTAAGAAATATGATTAACGATCAAAACATCCGCATCAAACAAGCCATTCCTAGTAGTGCTGTGCAAATTCAAGGGTTAGATAAAGTACCACAAGCAGGAGAGCGTTTTATAGTTTTTCGGAGCGAAAAAAACTATAAACATTTTCACAACCAATTAAAAGCAGTAGCTCCTAATTACAGTCCTGTGAACATTTCAGCAAATAAGATTACGATTAAAGACCTTAATCATAAATTTAAAGATCATGATTTTTATCAATTAAATTTAATTATTAAAGCTGATACGAACGGGATTTTAGAAGCGATTAAATCCATGATTAATAAAATCAAAAAAGAAAAAGTAGCTATTAAAATTATTCATGCAGTGAGTGGAGGGATTACCAATTCTGATGTTATTTTAGCTAGTGCCTCTAAAGCAATGATTATTGCTTTTAATGTAACAGCTAATGCTACTGTCAGACAAAACATTAAAAATGAAAATGTTTCTGTGCGTTATTATAATGTGATTTATAAAATAGCAGAGGATTTAGAACAAATCATTGAAGGGTTTAAAACAGCACAAAATGAGGAAGTCTTTGTAGGGCAGGCACAAGTGAAACAACTGTTTTATTTTTCAGGAGTAGGAAACATAGCAGGATGTTATGTCTCAGATGGACAAATTAAATTAAACGCTTCCATTCGTTTAATCAGAAATGAAAAAATTATTTATAAAGGAGAAATTGCTTCTTTAAAACATTTACAGCAAAACATTACTGTAGCGAACAAAGGAAGAGAATGCGGAATTGTGCTTAAAAATTATAACGATATTAAAGTAGATGACATCATAGAGTGCTTTACAGTTGAAAAAAAATAATATAAAAATTTTTAGTTAGATTAAAATAAAATAAAAAAAGCAGTAATGACGATTCCAATTTATGCTCATTACTGCATAGCAGTAGTTTTTATAAAATCATGTTGAGAAATAAAATAATTACTACTGCTAAAAAATATTTTAGCTTTTTTTGTTGATTATTGTTATAATAAATTGAAATTAATAATAATTATAAATTTATATATCAAATCATGTTGAGAAAATTCATTTCAATAGTAGCAGGCTTGGTTGTTGTGACGAGTTCTGTTTTTGGTAGTAGTGCTTTTGGCTTTGGTGGGAATAGTCAAAGCAATTTACAAGCAAAAAATAAGGTTATAGCAGATAATAATAGTCAAAATGGGAGTTTGCAGACTGAGAATAGTGGGGGTTGTGATAATAATATTATTGTAAAAAGCAGTATGTTTGAAGGGCAACTTATTTCTAATATTAAACAACTTAATTCAAATACTACCCTTGTTTTAGCTCATAAAAATGGTTCTTCTACTCCTTATATTGCAACAGCTCAAAATAAAGGGTTAAATTTTACAAATACTTTTGAACCAGCTCCTGCAAAAAACGCTATTATTAGTCTTTATGTTAGTCATGGATTAGGAGTTATATCTGTTGGAGAAGGGAGTGCTTCTTATGTTTATTACACAACAGATGGGTACCAATGAAAAGAGGTTGATAATTTTTATTGAGCTTCAGAAATGGTTTATGGAAACGGGTTTTGGTATGTTATTGGTTCTTCTGCAGATAACCATGGTTATCCTACTGTTTGGTCTTATAGTCAGACATCTGGTCAGGGAGGTATCAGTAATATTGTAGATGGTGGTAGTGAAAATGATAATGAACTTCAAGCTTTAGTTTTTAATAATAAGCTTTATGTTAGTTATATTGATCAAAATGTTAACACTCATGTTTTAGTTTCAGATTTAGTTAGTACTCCAAGTTTTTCAAAGGTTAATGCTTTAGATGGAGGGCAAAATTTTGCTATTTTTCAAAATAGGCTTTATGTAGCAGGGACTCAAATTCTGGCTTATTCTGAGGATGGAGTTAATTGAACTTATTTAGAACGAGGGATGAATTATTTTAGTACTAGATTTTATCAGACTAAGGATTTTTTATATTATGGAAATAATAATGCGGTAACGCTTAATACATGAAGTTATTATTTGGTTAATGGTAATAAGCTAGTTAGAACTAATTGAGCAAGTAATGAAGTTAAGCAAGTTTTAGAAACTAGTAATACTATTTTTGCAAGTGAAGTAGATTCTCAAGGACCTACTCATTGGTATCAAACTACTTTTGATAGTCCTAGTAGTTTTAAGGAATCATCTTTTTTAAGCTCGCATAATGTAAAAGAAATAGCTTTAATTAATAATTACCTTTATGCGATTAGTAGTAAGGATGCATATTATAGCGATGCACAAAGCATTAGTTTTAAAAATTTTGTTTGTCAGAAAAAGTGAGTAGCAAACCAAACTAATTTTGCTTATATTTTTAGGGTTGATAATTTAGTGTATTTTTCTAGTAGTGAACCTACTTTTGAATTATGAATGGTTGGTACTTCTGATTTGTTTCACACTACTAACTCTCCTGTTTTTTTAGAGGATAGTAAACCTTTAACGCTAAATTTTAAAAGTAAGATAGATATTAGTTTTTTTCAAAAAGGAATAGTTCAAAGTGTTTCTATTAATGGAGCTTCTGTTAGTCTTCCTTCTGTGCAAACTATTAGCAAAAGTAATACAGAAATGACGATAGTTGTGCAAGGAGGACAAGAATTAGATTTTTTGGTTGTGATTAAAAGTAGTTTTGATGAAAGTAATGTTACTTATAGTGTAAAAGATGACACTATTTTAAATAATAGTTTAGTTAGTAATAATGGGAATACTGTTGAAGATGAGATTGTGCAGACGATGAAAAAAAGTTCTGCTCAGGGACCTTGTAGTATTATGATTAATTTAAAACCTGATACATATGTTAGGGGCTCTTCTTTTTATCAAAAAGGAGTAATGAAGAATAATAATTTTAGTGGTGAAGGGTCTAAAACATATTTTAGTACCGATCAGGCTAGTATTATTGGTGATGGGTTTTATTTAGTGCAGGTTGTAGATAAGTTTGGGTACACTTATAAAGCGATTTTAGAACAAGGAAAACAAAATTGAATTACTAGTGGGCAACCTAGTGGTGCTGGTGAAAAAACATATTTGGCTGAAGCTGATAGCTTGAACACTAAGGTTTTAATGGTGGATGGTTCAAGTGATAATATAACTAATTTTAATAGTTGAATTGTTGGTGCTCAAGGTAGTTGAAATGATGAATCAAAAGATATTTTAAATAATTTAGTCAAGCAATATGGGCAAGGATTTGATAATTTTGGTAGTGTTTTAGATAATGTGAATAAAAATGAAAAAAAATATTTTGAAAAAACTACTATTTATCGTAATTTAAATAGTTTAAAACCAAATTTAGATGGGATGGCTTTAAAAGCAGATATGATTAGTTTGATTAAGGCTGAAGTGAGTAGTGATATTAAGAATGGAATTGAAAAGGATCAGAAGTTGGCTGAAAAGCTTTTGATTAGTGGACAAAATAATATTCATACTGCGAGTGATTTAAGTCATTATCAAAATTTTGTGGAAGGATATGACCAATTTTTAAGTAAGCAATATGATAGTAAGTGGTTTGATAGTATCATTAGGCAGGATGGGTTAGGTTTTTTAAATAAGTATGAAGTTCAACAGTTAGAGACTAAGTATAATTTAGTTAATTTAGAAGAACATTATTTAAAAAAGGTTAAATGGAATCCGAATCTTAAAACAAATTATAACAGTTATGTTGAAATTGATAAGTTTAAAGCTGATTTAGAAAAAGATGTGCAGAGTTGATATCATCCAAACAAACAATTAGCTAATGATATTGCTAAGGAAGAAAAAGGGGTTAATTTATATGGGCATAATGTTAGAGCTATTTTAAGTTATAAACATAAAAAATTACCTGCTAATAAAGCAGAAATGACTAATTTTGATGGGCATGGGACTAGTTTTCATAACTGGTTAGTTCAGGCAAGTAAAGATTATAATAGCTATCTTGCTGGATTACAAAGTGCTAAGCAAGAAAGAATGATCTGGATTGCTGTTGGAGGTAGTTTAGGAGCTGTAGCCTTAATTGCCGGAGCATTTTGATGGATGTTTAGAGTAAGAATAAGAGCTTTTTATAGAAGAAATAGAGTTCGTCGTCAAAAAGAATTAATTAGAAATGATAAGTAACTAAATTAAGAGAGCTAAAAAAGAGTTTTATCAAAGAAACATCGTGGTGTTTCTTTTTTTTATTTTGTATTTTCATTAAAGTTTTTTAAGTAAGTGGATTACAATTAGAAATGTTTAATCTAAACTGTTATTTCTATTTGCATTTATAGATGTAAATAAAATTTTGAATAATTAACAAGAATTATTGCTTAAATTATGTTAATCTTTATAAATTTTTATGATAATTAATTTATAGATTAGCCTGGTTGATCTAATGTTAAATATAATAAATAGGATGTTAAACACATTTGGTTTAGTATTATTACAATGATTGTTTAAAATGTTTATCTTTAACAGCCTTTAAAGCAAATGTAAAAATTTTTAAAAAGAAGGAGAAGCTTAGCTAAAAAGTATTAATTAAAATGATAGAAAAAAATAAATGAATTAAAAATAAACCAATTAATAAAGAATATTTTATTGAAGATTTTATTTGTATTAATTGTTTTAAAAAGATTGAACCTGATATTGTTAAAATTTTGGTTTATCCAAAAACGGAAATTGAAACATTTGATGGTACAGCATCTTATGCTTTAGCACAAAAGGTTTGAAAGGATGAATGTTTAAAAGACGAGTTTACTAAAAGTAAGGAAGTTTCTAAGCATGCTAAATGAGATTTTAATAAATTTATTGAGACAGAATTCTTTAAGAAAGAGAAGCTAAAATATCTTATTAAAGAAGGATATTTTAGTGTTGTAAGTATTTGTACTAATAGCCATTGTAATTTTGCTAACACTTTTTTAGCTTTGGAAGATTACTATAGTGCTAGACCCACTAATAAGCATAAGCTTTATATTGAAGCAAGCAATGAAGATGATTTTAATGATCTAAATGATTGTGTTAAAAACATGATTAGTAGTTATGTGAATGGGAATTATTTGGGAGTTGCTTTGATAGCAAGAAAGTTTTTAATAGAGTTAGCTAATAAGCTGGGAGAGCCTGTAGTAGCTGGGAAAAAGTTTTATGTTTATGCAAACTTTTTAAAAAGAAAAGTGGAAGAAACCAAGAGCAATATTTTGCATAAGATTATTCAAGAAGGGAATATTGCAAACCACGAGTTGAAGCGTTATAATCAAAAAGATGCTTCATATTTGTTGGAGTTAGTAAAAATTATTATTGATAATTTATTTTATGTTCCCAAATACATAAAAGCCAAAAATATGTTATAAGATAGATAAGCTTTTTTGAAATAAAAAAAGCAGTAATGAAGTTTCCTAAAATCTTCTCATTACTACTCATATATATTGTAAATTAAATTTTTAAAATTTAAAATAATAAATTAATTTTTTATTGTTTATTATTTAAGTTTTTTGTGATAGTGAATGGCAGTTTAGGGAACTAAACTACCGTTTTTTTGTAGCAATAAGGCTAAAAATTATAAAAAATATATAGAAATTTATTGGAGATTATTGATATGGATAATGTGCAAAGTTTAGTAGATAAAATTTTAAGTTGGGGATGCCCTACATTAATTATTATAGGAATTATGGTAGCTGCGATTATGACTGCTGTCTTTTTAATGGGAGGAATGAGCTCTCATGATGGAGCAGCTCGTAAAGAGATGGTTAAAAAAATTGCATGAACCTGGATTTGTGCAATTGCTTTAGTTTTGATCCCTACTTTTGTTTTGATTTTTAAAAGTGAGATTATTACTGAATTTGGTAGATAGTAGTGTTTAAGAAATTGATGGGAGGGGGGTTGGCAAGTAATTTTGATTTAAAGAAAAAAGAAAAGTATAAAGTGACTGATGCTAATCAGACACTTAAAAGGATCATGAAGAAAATGTTGTTAATTATTTTAATAGCAGGGGTTCCGATTTTCTTTGTAATTTTGTTAATTGCAGCAGTGATATTGGCTGTGTGACATGATATTTTTGGAGCTAGTGCCGCTTCAAGTGTTGCAATTAACCATTATTTTCAGTTTAGTCATGTTAGTAACGGGCAATTGATGTATGGAGGATTTATGCATGATGTAGCAGAAGCGATGGAAAAAATCCTTTGGATGATTTTTATTAAGCCAATTATATGATTGCTGAATCAAGTGACAAATGTTGTTTATTTTATAGGGAGTGGAGGAGTTAATAAACAGGTTTTTACGGCTAAGAGTATCACTTTAAGTAATTTTCCTTCAACTTATAAAATGTTTTTTATTGCGTTAGGAGTTAGTATTGGATTGATGGCAGTGTTGCTAGGGGTTAAACTAATGATGATTATGGGAGAGCGGTTTGATCAGAAGGGCATTGCTGTGAGAAGAACTTTTCAGAATGTTATTTTTGTAGTGGTTTCTGTGCTGTTAATGCCGTTTGTGTTTTATATGATTAATAATTTAACTGATATTATTACTGCATACATTAATAAAGGGACATCTCATAATTATAATTTAGGATTAAGAATTTTTAATGCTAGTTTTAATAATGGAGAGCATCATTTTACCTATATTCCTGATGCATGAAAGTTTACTGATTCAGGCAAATTTAATTATATTATTTGTTTGTTTGCTGAATGTTTCATGATTTATGTCATGGTTTTGATTGCTTTAAATTTATTTATTAGAATTTTTGAGTTGTTTTTCTTGTTTTGTGTGTCACCACTTGTTGTTGCTAGCACGGTGGCAGATGTAGATGGAAATTTAAAACATTTTAAGAATTGGTCAGAAATTACTTTGCAGAAGTTTATTTTGTTTTCCTTTATTTTTTTAGCCTTTAATATTTTTATTACTTCTATTAGTATTTTTACTAAAGTAGCTGTACTAATAAAATCTCAAGAAACAAGACCAATTTTTGTACTTTTAGGAATCTTTGGTGCTAGTATTGTCTGTATTAAAGCACCCCAAATTTTAAACAGCATTGTTGGGGGACAGGCTAGCTTGATGGATAGTTTGAGTCATTTGTCTGGATTGAAGACTGCTTCTAGTGCTGTTGTAACTGGAGGAATGGGTTATGCTGCTGGAAGAATGGCTAAAAAAGGTATGTTTGGGTTTAGTAAAAAGAATGCTCTTGGGGGTTTAAAAAAAGTTGGTCAGTTTAAAAAAGGAGCTGTTGGTTTTGCAAAAGGATCTAAGGCTACGATAGCTGGTGCAACAGCTGGAATAGCTTTTGGAGCAGGTGTTAGTAGTAGTCCTTTACATAATGTTAAAAGAGCAGCTAACGCCACTAAACAAGGAATAACAAAAGGCGTGAATAAAGGTAAAGATAAATTAAAAAATTTAGGTAATAGAATGGGAGACCATTGGATAAAGTATTATAAGAAAGGAAGAGAAAAAGATTAGATATGAAAGAGCTTGAAAATGTTAGTAGCAAAATTATTACTAAGAAGACAAGAAATTTAAGAGGAGTAATTTATAGTGGCTTAGGAGGCATTAGTATTTTAGATTTAGTTGTTTTGTTTGGAATGGTAATTTTAGGATTTATTATTATAGCCATTTTAGGACAGCATAGTTTTTGAATTAGTTTGGTAATTTTGTTAGTGTTTGCTGTAGCTGGAGTGATGTTAATTGTTCCTTTTGGGAAAGTTAAATTTTATAAGTATTTAATCAAGACCATTGGGTTTGTTGTTAGTTGCAAGAATTATAGTACTACTAATACTGAGATTTTAAGAAAAGTAGAAAAAATTGAAAAAAATGTTGTTTATTTTAGTGAAAAGCGAGGAATAGGATTAGTTTATGCTATTAATTCAATAGATATTAGTTTAATGACAGATAGAGAAAGAGAGCAACCAATTGCAAGGTTAACACATTTGTTAAGAAATATTGATTTACAGATGGAGTTTATTAGAACTAATTTAGCTTTTGATTTGACAGAAAATAAACATTATTTAACTGATTTAAATAATAGTTGAATTAATAAGAAGGATGTTGATGAAATTAATTTAGATAATGTCGCAAATCAGTTAGAAGGATTGTGAGATCAACAAATTGGTTTAGAAAATAATAAAGAGATTACTAAGAGTCAGTGGTTTTTAGTGATTTATGGCAAGTCAGTTAAAGAAGTTAAAAATGTAATCAAGTTTAATTTAGCTCTAGCTGATGATTACATTAGTTTTGTTGAAGCAAAAGAAGAGCATGTAAAAGATATTTACAGAAAACAAGAAAATTATTTGCAGTTTAATAAAAAAGATAAAGTTGTTGTTAAGAGTAATTATGTAAAAGTTAATGATAAGTATGTAGCCTATAGAAAGATTAGTGAGTTTAGTCAGTTTGTGACTGATAGATGATTGTTTGGAGTAGTAAATTATTGTGATTGTGATGTAAATGTTAAAGTTGATTATTTAAGTGATAGTGAAGCGATTAAGAAACTTGATAAAGGGATTATTCGAGCAGAGGGAGATGAAAGTAAGAAGTTAAGTCAAAAGATTGAAGTTAAAAATTATTATCAAAATTTTTTAGAATTGTTAGAGATGCTAAAGACTAACCAGGAAAAACTTAAAATGATTGATGTTATTTTTACAATTAAAGCTAGTTCTTTGAAGGAATTGCAAGAAAAGGAAGGATTACTTAAAAATACAATTCAAAAGGCTAATTTTGTTTATGATAATGCTAGGTATGAACAGTTTAAGACTTATTTTAATAATGGGTGTTATACTGCAAAGCGAGATACGCTTGCTTATCAGGAGATTGCTAGTAGTTCTTTGGCTAGTTTTTGACCTTTTATTCCAAATAGTTTCTGTGATAAGAAAGGGCAGTTTTTAGGATTTAATCAATATGAGGAGCCTGTTTTTTTTGATGTAAAAGCAAGAGATCATCATCAGAGAGTTAGTAGTAATGTTTTAGTGTTTGGAAAAACTGGAGGAGGGAAGACTTTTAATGTATCAAAGCAGCTAAACTGGTTGTATTTAAATAATACTAAGTTGTTTATTATTGATCCTGAAAGACAGTTTGATAAGTTTTGTGATTATTATGGAGGTCAGATAATTCCTATTGGGAAGACTGATAAGTATTGTATAAATCCACTAGAAATTTTTAATGATAAAGGATTGATGGAGCATATTAGTTTTTTAGAACAGTTTTTTCGAATTATGTATCCTAATTTAGGAGATGAAGATTTTGCTGATTGACAAAAGGTTTTAGTTAGAACTTATAAAGCTAAAGGAATTAATGCTAGAACAGATTTAAGCGAGTTGAAAACAAGTGATTATCCTTTAATGGCTGATTTGTATGAAAATGCTAGAGCTTTAGATGATGAAGCAGATAGAATTAGTCGTGTAACTAATATTATTTGGAAGTTAGCTGAAGGAGCTGATGGTTGTTTGTGAAATCAACCTTCATCTATTGATTTAAAAAATAAAAAGTTAGTGGTATTTGATATTCATGAACTAACTAATAACACTAATATTAGAAACGCACAAATTTTTTTAATGTTAGCTTTTTTAGAAAGAGAAATTAGACTTAATAAGCGGTTTAATGATAGTTTGCCTAATGATCAAAAGCAGTGAATTTGTTTGGCTGTTGATGAGGCACATCGGATGATTAATAAAAATAATTTGGCCACATTAATGTTTTTGAAAGAAATGACTAAGCAGATTAGAAAATATCAAGGAATTTTGTATATTATTAGTCAGAATATCAGTGATTTTGTAGGAAGTGATGAAGTTAAGACTGAAAGCACAAGTATTGTTAATAATTGTGATTATCATTTTGTGCACCATTTACAACCAAGAGATATCAAGGATTATGATTTATTAATGAAGGAAGCTGGTGGTTTGAATAATTTTGAAAAAGCAGCAATTTTAAATGCTAGTCAAGGTGAGTGCTTGTTTGTGGCTAATGTTGCTAATCGTAGTCAGTTGCAGATTACTACCTGAGAAGATGAAGCTGAGGCTTGGATAGGATAACTCTAAAAGAATGTTAATTTTAAATTAATTTTATTTGTGGTATTGCTAACATAATTTACAAGAAATAAGTAAAATAATTTTTAGCATAAAAAGTAAAAAAGAAAACTAATAGTTTTCTTTTTTAATAATATTTATTTTAAAAATGCTTGATTTAATTATCGTATTCTTAAAAAAGATTATTAAGAGAACTGTTGTCTTCTTCGCTGTTTTTGGGTGCAGTAGCAATTTTGTTTTTTTCTTTTTGAGAAGGTCTGAAGCCATTATGGTCTAAAATACCTATCCCCATTAAAATTCATAAAATAGATAAAACTAACATTACTCCAGTAGGAATAGTTCAAGCTAAAACAGTAGAGGCTTGTGGGTAGGTTACTAGTGTTCCAATCAAAAGGGTTAATCCTAAAGCACCTAGTATTGAACCTGCGATAATTTTTTCTAAATTATTATTAATAAAGACAGGTGTTATTACAGTAGCTATAATCGTTATCAGTAAAAGAATTCCATAGTCACCTGTTTGTTGGGCATGAGTATCGTTACCAAATGATGCAACATATATTTTTATAGAAGGTACTAAAGAAATTATGTAAGCAAGAATCATTCAAAGTGCTGTTACTCAAAAAAATAATTTAATAAAATTAATTTCTACAACAACGTTTGCTAATTTTTTATTCACAATCAAATTTTATATATTTGTTATTTTCTATATTTATTAAATCTTAACAAACATTAAGCATAAAAACACTATAAACAAAATATTTTATTTTTAAGGATGAAAAGGTTTACTGAATAAATTTATTTTTAAATATTCATTTTTAAAAAACATCGTTTTATTGATGTAGTGTTATTTTAGTTTGAATCTTATCATTATGTTTTTAATATAGTTATTATTCTATAAAGCTTTATTAAAAAACTAAATTATATAAAAAAGATATTTTTTATATTATGAAGATTTTTTTTGTAAAAAATAGTATATTTATATTAGAAAGTTAAATTTTAAAAAAATGGAAGGTGTCAATGGACACTTTTTGTTTTAATTATTTTTTTTAACTTTTAATATTAATTTTTAATTCTATTATAAGAAAGGGAAATACAATGTTTTTACAAAAAATTGTTATAGGGCTAGCCCTTGGTAGTGTTGTAGGGTCTGGGTTTTCACAAACCATAAATGTTGGTAGCTTTTCTACAACTAATAAAATAAGTCTAATTAGTAATGCTCAAGCAAAAGCTAATTTTGTTTTTCCGTTTAATCCTTTATCAATTGTACATGGTTATCAAGCAGATGGTAATGTTTACGCTTATTATAAAAATAATGCCTTTCCAGTGAAAACTCCTAATACAATTTCTAATGGTTATGCTTTCAAACTAACTACAAAATCATTGCAAGATATGATGAAGGCGTATGATTGAGCAGGAGCTCATTCAGTAGGCCAAAAGGGAGCAATGATATCTTACATAACAGGCTGTTTGGATTTTGATACTCCTTATGCTCATGAGTTTGCTTTAAGTAGTAAATATGAGCAAGACGCACAAAGAATGGAACGAATAACGCCTGCATGAAGTTTTAATAAGAGTAAACTACCTCTTTACAAATTTATAAAAAGTGCTGTAACCAATAACCAAAATCTTTTTTTCTATTTTTATTCAAAAATACAGGGAGAAGGATTGAACACAACTTTTTATGGTAAAGTTGAAATGTATAATGACATTTCTAAGAGTACTTTAACAACTGATTATGATAAAAGTATAATTCATATCTAGCATAAGTTTTAGCATACACAAATCCTAAATATAATTTAATTTTAGGACTGAATTAAAATTATAAATCAGCTTTTAAGCACAAGTAAACATCTTTATTTGTGCTTTTATATTGATAAATATTATGTTATTACTTATTTAAATAAAAATTTTAAATAATAAAAATAATTTTGTAAAATGAATTATCAAATGTAAAGGCTCATTTATGGCTAAATTTCAGAAAAAATTTTTCATTTTTATAATAATATTTGTTAGTTTGTGATTACTTTCTATCATTTTAGTAGACCCTTTTTTAAAGCTTGAAAACAGTATTTATAAGTTTTTAATTTTAATTTTTAGCCAATATTTGTTTCAAATTTTTTTAATTAGCACTGAAACCATTGTTATTACTATGTTTTGTTTAGCTATTAAGTATAGTTGTCATATTCAAAAAATTTCTTTTTTGAAGCAAAAAGTTGTTACAAATATCTTTATAGTGATGTGTGCTTTGAGCATTACATCATATTATTTTAGTTTAGAAGTTTTAAACATGCCATCGTTGTTCTTATTGAACCAAACATGATTAAGCAATAATATTCTTTACATCATCAATACCAGTTTTATTGTTTTTACTTTATGCTTGATGTTTACTTTTATTTTAATTGTAAAAAAATCTCATAACACCATTGAATATCAACTATATTTATTAACAAAAGTGCATATTCTTCCTGACAAGGTTAGTCTCATTAATTTTTATCAAAAATTTAATTGAATTATCATTATGAATAAAATTAAAAACATGATTCAGCAAGTTAAAAAATTTTTCTTAAACATTATTAAAAAAGACAACCCTCTTAACCAAAAAGAAATTATGCAACTTTTACCTTGCATTGAATTTCATTAATTATTTTAATTTGATCTTTGTTTTTAAAAATATTTAAATATTTATTTAACAATTTTTATATTTATCAAATTAATTTAATTTTAAAAATGAAAGCTAATTTAAAAATTTTCAAACTTTTTTGTAAAAACATGCTTAAAAACATATGGCATGTAAAAATACAATTTATCACAGTATTAATTCTTGTCATTCTTAGTTGTACTATTTTTACAACTATTTCTGTTGCTTCTAATAGAGTTTCACGAGAATACACATCACTAGCAGATAGGTCTAACCTGCATAACTTTATTGTTGATTTTAACAATGTGGATTATGATAATAATCCTGCTACTTCTGGCGTTTTAGATGAAGATGTTGTAAAACAAGATGCCTTACATCAAGTAGCTGCTAACTTAGAAACAGCTTCTAATCCAGCCTTTACTGTTAATAGAGTAGAAACAAGAATTTTTACTGTTGATAACTCTAAAAAAACTATTAAAGTGATTGGTTGAAATAAAGAACAAACAGTTGATAAACTAGTTATTTTTGATGGAAAAAACTTAGTTCCTAAAACAACTCCTAAAACAGGAACATCACCTGATCCTTTATACAATTATGATGTTGTGTTTAATAAAGAATTTGCAGAAAGAAATAATATTCATATTGGTGATGTAGTTCGTTTGCAAAAAGACTTTTATGGAAGTAATATTTTAATTAAAAAAGATATTCCTAGTTTAGGTTATAACCAAGGAAACAACCTACAGGCTTATTATAACTGAATTAAAAATTCTCCTTATTCTCAAATGTCTTGGTATTTAGTAGTAGGATTTGGGTCTTCAGCAGACATGACAACCCCTATCATTGATCAAACTACGATTATTCCAGATAAAACCAATCAAGGGGTTGCTTATGTTAACGCTTCTAATTTTGGGCTAAATTATAACAAAACTAACACAGCTAATCCTTCCTTACCTGGGTTTTGAACTTTAAATCCTGCAGCTCAAAGGCTAATTCCAGTCACAGATTTTAATAAAGAAATTTATTATGTGGGAAAATTTAACACAGAGTTTTTAAAACATACTAGCATTGATCAAGGAGTTAACTCAATTGAAACCCAGCTTCAAGCAGGAGTAAAATTTAAAATAGATCAATCTGATCCTGCTCCTTTTGATTTTAAATTTTTTCAAACTCAAAACAAAGATTTAAATTTTGTTTTTAACAGGACTGATCAAAACTATCGTTTTTATAACAGAGCTAACCTTTTGCCAAACACAATTTATGCTTTTCAAATTACCAGTTGAGCTGTGTTTTTAGCAGTGTTAATTGTTGCAGTTTTAGCATTAGTCATGGTAATTCAAAAAATTATTCGTAATTCTAGTACTCAGTTAGGAATTAATAAAGCTTTAGGTTATTCAACTACAAAATTACTACTCCCTTATTGTTCTTATCCTTTGTTGTTTGCTATTTTAGGAGGAATCCTAGGATATGCCATTGGGATTGGTTTACAATCACTGAGCATTACCCTCTTTGCTAACTACTTTAACATTAATTTTGGTGGTTTTATTTTTGATTGGCGGAGTCTTTTCTTTTCTGTGCTTGGTTTAATTGGTTTTTTAACCATTGTCACTTTTTTAGTAGCTTTTTTAATTCTTAAACAAAAACCAAATGTTTTAATTTGAAACATTGATGCTTTAAATCCACCTACTTCAAGAGTTAAAATTCTTTTCAAAAAACTGGCTGCTAAAACTTCTTTTGGTAACAGAATTAAAATTAGTTTCTTTTCTTCTTCTTTCGGGAAGATTGGTTTAGTTTTTTCTACAATGCTAATTGGAACCATTTTAATTACCCTTTCAGCTGTTAGTTTTAAAATTGTGCATGACAATAAAAAATATACTTATTATGGGCTTAATTATCAAAACAAAACTGAATTAAGGCTTCCAGAATGGAACAATCCTTTATCATTTTATAAAACATATGATCCAAACACTCCAGAATGGCAAGCATCTCAAGCTCAAGGACAAGATTATTTCACAGGAAGTGTTAATGAGATTGTCAATAGTATGCTTAATAATAAACTGAATCGAGCATGATACAACCCTAATATCAATGTGCAAAAGAAAGATCTTTTAAACACTTCTTTACAAAATTTATCATGAAAAAACTTTGATAAAAATTTCTTTACTAATGATTCTCAATATAATTCTGCATACAACCCTTTTACTCCTGCGATGGCTAGTTTGTCTTGACCAGATTATAAAGCTTTAGTAGATCAAACAGCAAAAGATAAAACCCTAGAAGGGTTTATGCCTAACTATAGTGTTCAAGGACCGACACCGGACACTGATAAACTAAATTATCCGCAAACTACTAAAACAGCTTTAGCAAAAATGCAAGCTTATGCAGTGTTAAGAGCTTTTTATATGAAGTACCGCACTACTATTAACATGAGTTTTAATCCTCTTTTATTTAAAGATGATAAAAACATTGTTTTCACATCAGGAACAGGAGAAATCAAAAGTGACATGCTTAACTTAGCAAAAGATCCTTATTTTATTTATCAAGCTAATAGTACTGCTCAGAATCCTACGATAGAAAACTTCTTTGTACAGGATTTTCATTTAACAGGTCCAATGGATGACTTTATTTTAAAACACCCTGCTTTAGAACAAAAGGATGGGAAATGAATAGGAACTTTTGATCCATACGCAAGGTACATGGATTCTGCAATTGAAGATATGGTTAATTGGTTTGGGTTATCTTTCTACTTAAGAGGAACTAATTCTATTGTACAAGGCATTTATTCCAGAGCTCCTTATTTTGTAAGACAAAGCATGCAAACAGCTTTTGCTAATAAGAATAAGCAATATAACATATCTTTTAACATTGCTCCGTTTGACCCAAGCCAAGAAGTGTTAGGAACTTATGTTCCTGTCACTAAAGGGAACGCTAATTTTGATTTGTTTGGGCTAACTCAAAATCAAAATATGATTAACCTTTACACAAAAAATCAAACTAAACTTAATAGCAAACTTTTTGAAAATACTGACTCACAATCTATTCCTTTGATTCTCAACAAAACAGCAGCGACTAAACTGCATTTAGCTCTAGGGCAAACCGTAGCTTTAAATGTTTTAAGACCTGAATTAAAAGGAACAGTTAAAACTGCTGATGGGGAAGCAACTTTTGGTAGTAAGGATGATTCAGATTTAGCTAAATGAGATTTTGCTGCTACCCAAAACCCAAGTGCTACAGGTTATGGAGCTCAAAGTGCTAACATGCAACAAGCTACCTATGATAAAGCTACTCTTTACAAACCAGGACCTTTAGGGCAAGCTCCTTCTAATATGATGAACAGTGTAGTCAGTAATAAAGTACAAAAACAAAACACTGTTGTTGCTACTAATTTTAAGTTAGTAGGAATCAGTAATAACTATGGACCAGAAAAAGGTTACATTGCCAACCAAAAAAGTAACCAATTAATGTGGTATGACAAAACTAAAGCTCAACTTTATCAAATCTTTCGTACTAATTGAACTAACTATTCTCAATTAAAAGGGGCTACTGCTTTAACAGAACAAGTTAAAGAAATTTTAAATACCATTAGCAATAATAGAACTTATCAAGCTTTAAGGCAGCAAGTGCAAAATAATGCCCAAGGAGCTGTCTTAGCTAATAACATGTTTAACAACGCTTGACCAGTCTTTAATTATATTTTAAGTCAAGATAAAGCTACTAATTTTGATTATGGCAATAACACCTCTCAACCCTACGGAGATTTTACTTTACTAGGTTTAAACGGAGGACCATACACTAATAACAATGTTACTACTAACTATCCTGTGTTAGGACAAATTGCAAGTAACAAACTTGATAACCGAGTACAAGGCAACATTATTTTAAACCAAATTACTGCTTTAGTTAATTACATTATGATTATCATTGGAATCATTGCTGTTTTAGTATCATTTACAATCATTGTTCTTTCTACTAGTTTAATTATTAGCGAAAATAAAATTTACATTGGAGTTTTAAAAACCTTGGGGTATAACGGATGAGAAATTACTAGGTTTATTACAGGGATGTATTCTCCTTTAATTTTAATTGCTTTTGCAGCTGGATTCCCATCAGGGTGGTTTATTATTCAAGCTCTACTAGGCTATATTGCTAACCACTCGATTTGGGTACTACCACTCTTCTTTGTGTGGTGACTACCTTTTGCCATTGCTGCTATGCTATTTAGTGTTTATGTAATTACTTTCGTAGTTAACTGGTTCCAACTTAATAACACAAAAGTAATTGATATTATTAAACCAGTTAACTAAGATGACTAATTTTAATTCGTACCCTAAAGTATAAAATTATTTTCAAAATAAAGTTTATGCTTGTACAATAAGCTACATGCAACTATTAGGGATTAAAAAAACAGAAATACTTCTGTTTTAAAAAATGTTTTGAGCTTAATGATTAACTTGTTAGTTAGGTTAGGATTTTAAATGATGGGGGATATGTGTAGTAGGGTCCATATCCTCCATCAAAAAAGAAGGCAAAATTCAATCAAATTCCAATGGCTTGTGAGCAGCAACCGCTGCTTTATATTGGTTATCAACATTTTGTCCAAATGTTCCTCAAAGACCATAATTAATAGACATGTGGTAGGCAGTATCAGATTTATCATCTCATATAAAACCAAAACCACTCATGTGAGTTTCTAGTCTATTTGATCATACCAAAGGGTCATGGAAGAACCCATGTTTGGTATGACTATTTAAAGCAGGCATCGGACCACTATGGAAATCATCGTCATCTAATCATTGAAATAAGTATAGGGGTCAGGCATGATAGTTATAATCAGAAAGATTAAAAGCAATTTGATCTAGAAATCCAGAAAAGCCGTTATAATCGCTGTTACTTAGAGTAACTGAAAAATAAAATTGCTGATAGTTATCTTCAGAAACAGAGATAGAGTTAGGAAACCCATCATTTGTTTTTGTTAAAACATTTTGTAAATTAAGTGTTTTATGGGGCAAAAGGTTTTGTAAAGCTATTGTAGGAGTACTTGCCACAGTCAATGCTCCAAACATAGTTATTATTTTTTTCATTTGAAATTGAAGGATAAATATACATATTAATAAAATTAATTTTATTATAAAATATCATATTTTTAAATAGATTATTCATCAGCTTTTGATAATCTTAATGTTCAAATAATTCTGAGAATAAAAAAACCAGTTAACTAAAATTTTTTTACAATTACAATATCAATTAAAAATTCTTTTATTATATTTTTATGGCAAAAGCTATTATCTTTCTTTGTGATGGTTTTGAAGAATCAGAAGCTATTATCACAATTGATCTTTTAAGAAGAGCAGAAGTTACTGTGGACCTTGTAAGTGCTCAAGCCAACCTGCTTGTTACATCAGCTGATAACATTGAGTTAAAAGCTGATTACTTAATTACTGATTGTAATTTAGGTGATTATGACGCCTATATTGTACCTGGAGGAGCAGGAGTACAAGGACTTTTAAAAAACCCAATTGTTTTGTCAGCCTTAGCAAATGCTTACCAAACTGATAAATTGATTTGTGCTATTTGTGCAGGTCCCTTAGTACTAGCAGCAGCAGGTATTTTAAGAGACCAACAGTACACTTGTTATCCTTCTGTAGAAATTCCAAACATGGACCCTGAATTATATTTAAACCAACAAGTAGTCCAAACAGGAAACATTATTACTAGTCAGTCTCCTACTACTACTTTTAACTTTGCTTTAGCAATTATTAAAAACATTGCAGAAAACGGAGTGCAGGTTGAAAATAGAATTCGTAATAATTTATTACATTTAGATTAAAAAAAACAATGTCAGGGCATAGTAAATTTAAAACTATTAAGCATCGCAAAAACCTCCAAGATGCCAAAAGAAGCAAAGTTTTTGTGCGAATAGGAAAAGAAATCCAAGTAGCTGTCCAAAAAGGAGGGAACGATCCTAGTACTAATCCTGCTTTAAGACTAGCTTTAATGAAGGCAAAAAAACACAACATGCCTAAAAGTAACTACCTTAAAATTCTAGAGAAAGCCAAACATAATCCTGCTCATTATGATGAGTATAGTTTTGAGGGTTATGTGGCAGATGGAGTAGCAGTTTTAATCTTTTGTTTAAGTGATAATCATAACCGAATTACTTCCGAAATTAAAAGTTTGTTTAAAAAAGCGAACGGAGCTTTAGGAGGACCTAATTCAGTAGCTTATTTATTTGAGCACATTGGGCTTTTAGTAGCAGATGTGAAAGATGTAGCTGATTTTCAAGCAGATGCCTTATTAGAAAAGCTTTTAAGTGAGTATGACCTTGTGGATTTTGCTTGTGATGATGGACTAGTGACTATTAAAACTAAACCAAATGATTTAGAAGCAGTCAGGGGTGTTTTAGCTGAAGCTCAGCTTGACACTTTGCAAACCCACCAAACCCTTTATTTAGCAAAAGATCAAATAGCTTTAAATGAAAAACAAAAAGTTGTTTTAACTCATTTAAGCGAAGCTTTAGATGACAATGAAGATGTCATTAATTATTATTATAATGCTGATTTCATTGTTAGCACAAATGATGATGAATAATATGATAGAATCATATTTAAAGAAGATGCTTGTTTTAAAACATTGTGAACTTGCTCGTTATAATAGCAATTTAACTTTAAAGATGCTAGAAGAATATTTTCACAACATCATTTTAAAACAACATGTTTTTTATACTGTGCATGAGATGGCAGTTTTAATTTTTAACATTAATTTTAATAAAGTTTATGAGTACCATAGTAATATTGCTATAATCAATAAAGACATTAAACTTATTCATTTTTCTGATTTTTAGCATTATTAATTACTTTCCTTGTATGAAAAAATCCAAAAATTCACAAGATGTTCCTTTCAATAAAAGAATATTTCGTTTTATAGGCATCAATAAAACCAAAAAAATAAAAAGACCAAAAGCAGATTTAAGCAACATAACATGATATAAAAGAACTTTTTGATGGAGTCGGCTTTGTTTGTTGCTCCTAATGTTGTTTGCTTTGATAGGAATGGTAGGGTATGCAGGATATCTTTTAAAGTATGATTTAAAAACTAGTATTGAATACTCAGGAGGGTATCAAACTATTGCTGCTGTGTACGATTATAATAAAGCTCCTCAAGGAGGAAAACCTGTAGCAGGAGATGCTAAAAAAGACCTTCAATATTTAAGAGAAAGAATTAATGCCTTAGGGGATAAAAACTTTTATTTTCAAGTTGTAGGAGGAAACCGAGTGCTTGTCAGATCACCTCGGAGTTATTTTGATAGTGCTTCTGATTTTATGAATACTATTAATGAAAATGGGGGGTTGTTTTTAATGTCACAAGTTAAAAACAACTCAGGAATGAATGTAGGGAATGATCTTCTTTTAACTAAGGATAAAAAAACTAATAAAACAGAACGTAATTCTATTACTAATGTGCTAGCAAGTCCAACATCCACAGTTAATAATCAACAAGAAAAAAAACCTGTTTTACAATTTCAAACAAAAAGTGGCTGAAGTGCTCCCATTAAGGCTTTAGCTAGTGCTAAAAATGATAAAAACCTTTATGTATGAAGAGATATTGGGTTACTTTTAGATAACATTCGTAAATATTATAGTCAAAATTATAGTGACTGAAGGTCTTTTATTAGTAATTTAAAAACTTTTTACCAAGCGGCCGATTCTGGCTTAAAAGTTAATATGGCTAAAGTTTTTACTTTTGATTATGAAACAGCAGGAGGAAATAAAAACACCATTAACTTAATGGAGCAAGGCATTCCTACCAACCGTCAAATGAATAATATTTTTAAAAATATTCAATGAACCATTCCTTATAGTACTTTTAACATTAACCCTGTTAATGATAAAAAAACTCCTGAAGTGGTTACTACTAATGAAACTAACTATTTTGATCCTTGAGAGCCTTCGATTATGTATTTATCAAGCAAAATAAGTAGTTTTGACCAGGATTTTCAACAATACTTTTTAAATTGGTATGAAATTAACAAAACTAGTACTAAACCCCAATTTAAAGGTACAGAAAGTAGTATTACTTTTTTAACTAAAAGTGAGTCAGACGCAACGGTTACTGCTAACCTGCTAAAAGGAGGACTAGCAGGAGCAGGATTTTATTCTAATGTTTATAGTGAAATTCCTCCTGCTATTAGTAAAGGCTTATTACTCACTACAGAAATTATTTTAGGGGCTATTTTAATTGCTTTTGGAGCATATATTATCTTTTTGTTTAGAATGCTTGCTGTGATCACTTTTATTAACTTTGGCTTTGGAGTCTTTATGGTAGTTTATATTTCATCCTTATTATCTGTCAATTTATCTCCGATCGCTTTAGCAGGCTGAGCAATTACTTTTATTATGATTATGAGTGGGATGCTTTTAATCTTTAATCGTTATCGTTCTGAGCGGTTAAATAAAGACATAGCAGCCCTACCAGCTTTTAAAATTAGCATTAAGAAAAATTTACCTTTCTTTATTGATGGAATGGTGGTCTTTTTAATTGTAGCTTTAAGTATGTTTTGGTTCACTTCAGGAGTAATTAAAAACTTTTCGATCGTTTTTCTTATTTCTGTGTTAGTAGGGTTTGTTTCCATTGTCTTTTTAACAATTTTTCTTTATTGGTTATTTTTAACGCTCAACCTGCAAGAAAAAGTAACTTTCTTAGATGTACAAAAAATCTTATCCTTTAAAATTCGTAGGATTAAATTTACTAAAAAAAGCCAAATTGCTAAAACAGTGGATAAAGTTAATGTGGCAGAACTGATTGAAAGTGCCAATAAAAAAGCAGCAGAAGACGCTCAAGCAGAAGCAGACAAACAAGATCCAACCAACGATCCTAATTTACATAACGCTCAAGAAGATACCTTAGTTATCAAAGAAAAAATAGCTAACATGAAAAAAGATCAAAGTAAGTCAAGGAAACTGCATTTAATTAAAAATAATAAAGTTACCTTTTGGTTCAAGCAAACATGAAATAAAGCAAAACCTTATCTTACTTTATATAACTTGTTCCGCTGGACTCCATTGGCTGTCATAGTAGTGGCAATTGTGGCTGCTGTTTTATTAGCTACTGGTAGTGCTAATATGGACCAATCAGTCAGAAGAGGAACCATGTTTGAAGTTAATTATCAAGTATGAAATCAAAAACAAGATGGAGGTTATGTTTCAGGAGAAAACGAAATTAAGTATTTAAAAAATGTGGCAGCTGAAAAAGAAAAACCTCAAGTAGGACAAAATTATGTTCCTTTTGATTTAAGTGCGATTAATGCTGATTTTTATTTAGGAAAATCTATTAACGCTACTACTCAAGATGTAGTGTATATTGCTACCAAGATTAATAGTGAAGCAGCAATTAATAATTTTACTAACTGAATTTGAAAAACCTCAGCTTTTGGGGGAAACCCAGGGCAACAATGAATCATAGATTATGCTACTGATCCTATTTTATCTAACCAATTAATTGATACAGCGTTAATTGCCATTGCGATTAGTATTGGGTTGATTGTTGCTTATACGCTTTTTAGGTTTGACTGAGCCCAATTTGTAGCGATTGTTGCTTGTGGGGCGGCTGCTGTCATTTTTACTATTAGTATCGTCGTAGTAGCCTATATTCCTATTTCATTAAATGTGATTACTATGTTTGCAGGGGTATGAGTTTTTGCCCTTGTGAACAGTACTTTTGTTATGGCAAAAGCCAGAGAAAACAAAAAGAAATTTGACATTGAAGCTTACAACAATTTCTTCCGCTCTAAACATAATTACATTAACGAACAAAAACTCTTAAAAAGCCAGATTAAATATAAAAAACATGCTTCGCTAGTTTACATGGCAAAAGGAAAAATTGTTAATGAAACCCAGCGTAACACTGATGAAGCTAATAAAAATGTTTATTTAGTCAAAAACACTGCTTTAAAAAGAAAATATCTGCTAGAAACTAAAAAAGATGTGGCTGCTAACGCTGCTGAATATCAAAGAAACATTCCTTTAAGAAAACAAATGCTGAAAACTAACCGTAAAAAATTTAGTAAATATAACTGAGCAAATAATTTCTTGTACAAAACTGCTAACATGACGATTAAAAACCTCTTTTTACATTTTGTCTTTATTTCGATCATTGCTATTGTCACTTGTGTTTTGTTATCATTCTTAAGTGGTGATGTGGGAACTTTCTTTATTACTTTATTAATTGGAATTTTAGTGTCTTTATATGTTTCTTTTGTGATTGCTCTGCCAATTTGGGTGCGATTAGAAAGTATCAGAGCCTTAAATAAGGTAAAATTTAATAAATACTTGAATAATAAGAAAACGATGATTGATGAGCAATCAGTTAAAGGGATAAATAGTTAAATGACAGATATTGAAATAGTAAAAAAAAACCTGAGTGTTGTCTATGATTGACCGATTAAAGGGATAAAGTTTTTAGACATTACCCCTCTTTTTTTACACCCAGAAGCTCATGATGCCTTAATTAGGTTAGTAATTCAAAAGCTAGAAACAGAATTTAAAGAAATGACAACCCTAGTAGTAGTGGCAGCTAGAGGGTTTTTGTTTGGAACTACTGTAGCTTACTTAATGAAAAAGAAATTAGTTTTAATTCGCCGGGAAGGAAAACTTCCTCCTCCAATTGCTAAGTATGAGTATAAAACAGAATACGGAACTTCTAGTAGAACTATTCATACTGATGACTTAACAATAGAAGATAAAGTAGTAGTAGTAGATGACATTATTGCTTTAGGAGGAACTACCATTGCTGCTTGTGAATTAGTAAAAGAAGCAGGGGGAACTTTGTTAGGAGCTCTTAACATTATGGATTTAACCTATCTTCCTAAAAAACCAGAAGTTGCTAATTATCATACGACTTCAATCATTAATATAGACTCTTAACTAAAAGACTCTTATGGTAACAGAAGGGGTTAATGCTACAAACAAACAAGATAAACTAATCTGTTTTAATGACCTTAAAACAGAATTTTTAAAATACTTAAGTGATAGTGCAAGTATTGATAAAATTCAAGTGGCTTATGAAGTAGCAGAAAAGTACCATCGGGGTCAAAAAAGGTGATCAGGAGCGGCTTATATTAATCACCCCTTATGAACTGCTTTTTATCTTGCTCAGTGAAGGCTTTCTCCTACTATTATTATGGCAGGACTGCTCCATGATGTTTTAGAAGATACAGATATTTCTGAAGCAGAAATTGAAGAAAAGTTTGGAGCAGACATTTTAAAGTTAGTAAAATCTGTCACTAAAGTTAGTACTTTTGCACAAAAAAACCGCACGCAAATTACAGCAGATTACTTAAGAAAATTGTACCTAGGGATGGCCAAAGACATTCGGGTTATTTTAATTAAACTAGCTGATCGTTTACATAACATTAATACTTTGCAGTTTCTGCCAAAAAAGAAACAAAAGATTGTCTCAGAAGAAACGATTAAAATTTATTGTGGGATTGCTCATCGGTTAGGGATGAACCAATTAAAAAAACAATTCGAAGAAATTTGCTTTGCTAATTTACATGAGAAAGAATATTATGAAATCAGCCGTAAGTTAGAATTAGACCATCAAGAACGGAACTCTTTAATTAATGAAAAAGTAGAAAGCATTAAAAATTTAATCATTAATGAAAAAAAAATTCCTGCTTTAATTTATGGGAGAGCCAAAACCATTTATTCAATCCACAATAAAATGGTAATCCAAGGGAAACTTTTTAAAGAAATTCATGATTTATTTGCTTTAAGAATTATTGTAGACACTGTGGACCAGTGTTATATGGCTTTAGGCTATATCCATCAACAGTTCATTCCTTTAAAAAACCGTTTTAAAGATTACATTGCTACTCCTAAGAGTAATTTTTATCGTTCTTTACATACATCTATTATTTTTCAAGACGGCACTATTTTAGAAATTCAAATCCGTACTAAAGAAATGGATGAATTTGCCGAAAAAGGAGTAGCTGCTCATTGAAAATATAAAGAAAACACTAAATATCATCCTGGTAGTTTACAAGAAAACATTGATGAAAAAATTTCTATCTTTAGAGATATTTTAAATTTAGAAAAGGTTTCTGCAGAGCAAGCCAGTGATTTGTTTAAACAAGTAGGACAACAAGACCAACAAGCTAAAGATGATTTATTAAACGAAATTATTCAAAATGAAATTTTTTCATATGTTGTGTATGTTTTAACTCCGATGGGAGCTATGTTTACTTTGCCTTATGGCTCTACTGTGCTTGATTTCGCTTATCACATTCACTCAGAAGTAGGAGACACTACTCAAGGAGCTAAAATTAATGGTCAGTTTTCTCCAATAGCGACTCAACTACACTCTGGAGATGTAGTAGAAATTTTAACTAACAAAAACCAAACACCCAATGAATCTTGGCTAAAAATTGTTAAAACTAATCGTGCTCTTAACAAGATTAGAAAGTTTCTTCGTAATCAAAATGAAGAAAATTTACATAAAAAAAGGTACATTATTCAAAACCAAATTGCACAAATTAAGAGTGAAATTAGACATTATATTAAAAATCATAAGCTGAAACCATTTCTGATTCCAAGAGCACAACAAATTAAGCGAGCTAAAGCGTTAGGGTTTAAAAACATGGATGAATTTCTGTTAGAATGCATTAACAACCCTGTAGAATATCCAATTCAAAAAATTACTAAGCTTGTATTTGTTAATAGTATTGAAGAACTTGAAACTACAGAAACCTTAGCAGAAGAAATTAAAAAAAGACAAAGAGCAAAAGCTCAGTTACAAAATGATGTCATTGTTGAAGATTCTACTAGTATTAAAATTCAATTTGCCAAGTGTTGTCTCCCAATTCCTTATGAAGCCATTGTAGGCCAAATTAGTAAACAATCAGGAATTAAAATTCATAAGGCTAATTGTGTAAATTTGCAACAATATGAACACCGCCTTTTAGAAGTAAAATGGAATGAAGCAGTGACTAAACACAGAACCTATGAAACTTTTTTGAAATTAGTTTGTACAGATCGTCCTGGCTTAATAGCAGATATTAGCAAAATTTTAAATAACCAAAATGTTTCTATTGGACAAATTTCTGCTCGTTTAAACAGAAAAAAACTATTAACCATTATCAGAATTATTATTTCAGTTAATCATGCAGATCAATTAAACAAAGTTATTAAAACTTTAAAAATGATTACTAATATTAATTCTGTCAAAAGAGAAAAACTCTAACATGCAAAAAAAAAGTACAGACCAAATTAGACAGTTATGATTAACTTATTTTAAACAAAAAAACCATTTTTTACTTGAACCATGTTCTTTAATTCCAGTAAATGATAATTCCTTGCTATGAATTAACGCAGGAGTTACTACCTTGAAATCTTATTTTACTGGACAAATTAAACCCCCCTGTGCTCGCTTAGCCAACGCTCAAAAAGTTTTAAGAACTAGTGATTTAACTAATGTGGGCAAAACTACCCGCCATCATACTTTATTTGAAATGCTAGGAAATTTTTCAATTGGAGCTTATTTTAAAAAAGAAGCTTTACTGATGGCGTGAGATTTTCTGACTAATCCGCAATGGCTAGGACTTGAAGCAAAAAAATTATATGTAACTATTTTTAAAGAAGATGAGCTTGCAAAAAAAATATGATTAAATGATGTGAAATTAGCTTCTGATCATTTAATTTTAGGAACTCGTAATACTAATTTTTGAGAAATAGGGGCAGGTCCTTGTGGTCCAAACACAGAAATTTTTTATGACCGAGGTGAGTATTTTGATCCCACTCATACAGGAATAGCATTATTAAACAATGATCAAGAAAATGATCGTTATTTAGAAATTTGAAACATAGTTTTTTCTGAATTTGATCATGACGGAAAGGGTAATTATAAAGAACTTCCTACTAAAAACATTGATACTGGGGCAGGCTTAGAACGAATAGCATGTGTGATGCAAGCAGTTGATACTAATTATGAAACAGATAACTTTATTCCTATTATTCAAACAATAGAAAAGCTAACTCCTTATCACTATTTATTTAAAAGTTACAATTCTCAAGATCAAGCCCAAAAAAAGATTAACCAAGCTTTTAATGTGATCACAGATCACATCAGAGCTTTAGTCATGGCTATTGCAGATGGAGAGGTTCCTAGCAATAAAGAAAGAGGGTATGTTTTAAGAAGAATTTTAAGACGGTTAATTTTATTTGGTAAAAAATTAAAGATTAATGACCCTTTTTTATGTAAATTAATTACTCCTGTTGTTAATACTTTAGGCACATATTATCCGCATTTAATTAAACAAAAAAAAGTGATTGCAAACATATTAACTCAAGAAGAAAAGCAATTTAACTTTTTATTACAACAACAAAATGTTATTTTTAATAAATTAATTACTAAATCAAAAAACCAAATTATTACTTCTGAAAGGGCTTTTCAACTTTATGATACCTATGGGTTCCCTATAGAAATGATTTTAGAAAAAGCTAAGGCTCATGGTTTTGCAATAGATGAAAAAGCTTTAAATACTCTGATTGAAAAACATCGTTTTCAATCAAAAGCTCATCCTAAATTTACTGCTGGTTTTATAAAAAATAATAGGGCTTTTAAAAATTATTTAGTTCCTACTAATAATTTGTACGAACAAGAAGACATTATTAAAAAATGTAAAGTAGAGTACCTGGTGCTAAAAGAACAACCTGTTCAAACAGTAACTGATCAAACTTGTGCCTTAGTTTTAAATAAAACCCCTTTTTATGCAGAAAAAGGAGGGCAAGCAGGAGATCAGGGCACAATTATCGGAGATCACTTTACAGGACATGTACTAGATGTTCAACAAACCAACCCAGGTCAATATACCCACTATGTAAAAATTAAAGGAACAGTAAAAATAAAAGACTTAGTGACAGCACATGTTGATGAAGCATTAAGGTATTACACTAGAAAAAACCATTCAGGTACTCATTTTTTACATAGTGCTATTAGGGCTGTGCTAGGGAAACATGTGCAACAAGTAGGGTCTTATAATAATAAGCAATTTTTAAGAATTGATGTAAATTATCCTGGAAAAATTACTCAAGCACAGTTGCAAAAGATTGAACAACTCACTAATCAGGAAATTCAAAAAAAGCTTCCTGTAGAAATATACTATACTTCTTATGATGAAGCTATTCATAAGTATCATGCTCTTGCTTTTTTTGCAGAAAAATACTTAAAAGAAGTGAGAGTCGTTAAGTTTGGAACCTTTTCTAGTGAATTATGTGGAGGAACTCATTGTTACAATGGAGCAGACATTGAAGAATTATTTATTTATAATGTTGAAAAAAAAGGAAGAATAATTTACCGCTTTTATGCTTTAACTTCAAAACTGCATATTAAACAATTTTTAGAAGCAAGAACTCAAGAAGCTAAAACATTAGCTACTCAAAAGTATGAGTTATTATCAAAAAAATTACAAGAGCAATTAAAATTAGCTTATCTTGATTTATTAAAAAAAGAACCTAACAGAAGTAATTGAAAAGAATTTAAGCTTACTATTAATGAATTTAATCAAAAACTGACAAAAGCTAAAAAAACTACTAAAAACCTAATCCAAGCTAATGCTGTACAAACTCAGCAAACTTATACTAACGATCATGCTGTTGTTAATTATTATCATGGGTTAACTCCACAAACATTAAGACCCTTATTAAGAAAAAGCGAAACAAACCATCCAGATAAACTAAATATTTTAATTAGTAAACTTAAAAATAAATATTTTTTTAGTATTGGGATCACACAAGCTAAGCAATTACAAGCCAATACGATTTTTGAAGCTTTTTTTAAAAAAACTATGGCTTTACAACCAAAAGGAGGAGGAAACCAACATTTTATTCAAGGAGTTTTTGAATCTGATTGCTTTGAGATAGCAGATTTTTGAACAAAATTACAATCATATCTCAGCAAAATATTGTAAACTTTATACAGTAATTTTAGATTATCCATTTATTCATATGTCAACAAATTTAAGAGAAATTTTATTAACAGAAGAAGCTATTGAAAAGCTTAAACAAGAACAAAACCATTTAGTTCAGGTTGAAAGAAAAAAAGTTATTCAAAATATTAAAGCTGCTCGTGGTCAGGGAGATTTATCAGAAAACGCTGACTATGATGCAGCCCGAGATCGTCAAGCAGAAATTGAAAGTCGGATTAAAGAAATTGATTTTTTACTTGACCGTGCTAAAGTCGTAAAAAGAAAAAAAGATCATATCACAGTAGGGGTTGGCAAAAAAGTTACAATTTTAAACCTAAAAACTAATAAAGAAGCCACCTACTTAATTTTAGGCTCTTTAGAGGCTGACCCTTATAAAAACATTATTTCTAACACCTCTCCAGTCGCTCAGTCCTTAATGGGGAAAAAAGTAGGAAGTATTGTAACTGTTCGTAAGGTACAAAAACCTTTTGAAATTAAAGTACTAAAAATAGATTAAGCTTACTTATTTTGAATTGGAACAGCTACCTTTTGGGTAGTTTTTTGTTTGGAAACTATTTTTGATTCTGTGTGCTTTATTAACCTTTTAATGTTTTGATGATGCTTAGCAATTAAGGCTAAACCACTTGCAGTCACAGTAGTATTAATAAAAACTAAATTATCTGCAAAAACCATAGTATTTAGCTTATGAGCATGATTAAATCAAACTAAATTAGAAGTTAATAAAGATACGCCATCTGTGTTAATTTGGGTTACTCCAGATAATTGAGGAATTCAACATAGCCCAATGACAAACAAAGCTCCAATGATACTAGATAAAGAAACATAACGAAAAATAAAAAAGAGACCTCATCATACTACAGTTCAAATTAAAAGTAAATAAGGGTTAACCATTCATAACAGTCCTATGAAACAACTAACTCCTTTTCCTCCCTTAAACTTACTATAGATAGGAAACATATGACCTATAATAGTAAAAAAGGCTGGAATGTATAAAGAAGTTTCATGTAAATTGCTGGTTGAGGTACCAATAAAACTAATAGCTAAAGCTAAGAGCATACTAATTGGTACCTTAAACATATCAAGCCATACTACTAAAAAAGCAATTTTATACCCTAACACACGAGATAAATTAGTAGCACCTGCGTTTTTGCTATAATAGTTTCTCACATCTGTTTTATAAAAAGTATGCCCTATAAACAAAGATCAATTAAAAGAACCTATTAAGTAGGCAATTAAACATGCTACCAGGGTTCCTACAATTCCTAAACCATTCATTTAAAAAAGTAATTTTGAAATCTTTAATGTTATTTTTATTTTATTAGCCCTTATGACTAAAATATTCATTTATATTAATACTAACACGCTATATTTAAAATATTGATATTAAACATTAAGGTTTTAGTTTATTTAAAAAATAAAAATTAGTTTTTATTAAGTTAAAATTAAATAAAAAAGGTTAATGATATGGATGGTAGTGTAGGACAATTTAAAAACCAAATAAAAAAGTGACTAACAGTACAAGGTGATTCTAATAAACAAGGTGATAAGTTAGAAGAATTATGCATTCATATAGCTAGGTTTTATCCTTGAGATAGCGTGGTCCAATCTGTTTTAAGATGAAAAGATTTCTTAGTTAGCAAAAGCATTCAACTTACAAGAAAAGATCGAGGAACCGATTTAGTTGCCACCGTGCTTAAACAACAACACAACAACACAACAACACAACAACACAACAACACAACAACACAACAACACAACAACACAACAACAAGCAATATATAGCCATTCAGTGTAAAAACTATCAAGGACAAGCAAAAATAAGTCGTGAAGTAATTGAAAGTTTTTTATATGATTTATTAAGTAATGATTTTCTTAGCTATGGTTGATTAATCTATACTGGAGAGCTTTCTCCAGATGCTATCAAAAGAATTAATGAACATAACCAAAAATACAAAAAACAAGTTAAATTAATTATTCTAGATGAAATTTTAGATGAAATCATAAAAGTACATCCAGAAGTTAATTATTTAGAACAAATACAAAATTTTTGATCTATCATTCAAAAACCTGTTAAACCTAAAAAAGCTCGTGACTACCAGCTAGCTGCTGTAGAGAGAGCTAAAAAACATTTTATTACTGAAAATCAATCTAGAGGAACGCTTATTATGGCTTGTGGTTCAGGTAAAACCTTTACAGCCTTCTCCATTATTAAAGCTATTACACAACCAGGAGCTTTAATTTTATTTTTAGTTCCTTCCCTTGATTTAATGCGACAAACTATAAGCTTTTCTAGAAGAGATGCTGATTTTGATTTTGATGGTTTTGCTGTGTGCTCTGACCAAACTACTGCATATAAATCACAACAAGATAATATTTTTGTTAGTGATGCAGAAATACCTATTAGCGACGTTATTCGATCTCCTGCAGATATCAAAAACCATTATGATCACTTAAAAAAAATTTCAAAAACTAACAGAAATATTATTTTTTCTACTTACCAATCATTAGACAAAATAATAGCAACTCAAAGGTTTTTTAATCTACCCTGCATTGATTTAATCGTTTGTGATGAAGCTCATAGAACAGCAAAAATTAAAGATAAAGCTGTGAAGAAAAAAGATAATTTTAGTAGTGTTCATGATAATAACAAACTTCAAGCTAATAAAAGATTATACATGACTGCTACTCCTAAGGTTTTTACTAAATCAAAATGAGTGAAACAAAAGCATGATTATGAAAATGTTGAATTATGAAGTATGGATGACGACCCTAATGGGATTTTTGGGAAGCATTTTTTTACTTTTTCTTTTTCTGAGGGGGTTGCTAAAAAATGCTTATCTGATTTTAGAGTAATTGTGCTTGGATTATGTGAAACAGAATACACTGCTGAATATCAAAAATACAAAGAAAGTGTTCAACATGATTATGACGCATACAAAGAAAGTGTAGAAAATAAAAATGAATTGCAAACAGCAAGACCTGCCAATAAAAAAGTAGATTTAATGATTGAACTTAGTGACTATACTAGATTAATGGGAGTGTTTAAAATTCTTGCAGAAGAAAATATTAATAGTGCTATTGCTTTTTGTCGTTTTGCCACTAAAAAAGCAGGTAATTCATTATTATTGGCAAACTTTTTTGAAGATTACAAAAAAAGATTTCTTTTAAAAAAAGAGACTAAAATTATTCATATTGATGGAACTATGTCTACAGCACAAAGAAGAAGCAAAATTAATGAATTAGAAAATCATGCTCCTGGTGAATGTGTTGTTTTGTCAAATGCTAGATGTTTAACTGAAGGAGTTGATGTTCCGGCCTTAGATGCTGTTATTTTTATGCATGGAAGAAAATCAAAAATAGATATAGTGCAAGCTACAGGACGTGTTATGCGTCAACAAAAAGACAAAAAATATGGAGTAGTTATTTTGCCTATTGTTGGGCGTTTAAATGAAAAACAATTAACTAATGAAATTACGAAACGATTAATAACTGTTAATAGTGATGAATTTAAAAAAATTGAAGATGTTTTAAACGCCTTAAGATCTCCTCAGGTCAAACCTCTTATTGGAAAAAATGCTAACAATGTAAGGGAACTAGATGATGAATGAAATAAAAATCTAATTGAAGTAGTAGTACGAATAAATGTTAAAAAAATAAAAAAATTACTACTTCAACAAAATGCTCATACACCTTCTAAAAAGGAAGATGTCAAAAAACAAGAAATCGAATATAGCAATATTTTGGAAAAGCAAATTAATAAAGCTATTTTAACCAGTGAAAAATATATTAAAAGTGGGGTTTTAAAAAGAATTGGTTCTCGTTCATATTGAAGCATATGAATGGGAGATTATTTAGTTAAAACAGCTTCTAGAACAAAAGATCATATTTACAATTTGCTTAATAAAGAAGAAAATCAAGAGTTATTTAATAAATTTAGCAAAAAACTTAAAACATATCTTAACCCTAATATCTCAAAAGAAGATGTTATTAATTTATTAAGGGATAGCTTTGTAACAGAACCTATTTTTAATATTTTATTTCCCAATTCATTAATTAATAATCCAGTAGCAAAAACGATAACTGATTTTATTCAAAGTCTTAAATTAGATAATGCTATGGATGTAGAAAAAGAAGCATTAAAAAGTTTTTATAATGAAATTGAACTAGAAGTCAAGACTATTAATGAAGAAAAAGCTAAACAAAATTTATTAAAAAAAATATATGGAGAGTATATAAATTTAATTTATCCGGGCAAAGCCAAGGAACTAGGAATTGTCTATACTCCGGTAGAAGTAATAGATTTTTTGTTAAAATCTGTATCTTATTTACTAAAAACAGAATTTAATAATTCTTCTTTTAATGATAAAGAAGTCAAAATACTTGATCCTTTTACAGGAGTAGGAACCTTTATCAGTCGTCTTTTAAGTGAAGATTTAAATTTAATAAATGGTGAGCATTTATTATATAAATACAATAATGACATTTATGCAAATGAAATTTTACTTTTACCTTATTACATTGCCAGTACTAACATACAGCATGTTTTTAACACAAGATTTAAAACAGAATACAGTCAATATTTACCATTCCCAGGCATTATTTGAACCGATACCTTTCAACTTTACGAAAAGCAATTTGAAACACAAATGCAAATGAAGTTATCAAAAGATGATAATAATGAAAGAATTAGCAAGCAAGAAAAGGAAGCAATTAATGTTATTATTGGTAATCCGCCTTATTCCATTAAGAAAAATAATAAATATAAAAAATTAGATTCAGATATACATAAATTAGCTTCATTATCAAAAGCTAAAGGAAAAAATAAATTGTTTGATTCTTATATAAAATCTTTTTTCTTTAGCGTTCATCAAATTAAAAAAAATAATAAAAAAGGAATTATAGCTTTTATTACAAACAATGGTTATTTAAATAATATTTCAAGCGACAGTTTTAGAAAATATTTTTTAGAAAAAGAATTTTATAAAATTTTTATAATTGATTTAAAAGGAGACATAAGAAGTGATATAAGGTTACATGAAAAAAAAGAAGGGGAATCTATTTTTAAAAATACTATGATAGGGAGTTGCCTATTTATTGGAATTTTAAATGAACAAGCACATTCTGAAATTAAGGGAAAAGTTTTTTATATAAAGGTTGGAAATAATTGAAAATCAGAAAAAAAACTTGAGTGATTATCAAGAAAAAAAAGTATAGAAATATTATGAAAAAATAATGAATTTACAAAAATTTATTCTGATAAAAATGGAGATTGATTTGATAAAAAAGTTTTATGACCAAAATCATATATTAAACTTAGAAAAGGTATTTTTAATCTATGATCTAATGGTGTAAAATTTCATAAATTACGATTTGCTACTAATTTTTCTGAAATAAAAATTAAACCAGCGATGGAAAAAGAGATAGACAAATATAACAGTTATTTTGTAAATAAAAATATCAAATTCTCGTCTAAAGAGTTAAACGAAAAAATAGAGGCTAATATAGTTAGCCCTTCGTTTGATGAAAATTATTTAAGATTCATACAAACTAGACCTTTTGTTAAAAAATGATGCTATTATGATGAGCATTGAATTTTAAGTCATTATCAAATGAAAAAAATATGCCCTATTACTGGGTCTAGTGAAAATATCATGATAAACTTTTATATAAATCCTTTAGCTGTAAAAACTTTAACAACATATTCTTTTATAGAGGGGGTTCAAAATTATCCTTTTTATCTATACGATTCCAAAAGTCAAGATTTATTAAAAAAGACAGAAACAACAAAAACAAACATTAATAATTTAGCACACAAATATTTTCATTATAAAAAAAATAATGATGCAATGATTAATAATGATTTAATTTTAGATTACACATATGGTTTTTTACATTACAAGGAGTATCAAACAAAATTTAAAAATAACTTTATAGCACGAGATAGTCCATACATATGCAAGCCCAAATCTTATAATTGTTTTTTAAAAATTAGCAAAATTGGTAAACAATTAAAAGAATTACATTTAAATTATGAAAATTGTTGTTATAAAGGTAAAAATGTACCATATAACGCTGAATTTGAAAAGGGAAATTGAGATTTAGAGGATTCAGATTATAAAGTTAGAAAAATGTCATGAGCAAAAGACCAACAAGGTAATGTTGATAAAAGTAAAATTATTTTTAATGAATTTATTGCTATAAAAAATATTCCATTACAAGCTTATCAATATAAAGTAGGGTTTAAATCTGCCATAAAACATGTGATGGATGGATATAAGGTTGAAGAGAAGAAAAATAGTGATCCTAATGATTTTGCAATTGAAACCATGCATGATCCTAAATATATTCTTAAATTATTAATCAGAATTATTAATCTTAGTTTAATAACCCTAGATTTAGTCAAACAATTACCTGATTTTAATAAGATAGAGTGAGACCAAACTGTCTTTAACCAAGATATAAATTAGCATAGTTTCAATATTTTAACTTCTTCTTAAAAAGTGTTAAGAATAAATTATTATAAAATAAAGCCAATATTAAACGAAATTTATGTAGTTCTTATTTATGCCTAAACCATTACATTACGATGAATCAAGTATTGAAGTGCTAGAAGGACTAAAAGCAGTTCAAAAAAGACCAGGCATGTACATTGGAGCCTTAGATAAAAAAGGCATGCACCATTTATTATGAGAAATCATTGATAATGCTGTAGATGAAGCTTTAGCAGGATTCGCTGACACGATTACTGTAACTTTAGATAACCATAACATAGCTCAGGTAGAAGATAATGGGAGAGGAATTCCAATTAAGCGTCACGCTTCTGGGAAAGCTACCCCAATTGTCATTTTTACTAAACTTCATGCGGGAGGAAAATTTAGCAATACAAGCTATAAGCATGCAGGAGGACTCCATGGGGTAGGAGCAGCTGTAGTTAATGCTTTAAGTGAAAAGTTAGCAGTAACAATTAGAAGGGACCAAAAAATTAGTACTATTACTTTTCAAAAAGGAAAAGTAGTTACAACTAATTTATCTAAAACTACTGCTAAAGCCACTGGTACTAAAGTTATTTTTCAACCTGCTGTCAGTTTTTTTAAACAAATAAAGTTTGATTATAAAATGGTGCGAGAATACATGAAAGAAATTAGTTATTTAAATAATAACCTCACCCTTATTCTAATTGATAAAAGTAAAGACAAACAAGAAACCTTTTGTTCTCAAACAGGCTTACAAGATTTTTTAACAGAAATTACCAAAGAAAAGGCTGAGGCTGTTAGTGCTTTTTATTGTACAGCAGAAGAATCAGACATTTATATGCAAATAGCTTTTGTATATAGTAATAGTGATGTAGAAAATGTATTTTCATTTGCTAATAGCATTAAAACCACTAACCACGGACGCCATGTGACTGGTTTTTACCAAGGACTAAGAGCAGCTATGCATAAGTATTTTTTAGAAGTAAAATTAATTAATACTAAAACTCCTTTCTTTAATAAAAAAGAATTTACAATGGGCTTAAATGCTATTGTCAGTGTGCGAATTGCAGAAAACATTCTTCAATTTGAAGGGCAAACTAAAAATAAATTAGGTTCCATCATAGTAGAAAGTGCTGTCAAAAAAATAGTAAGTAATCAATTATATTTATGGTTACAACAAAACCCAAAAACAGCTCAGTTTATTTTTAATAAATTAACCAATACAAGAAAAGTCTTGCATAAAATTAAAAACATTAAAAAAAGTAATAAAAGTAAAAATCTTTCTCATTTGTTACTAAGAGGGAAATTAATTGCTGAGTTAAAAACTAACAGTCCTAAAAGTGAATTATTTTTAGTAGAAGGTAGTTCTGCGGGAGGAACTGCTAAAGCAGGAAGGGATCATGTCTACCAAGCTATTTTATCTTTAAAAGGCAAGATTATTAACACTATGAAAGCTACAGAAAGTAATGTTTTAAAAAACCAAGAAATCATGAACATTATTCATGCTTTAGGAACAGGCTACGGTGCTAATTTTGATTTAGCAAAACTCCGTTATCCAAAAATTATTATTTTAACTGATGCTGATAGTGATGGCTCTCATATCCAACTTTTATTACTTGCTTTCTTTTTTAAATACATGCGTCCTTTAGTAACAAATAACCATGTGTACATTGCTAATCCTCCTTTATATGAAGTAAGCCTAGCTAATCATAAAGTTTATGCTTGAAATGATGAAGCTTTGCAAACCATTACCCAAAAACACAAGATTAAAAACATTCAGCGCTATAAAGGACTAGGGGAAATGGATGCAGAACAGTTATGAGAAACTACTATGAATCCTGCTAGTCGTAACATAGAACAAGTATCAATAGATAAATTAGCCACAGTGGAAAAAGCTTTTCAAATTATGATGGGAAGTAACATTAAAGAACGAAAAATATGAATTGAAAATAACATTGTGTTTGAATAAAAAATGAAAAGTAATCATTTAAAAGACATTTTAAGCAGTCGTTTTAGTAATTATGCTCGTTACATTATTCAAGACAGAGCCTTGCCTGATGCAAAAGATGGTTTAAAACCAGTACAAAGAAGAATCATTTATGTTTTATATTTATTAAAACTTTTGCCTGACAAGCCTTATAAAAAAGCTGCTAGAGTAGTAGGAGAAATTATTGGGAAATATCACCCCCATGGAGACAGTTCTGCTTATGATGCTTTAGTTTATTTAAGTCAAAATTGAAAAATGCGTTATCCTTTAGTACAAATTCATGGGAATAATGGCTCCATTGATGGAGACCCTCCTGCTGCCATGCGTTATACAGAAGTACGACTTACTGCTAATGGACAAGCATTATATGGTAAAACTAGTATTCAATATAACCCCTTTGTAGATAACTTTGATGCTACAGAAAAAGAACCTGTTTTATTAACTGGTGTCTTCCCTAATTTACTTGCAAACGGTTCTCTTGGTTTAGCAGTTGGTTATGCTACCAAAATTCCAAGTCATAATTTAGCTGAATTAATAAATGCCATTTTACTTTTAAACAAAAATCCACAAGCTTCAGTACAAGAATTGCTACAAGTTATGCCAGGTCCTGATTTTGCTACAGGAGGACTTATCAGCTATATTACCTCTCCGTCTACAATATATAAAACTGGAGCAGGTCAGTTTAATATTTATGCTAAAACCCAAATTATTAAAAATAAAATTATTGTTACAGAACTTCCTTATGGAGTGAATAAAAGCGAAATAGTTAAAAAAATTATTCAATGTGCTTTAAATAACCCTGACTTATTGATTAAAAATGTTCAGGACGAAACTAGTAAGCAAGGGATAAAAATTAGTGTTATTTTATCCCATCAAGCAGACCCTAATTTAATTAGAAATTACCTTTTTAGCAAAAACATTTTAAAAATTATGTACAATGCGAACATTGTCGCTATTGTAGAAGGAAGACCCCAACAATGTGGATTACATAAATTAATTCAAATTTATTGAAAACACCAAATTGAAAACATCAAAGCTCAGGCAGGCTTTCATCTCACAAAAAACAAAAAAGATTTAAGCATTACTGAAGGTTTGTTAATTGTGTTAAAGCATATTGATGAGGTAATTCACATTATTAAGAATAGTGACAACGCTCAGGAAGCTTCAACTAAATTAAAAAATAAATATAGTTTAACGAATGTACAAGTAGAAGCTATTATTCATATTCCTTTAATTAACTTAAGTAAAAAGCACAAACAAGACCTTTTAGCTAAAGTGGTTACTTTAGAAGAAAAAGTAGCTTATTGAAAAAGACTTTTGCATAATGCTGATTTTCAAAACCAGTTATTATGTTCTCAGTTGCAGGATTTAAAAGCTGTTTTAGGAGATGAAAGAAAAACTAAAATAGCTAAAAAAGGAGTTATTAATGAAAAGGCGGAAGCTATTATCATTAAAAAACCAGAACTTAACATTGACTGTTTTATTTCAAATAAAGGTTTTTTATGGATTCAAAAAGCTAACCTTACTAAAACTCATAACTATGAATTACAAAATAAGGATTATTTAGTACAGGTATTTAATAATATCTCAAATCATAACAAAATATTATGTTTTACTAATACAGGAATTGCTATTATGATTGATTTAGCTTTATTAGGTCTTAATCATAAAAAACAACCATGACATAGCATTAATACCTTTTGTAAAATAGCTCTTGATAATAATAAGATTGTTAATTGCATCCTCTTAGATAACATAGATGATGTCTCACAGTTCAAAGCTTTTTTAGTAACCCAACAAGGAAGAGCTAAAATTATTGCTATTAAAGATTTACTAACTACTAAACATAGTAAAAATAAATTATTCATGAAGCTTAAGGCTAATGATTATGTAGTCTCATGCCAGTTTTTTAGCAAAATGCCATCTTATTTATCATTAATTACTGTGAATGGCTTATGAACCAATTATCAATTAAAGAAAATTAATGCTTTAAGTAATTTGTTCTCTTATCAAGCTTTAGGCATTAGACTAATCAAACTCCATCCAAATAATAAAGTAATTCATGCACATGCATATTATGCTTCTCAAAATAACCAATGATTAATGATGGATGATCAAACTCAATTTCATTTATTACAAATAGATAAGTTACATAATTTATATACGCTCGGAAGCAGTTTCTTCACTAAAAAACAATTAAAAGCTATTAAAAAACCTCAAATAACTAAAGCCTTATGAATCAACAACCACTATTATCCTTGGTATGCTGTCAGTTCTGAAGGATATTATAATCAGTATTATAATGTGAACTTAAAGCAATTAGAACTTATGAATAGTACTTATCATGATATTTACCAATTAGAAGTCGTTTTAGATCAAACTTTTTATTTAAAAACCCTTTCTCGCACTCAATCACCAAAACATATTTCACAAGCACAACAAACAAAACAAAAGCAAACACAAGATTTAAACACTTTAGAAACAGAAATGAATAAATTAAGTCAACAGTTAACTTTATTTAATCATAAAAAATAAATTATTTAAGCAAATAACTCATAATCTTTTTTACTTAAAGTGATTAAGATGATTTTTCGGCTATAGAGTTAAACTTGATTCATGTTTGTTTTTATGATATAATTTTTAAGGTTTTGTTAGAGGAAACAATATAATTTTGTTCTAACTTCTTATCAAAATTAAATTAAAAACTTATAAAATCATCTAATTCTAATGAAAAAAATTTTATCAATATTAACAGCTATTATTCCATTTATGACCATTGGTAATAATGCTAGTTTATTAAAATATCAAAACATATATCCAATTCAGAAAAAATCAAATACAGAATCAGCATATTTACAAAACAAAAATAATTTAAATCTATTTAGCTTTAGAGATAAAGCAAATACTGCAAAAGATGATTCTAATTACACAGCAGATAGAACTCGTAATGTTCCCCAATTTAATAAATATCAAAAATCTCTAAAATTATCAGGCTATGCAGATACATTTTTTACATCTCAGAATGGAACTGTTTATGTTGCAGGGAAGGGTTATGTTTATTACAGTAATGATGGAAAAAAATTTAAACAAATAAAAAATATTCACATTAATCAAGTTTGAGCCTATTTTCAATCTAAGAATGGAACTATTTATATTATTAATGATTCATCATCAGGATCTTTTGAAGTCATCCAATCGAAGGATGGAATCAATTTTAGTATTAATAAAAGCCTTCTAGGTCAATTGAATGGAGTTTTTACTGGTATTTTCCAAGCTAAAAATAACACTATTTATATAGGATTTCAGCACTTATATCAATCTAAGGATGGAATCAATTTTACTAAGAACATAAGCTTAAGTAAATATTATATTAACGAAACTATCACTATAGCTACAGATAAAAAGCATAATGGAAGCATATTTCAAGCTAAAAATGGAGTAATTTATTTATTAACAAGTAATGGAATTTTTCTATCTAAGGATGGTATTAAGTTTAGTCTTATCAAAATAAAAGAACATTTTTCTATAAGTAATTTATGACATTCAAAAGACGGGATAATTTATTTATTTGTATACGACGCTCAGCATCAATATATTTATAGTTCTAGTGAGGATAGTCTTAAATTTACTCTTATTAAAACATTTTCATCTATATTACATAGTATTCATTTTTATCAATCTAAAAAAGGAATAATTTATTTAAAAAGTAGTGAAGACCTTTTTGTATCCCAAGATGGTAAACATTTTACCTGTGCTATTAATAAGTCCAATATGAAAAATGCCTTTGGGAAGTTTTATGAAGCTCAGGATGGAACTATTTATCTCTTAAAGGATAAGGATACTCAGCAAGATGTTTACGAATCCAAAGATGGTATTCATTTTAGTGTTAATCAAACTATGAGTAATAGAAAAGTAAATTCAATGCTTGAACTAAAAAATAACACTATCTATTTAGCAACACAAAAACAAGGATTGTATACTAATACTAATTCTAAAAACATTAATTTTAATAAGGTACAAGCAGTCCCATCTAATTACACAATTTCAAATATTGTTCAAGCTAATAATGGAATTATTTACTTAGAAGCATACAGTGCAAGTATGAATACTGCAAACATTTTTACAGCTTACCCATTAAAAGCTGCTAGTCATATAAACATGCATCATTTTGCAAATTATATATGAAATGTTAATTATCAAACTTATTATGAAATTAAAAAAGAAGAAGTAACTTTTTCTTTTGATCAAAATTGAGTTAAAGGAGCAATGATTTCCATTAACCAAAATCCTTCTCAAGGAATAAATTTTAAAAAACCTTATACCTTAATTAACAAAACAAACAAACCTGAACTTGCTACTATTACAATTAACCATAGTAAGAATGAGAGTGAAAGCTTTAATATTATCTTAGATTCAAATGGTATTAGTACTTTAACCTTTAATAAAGTTGCTGGAAAATGAAATAATCTTGATATATATAATCTTGATATATATATTAACTCTCCGCAAACAGAAGATTTAATACGTTTAATACAAAGTAAAAATACGCCTGCATGGTCAGAAGATTTTTTAAAAGTCTTGGTTAATAAAGAATTTATGGGTAGTAATGCGTGAAAAAATTTCTTTAATAAAAGTATGAATTTAAAAAATGAAATTCAAAATTGTGGGAATGTTATGTCTTACAATAATCTTTATGCATCCTTAACTCAAGGAGATTCATCCGTTTTAAATTTTGATGATGCTCCTTACGGACATTATGATGATTATAGAAATAATCTTGTCGGAAATATCTACAAAGCTAATTATTCAAAAAAAGGAGTTATTTTACATTTTAAAGTTTCATATAATGGTGGTTATTTATATGTTGATAATTTTTTAAATCCTGATAGCCAAGAATCAAAAAAACATAAGCCAATATATAAACCACGAATAGCTAAGGAAGCTTACAATAGTATTGTTTTAAGCCAAAATTAAAGGAATTAAATTATGAAAAGTATATTAAATAGTTTACTTACAATGTGTTTATGTTTTTCACCTTCATCAGCAATTGTAGCAAGCTCAATTAAACAAAATAAATTAAATAATAACAATTATCAAGATGTAACTGAAAACTATGTTATAAATCCAAAGAATAACTTAAAATTTTATAAATGATTAAATCCCCCTACAAAAGATGATGAATCCTGAGATTACTACTTTAAGACGAAATTTAAAACAATAAATAAATCAAATGATAAGTTAAATAATAATGTTACACCATTGCTTGAAGCGGGAGGAGGGGTTTATTTAAATTTATTATCGGTTAATAAACCTCTAAGCCCTCAGGGTCATAAAATATTACAACACAGCCAAAAAATTTTTGGTAGTTATACTTATAGAAAAATTATTACTAGCCCAAATTTTATTTATCAGCCTTTTGTGGATCATTACCCCAAGGGAAGAGCTGGTATTGGAAAGTCTGGAACACCATTTCCCTGTGAATGAAATTGAAATTTGCATTATGATCAGGGAGATAATATTTTAACACAAAATAAAAAAGTTAACGGTGCAATTAAATTTATTCAAGGGTTTTTAACAACTGAAATTAATTATTGATATTACAAACATTTTAGTCTTGAATTATCATCATCTGTGCCTGATTTTCAATTAAAAATGCAGGAGTATTCAAATATACATCAATTTTATTTAAACAACTTTAATCGCTTAATTAGATTTGAGTTTGGAGTAAAATATAATTCTGAAATAAAAAAAATAATTTCTTATAATGCCCCTGGAGCATTTAAAACAGGATATGATTTAGCTAGTTTTTTTACTGAATTAATACCTGGATGAGGAGAACTTTTAGGATTCCTTCATAGTTTTTTGAGTGCTTACTTTGATGAAGCTTTGATTCATTATCAATCGGTAGACAATAAATTCCGTTTTATTAGTAATGCATGAACATTGGATGATATAGATGCAATCATGAATAGTATTTTAGGCAATGGATCTCCTACTTTTCCTGCCAAAAGCGTTATTAAAGATTTTATTAAAAAAAATGGGAAGTATCCTGATAGTCTAACTCTGAAAAATTTTTCATATGGAGTAAATAAATTTACAGCTTCTGCTCATGAACAAGAAACTGGTCAATGAGTAAGTCAATATAACAGAGATTCTGATAATTATACTTGAGAAGAGAGTTATTCTTCATACCAAACAACACCGCAAGGATGAAATATAATTAATTTAAGTAATTTAGAACCTTTTTTAAAATTTAGTATTTCTGCTCATAAAACTGCCCCAAATTATAAAAATGAACAACTAGCATTAGAGGATCAAACTAAAGCTTCTAAGGAATCACCAATAAATATTTATACACCAGCAAAATCAGGAAAAATTTTAGCGTCTGATTGAGATGGTGATCAAATTACAAATACATTAAATGAAACATGAAAAGTTTTAGGAGGATTAGATCAGGATTTATATCCAGATGTAAGTTATAAACATGTAAACATCACTCGTGGCAAGATGGTGCTCTGTGAAATGTATTTACCATTATTAGGTTTTACTAAGGAACATCCACGCTATTTTTACATTAAAGGTATTTAGTTAATTAAAATATTAAATAAAACATAGAGGAAAACATTATGAAAAAAATTTTATCACTACTAGCAATTTTTACTATTTCTAGTCCTTGTGCTATTGTTGTTAACGCATGCAATATTAATAATAATGATAACAGCCAAAAATTTGATATATGAAATCTTAGCACTTGAACTGAAAAACAAAAAGCGATTTTTAGTAAAACTTATCTAGATTATGCTAGAAATTATAGCTCATGATCATTTGGTGCCTGATTAGCAGGTATTAGTCCTGAAACAAATGCTTTTTACCTAGCCTTAAGTAAAATAAATGATCATATAGATAAGAATATGAAAATGTATATTAGTGACAAATATGAACCTTGACCCAATGATAATGTAGATATGAAAACTGTTTTTGCAAAAGGTATTAAATTACATGTTTGAGCAACTCACTTTTTAACTGGAGATTTTACTGTTGAAATTAAAGGCAACATAGGAACTAAGTTTGATGAAGCAAATTTAAGCTCATGAGGTGAAGCACAAGAAGCTATTATTAATAAAGCTTATTTATCATGAGCACAAGGTTGATATTATGGTCAAGATGTTCAAAAAAGAACATGAAACGATTGAGTAAATAATAGTTTTGAGGATAGTTTCCCAGAAACTAGAGCGTTAAATAACGCATTAGATAAAATTAACCCAAAAATATCATTTTGGTCTGGCTCTGCTTTGTATAACACATCTAGAGATTATGTGCCTTGACCTTTTTTTAATAATGTGGATGTAGCACGCCAATTAGCTAAAGGAATTATGATATATATTAAAGGCATTAATCATGGTATTAGGGGAAACTTATGCATGAATATTAAAGGGCAAATCGCTTATAAAAATTAAAATTAAATTAAAAACTTATAAAATCATCAAATGAAAAAAATTTTATCTTTGTTATCAGTATTAACATTTTCTAGTCAATGTGTAAGCGGAGTTAGTGCTTGCAATAACGACGAGCTTTTAAAATTAAATGCAGTTTCTTTATTTAATGCTGGAAATATTAGTACATGAGGAAAAACACAAAAAGCTATTATTAACCAAGCTTATTTAACTGCAGCAGCTCAATCTCATTTATCAACATGAGGAGGCTGAATAAACGATATTAACCAAACTAGTTCTATGGAAGAAAAAGGACTAACAAAAGCTTTACATAAAATTAATCCTAGTTTAGATGTGGGAATTGGTAAAGATAACATAAAAGTTTCTTATCTACCTGCTCCTAGTAATAAGGCTAGTTTAAAACAGGTTTTAGCCCAAGGAATTAATTTACATCTTCAAGCTACATGAATGCAAGGAGAAGAATTAAATATAAAAATTAAAGGTTTCATCCCTAAACCAAAACAAACTAAACCTAGAAAAATATACCGAAACTATAGTTTAGAAAAGCAAGCTTTAGATGACCCATCAAACGCTTCTAAGGAATCACCTATAGGCATTTATACACCAGCAAAATCAGGAAAAATTTTAGCGTCTGATTGAGATAGTTATCTAATTACAAATGCATTAAATGAAACATGAAAAGTTTTAGGAGGGTTAGATGAGGATATGTATGACAATGTAAGTTATGAGCCTGTAGAGATAGATCGTGGTAGTAAAGTACTTTGTGAAATGTATTTTCATAATAGTAAGGAAAACCCTAAAATTGTTCATTTTTTAGGTTATACAAAAAAACACCCACGTGATGTTTACATTAAAGGTTTCTAGTTATATAAATTTGATTTTACAACAGATGGTTAAAAAATATCTTTTAAATTTTATGTTTTATTGGTAACAATATTTAAAGCTAAGGCAGGCTAACTTGCTATAGCTATAGCTCCAAGATAGTTATAGTTTTTTATTTTATTATTGGATTTTTACTAATTCTGTTAATAAATCTAATATAAAAAACATTTGTTTAAAAAAGATAACTCTCAAAAAAAAAGCAACTATAATCGTATTCATACAGAAGCAGATTTATGACTCAATGAACAACCAATGAAAATTATGCGGGTCACAGTTTATATGAAAACACTAAAGGTTAAAGATAGAAATCTTTTTTTAGTATGATTATTTAAATCAACAATATAAATAGAATAATTAGACTATTTCATCCATTTCAGTATCATAATTATTAATTTGTAATAATAACAAAATTTGGTTGGACTACATAATAATAACCATCTTAGATTAGCCTAGTATGTTAACCTGATTCGTTTAATAAGTTTTGATTTTCCTTATTTATCACATCATTACTCTCAGTTTATAAAATTTTATTTTTTTTTGTTACTTGTTCTGTAATCCTCTCTATTTATATAGAATAAATAAAATAAAAAATTATTTATTATTAATTGCTTTGTTTATAATAAAAAAAGAACTTATTTAAATTAAATTTAAAGGACTTATCCAGATGGCACGTGAAGGAATTATTTTAAGATGTCAAAAATGTAAAAATGAAAATTACATTACAAAACGTAACAAAAAAACCACCCAAAACAAAATATTAGTTAATAAATTTTGTCCTAAATGCAATTCCCATTCAGAACATAAAGAAAAGTAGCAAGCATGAATAAAATTAATTATCTTAAATCAACAGTTTATGCTTTTTTAGACGAGTACAAACTTGATGCTTTAGTTTTTTATAGTCCTACTAATCGCCTTTGGTTTACTGGTTTTATGTCTTCAGAAGGTTATTTATTAATTACCAAAAAAAAGGTTATTTTGTACTTAGATGGTCGCTATATTACAGCAGGACGAACTTATGCTTGTAATGTAGATGAATTTAAAAATTATCCCCAAAGTGGGTCTGTTTTAACTATGATTAAAGAAGATTTAGTAGCTTTAAAGTGTAACAGTTTAGGGTTTGAAACCTCATTTATTACTCATCAACAGTACTTAAAAATGCAAGGTTGTGCTCAGATTGTCAAAGGAGTTGATTTCACTAAAATTAGAGCTATTAAAAGTCCTAAAGAAATAAAAAAAATTAAACAAGCGTGTGATATTACTAAAGAAGCTATCTTAGCAGTTCAGAAAAACATCAAACCAGGTATGACAGAAAAAGAAGTTGCTAGTATTGTTAACCAAACTTTTCTTAAGGCAGGAGCAGACAAAGAATCTTTTGATACCATTGTGGCTTCTGGAGTAAGGGGAGCTATGCCTCATGGGTTAGCAAGCTCTAAAATAATTAAAGCAGGAGAAATGGTAACTTTAGATTTAGGATGTGAATATCAAGGTTATTGTTCTGATATTACCAGAAGTTTTACTGTGGGGAAATGTTCAGAACCGAAACTGCTTACTATTTTTAAAGTAGTAGCTCAAGCTCAAAGCATGGGAATTAAAGCAGTAAAACCAGGAATTACTACTAAAGCAATTGATCAGATCTGTCGTAGTTTTATTGCCGAACAAGGCTTTGGTAAATATTTTAGTCATTCTACAGGACATGGATTAGGGATTGATGTGCATGAATATCCTTATGTTTCACCTTTAAGTAATGTAGTACTAAAACCAGGGATGATTATTACAGTAGAACCAGGAATTTATATTCCAGAACTAGGAGGAGTAAGAATAGAAGATGATATTCTGGTGACAGAAACAGGATATGAAATATTATCGAATGTAAAAAGATATAATGATAACTATATTCCTATTGAAACAAATAATAATTAAAAATGAATATTCCAGTTAATAGTTTAAGAGCAGGCATGACTTTTAAACATGACAATCATCTGTTTATTGCTTTAGAAGTTAGTCATCATAAAAGTGCTCGTGGTCAAGGAACCCTAAAAGTTAAAGCAAAAAACATCAATAATTCTGCAATTGTTAGTCTTAATTTTATTGGAGGATCAAAAATTAAACAAATGATCGTAGATAAAGACAAAATGCAATATCTTTATACTGACTTAGGGAAGCACTTCTTTATGCATAATGAAACCTATGAACAGTTTGAAGCAGATCAAGCTTTGTTAGCAGATGAAGCAAAGTACTTTAAGCCTGGTCTGATAGTAGAAGTAAAAAGCATTGATGGTAAAATTATTGGTATTAATTTACCAAGTAACATTAACTTTAAAGTTAAAGCAGCTGATGCAAGTGTAGTAGGTAATACGGTGGGAAGTGCTCAAAAGAAAGCAGTTTTAGAAAATGGTTTAGAAATAAGTGTACCTATCTTTGTAAAAAAAGGAGAAGAAGTAATTATCAACACAAAAACAGGAAAATATGTTGGACGCAGATCTTAAAAACAACCCCATCAGTAGAAAACCAACCATGCTTACTTTTAATAAAACAAGTCAGTATGAAATGAACATTTCTAATCAGGCTCTTCAAGCCTTAATTGAAGACCAATTGAAATACAATAACATTAATATTAAAATTTTACAAGCTCACGCCTGGTGTGAAAAAGAGATTTATTTACATTTAGAGCTGGTAGTGCAACTACCAGAAAAACAAAAAGTAATTATTAATTTATTAAAACAACTTAAATACAGAATTGCTAAACTCATATACAGAGAACTACAATTAAATTTATATAACATTACAGTAATATATTAAAGATGGAAAAAGAAAAACAAATTAAAATAAAAAAAGATTTTTTTTGAAAAAAATATCAAACTTTAGATTGGTGCCAAATAGCTTTTAAATTATTTTGAGGCTTATTTATGGTTACCTTAATTTTCACTTTTTGAGGACTATCCTTAGCGTCCTTAGATGTTCATAAAGGTAACACATCTCCTGATGCATTAAATTATTACTCCATAGATGGTAATACATTTTCAATGAATTATTTTTCATTTTTTACTATTCAGTCTTGCTTAATTCTAGGATTTTATTGAATTTTTTCTGGTTTATTTCACCATAAAATTAATCAATGGTGAGTTTTAAAAAATAAATTTGCTTTAACAGTGGTGACCTACATCTCTGTGACTTGCATTATTTACAATACTATCTTACTTCCTGCTCGTGTTCACAATAAATTATCTAGTCTTAGTTGATTTTCTGAAATGTGAGAACATGCAGTTTTTCCTGTCTTTTCTATTCTTTATTATTTATTTTTTAGTAAAGTAAGAACTCAAACTAACCTTAAGCCTTATATGAAAAAAGAATGATGATGATTAATTATTTATCCATTGGCTTGGTTAGTTTTTGCTTTAGTTAAAGGAAGTTTAACTAAATATAATAATTGAATTGCCAAAACTTATCCTAAAAGTAATATTCAATATTTTAATTACTTTTTTATTGACTTAACTGGTCATAAATGAGGACTGCCAAACTGGGTGTGATTTATCGTTGCTTTCTTTATTGTCTTATTTATTATTGGAGGACTTTCAACCTTATATTTATTGATTATTAATAAACTATTAAAATCTAATAACCCTAAAATACAAAAACTAATTAACCATTAAGCTATTAATGAAACAGTATTATCTGACTAATAAACATTTAAAAATTATTATTAATAGTCGCTATTGTGAAGTAGTTTCAATGCGTGCTAATAATAAGGAATACATTTATCAGCAAGATGATGTGTGAAAAAAATCATGACCAATTCTTTTCCCGTGAACAGGAAAAATGAACAATGATGCTTATTTTTATCAAAACAAACAATATAACATGCCTAAGCATGGATTTTTACGCTTAATTAAAAATTGAAAAAAAAGGCAGTATTTTAAAAATAAAATTGTCTTTAGTAGTACGAAACTGTTTTGGCCAGAATATTTTCCTTTTGCTTTTAAAGTAAAAATTATTTATAGCATCCATAAGCATGTCTTTAGCAATGAATTTATTGTCAAGAATTGCTCTAATAAAACTATGTATTATGGGTTTGGTTGACATCCCGCCTTTAAATTTCAGAGTAATAGTGCTGTAGTAGATGCTACCAAAAACAGTAAATTAATTTTAATGCCTAGTTCTGGATTAATTCCTTACAAAATTAAGGACCAAACTTTAATAAAAACAATTCGTTTATCTAAATATGACTTTAGCCAAGGCCAAGCTTATGCTATTTTTCAAAATGGTTCTGATTCATATTTTTTAAGAGACAAAGAAAAAACTATTGAAATTATTGCTCCTAACTATCCTAATTTTATTATTTGAAAACCTAATCAAATCTGTAATTTTGTGTGTGTAGAACCCTGAGCTTCTATTCCAGATCATGAAAAAGGTGCTAAGGTTGATTTAAGTCAAAAAATGGGTGTATTAAGTCTAGGAAGACACAAAAAAAATAAATTTTTTATGAAAATTAAGGTAATTAAATAAAATTTACATTAAAATTAATTAAAGTTTAAATTTTAATTTTTATTGAAAATGAATAAGAGCAATAAAGAAGCATCAAAAACAACAAAAACTACTAAAACTTCTGTTGTTAATGAGAAAAAATCAACAGCTAAATCATCTGCTTCTTCTCAATCAAATAATAAAGCTTTACCTGTTAATCCAGAGGCTAATAAACAAGAAGCAAAAGAATTGATTGAACAAGATCGTGAAGCTACAAAAACAGAAATCATCAATGATAAAATAGCTAACGCAGTTAAAATTGAATTAAAAAAAACTAATTTTACGCCAAGACAATTATTAGCGAGAAATCAAGTATGACTGGCTAATGCTTCTCGATCTAGTAAAAAAACTAAACATAAATTTTTACAACGCAAGCTCACTAGTAAAGAAATTAGTAAATTAAAACAAGAAAATAAAGTTTTAATGCGTCAGATTAAGCTAGATAATTTAAGTATTAAAACTTCAAAGAAAAAAACTACCTCTTCTAGTTGAAGAAGTTTTGATTATAAAAGATTTGAACTAAAATTACAACTTTATGTTAAAAAACAAATTTGAAAAGATTTATGATATGTAGCTCTTGGTAGTTTAATTATTACGATTGCTTTTGACTATTTTGTTTTAATTACAGGTCCTCAAGGTATTTTCCCTCCTGGGGTAGGTGCTATTGCCCGTGAAACATCTCTGATTAAATTTGGTAATATTAACGCTGATATTAGATATTTTTTAATTTATATTTCGTTTAACATTCCTTTTTTCATTTTTGGCGTCATGAAAGTTGGGGTTCGTTTTTCTATTTTAAGCTTAATTGGGTTAGGCTTTCAAAATATTTGAAACCTTGGAATTATTAGTCTACCCCTTATCAACCCTGATCAATTAAGAGCTTTAATTAATTATGAATCAATTCATAATAATACCTTACTTAATCAAAATAATGCTCCTGTGTATTTAATTTGGTTGTTTGCTTTTGCTGCTATTGGAGGAGTAATTGCAGGTTGTGGTTATGGTTATATGTATAAATCAGGAGGATCTACATCTGGGATTGACTTTATTTCTGGATATTTCCAAAAACGATATCAAATTTCTATTGCTAATGTTAGTCGGATTATTAACATTGGCTTAGTGGTAGTAGTCTTATTTATTCATGCTTGCGTGATTACAAAAAAGGATCTTAACAACTTTTTTAACCTTGACCCTAACTTTATTAATAATGATCAAACCTTATGGTTAGAAAGAATTCGCTTCTTTTTAGGCCCTACTCTATACTCTAGTTTTCTATTAATCATAGTACAATCTACTATAACTAATTGGTTTTACCCTAAATACCGCTTTTTGGAAATGAAAATTTTTACTACTAAAGCTAAACATGTGATTGAAGCTCTTCGTTATAAAGGCATTACTAATTTTGTAAGTACTTGAAAAGCTGATTATTATGAAGTAGAAGGGTTTAAATCTATTAGTCAAATTAATTTAACTATTAGTATGTTAGATTATCGCAAAGTTAAATCTATTGTTCAAGTAATAGACCCTAATGTAGAAATTACTACTACGATTTTGCGGAAGATTACTGGGCAAAGGATTAGGGTTCATAAATCGTAAATTATTAAGACTAAGGCTATCAAAGAAAAATATTTTTGCAGAAAAAATATTTTTTGCTATTTTAAAACATTTATTTTAATAATTAAGCAATTAATATTCTGGTTTAAAATTATCTATTTTGTCTATATAAAAGTAATTCTTTTTTAGTTACAGTTTTAGTTGATGCTATGATTAGCAAAATACCTGATAATATGCCAAATAAAAATGTAACTAAAATACAACATATCCCTAGGAAAACACAATTAATGCGAGTTAATCTAAAATTACTATTTAAATGATACCTAGAACGACGAACCATAGGTCTCATTCATAATAAAGGTAGAATTAGAAATGATGTCATGACTGTTGCAAGAAGAAGAAAAGAATGGCTAATACTTAATAAAACGGCCCTACTTTTTAGCTTATTTGTAACTTCTTCTAATTTTTCATAATCTACTACTCTACTAACTGGTTTAGGTTTTTCTGCCATAATTTTTTGTTTTATTTTTAATATATTTAAGCTATCTTAACATATCATTTTAAGAGATTTATTAAGTACTTTATGAGAACTTTTTTAGTTAAGAATTCTCCTATGCATTTTGTTAATTAGATATGTTAAGATCATATAAAGTGTACGAATAATTATTAGAATGTACATAAAAAGAAGGGATTTATAATGATGAAAGTTTTTTATCGTTTGTTACTATCAGTTGTAACTATTAGTGCTACATCGCTTTCTGTTGTAGCATGCTATAATGCAGGTCAATTTGGACATGATTCAAAAACCTATATACCATTAAAACCATCAACTAAAGCTAGCATTAAAGATAAAATTAATAATAAAGAAATTGCTCTCCCTACAGGGACTAATCCTTCTACTGCTAATCCAGACACTATCAAAGCTATTAAAACAGCTCTTAAAACAAATAATCTTAAATTAACTGATGATGATTTGGCTAACATTAGTGTTGGCTCTACAACCCTTGATAACTCATGGTTAGAAAACAAAGTTCCAGTAGTTTTAACTATTGCTGAGGGGGGGGGGTAAGTCAGACACAGTAACAATTTCAGTTTTTATTTATGCTGATGCTAATGGCATTAAAAATAAAATTAATAGGAATAAAATTGTGATTGGTAGTGATGATCAAACCCTTAGCCATGCTAATATTGTAAAAATTATGAATGTAGTTATTGCTAATAATTATTTATTAAGCATAGCAGATCAAAAATTTATTTCTATTAAACCTGATTCCTCATTTGACCTTAAATTAGGGATATATACACCTGTTATTCTTAATGTTTCAGATTCAAGAGCAAAGCCTGATAATACAAAAGTTGCTTTAGATGTAAATCGAATACCAGAATCTCAAAATAACAAAATTAATGCATTTAACATTATTAATAAAATTGACCTTGCTCAACCGATTAGTCTTCCTGCAGGATTCTCTACAACTGTTACAAGGCAAGGTTCTTATTATTACTATTGTTGGCGAGCTTTAAGATTAGAAAATCCTGCCATAACCAATGCTGACTTAAAAAAAATAAACTGAGATCCAAGGTACGGTAAAGATATAAATTTAAATGATAATGAGCAAATTAATAAAATTAACATGTCTGTTAACTATAAACCAGGAGCTTTGCCTTTTGTAATAAATTTTCTTATTCACAGAGATGCCAACGCAATTAAAACCTTAATTGAAAATATAACCCCCCCTCTTGTCCTTCCAGGAGCAGGGGGTACTACAGGGCAAGGGGATATAAATGAACGGATTAAAACAGCACTTCAAAAAGCTGATCCAAGCCTTTCAGATTATGACTTAACTACATTCACGATAGGGAGCAATGTTGTCATTAACGACACCACTCCTAGCAATGTAACATTTAATATTACAGATGATAATGTTGATAACCTTTTAAACCCTAATTACAATACAGTGTCTGCAAATTTAGATGTACAATCTTCTTCTTAATTTGATTTTTTAAATAATTTTTTGCTATTTTAAAAAATTTATTTTTAATAATTAAGCAATTAATATTCTGGTTTAAAATTATCTATTTTGTTTATATAAAAGTAATTCTTTTTTAGTTACAGTTTTACTTGAAGCTATGATTAGCAAAATACCTGATAATACGCCAAATAAAAATGTAAATAAAATACAACATATTCCTAGAAAAACACAATTAATGCGAGTTAATCTAAAATTACTATTTAAATGAAACCTAGAACGATGAACCATAGGTCTCATTCATAATAAAGGTATAATTAGAAATGATGTCATGACTGTTGCAAGAAGAAGAAAAGAATGGCTAATACTTAATAAAATAGCTCTGCTTTTTAGCTTATTTGTAATTTCTTCTAATTTTGCATAATCTACTACTTTACTAACTGCTTTAGGTTTTTCTGTCATAATTTTTTGTTTTATTTTTACTATACATATTAAATGTAATAAAAAAATAATTTTTTTAAACAAATATTCCCACAGGGGAATATTTGTTTAGCTATTTAAAAATATTTTTTTAATCATTAAATAATTATTATTCTAATTCAGGATGCTCTTGTTTATATATAGCTAGCTCTTTTCTAGTTACATGTTTATTAGATGCTATGATAAGCAAAATTCCTGCTACTATTCCAAAAATTCCTGCAAAAATAATACAACATACTCCTAGTGCAATACAATTAATGCGAGAAATTCTAAAATTATTACTTAAATGATGTTTAGCCTGAGTAGTCATAGGAACCATTCATGCTAAAGTTATAAGTAAAAATGATATAAAAACAGTTGCAGCAATCATAAAACCATAGCCCATAGCTAATAAGGAACGTCTGCTTTCTAATTTATTGGAGGCTTTGTCTAATAAGGCTTTATCATCTGTATTTTTTACTACTTTTGGTTTATCTGTCATAATTTTTTTTTTCATTATATATATATTAAGTTTAATAAATAAATAGATTATTTTTAGTATTTATTCTAATAATTATTAGTTCATTTAAATTATCAAAAACTTACTAATAATCTATTTAGAATAAATAAATATTTTACTATATAATAATTTTATTAACATGTATTTATGATTACAATTTAAAATGAAAAAATAATAACTATGTTTGGAGCATTGACTGTAGCAAGTACTCCTACAATAGCTTTACAAAACCTTTTGCCCCATAAAACACTTAATTTACAAAATATTTTATCAAAAACAAATGATGGGTTTCCTAACTCTATTTCTGTTTCCGAAGATAACTATCATCAATTTTATTTTTTTGTTACTTTAAGTAACAGCGATTATAACGGTTTTTCTGGCTTTTTAGATCAAATTGTTTTTAAACTTTCTGATTATAACTATCATGCCTGACCATTATACTTTTTTCAATGATTAGATGATGATGATTTCCATAGTGGTCCTATGCCTGCTTTAAATAGTCATACAGCACACGGTTTCTTCCATTACCCTTTTGCATGATCAAACAGACTTGAAGAACACATGGGTCATTTTGGATGTATATGAGATGACAAATCTGATACCGCTTACCACATGTCTATTAATTATGGGCTCTGAGGAACATTTGGACAAAATGTTGATAACCAATATAAAGCAGCGGTCGCTGCTCACAAAGCTGTTGGTATTTATTTGAATTTTGCTTTCTTTTTTGAGGGAGGATATGGTCCCTACTACACCTATCCGCCATCATTTAAAATCCTAACCTAATAACCTAACAAGTTAATCATTAAGCTAAAAATTATTTTTTAAAACAAAAGTATTTCTGTTTTTTTAAAGCTTCTAGTAGCATAAGCATTTTTTACTATTTTGTTCTACACATTTATAAATAATGTTATCTACATTATCTTATTTCAGTGTGATTAGATTTTTTTATAAAAAGATATGTTAATATCAAATTAATTAAAAGTTTACATTTGGATTTAAAATGAAAAAAATGATAACTGTGTTTGGAGTATTAGCTCTAGCAATTTCACCTACAACAGTTTTAAGAAACATTGTTTCCAACAAAAAACAAAATTTCGTCAATGTTATAAAAAAAACAAATAATGGAGTCGACAATGCTATCTCTGTTAACGAAGTTTCAAGATATCAATTTAAATTTTCAGTTACTTTAAGTAGCAGTGATTATAACGGCTTCACTGGCTTTCTAGATCAAATTGTTTTTAACCTTTCTGATTATAACTTTCATGCATGACCCATTTACTTATTTCAATGATTAGATGATGATGATTTTCACACTGGTCCTTTTCCAGAATTAAAACAACATACAGCACATGGCTTTTTCAATGACCCTATTACATGAGCAAACAGACTTGAAAATCACATGGGTCATTTTGGTTCATGATGGAAAGATAAATCTGACACCGCTTTTGACATGGCTTCCTCTTGGGGTCAATGAGGAACATTTGGGCAAAACATTGACAATACATATAATAATGCAGTTGCTACTCACAAAGCCCTTGGTATCATATTTAATTTTGGTTTTAAATGATCCCAAAACTTGTTTCACACCTACCAACCATCTTTTAGTATCATAACTAATTAATTCTTAGAATAAAAAAAATAAAATTATATTTTAAGAATAAATAAAGCAGAACCAGAAGTAACAGGAGGTTTCCCCAAAACATCCATGTTTACTCCTTTAGATAAGACATTTAAGACAGAATTATCTTTAATAATAGTATTTTGATAATGTCAGGTAATATAATTTCTTATTTTATTAATACCGTCTATTTTATTTAAATCGTTAATCACTATGCCTCAAGTATCATGTAAGCCTTCATATATAGCTTTATAATCTAAAGAAGCAGCTGTTATACTTTGTTTGTAATTTGGGTCTATTCAGTCTTTTCATAAAATATTTTTACTTTTAGTAAGTTTTTCAGCTTCATTAACATATCCTTTTACAAATAAATCTTTTTCTGTTTGAGTTCAAGAAGAAAAATTATATTTATCAAAATCAGTATTATTACAAGCAACAATGCTACTTGTAAAGGAAGTAAGCATTAAAAATGAAGCAAATAAACTTAATAACTTTCTCATATACAATTGAATGTGTATCTTAATAATTTCATTTTATTTTAAAAATGGTTTAAAACAAAACATATACGTTTATTAATTAAATTATATATTTATCCTATAAAATTTATTAATGAAATATTTTGTAAAATCATGTACAATAAATTAAACTCAGGGTTGAACTCAGGGAATCATTTTTTTTAACAATTCACTGTTTTTTTTGAAATTTTCAATAATTTGATCACTTAAATTTTGGTGAACATTAATGTTAACTGGGACCAAAGATAAAGCATTATTATCATGATTATTATCAAAGACTTTTTGAACATTAAAAATATAAGTTGTTTGTTTTTTATCTATTCTAATAAAAGGAATTCATTCAGAATCATATAATTTATTTACAATTTTTAACTTAAGCTTATTATCTAGATCAGCATTGGTTTGAAATAAATTATCAAAATGTAAATTATATTGATCATGATTAACATTTTTACTAATATAAACAGGGTACTGAGTTTTTTGATCAACTTGTATATTATTATTAGTAACTAAAACTAAATATTGAAAATTGTTAGTAAAACTATGATCGACACTATCAGATGGAGAAAAATAGTATTGTAAAATTTTATAACCTTGAATAAAAGAACCAATAGTAAATTTTTTATCCTGATATGTTCCGTTAATAAAAGTTTCATTTTGTCTCATCAAATCTCATTGGCTAATATTAATTTTTATTTTTAATTCTGCATGGCTATCAATTGACAGGATAACACAACTTGGAAAAAGATTTTTAATGTAAGCAATAAAAATTTTTTGTAATCAAACTGGGTTATTATTCACAAGATATGACCATTGTTTTAATTTTGTTTTAGTTTTATGTTTATACACACCATACAAAACTCCTAAGGTCACATCAATCATACTAAACAAAATTAAAAGAACTAAGTAAACTGTTTTATTATCAAAAGCACTAAACAATGAAGCAAAAACAATTACTAAAATAAGTCCTAAATAAAATAAATTAATTAAAAGCGTATTAATAGTGTTTTTGAAAATTATTTGAGCTTCTTTAGCTAAGGTTTGATAATTCTTATTTTTTTCAATTAGTTTAGCTACATCACCTAATAACATAAATCATTATTATAAAATATTAAATACAAACTTTATAATTTTATAATAATCTTTCTTTAATAATGAATAAAAACAAAATTTTAATTGGTAGTCATGTCAGTATGAATAGCAAGCATAATTATTTATTAGGTTCATTGCAAGAAACCTTAGCTAATAACGGGAATGCTATGATGATTTATACAGGAGCTCCTCAAAATAGTAAACGAGCTGATTTAGAAGTACTTAAAATAGCAGAATTTAAAAAAGGCTTAAAACAGCATAATATGCATCTAGCTCATGTCATAGTACACGGTCCTTATATTATCAATATTGCTAATACCATCAATGAAGCTACACATAAATTCGGAATAGATTTTTTGATTAAAGAACTAAAAAGAGCAGAAGCCATTGGAGCAGAAGTTTTTGTACTTCATCCAGGAAGTGCTTTGGGCAAAAACAGACAACTAGCCTTAGATAGATTAGTGAAAGGTTTAGACATAGCTCTTGATGCTAGTACTAAGATTAAAATTGCTTTAGAAAATATGGCAGGAAAAGGCACTCAAATTGGAGTTAATTTTGAGGAATTAGCTTATGTGATTAACCATAGTAAACATAAAGATCGAGTAGGGCTTTGTTTAGATACTTGTCATATGCATGATGCAGGTTATGACATTAGTATGAACCAACTTGATCATGTCCTAAAGGAAATTAATAATGTAATTCCTTTGTCTAAAGTTTTTGTCATTCATGTTAATGATGCAAAACTACCTTTTCACAACAAAAAAGATCGTCATGCTAACATTGGATATGGATACATAGGTTTTGATAACATAATTAATTTTTTATATCACCCTCACTTTAAAAATATTGTTAAAATTTTAGAAACACCTTATTTAAATAAAATATCACCATACAAAGCAGAGATTGCTATGATTTTATCTAAAAAATTTAATAACCCTTTTCCTCAATTAGCTATTATTAAAAAACCAAAAAAATATGTCTAAAAATATTGCTTTATACGGAGGGGTATTTAACCCTATCCATACCGACCATGTAAATATTATTGAATTTTGTTTGAATAAACTGCATTATGACGAAGTATGAGTTATTCCTAATGCTCAAAAATTTTTTCAAAACGATCAAGTTAGTACAAGGGCAGAAGACCGTTTAGCTATGATTAAGATTGCTGTTAAAGGTTTAGCAAAAGTAAAAATTATTACTGATGAGTTATACAAAAAAGAAGCAACTTATACATACGACACAGTTTTAAAATTAAAAAACCAATACCCAGATGATAAATTTAGCTTTGTGATTGGTTCAGATAATGTCAAACATTTAAAGGAATGATATAAGTTTAAAAAACTGAAAAAATTAGTGAAGTTTATTATTATGAAGCGTACTCTGCATGTAGATAATCTGATGATTAATAAATATCGTTTTCCTGTACATGAATTTGAAAATCTTGAATTAAAATCCGAACAAATTAGAAAAGGACACACACTCCAACAACAAATTCCTGGCGTTAATGATTATATTAATGATCATTTACTTTATTTAGAAAAACGCTTAGCAATAAGACTACCTGCTAATAGATTAGAGCATAGCTTCAATGTTGCTAAAACAGCTAAAGATCTCGCTCTAAAAAATGATATTGATGGAAATAAAGCTTATTTAGCAGGGGCATATCATGATATTACAAAATATTGATTGCTTAAAAAGCATGAAACATACATTAAACCAGTAGCACCAGAAGCCTTAAAAGAAGATATCAAAACTTTTCATGCGATGAGCGGTAGTATTTTTGCTAAAAATGATTTACAAATTAAAGATCAAGCTGTACTTGATGCTATTAAATATCATACCCAAGGAGCAGGACCGGGAATGTCACCATTAGCTATGATTGTGTACATTGCAGACAAAATTTCTCCAGAAAGAGATTATCCAAATGTGGAAAAATATCGAGCTTTAGCTAAAAAAGATTTAAAAACTTGTTATTTAGCTATTTTAAAAGCACAATACGAAAGGTTAAAAGATAAGTTAGATGCGAATAGTATTTTAGCTAAAAACATTAAGGCTTGAGAAGCACAGCTCAACAAATAATAAAAATGATTCTGTTTGTTGCTGCTATGGAAGAGGAATGCACTCTTTTAATAGAAAAAGGTCATTTTATAAAAAAAAATCATAGTGCTAAATATAATTTAGAACTTTATGAACATCAATATTTTTTATTATTAATTACAGGAATTGGATTAGTTAATGCTGCTTGTAATTTAAACTATCTTTTAAATAAATATCAAATTAGTTTAATTATTAATATAGGTACTTGTGGCACTAGCAATCATGATTTGTTAATTGGAGAAATGGTGTATATTAATCAAGCAAAGTATTTATTTGCCGATACAACATCTTTTGGTTATGAGATAGGTCAAGTTCCAAAAGAAAAGGCTGTTTTTAATTGTGATCAGGGATGAACAAAAAAAATAGCTAATTTTTTAAAAGCTAAAAGCTATGATATTGCTTCTAGTGATGTATTTTGTAGTAAAAAATGACACTTTGCTCATATTAAAAAATATTTTCATACCATTTCATTGTTTGACATGGAATTAACTGCTATTTTACAAGTAGCAGATAAATATCATCTTCCTGTTGTAGCCTGTAAATGAGTTTCTGATTATATTGTCCACCCTGCTCCTGAACATCAATTTAAAAAAAACATAGCAGAAATAAAAAATAAAATTTTAAAAGCAGGATTACTAATTATGAAGGAATGCCAAGAGTAACATTATGGAGAAAGCCAAAATATATTTAGGATTAGATATTGGAACTCAAACTATAGGTATCGCATTTAGTAATAGTGGCTTGATTGCTCGACCCTTCCCAACTTATCGCTTTGATAATTTAGCATATGAAGAAGCTAGTGTTTACATTAGTGATATGATTAAAAAAAATCAAGTTACTGATTTAGTAATAGGAGATCCTAAAAATATGAATAACACTGAAAGTGTTATGAATAAAAACATTGCTTGCTTTGTTGAATTATTGAAACAAGCTTTAATCCCTTACAATGTGCATTTTCATTTTGAAGATGAAAGATTAACCTCTAAAATAGCAGAAGATTTACTGATTAGTGCAGATGTCAGCCGAAAAAAAAGAAAACAAAAAAAAGACAGTGTTGAAGCTTTAATTATTTTAAATTCTTTTTTAGATAAAAATTATTAATGATTGTTTTAATTATTTTAGGTGTATTATATGGTGTTTTAGTAATAGCATTATTAATATTAGGCTTTTTACAGAATAATAAAAACAAAGCTTTTCAAAAACAAGTATCTTTATTTAATAATAAATATATGCAACCATACCAAGAAATCATTCATAATCGTAAGTCCATTCCTTTAAAAATGAATAATAAAGAAGAAACTTGCTACTTACATAGTAAGGATTTAAGAATTATTTTTTTAAGTGCAAAAGAAAATAAACGCTTTCGTAATGATTTTCCTTATAAAAAAGAACAAAATAATCAGGAATATAATTTAAAATATTTAAGTAACCATCGTAAATTGTGACCTGTTCATTATGGTAGTGATATCGTAATATGCGATGTTTACATTACTAATAAGCATTTAATTCTTAAGTTAGAAAACAAATTTCAAAATATTGCTTGGCAACAAATCACTGAAACAGGCCCAACTATTTTAAATTTGAAACAAGGTTACAAAACTGGTCAAGTTATTTGAGAAAAAAATAAAATATTATTTTTAATTGAAGAAATTAATCCGCAAACATCAGTATTAATAAATTATTTTTGAAGAGCAAGCACTTCAACAATAAATAAAAAAAATAGTTAATTTTTATGCTTACAATTCTTATTTTCAGTATGACTACTATCCTAACTTTTGTGGCCGTGGCTTATATCGTTTATTTAATCATAAGCTATCAAAAAACAAAAAAAACTATCCAAAATGAAAAGTTAAAAAGTAGTTTTTATAATAAAAAATTATTATTATTTTGAATTTTATGATTTTTTATTATTGTTTTAGGATGTTTTATTTTTATCACAGTAGTATTTATTCTATTAGAAGCTAAAACCCTAAAAGCAAATTTTTTGGGATATATGTATGTAGCAATTGGGATTGTCAATTACTTTTTCATTCTTTTATTAATTGTGGGCTTAAATATTACAGCTTTTAGTTTTTTTATTTTTGTGACTGAAGATCAATTAATTCTACTTAATATTAAAATTAAATTAAACAAAATTATAGGTTTAAAATTATCTAAAGGCTTTGCAACCTTAAATTATATTAATCCTATTGATGGATTAGATGATCATAAAATAGTTTTTGGTAAAAAACTAATAAATTTTTTAAAAAAAGTTGAAACCTAATTAACAAAGGTTAAAATGTTTAAAAGGAAGGTTGGGTGAGTGGTTTAAACCGGATGTCTAGAAAACATTTAACATGTCAAAGTGTTCGCAGGTTCGAATCCTGTACCTTCCGCCATTAAAATTATTGTATTATGATTATTGTTATTTTCGGTACTATTAATTCGGGCAAAAGCACCTTGGCACACCACCTTGTAAAAAAACATCACTATCAATTTTTATGCAGTGATGAAATAGCTAAAACCGTGATGCAAAAATCAGAAATTAAAAAACAAATTAAATTACTCTTACATAAAACAAATCCTGACCTTAGTTTTAAAATGGCTATGTTAACTGATATTGTTTTTAGACACCAAATCAATAAACTAGTTTGACCAATAGTACATAAAATTATTTTTAAAAAAATTCAATCAATAAAAGCAAACTGGGTTATCGAAACTATTGATCCAGTAGCTTATATTAAATTAAAATGCTTATTGGTTCGTATAGATGTTCCGAGAAGAATTTTATGAAAAAGATGAAATTATAAGCCTTTAGCTCTTTTATCTAAAAAGCAATGATATCTCTTAATTTTAGATCAAGAAAATAACTTTAACCAATTAACACAAAAACCATTTACTGTTAAAAATACAAAATGGTTTAACACAAAAACCATTTTGCATCGTTTATTAAGGGTTGATGATTGTTAATTTAATATTGGTGTTTTAACCAGTAAATTAAGCTCCAAAGCTGGTGTATCATTTAGTAGTAAATGAGGCTCCAGACTGCACATTAGCAAACATGACTTTACTTCTAATAATTGATCCTTCTTCTTCTTGTTGGATATAAAAGAAGTAATCTACAGTTTGATGCTTAGCAATTGCGTTAGTGACAAAAGTATAATAAGCTGGTGTTTGGTATTGAACAAAAGCATATCAAACAGCTTGTTGTTCATTTGAATAAGCACGTTTTACAAATTGATCATCAAAAATTCATTTTCCTGAATATGGGGTTTTATCTAAACCATCTCAATTAGTTAAATATGAAATCATTCCTCCCACATATGGGGTTTCTTTGTGATATTTAGCTCATTTATAAGAAGCTACCATATCTTTTAAAGCTTGTGAGTTTAAATGAAAAATAAAACCATCATTAATGACTGGGACAATTCCTCCTGTTTTTCACGCATTTTTAGCATAATATGCAAAATAACTTCCTTGTTTCCCTTGACAATGATATTTAAAACTTTTAGGATTAAAAGGTTCCAAATGCTTATTAGGTTTAGCAATTACTGCTGATGATTTCAGGTTGTTCTGAAATAAATTGGATGCTTGTTTCGTTAAATTTGAGGTTTGTAAAACTACTGGAGTAATCAGACTTACCAGTGCTACATGGTTAATTAGTTTTGATAAAAACATATTATTCTCCTTAATTTATTTTTTACTAAAAAATTATAACAAAATATTAAAAATTAAACTATTTTTGTTTAATTTTTTTATGAAAAGTTAAAAAAGTAGTAGGTCCAAATGGTTTTAAAACCACTGCTAAAGTAATAGTTAATAAAGTTAATACTCATAAAAAGGGAGTAATAATAAAATTAACAACAGTCCCTGTTTTTAAAACAGCAAAATCTCTATTATAATTAACTTTATGTAAACTGTTTAAATCAAAATTTTTGATAGCAGTACTACTATTTTGGTTATATCAGTCTGCATTAGTTTTATTAAAAACATTATAACCATAATGCCCTGGGTATGAATTAAACCCATTATCAATTAATAAGCGTACATTATTTAATTGTCAATTAGAAAACCATATTTTATTGTTAGCTAAATTCAGTCCAGGTAAGTTAAATTTATATTCCTGAGCTCTATTTTCCATAGCAGTATGGCTAATAAAAGGTAAGGATAAATCTGGATCTTGATTACTAATTGCTTGAGTTAAGGTTCCTGTGAATTCTCAAGATGCTCACTGAGTTAGACTATCATCATAACTATTTTGGTTTATTATTTTTTGAGCATTATTTATTTCTTGATAAAGATCTGATGCTGAACTGTGCGGAGCAAGAATTTGCTTAGTATAGCTTAAATTAGTAGTTAGTTCAATACCTGGTGTTACATAAAAAGGTTTATATTTTTTAGCTACTTGTTGGTCAAAGTCTAGCAATTTTAAAGCGTACTGATAAAGGTTAATGTCTTTATGAAAGGTAAATGAAAAAGGAAGAGTACTGTTTTGTGTATTAGAAGCTTGTTCATTTTCTGTCAAGTACCCAGTATCAATTCAATCTTTTTTAAAAGTATTTAAAGCCATGGTTTCATACTCAGAAAACAGTTTTCCAGGAGCTTCTAATCCATATTCTTGTTGATTAAGAGTACTTAAAGCATCAATTTCATAAGCACATTTTAAAGCTAATCCTACTACATCACTTTCAGGAATTGCTCCTAGTAATTGGTTATCTTTATTATTAAGAACAGTATGATCAATTACTAAATGGTTATTATCTAAATTATTTTTAAGGTCTGTTTTTAAAGAATTAATGATTTGCATAGAATCATAAGCAAACCCAAAAGAACTACTAATAATTCCTCCAATCATGACTAAAATAGTAAAAGAAGCCACTCCTAAAATTAAAAAACGGTATTTTCTTTGGTTTTTTTTATCTTGCACCTCTTCTAAAGTAAGTAAAGGTTTATTTTTTTGTTTCATTTGATTGCTAAAAAACGATGTTTAAATTAAATTAAGCTTTTATTAACGCTTTAAAAATTATAACAAATTTACTAATTTTTTAAGAAATGTTTAAGCAATTACATACATATAAACCACAAGCTTATACTTTTCTTTTGAGTAGAATGTTTAGAAATCAGTTTTTTTTATTATAAGATTAAATAAATATATTAACTAGAATGAAATTTAAAGAAAAAATTAAAATGATTGTTAGTTTAT